>JAJYOU010000010.1:2500-78394 GCA_021795965.1 Chloroflexota bacterium
TCGGTCTCTATCCGCTGTGGGCGTAAGGGATTTGAAAGGATCTGCCCCTAGTACGAGAGGACCGGGGTGGACAGACCTCTGGTGTGCCAGTTGTCGTGCCAACGGCATTGCTGGGTAGCTATGTCTGGCAGAGATAACCGCTGAAAGCATCTAAGTGGGAAACTCGCCTTAAGATTAGATCCCTCATGGAGAAATCCAGTAAGACCGCAGGTAGACTACCTGCTATATAGGCAGCAAGTGTAAGTACAGTAATGTATTGAGCTAAGTTGTACTAATGGTCGAGGACTGAACTGTGTGGTACGGAGAACTTGATACTTTTTCGAGGTATGAGACGCTATTATGAGTTGTCACTAAAAACGTGAAAACAGTCTCTTGGTGATTAGAGCGACGAGGGTACACCCGGTCCCATCCCGAACCCGGAAGTTAAGCTCGTCAGCGCCGATGGTACTTGGAGGGCAGCCTCCCGGGAGAGTAGGTCATCGCCAAGAGACTCTTTCTTTTTAACCAGGTCTTTTCATCAGGCATGATTGGGTGTATAATTTTTTTTGTTCTTTATTAAGACCCAGTGATACCGGTGTCTATTGGCAAGAAGTACGCAGGAGGTTTGCTTTTGAAGATTTAATTATTTTCAATCAGAAAATTCTCCCTGCCTCGGCTGCGCACATGGACAGTCGAGTTTTTTATCCCCTTCACGAAGGGAGGTGATTTCGTATGACGCTAGTTGTATTACGTTCCAATGAATCGCAGGAATCTTTACTCAAGCGCTTTCGCAAGAAAATTGTGAAAAGTGGTGTTCTTAGCACGGTGCGCCGCAAGCGCTGGTTTATTTCCAAGAGCGAACAGCGCCGCATGGAAGACAAAAAGGCTATCCGCCGCCTCAAACGGCGTAATGTGAAGGTCACTGAATAAATGACCGGAGGTTTGTATGGCGAAGGAAGATGACAAGTTAGTAGTTGAAGGAATTGTGGTCGAAGCGTTACCCGGGACCCAGTTCAAAGTCAAACTCGAAAGTGGCCATGTGATTTTGGCTTATCTGTCTGGCAAAATGCGCAAATTTTATATTCGCATTTTATTGGGTGATCGGGTCAAAGTGGAAATGTCCCCTTATGATCTGAGCCGCGGACGGATTACTTACCGCGCGAAGAAAACCAGCGGTGGTGAGGTTTTTGAGGAACTTTCCTAGTCATACTCTAATTTCTCGAAAAATATTAAAGGATGCCAATCAGGCATCCTTTTTGTTTATGAATTAATCCCTTGGTTGTGGAGTAAAATTCTATTTAAGGAAAATCAATGAAATGAAAAAACGTCGGATTACTTCTATTCTGATTTTGGCTGTTTTATTGTTGAGTTCATGCAATCTGCCATCCTCCAAACCAAGCGGTGAAACCAGCCCTGGCGCCGTTTTTACTGCAGCCGCAAAAACGGTTGAGGCGAAACTGACGCAAAATGCCGAATTAAATGCCTCCCGTGCATCCGCAACGATTGAGTTCCCAACCAACCTGCCAATTAGTACTCCAACCATCATTCAGCAGACTGCAACTCCGGCTGCCACCAATCCTCCGCAGGTCATCCCGACAAAATCCTGTGATGCGGCTCAATTCATTCAGGACGTGACCATTAATGATGGTTCCATTATTCCTGCTGGTTCCGCCTTCATTAAAACCTGGCGCCTGAAAAATATCGGCGCCTGTACATGGACGACTTCCTACTCCCTGGTTTTTGATTCCGGCGATTTAATGGGCGGGACGAAAATCCAGAATTTATCTGCCGAGGTCACTCCTGGAAATTCCATTGATATTTCAGTGAGTTTGATCGCACCAGAAAGCGCTGGAAGTTACCGCGGATTCTGGGGCATTTCCAATGGAGTTGGGACGAGGCTGCCAGTGATTGGCGGGGCAGCTGGACAATCGTTTTATGTCGATATCAAAGTCCAGGCGGGGGTTGGGGTGACCGTCACCCCCGGCTCGGATGGTTTTTCGGTAACAGACGTTGGATTTTCAGTTGTCCACACTGGAGATTGCAACGCGGCAAATTCAAATTATGTCATCACCGCCCAAATTACCGTAAATAACCCGGGTGTGGTGAATTTCACCTGGATCCGAAGCGACAATTCCACCTCCCCGGATAATAGCGGGACGCTTTCTTTCAGCGCGGCAGGAACAAAACAAATCAGTTATACCTGGGTGACAACCCTCACTAATATATGGATGGATCTCTTTATCGATCAGCCGAATAATCAACAGTTCGGTCGGGCGGCATTGAACTGCCCTTAATTTTGCAGCAGCACCGATCTGGTTTTATAGGGGAACAATCAGGTGGCACCTATCGTCTTAAAGATGGAATTAATTTCCATTAAGGAGATTGGCATGCGCAAAATATTCAAAATTATTTCAGTGGGAGTGGCATTTGGTTTGATCCTGACAGGATGCAATCTTCCTGCAGCGACACCCAATGCGGCGTCAACCTTGCAGGCTGTTTACACTTCCCAGGCGAGCACACTCGAAGCCCTGCGAACACAGGCAGTTGCCGGGACCTTAACGCCTTCAGCGACAATCCCATTTCCCACGCTTGTTTCAGCAACCCCCGTTGCTTCAATTACTCCTTATGGTGGAACTCCAACCCCTCAGCCAGCAGCAACTCAGGTGCCCGGCACAGCAATCAACACCCAGGTTGCTTCCCTCTGTAATTGGGCATCTTTTATTAAGGATGTGACCATCCCGGATGGAACGATAATAGCCCCAGGTGCCCAATTTACCAAAACATGGAGATTGAAAAATATTGGCACTTGCACATGGACCACTTCTTATGGATTGGCATTTTCCAATGGAAATGCCATGAATGGCGCTGCTAATGTAACTTTGCCTGAAAGTGTCAGCCCGGGAGAAATCGTGGATGTTTCCATCCAGTTAATCGCACCCTCCACGAGCGGGACTTATAAGGGCTATTGGATGCTGCGTTCAAAGAGTGGAGATTTGTTCGGTGTTGGCAGTACTGCCTCGGATCCGTTTTGGGTGTCCATCAAGGTTGGAACACAGGTGGTCACTGTTTATAATTTTGCAGCGAATTACTGTGATGCGGTTTGGCGCACGAACGCGGGTATATTGCCGTGTCCCAGCCCCAGTACCAATGCGGGTTATATGACGCGCGTAGACCATCCAAAACTTGAAAATGGAACAATTTATAATGGCTTGGGACTTCTTATGGTGCCCCAAAATGTTCAAAATGGATATATTCAGGGCTACTTCCCTGCCTACAAAGTCAACAGCGGCGACCACTTTAAGGCTTCGGTTGGGTGCAAATACGATGAAACTAATTGCTCCGCAATCGTTCGCCTTGATTACCAGATAGGCACCGGCCAGATTATCACCCTCTGGAAAGGTGCAGAAATTAACGATGGAAGTAATAAAAATATTGATGTGGATTTGACATCTTTAGCTGGAAAAAATGTCAAAATTATTTTGACGGTGATTTCCAATGTTAATCCGAGTGCGGATAAAATTATGTGGGCTGGACCTCGAATTGAGCGCCAGGCAATTCAGGATTGATTTGAGGATGTGTCCCCGCTAAATTCGTCAAAAACAGGTTTTTTAAAAAGTAAAAAATTCTTAAATCCAGGTGGACGCGACAAACTTTCATCCACCTGGATTTTATTATGGGTCAAAGGGATAACAGGATGGATTACCCTCAAATATTTGTCAAAAATATTCATAATGCCTTTGGCAGCAGTGGCGATCAATGGCTGATTGATTTACCGGATATCATCACGCTTGCTGAGCAAAAATGGAATTTAACCATTGGTCAGCCCATGCTGCTTTCTTATAACTATGTCACTGCAGCGGTTCAAAATGACAGTTTGCCTGTGGTATTAAAAATTGGGGTTCCCCAACATGAATTAATCAGTCAACTGACCTCGCTCGAATATTTTGACGGAAAGGGTTGCGTGCAGCTCCTCGAGCAGGATATTGAGCATGGCATGTTTTTATTGGAAAAGTTAACTCCAGGGGAAATGCTGGTTTCAGTGGAAAATGATGATCTGCGGACCCACATCGCTTGCGATGTCATGAAAATCCTCTGGCGCTCAGTGCCTGAAAATAGTTCCCTGATCAAGTTAAGGGATTGGTTCGCCGGGTTGGATGGTCTCCGCCCGGCTTTTTCGGGAGGAACGGGCTATTTCCCTGAAGAATTATTCTCACGAGTTGAAAGTTTGGTTCCCGCTTTGTTTGCTGATTCAAGCCCGCCTGCCCTGATCCACGGGGATCTTCATCACTTCAATATTTTGTCCTCCAAGCGTGGCTGGGTTGCAATCGATCCAAAGGGAGTCATCGGACCACCAGAATATGAATGTGGACCTCTCCTCATTAACCCAATCCCAGATTTTCCTTACCTACCGGCTGCAATTTCACAGACGGAACGAAGGATTGCCATTCTTGGCGAACGCCTTGGATTTGCCCGGGAACGCATTCGGGATTGGGGGTTATGCCACGCGATTCTATCTGCCTGGTGGGATACTGACGTCCAAACCGGCACGGGTGGCGAATACTCCCTGGCTTGTGCCGAAATTATTGCAAAAGCAATAATCTGATCGATTTTCCGCTCAGAATTAATATCTCAAACCGAGAATATTTATATCCGCCATCATTAATTCAGAAAATTTGTTGTGATTGTGGATCGAGCCTCTGACTACATATGACAGCGCCAATATTTCCGGGCTGTCCTTCATCAGCCTTTTTTCATTGATGGTCAGGTTGAATTGCTTCAAGGCATTTTCGATTTTCCCCGATTGATAATCACCGGCTTTGCATTGGATCTCATAGTTCCGTATTTCTCCACCCAGGACATCAATCATCTCTTCAATTTTTACGAATCCCCTTAAGACGAACAAAACCCCAATTGTGAACGCAAGCGCCAGTCCAATATCCCCAACTCCTATAGCAGAACCGATGGCTGCGGCAACCCAGATGGAAGCTGCGGTTGTGAGCCCGGTCACGCGTCTATCGTTTAATAGAATAACACCCGCTCCCAAAAAACCGATCCCTGGCACGATATTCGCGATGATGCGATTGTCTTTGAAGGTCAGGGACAGGATTGTGAACAAAGTCGAGCCAATGGTAATGATAGTAATGGTCCGAAAACCGGCTGCCTTGGCGTGTAATTGCCTTTCAATTCCCAGGAAGCCGCCGAATAGAATCGCAAGAACAAGTTTGATCAGGTTATCCGGTGAAATGATCAGATTGAGGTCCATTTTCGTCTCCTTCGCAGTCTGCCAGGAATAGTTGGTTTTTTACCCTGGGTTACGGCTGATGATGATTATTTGACCGTAATGGCGTAATTCCCAAGCTCCCGGGTAAACCTGGTGGTACCGCTCACGATCAACGTGGCATCGCTTAGATCCATCTTGATTTCCGCGGTCTGGTCTGAATTCACATCAATATTTTGAACGGTGATTGGACCGTTGTTATTGACCATTACCAGCCGGAAAGTCTGTGGTAAATTGTTGTCGACCCTCACAAAACCATTCCCCTTCCAGCCACCATCATCGCTTTCAAAATCGGTGGAATAATTGATTTCAGGGATGGAAATATCATCCAGCAGCATGCCTTCTCCATTTACAGCGGCATCGGTCACATATTCAAATCGGATTTGAACTTTCTTGCCTTTAAATTGGCTTAAATCAATATCCTCTTCAATCCAACCATTTGATTTTCCGTTATATCCCCACCCATAAGAATTACCTGATGGGTTTGCGTCCGTACCCGAAGGGGTTTTCAGGATGTCCCATGTTTTTCCGCCATCCAGCGAAGATTCCAGGAAAATATAATCGTAATCTTTTTCGAGATCATACCAGGTGTGATATTTTAAAGTCACGGGTCCTGTGACCTTGGTTAAATCAAATTCATGATCCAGGGTCATATCCGATTCATCCCCCTTGTTCGACCAGAAAGCTTCCTTTCCAGAGAGCGGGTTCACTGGCAGCAAACCCGTCAGGGTAGCCCCTTCGAATTTGAGTGTGTGTTCGCCAGGGCAGGTGAAATGAACATAATCAGTTCCATACTGGTTGACATTGGCATTCAGCGAATCCGGGCAGTTCGCGATGGTGGTCGTATCAAAAACCTTTGGCGCATTCTGATAATTATGGTAAACATAGCGACCATCACCCACACTACCGTTCAATACATAATTGGTGGTAACCCAGTCCATGAAGACATCGTTGGCTGTAATGGGTTTGTTGCTCTGCTTGTCAACAGCCGCGATGGATTTTAAAATGTCATCCACGCTATCCATTCCATTTTGCGGGTCTTTCACAAGAGCTTTGGTAGCGTTTTCGCCAAACCGGTCCAGGAAATAAGTCAGGAAGAGAAAACTGGCTCCGTAATGAGGACCATTGGTTCCAGGGTCTGGTCCCCAGTCGGTTAACTGCATATCAGGGTTTGAAGCGAATTCCAGGTCCGCTCCACCCACCGAATAACCATTCAATAAGACCGCCACTTCTGAAAATCCTTCATTCATCCAGGAAGTTTCATTGCGATCCTGTTTCCAGTGGATCATGTGCTGGAATTCATGAGCCAGAACGCCGTAGGTGTACTGATCGTTTAATGGGGAGTTATCGGCATTAAAAACGAACATTTCATGAGCATTTGAATATTTGTGAGCCAGGGAATTATATTCGTCGGGGGAGGAAAAATATCCCGCCACCGAAGTGCCAATTCCGCGCCCATAAACAAGATAGATGTGTGGGTCGTTGTCCACCCCAGGCGTCCATTCACTTCCAAAAAATTCCCTGTCTGTGGGATAAATTTTATTTTCAAAAGTGTTTAATAAATTTTTGGCATCGTTTGAACTGTAATCAACTCCCTTTTCCACCCAAAAATAAGCATGATTGGTGACATATTGCAGGGTGGCATTGATTTGGAAGCTTTTTGCATTATCCGTATTCGTCAACCAAAAAGATTGAACGTCCCCTTTTTTGAAAGGACCGCTGGCTTGAGTGGTGGGGATGTTGCATTTTTTCGATAACCGGCAGGCGAGATCATATGCATCGTTGACAGAAACAATACTATTTTCCAGGGTTTCCAATGTTTGGGTGGATATATTCTCCATGGGCACGCGTGTAAGTTGAAAAAGTAATATGAGACAGCAGAAACATAAAATAACCAATAAAACGAGGATTATCCCCATCGTGCTGGAAAAGAAGCTCTTTTTTTCTTGGTCCATTGTTTTCTCCTGTAATCAGGTCAAATTCTACCCGATAAACCGGAAAATGTTTCCATTGAGAATTTTAATTTTTTTTTAAACAAACAGACTCCGCCAGTTCAAGCAGAGTCTGTTGATTTTGACCAGCCAGGTTCTTTATGAAAAAATAATCTTACCTTCAGAAACGTCCACCTTTACAGTTTTACCGCCAGTGAATTTTCCACCCAGCAGTTCAATCGAAAGCGGGCTCTCGAGGTTTTTCTGAATGGCTCTGCGCAGAGGACGAGCTCCAAACGCCGGATCATAACCTTCTTTGGCAAACCAGGTCCGGGCTTCGGGTGTCAATTCAATCTTGATATTATATTCATTCAATCGATCTTGAACTTCCTTCAGTTGTAAATCGACAATTTTCTCCATCTGTTCCACCGATAGTGGCGAGAACATGATGACGTCATCAATTCGATTGAGGAATTCCGGTCGGAACGCACCTTTGAGCGCTTTTTCGATCTTTTCATGGGCAACGCGTTCCCCGTCATCGATGTCTTGTTGCAGGAAACCCAGGGTTCCGCCCTTGTGGATATATTCCGTGCCGAGGTTGCTGGTCATGATCAAGACCGTATTGCGGAAATCAACAACGTTTCCTTGACCATCTGTCATCCTGCCGTCATCCAGGATTTGCAGCAAAGCGTTCCAAACCTCTGGGTGAGCTTTTTCAATCTCGTCAAACAAAAGAACCCGGTACGGTCTGCGCCGGACTGCTTCGGTGAGCTGCCCACCTTCTTCATAACCGACGTATCCGGGAGGGGCGCCAAACAGGCGGCTGACAGTGTGTTGTTCATGGTACTCTGACATATCGATCCGCACAAGCGCATCTTCGTCGTCAAACATAAATTCAGCCAAAGCCTTGGCTAACTCAGTTTTTCCTACTCCGCTCGGACCGATGAAGATGAATGAACCGATGGGTCTCCTCGGGTCTTTCAGACCTGAACGAGCGCGGCGGATGGCATCTGAAATGGCATGGATTGCCTCATCCTGACCAATAATTCGTTCGTGCAGGCGACTTTCCATCTGCAGGAGTTTGGTGGCTTCTGTTTCCAGCATCTGGCTGAGAGGGATGCCGGTCCACTGGTGAACAACATCGGCAATGTCATTCACATCCACGACTTCGTCAATGTGGTTTTCCGCTTCCCATTTATCCCGGTTGAGCGCATATTCATCCTGCAGGCGCAGCCGTTCCACCTTTTTTTGCGCGGCGCGCTCATAATCCCGCGCCAGACCAGCCTGTTCTTCTTCGGAGGTGATCCGGTCTATTTCCTTTTTCATGTCCTTTAATTCAGGCGGCATCGAATACAGAGCCACTCGCAATTTGGCTGCAGCTTCATCCATCAGGTCGATTGCTTTATCGGGCAGCCGCCTGTCGGTGACATAGCGATCTGCGAGGTTTACTGCTGCAACCAGGGCTTCATCAGAATAACGGACTTTGTGATGGGCTTCATAGCGGTCACGCAATCCTTTTAACATGTTGATTGCATCTGCAGCGGAAGGTTCATCCACGTAAATGGGTGCGAAACGGCGTTCGAGGGCAGCGTCCTTTTCAATATATTTGTGATATTCATCCAAAGTGGTGGCACCAATACATTGAAGTTCGCCGCGTGAGAGTGCAGGTTTGAGCATGTTGGACGCATCCATGGCACCCTGAGCAGCTCCAGCACCCACAACCGTGTGGAGTTCATCGATCATCATGATGATATCGCCCTGCGAGCGCTGCACTTCTTCCATGACCGTTTTAAGTCGTTCTTCAAATTCACCTCGAAACCGGCTGCCAGCGATCAGGGAGCCGAGATCGAGCGCTACAACTTTTTTACCGTTCAGGATTTCCGGAACATCATTATCTGCAATTTTTTGGGCGAGTCCTTCGACGATGGCAGTCTTTCCGACGCCAGCTTCACCAATCAAAACCGGGTTATTTTTGGTTCGACGTGAAAGTATCTGGATCAGGCGTAGAATTTCCTTGTCTCTTCCGATGACCGGGTCAAGCTTCCCTTCGCGGGCAAGCTGCGTCAAATCGCGGGAATATTTCTCCAGCGTTCGATATCGTGATTCAGCCTGTGGGTCGGTCACTCGCTGTCCACCGCGGATCTGCAGGATGGATTCAAAAACCCTGTCGCGGGTAATTCCGGCGCTTTCCAAAATTCGTGAAGCGGGGGTGTTCCGTTCCGTCAAAATAGCCAGGAAAATATGTTCCGTGGATATGTATTCATCCTTAAGGCGGTTGGCTTCTTCATTTGCCAGGTCAATAATTCTCTTGACACGCGGGGTGATAAAAATTTGCCCGGCTCCCCCGCCGAAGATATTGGCTTTGGGCGTTGCGCGCAGAGCTGCGTCAAGTCTTTCAATCAATGAAGGACCACTAACATTTAAATTTTCAAGTATCTGGGGGATCACGCCGCCTGGCTGCTCAATCAACGCCATCAAAATATGTTCGGTATCAATCTGGTTATGTCCATAACGCTGAATTATTTCCGCAGCGCGCTGGGCGGCTTCTTGTGCCCTTTCAGTAAATCGATCAAATCGCATCATGGGAGTTCATTCCTTTCAAATAAATCAAACGTTCGCATTATAGCAAAACCTGTATTATCAAGGTGAAAGAACCCTGTAAGAATTATGTATGAGTCTATTTTAGCAATTATTTTGTTTCTCAACCACCAAATTGCTCCCATTAAAAACCAGGTCATCATATAATAATACCCGATGGCATCAACTTTGATTGCAGCTTCACCTACATCCAGCGGACAAATGCGTCCGCTTAATATCATGCGGGACTTGCCAGGTGTGGCTGACCTGATTGAGCTCTGTTTTTCCACGACTCTGGATCGGGATGGAAGGTCTTTTATCGATATGATGCGTCACAGCGGGCATGATTCCAACTTCCTGAACTGGGCACCTCGTGTCATCGAAACCGTCTCCCTGCCTCTTTCGGGGTTTGTCTGGGAGTATAACGGGAGGGTGGTTGGAAATGTCAGCCTGATCCCGTTTGTAAGTCATGGCAAAAAAGTTTATTTGATTGCCAATGTTGCCACGCATCCCGAATTTCGTCGCCAGGGCATTGCCCGCCTTCTAACCACAGCTTCCATTAATCGGGCGCGGGAAAAACATGCAGATTCCATTTGGCTCCAGGTCAGGCACGATAACGATGGCGCAATCCAGCTTTACAAAGACCTTGGGTTTGAAGAGCGTGCCACCCGGACTACTTGGAATGTTCCCCCGGATTTTAAGCTTCCTCCATATCAACCCGGGGATATCAGGATTCTGCCCAGGAACGATAAGGAATGGGAGTCTCAAAAGGAGTGGCTGGCGCGCGCTTACCCATCCACCCTGGATTGGTATCACCCTCAGCAGTGGAATTTGCTGCAGCCGGGAATTTTCTATTCCATCTATCGCTTCCTGCTTGATTCCCGCACCACTCAATTCTCTGCATATCGCCATGGAAAACTCCAGGGAGTGTTAAGTTACCAGCGTTTTAACACTCAACCGGACCAGCTCTGGGCTGCATTACCGGAAACTCCATCGCTGGATGCCATCACCGCCCTCTTTTCAAACAATCCGAATCTGCTTAAGAGATCGCGCAACCTGGTGTTCGAATACCCCTCCGGTTCTTATGATGATGCCTTTCAATCCGTTGGACTGATTCCAAATCGCACCCTGGTTTGGATGAAGTATGCCGGCAAACCTGCAACTTGAATGAATTTCACGCGTAATTAGAAATATTCTGAATAATTTCAGGAAATCCACTTTTTATTCAATAAGGGAACCATGACACGATTTTTTCTGCGCTGGTTGATCAATACGATTTCTTTGTTTGTTGCCGTATCGCTTGTCCAGGGTGTCACCATGCAGCCCGGGACGAACTGGTTATCTTTTGCCTGGCTGGCTTTAATCTTTGGTTTTTTGAATGCAATGGTCAGACCTATTCTGAAATTTCTGACCTTCCCGATTATTTTTCTGACCCTCGGCTTGTTTACTCTGATCATTAATGCGTTTATGTTCTGGCTTGCCGGTTCGATTGGTTCTTCGTTCCATATCGGTTACGCCGTTGCGGGAATCTGGCCTGCCATATTGGGTGGTTTGATTACAAGCCTGGTCAGCATGCTGCTTACAGCGGTATTCCGGGATGAATTGAGATGACTCTGAATTTAAGGAGAGTTGATTTTCCAGATCACACTGCTTGCTGGGTCGAACATAAAATCGGGCGAAAAATATAATTTATAAGATGGAGAACTCTGCCCGGTCCAGCAGAGAAGACCTTGAACACTTCCACCGGCTGGTATGGATCCATCCAAATCCGTGGATGCGCAGGCTGTAAGATTTGTAAGGTCTCTTTCAAGCACGGTATTATCCTGTGTTAGAAGGATAAATTCAAGCATGGAATCCACGGGTAATTCCGTGGAGGTGTTGTTCCGAATTGTGAGGGTGGTTTTAATCAAATCTGTTGTGATATCCGCCGAGTCAAGGGAAATCACAATTCCGTTGATATTAATTGAATCACCGACCTGATAAACTTTTTCCGGCACAGCCGTGGGAGCCTTGGTTGAGGTCGGACCGGGTTTTGTTTTTGTCGCAGAAGGTTCAATGGTCTCAGTCGCAGTTTCCAGAATTTCCTGGGTCAGCGTTTCCATTGGCGGGGTATCGGTTGGCTGAGAACCCGCGGCTGTACCGTTGGCTGCAATTTCCGTGAAAGCCGGCTTTTCTGTACTCTTCTTGGTCGGGTTTGGTTTGGCGTGCGGCTTGGCTTGGAAAGTGGCTACAGCAGCCGTCTGGATCGAACTTACTTCCAATGTCGCGCTGCCGGATCCATTGCTGAACAAGGCGTCCAGGGATGGATGAAATATCGAAATCCCAAGGGCGATGCAGGCTAATAAAACGATCACAGACAGCAGGCGTTTGGTCGATTGAGGTCTCGAGGGGTTTGAATGGAATGGTTTGTCCGGATTAATATAATAATCCAACCCTACAGGATCCTGCCATTCCCAGATATTGATAAAAATAATTGGAATGCTGATCAACAGCGCAATGACTTCGAAACCATTGTAGGGGTCGTTGGGATCACTTTTAAAGGCAACCAGGATAAATAAGGTTGCCGGAATGATCAGCATGCATAGAAAGATAATTCTTCGTAGCGACATTTTGCCTGAATTAATCCCTGGAAGTTTCCGAATCCATTTCTGAAGATTTAATCTTATTTTTCGGTTCGCTCATCATTATACAATACAGGGATTCAACTCAATTTGTTTAATCCCATTTTTGCATGATAATGGATTCCGCAGCATTGATTACGGGTTGTCTTTGAGATGTTTTTCAGTGGGATTTTCACCCATACATAAAGACCGTCAAAAACCTTGAATAGAATGGTGGGCGGACGGGTTTTTTATAGAAAGCGGTTACAGGTAAATCCATTGGACAACTTGATCTCAATGACATCTGTTTTTGCTGAAAGATTGGGAATGAGGTTTCATCTGGATAGATCAGATCAATCGAAGTAAAATGTTTTCATGGATTGAATAGACAACCTCTGTTACCCATTCGATTTGATTATTGTATTTTTTGGAGAGAATAATGAAAGAATTGAAAGAAAAAATCTTAAGTGAAGGCAAAGTCCTCGGGAATGGAATCCTGAAAGTGGACAGTTTCATCAATCACCAGGTCGACCCAAAATTGATGGACGAGTGTGGCAAGGAATTTGCCCGCCGTTTTGCTGATCTTGGTGCGACGAAGATTCTGACTGCTGAAATATCGGGGATTGCCCCCGCTCTCACGACGGCGATTCACCTGGGTTTGCCCGTGGTTTATGCCCGCAAGACCAAACCGGTTACCATGCCTGATCAGGTCTACCTGACGCTCGCTCCCTCTCATACCAAGGGGCGCATGGTCGAGCTGATCATTTCTCCTGAGCATTTACGAATTGGAGAAAAGGTCTTGATCATCGATGATTTCCTGGCATCTGGCGCCACCATCCTGGGTCTTGTCCGCCTGGCTGAAACCGCCGGTGCAAAAATTGTGGGTGTTGGTGCATTAATTGAAAAGAATTTTGAAGGCGGTCGCGAAGCTCTCCAAAAATTGGGCGTGCCGGTTGAATCCCTTGCAATCATCGCCTCCCTGGATAATGACACGATAACCTTTGCGGATTAGCATTTCAAATTTACTCTGCCGGATTTGACATTATTGGTGAATGACTAATTAATTCATAAACCTGCCGCTCGAATATCTGAAAATGTTCAGTACAGGCTTGCTGGTCTAAAAAAAACCTCGTTTCATATGCAAAACCTGCCTTTCTGAAAAGGTGCTGTTTGCTGAAAATGAGACCTCTGCGCTGGTCTTGATTTCGAATTTATTCCTGATCAAAATTTTTCTAAATTTCCTCGAATACTCAGAATTCCAGGCACGTCTGCTGGTTGGAAACAATCTTGAGAGGATTGAAAACAATTCATGTCCAATACCATTGCAATACTCGATTTTGGTTCCCAGTATGCCCAGTTGATTGCGAGACGAGTGCGCGAAGCCCACGTTTATTGCGAATTATTCCCCTGGGATGCCCCTTCTGAGCGGATTATGAGCATCAAGCCGAAAGCCTTTATCCTTTCAGGCGGGCCAAAATCGGTCTATGAACCCGGTGCACCTTTTATTCAAAAATTCATCCTCGATTCAAATCTGCCAATTTTAGGAATTTGCTACGGGATGCAGGCGCTGACCCACGCCCTGGGTGGAAAGGTTGATCCTTCGGCAGCCCGGGAATATGGAAAAGCCACACTCGAACCCCTGCCGGGAAACAACCTGCTGGGAAATGAGAATTTCCAGGTTTGGATGTCGCATGGCGATCGGATTACAAAGGTTCCTGATGGGTTCGTTGCCTGGGCGAAAAGCGATCACAGCCCTTACGCTGCCATGGCTGATCCAAAAAAACGATATTTTGGACTGCAATTTCATCCGGAAGTAAATCACACCATCGGCGGCGCTGAGATACTGCGGCGATTTGTTGTGGAAATTGCCGGGGTTTCACCTGAATGGACGCCGCAGTCAATCATCGAACAATCCATTAATCAAATTCGTCAACAGGTTGGAAAGAACCGCGTCCTCGCCGCAGTTTCCGGAGGAGTTGATTCTTCCGTGGCTGCAGCTTTGGTTCACCAGGCGATCGGCGATCAGTTGGTCGCAGTTTTTGTCGATACCGGTTTATTGCGCAAGGATGAACCCGAGCAGGTTGTAAAAGCCTTCAGGGAGATGCTTGGCGTTGAATTGGTGGCGGTGCAGGCGCAGGACGAGTATTTTTCTGCCCTTAAAGGTGAAACTGACCCTGAAAAGAAACGCCGGATCGTGGGCGAAAAATTCATTCGTATTTTCGAAAAACAAGCAAAAAATCTCGGTCAACCGAAATTTTTGGTCCAGGGTACCATTTATCCTGACGTGGTTGAATCTTCGGCGCCGGACCGAAACAAAGCCGATAAGATTAAAACCCATCATAATGTTGGCGGTTTGCCAAAGGATATGACCTTTGAGCTGGTTGAGCCACTGCGTTTTCTTTTCAAGGATGAAGTGCGCGCCGTTGGCGAAGCCCTGGGTCTGCCTGCCGCGATGGTCTGGCGGCAGCCTTTCCCGGGACCCGGCTTGACGGTACGCTGTTTGGGAGAAATAACCCCTGAGCGCGTTCAGCGATTAAAAGAAGCCGATGCGATTCTCATCCAGGAATTATCCTCAGCCGGGCTGTTGGGTAAAAATGCGGGAACCAGCCAGGCTTTTGCTGTTTTACTGCCCGTTCAATCGGTGGGGGTGATGGGTGACCAGCGCACCTACCAGGAAGCCTGTGCCATTCGTGCAGTTTTAACCGACGATTTCATGACTGCAGACTGGGCTCGAATCCCATATGATGTGCTTGCCCGCGTCTCAACCCGGATCGTCAATGAAGTGCCGGGTATTAACCGGGTGGTTTATGACATCACCAGTAAACCACCTGCGACGATCGAGTGGGAGTGAAGTTCGTTCAACCAGTTTGAAACTTTTTGGCTGGGATGACGTATAAATAAATTGAGGTAATCCTTTGAGCCTGGTACAACGAAATCCTGTTTCATCACCACCCATTCATCCGCTCGCAGCACTGGCGACGATCGCGCTGGATGGCTTTTTTTCAATTTTTGAACTCCTGGATCCTCTGGTCCTCCTGTTCACCTGCGTCGGGCTGGGGCTGCTCGGATTTATCACCACGACCATGGTGCAGCATTACCTGGATCAGGATGAATGGGGGGTGGCTGCTGCGAAGGGACTGGTGATGGGTATTTTTGCCGGTGTACCTTACGCGGTCGGTGGAACGGCAATTGGAATTCCGCTCTTAATCTGGGCAGGTCTGCATAACTGGATCAAATTGCCGGTTGGAGGAAATTCAACCATCATAGACGTCATTCCCACCCAACCAGAAATCGAAAAAGGGAAAGAAGATGAATCTGAATATTAATTTTGGGGAAATTCTTTCAAAATCCTGGAAAATTATCTTGAAATTTAAGATTTTATGGATATTCGGCATCTTGGCTGGCTGTGGTGCCCGAACTGGTGCCAGCTACAATTACAATTTGAATTCCGCAGATTTTCGAAATTCAAACTGGTTTAGCGGGTATGAATTCAGCCGGGCTGAATATTTATTGCGCCAATTTTGGAACCAGGCTTGGACCCGTTATGCCTGGTTAATTTGGTTATTCGTCATTTTATTGATTGTGATGCTACTCCTGAGATTCGCCCTGGGAGTCATCGGCAAAACAGCTCTGATCAAGGGCGCCAGCCGGGCTGATTCTGGCGCGGAGACTTTGCGATTTGCTCAACTTTGGCGGGATGGCACCTTTTTTTTCTGGCGCATGACCGGTCTTAAACTGGTTTTCACGCTGCCGTTTTGGATCATAGATTTAATCCTGCTGGCAGGCATGTTGTTCAGCGGTTATATGTTGCTGACCAGTAATTTACCCCCCCTGCCAGGGATTGGTATCTTCACCTTTTTTCTGATGCTGCTATGTGTGATGGGGATCTTCTCGATTCTCGTAAACTGGATATTGGAACAGTCCAGCAATGCTTTGGTGATTGAAGACCTTGGAATTGCAAAAAGCATTGCCCGCGGTTGGGAGGTATTTAAAAAAGCCTGGTTGAGCATCATTGCATTCTCAATAATCCTGGCAGTCCTTTCATTTATTGTTTCGATTGTCGTTGCCATCCCAATTATTTTGGTTGCAATTCCCTTGGTCTTTGCCGCGGCGACCAGGCTCTTACCAGCAGGGTGGATCATTTCCTTTGCCGTTGGCGGCAGTGTGATCCTTTTTCCTGTAATTTTGATTATCATGGGCTTACTGCAAGCCTACATCCAGACGGTTTGGACGCTGGTCTTCATTCGCATAACCGTTCCCTCATCAGCGGTTTCAAATTCTCCGACGGATTTTCAAGGGAATCCATTAACCCCCAATCCTTTGATCTAATATTTCAACATAGCCTGTCTGAGTTCTAAAAAATTGACGAACCCATCCATTGAAAAGTCATTGAGACGCGGACCTGAAAAAGGTTTCGCGTCTTTTTTATTTATCGAGTATGATAATTACATCAAAAAGGTATCCTTACCCATGCTTGTTTCCAGGCGATTTTTCTTTATTCTGACTTTAATTTGTTTGATCTTGCCTGCATTTCCAGTAAATGCACAGGGCACCGGAAACGTATTGATTACCACGCCTGATTCCAGTAAATTCCCATCCCTGGGAATGTACATGGACGTTTTTGATGATCAAGGAAGTTATATCCAGGGGCTTAATTCTTCCAATATCTCCATTCTGGAGGACGGGCAGCAAATCACACCCGAAAAAATCGAGAACCTGCCTGTCCCATTGAAAATTGTCCTTGCAGTTAATTCCGACCCCGCCCTCGCAATTCGCGACAGTTATGGCACATCACGCTATGCTAAACTGCTCGAAACTTTTGACCATTGGCTGGTTTCCCGCCAGCCGGATAGCAAGGATTCATTAACCTTAGCCTGGAATGGGGGCATTGTTGCATCCAACCAATCTCCGTCCGAATTTAAAATCCGCTTGGATGCATTTGACCCCAAAGCCAGATCTTCGACCAACAGCCTGGCTGCCTTAAGTTATGCGCTTGATTCCGCCCAGGAAGAAGACTCTGCCCCGGGAGTGAAGAAGGCGATTCTGCTCGTTTCTGGGCATTTGGGGCTCAAAGACCAGAGCGGCATCAACGATCTGATCGATCGTGCCCGCCAGGCAAGGGTGAGGATTTTTGTCTGGATCGTCGATTCAAATGTTAATTTGTCCAACCCCGGGGCCATCGCCCTTGAAAACATGGCGCTCTCTACAGGCGGTCGTTTTGTCACCTTTACAGGCGCAGAAACACTGCCTGATCCGGAGCAATGGTTTGCATCGCTGCGCTCTGTCTATTATTTAACCTATGGATCCAAAATCAGGCAAAGCGGGAATCATTCCGTCCAGGTGCAAGTCAGCCAGACCGGTGGTATTTTATTGAATAGTTCGGCTTTAAGCTTCCCACTCGATATTCAACCACCCAGCGCCGCCCTCCTCTCTCTTCCGATTGAAGTTGTCCGGCAAAACCCGAATTCCCCTTTTGACCCGGCAAGTTTTCAGCCAGTCTCCCAGGACATATCCGTTTTGGTGGAATTTCCAGACGGTAAGCCTCGCGCATTAAAACGAGTTGCATTGTACGTTGATGGTCAAAAGTTGATGGAAAACACAACCGAACCATTCAATCGTTTTAAGTGGGATTTACGAGGTTATCAGGTCAGTGATGAACATGGGCTGCAGGTGGAAGTGGAAGATATCTTTGGGCTGACCAGGATATCTGGGGACGTGCCGGTCAAGATAATTGTAGTGGAGCCTCCGGGAGGGGTGGCAGGCTTGATCCTCCGCAACCGGACGGCATTGACCATTTCTGTTGTCATATTTGCCGGCGCAATCGTTCTTGGAATTATTATTCTCGGCGGACGAAGAGGGCTTGCAACCCTGGCAGAACATCGAAAAAACAGGGTTCTGCAAAACGACCCAGTCACTCAGCCGGTTTTCGGCAAAGATCACCCCGATTTACAAAAAAATCTACCCTTACCCTGGCTGCGTCGCAAAGAAAATCCCCCGCCGGCTTATTTGATCCAGCTCATTTCCAGCAATATTGCCTCCCAGGCGGAACCGATCAAGTTGAATGAGAAGGAGAAGACCTTTGGGAGCGATCCCACCCAGGCAACAATTGTCCTGGACCATCCATCCGTTTCATCCCTGCATGCACGTTTGCGCCGCTCTGAGGATGATATTTTCACGATCTTTGATCAAAACTCAATCGCGGGAACGTGGGTAAATTTCGATCAGGTCGGGTTGGAAGGTCGCAGGCTTAAACACGGAGATATCATCAATTTTGGACAGCTCTCATATCGATTCGAGCTTTCGAAAGCCCCCCCTCTTTCACAACCGGTGGTCACGCCCCTTTAAATGGTTGAATTGTAAGACCAGCCCTTAAGTTAATTTCGATCACCACAAGCTCAGGGTATTATTCCAATAGAGTTTCAGCAAAATTTAGGAAAGCTTGAACATCTTCAAAATTGGATATCATACCGATCGATATCCTGACAGCGCCGCTCGATTTCCCATCAATGCATAATCTGAAATCATCCAGGGACAACCGGTTTTCGTGTTGCGGTTGGTGGAAGCAAACGTCAAGTTCAACCCGCGAGATCCCTAAAGCCAGCTCGCCTGCGCCAGGATTGCAGAAACAACCTGTCCGGAGAGAAATATTGACCTTGTTTGCAGCGTTTTCAATCTCACGGTGATCAATCGCCTGACCTTTTCCATCGAAAAAGTTGACGGTGACGGCTCCTCCCCGCGATTCGGTTGTCATGGGTCCATATAATTTGACCAGTGGAACCCCGCTCTTATGCCGCAAAGCAGTGAGATTTTCCAGCATCCAACCTGTCAAACTCTTCACCCTGGCTTGTATGCTGTCCATTCCCATTTTTTGAATCTGCTGCAGACCAATTTCGATGGCGGGGATATTCAAAAAATCAATCGTGCCATCCTCAAATGCTGTATGCCCATCTGCCATGTAGAATTTATCACCCTGGACAGACACAACCGTGATGGTTCCACCAGCGAACCAGGGTCGCTGCAGTTTATTTAGTGCAGACCGTCGAACGATCAGCGCCCCCAGCCCTGTGGGGTAACCAAAAATTTTATAGAACGATAGCGGGACATAATCAGGTTTCCAGCGCGAGAGATCCAGAAAATTTGTGGGGGCATACGCCGCGGCATCCAGGAGTACATCCCAACCCTTCGCATGCGCCTTCTCGATCCATTCCAGCGGGTGTTTGACTGAAGAGAAATTGGATTGCGCCGGGTAAGCGAAAAGGTTGTTGCCGCCGGCTTTGGCGAGGTCAAAGTACTCATCCATCCTGCTTTCGTCCACCCGCATATCTGGCAGAGAGATCGAGATGTAAGTGACCTTCGCTCCTTTGTGATGGGCAAATTCCCGGATACCGTTCACCGAGTTGTGATTATCAAAGGTCAATAAATATTGATCGCCGGATGTGAATGGATAACTTTCCCCGACGATTTTTAATGCACCGCTGGCGTTGGTGGTAAATATCAGATCATATTCAGCCGGATCCGCTTTGAAAAAATTAAGCACAGATAACCGGGCAGATTCAACGTAGTGAGTGGCAGCGATGGAAGTTGGATTGGTGGAATGAGGATTCCCAAATGTATTTTCGAGCAGCAGTTGCTGGTGATTTCTAACCTGCGATTCGCCGTACAACCCGGCTCCAGTGAAGTCGAGATAAATTTGATGGGTTCGATCAATTCGACTGTAATCTTCCCGGCGGATTTGATCGATGTGCCTTGTTTCTTCAAAGGTTGGATACTTCTTTAAAAAATCTGCATAAGTTTTGTTCATCCAATTACTCCTTTGCAGAAATGTACCACAAATCTCTGGAAAAATAACTGGATGAAAATCATTATTTGTTGGTTACCTTAATTTCTCCAGCACCCCCCGGAAGACCCCGGTTGATCATGTTGTCGTTTATTTGGGAAAAATGGTTATATTTAAAACTTTGATGATCCGTGTTTCAAAGAACAGATTCCGGTAGAATCAACGGGGTGTCAAAAAAGGGATGATCAATTACTTTTACGGGCCAGCTGTACGCTTCGGCTAAAATATCTGCTTTCAACACCTGCCAGGGTGTACCCAGGGCTTTAAGCTCTCCATTTACAAGCAGGGCAATGCGATCAGCAAACCTGGCAGCGAGATTTAGATCATGCAGGGCGATCACGACGGTCAATGAATTTTCTTTTGCAAGCTTTTTGACCAGGCTGAGGAGTTTCATCTGGTGTTGAAGGTCCAGTGAACTGGTTGGCTCATCAAGCAGCATGATCGGAGCGGATTGAGCCAGGGCACGAGCCAGGATCACTCTTTGTTTTTCACCACCCGATAGCTCCCCAATGACACGCTCAGAGAGTTCAAGAGCATCCACCTGTTCCAGCGCAGAACAGGCTATTTCACGATCTAACTGGGAAATCTGACCGAGAAAATTTATATAAGGTGTTCGACCCAGCAAGACAGTTTCCATTGCTGTGAAGGCAGATGGGAGAGATGCGTTTTGGGGCACAACTGAAATCCAGCGCGCTCTTTTGACGGTGTTCAGCGTGGCTGTGGATTGTCCATTGATGGATATTGTCCCTGAGAATCCAGGCAGGATGCCGCTGATACAGCGGATCAATGTTGATTTTCCAGATCCATTCGGACCTAACACTCCCAGGATTTCACCTTTTTGAGTCTCAAAATTAATATTTCGTAAAACCTGGTGAGTATTGTAGCCAAAAGAAACATTTTGGATTTTTAACATGACGTCCAGACTCCACTAAAATTCAACATGCAACCTTTTCGAAGGAAAAATCAAGAACCTGAAAAACCGGGAACTTACAAAAATCTTTTTCCAGGCTTACCAGTACTTAAGGTTTCTACCCTTGCGCAAAACCCACAGGAAAAATGGAGCGCCTGCGAGGGAAGTGACGATTCCAACCGGTAATTCCTGGGGCGCCAGGATGACCCGGGCTAAAATATCTGCAAACAACAGGGCTCCTGCTCCACCAATGATGCTGAGCGGGATGATTCGGCGGTAATCGGCTCCCCAAAATATTCGCACAACATGCGGAACCACCAACCCAACAAACCCGATAATTCCTGCAAATGAAACTGCCGCCGCAGTAACCAGTGATGATGCGGCGATAATGATCAATTTTGCCTTGCGGGTATCCAGACCCATCTGGGTTGCCTGCTCGTCCCCGAACTGCAGCAAATTAAGCGCGTGTCCGCTGATCACGAGCACCCCGAAACCAATTGCCAAGTAAGGCAGCAAGGCTCCAATGGCTGACCAGCTCACCAGGCTGACTCCGCCCAGGAGCCAATTTAATGCTCTGCGCAGTTCACCGGTCGAAGTGATCATCAGGAAATAAGTTAAAGCCCCGGTAAAGGATGAAACTGCCACGCCGGCGAGAATCAAGTTTGTGGTCGGGATGTCAGAACGCGTTTGAGCGAAGAGATAGACCAGGAAAACAGTGCCCAGGCTGGCAACGAAAGCAGTCGCTGGTACGGCGAGAAGCCCCAGGAATGTGTAAGGCCAATTAATAAACATGGCGAATACAGCTCCGAGTCCGCCACCGGAGGCGACACCGATCAGGTATGGATCTGCGAGAGGATTTCGAAATAGTCCCTGGTAAGCTGCGCCACTTCCCGCCAAAGCGGAGCCAACCAGGGCAAGCAAAATAGTCCGGGGCAGGCGAATACTCCAGAGGATGGTCGCATCTGATGAAGTGATCGCTTTTCCAAACAATCCGCGCAGGATTTCAAGCGGGGAAATAAAAACAGAACCAATTGCGATACTACTGATTATTGCAGCAATCAGGAAAAAGGTCACCCAAAGGTAAGGAAAAAACTTTTTATTCATAAAGAATTTTGGCAGGTTGCCTGGAAAAATTCCAGGCAACCTGCCATTCGAAGGCTTATTTGAACAATTCCGGGTGTATTAATTTCGCCATTGCTTCCAAACCATCCACCAGTCGTGGACCAGGACGGCTCACCAGGTTGTCGTCAAAAGGAACCACCTCTTGATTTGTAACAGCCTTGAGTTTTTCCCAACCGGGTCTCTGACCGACTGAGTCCACGGTTGCACCCCACATTGAATCACCCAACACAATAAAATCGGGATCGGTCTTTACCACCTGTTCCAGGCTGATTGCTGGATATGGATCCGTGATTCCTGCAACCGTTGTGAGATTAACCCCACCGGCGCGATTGATCAATAAATCCCCAAAAGTTCCCGGTCCAATGGTATAAGGTTTGGCTGGGTCGGTGGCATCGAGCTCATAATAAACCACCGGCTTATTACTTGCTGTCTTGATTTTTTCATCCACTGCAGCCACCCGCTGTTTGAGACTATCAACCAATTTCTTGACTTCGGCATCGTGACCCGTGAGGCTGCCTGCAATTGCCAGGTTCGCATACATATCTTCCAGGGTGACAGGATTATTAAGGTAATAAACATTCAATCCAAGGTCTTCAAATTTCTTGACATCTTCCTTGTTGTTTATTCCTGCCATTAAGACCAGGTCTGGTTTTAAAGCCACAATCTGTTCAAAGTTGATTTTATTGGAATCCCCCAATTTTGGCAGGGATTGCACCTCTGCCGGGTAGTCGGAATAATCGTCCCGACCAATAACCTGCTTCCCGGCGCCAATTGCATACAGGATCTCCGTATTGGAGGGTGCCAGGGAAATGATTCTTTGGGCTGGTTGATTCAAGATTACATTGCGTCCGAGCCCGTCTGTCAATGTCAATTTCTGTGGTGTGGCAGCGGGAGTGTTGCAGCCGCTCAATAACAGGGCGATCAACAAAAACGCTACGATTAATTTTCGAGTCATTCAACTTCTCCAGGTTTATTTTTGGTGGAAATAAAAACCCCTGTCTGCAAGACAGGGGAGGGGATTTTGGTCAAAAACTGGCCGGCTCCACCTCCTTTCTGCGAGAGTGTGGTATTCCATGGTGAGGGCGGGCGACCTGACTTATCAGAATTTGAAGATTTGGAATCTTGTTCTGAAATACAGTTGCGCAACAGTGCCGGACTTAAACCGGCTTCGCCATTGAGCCTCCCCATCCGGGGGTAAAGGCACCCTGACCATTATTCAATTGTGGATGTGATTTTATGACTAACCGGGGATATCGTCAATGAATTAATCAAAATGAGGATAAATATCACAGTTGCGCCGAGTGGCAGAACGAAATTACTTGCGCGCCCGGTAAACAGCAAAATAATGGGCAAAAAATAGAGAATAACAACCATCCTGCTCCTGGTTGCAAGCCAAATTATGGGAAGAATCATCAGGACATAATCATAATTGAGTAAATAAGGATCCACCAGTAATGTCACGGTTGCCAGTAGGCAAATTAATACAAAAGGATCTTTCAAAGCATTTTGAAATTTACTTAATAAGAGCCAAACAATTGCGATCAATAACCCCATTCCAATCAAGACTGCTTGCTGGGTATCTCCCTTGCCTGTAAGTGTTTTGATGACGCTAACGGACAGGCTGGCGCACAAACCACAACTCTGGACCCCGGGCAGCGTCCGGTATCCATTTAAAGACTTGAGATAAGAAACTGGCCAGCTGGGGTCTGCAAAAAATCCAAAGAGCACCAGCAGGACCAAACCAATCACCGTCCAGCGAAATGCCTTTCGTGACGAGGATGATTTCTCCCACAAAAGCCAGAGGCTCGCTCCCACGAAGAGAAATCCCCCAATGTGAGGTTTAAAAGTCATCAAAATCAAGCCTGCTGCCAGCCAAAAGGAATTTTTATTCCGGGCTCCAAAGACAAAAAGAGCAGCACCCAGTAAAACAGGTGCTGCGTATTGCCCCACGATCAAAAGCCCCAGTGAAGGCAGGTAGAGAACAGCGGCAAGATTCCCGATGATTCGCCTTGGAATGGACCACCCGGGCGTAACAAGCCAGGAAGCCAGGCTGATCATTGCCAGGTTCATCAGGAACCAGAAATTGGCTGCTGCCTGGATCGGCAGCAATCCCAGAAACAGGGTGGAAAATGCGTACCAGGGTGGGTACGGATAAGGTAAAAATTCAAAATTATTTGGCACCAGCGTTTTGATGTAAATCAATTGGGCAGGATAATCATAAATCGAGATGCCGTGCAGCAGGGATTTGACCGTGAAATACATGACCGAGAAATCACTGTAATGAGGCAAACTCAGATAAGGAATAAACGCTATCAGACCGGCAAGAATCAATCCCCCGGATGAAATGGCTATTATTTTGAATATTTGCTTTAAATCTGTGCGTTGATGCGGCATTGAATTTCTTTCAACAAGTGTTCAAAATTTTTCTTGAATAAAGACCATCCTAGGAAGCCAGTCAAATCCCGCGGCTGGAAGAATACTGTTTGTTCCAACCTCGTTCCATCAAGACGAGGTGTGACCTTCCATTCAATCCAGGCTTCGCCCGGCATCTTCTGCAGTACTTTTAACCTCACCGTGTAACTATTTTGGAAATCCACCCTGAAAGAATGGAACTTTCCAATCTTAAAATCGCTACTGATAATTTTCAGCAAAATATCAAAGACATGTCCTGTGGAAGCTGGAATTTGAATTCTTCGATAATCCACGAACATCCCCTCATGTTTTAAGGTAATGACATCCTGGTCCCGGTCCAGCCAAATTCGTTCCATTAACTCAGGTCTAGTATCCAGGAGCGCCTGATTGATCGCTTCTTTGATGTTCATTACGCTGATATCTGGAAATAATTCAAGTGCACATGGATCAAAGACCGTGCTGTCCTTTTGTAAACTTCCCACAAGGGCACGCGCGTACAAATGGTCAACCGGAGTTAAATGATCGATCGTGGTTGCCATCAACCATTCAGGGATGAGGGGAACCAGTAATGAGGGTCTCTTTAAATTACGGAGTTGAGCATATTGTTTCATGATTTCGATATAGGTGAAAATTTCGTGGCTTCCAATATCAATAATTTTTTCTCTCACCGCCGTGTTATTAAGCCCTGCTACCAGGTATTCCAGTACGTTTTTAATCGCAATTGGCTGGGAATGTTGTTTCAGCCTGATGGGCCCTAATAAAATGGGAAATTGCTCAACCAGGAATCGAATCATCTCAAATGAGACCGATCCTGCCCCGATGATGACTCCAGCTCTAAACTCGGTCACTGGGATGCCGGATTCGCGCAGGGCGTTGCCGCTGTTGATGCGGGAAATTAGATGTGTCGCCATGCCCGGATCTTTGGGATTGATCAGCCCGCCCAGGTAAATAATATGTTGAATTCCTGCTTCTCGAGCGGCGAACGAAAAATTTCGCGCTGATTCTATTTCCAGGCGATGATATCCCCTTCCCATCGACATGTTATGGATCAGGTAGTAGGCTGAATGAATATCTTTCATAACTGGGGGAAGCGTTTCGGGTTGTGTTACATCCCCAACGCAAACTTCGACCTTGGGATACCATTCTCTACCCGTCAGGGTATTGGGTTTCCTGGTCATGCAGCGCACGGAATAGCCAGCTTCCAGTAAGCGTGGAATTAATCTGCTGGCAATGTATCCGGTCGCACCAGTTACGAGAACTTTTTCGCCCATTAATTGTTTTGCCTGTTGGATCAAAAGAACGTGTCATACAGCAGGATTGACAGCCTGGCTTTACGGGATGCCTTGAACCCTTCTATTCTTCCAGGTAGATTTTTTCAGCCCGGTTTGCGATCTCTCGTGTGAGACCATCAAAAATAAATTTATGAAATGGCCACATGGTAAACCAATAAATTAAGCCTTTTAACCCTAATGCATCATAATATGCCGTCGTAGTTAATAGAGTTTTATTCCAACTGGCAGGCGTGCACGTGAATTCAAGCCACGCTTTTCCCGGGACTTTCATTTCTGCCCTTAATCTCATTGAATACCCGGGTTCGACAGATTCAACCCGCCAGAAATCAAGAGAATCTCCAACCCAGACATCATCCGGATGCCTGCGCCCACGCCGCAAACCAACCCCGCCGATGGCTTTATCAATCCATCCACGGATGGTCCACAACCAATCCATGTATAACCAACCGCGCTCACCACCGATCCCGGTGAAGGACCGGTAGACTTCATTGGTCGAAGCATCCACCAATCTCTGCCGCCTTTCGATGTACATTCCCGCTTCAAGGTCAAAACGATACGGTTGGATATCCCCTGCGCTGGTGACAAGAGCATCCTTCCAGGAGGAAACGATTTCTCCTGCTTCTATTTTGTTAAAGGCATACTGGACAGCGGTCGGGAAATCCAACAATTCGATGGATGGAAATATTTGTTTTGCCTGGTTTATGTCGGCAATCGCTTTGATATTCAGCCCTTCAATCAACGGCAGCACCGCGTTATAAGTTACGGGAGTCACCATGTGGACCCAATAAGCACTTATATGTGGAAAATTGAAAGGTATTGGTAACAGGTACCGTTTCAAGTTTCGCAGGTCGGCGTATTTAAGCAGCATTTCTGCATACGTTAACCGCATGGAACCGCCAATTTCGATTCTCTTTCCAACACTTTCTGGATTGTTGATCGCTCCAACCAGGTAATCAAGCACATTACGAATTGCGATTGGCTGGGCTAATGAATAAAACCATTTTGGACAAAAAAGGATTGGTTCCCGCTCTGCCAGGTAACGAACCATTTCAAAAAGGATGCTGCCCGAACCGACGATCATACCGGCGAGAAATTCTGTAACGGGAATTGCCCCCTGTCGCAGAATATAACCGGTTTCGTGACGCGAGCGAAGGTAGGGTGAAAGCTTGGCGGTGGTATCCACAAGTTCGCCCAGGTAAATAATTCGAGAGATGCCAACCTGGTTCGCTGCCATGACAAAATTACGCGCCACATTCATATCCCGAATTGCGCTGGCTTTTCCACCCTGCCAGCCATGGATCAGGTAATAAGCTACAGACACATTTTTCAATGCAGGATAAAGTGTTTCGAGCTGCAGGGCATCTCCCTTGACCACTTCAACCTTGTCCAGCCAGGGTCTGCCCTGCAAACGAGATGGATCTCGTACGAATACCCGGACTTTATATCCAGCTTCCAGCAACCGCGGTACCAGGCGGCCACCGACATAGCCCGTCGCTCCGGTGACCAGGATAATTTTTTGATCGTTGTTTTCCATATTTATGGTCATTCGTTTATCCAGACATTGAATAATGCTACAATTATATTCATTCTATCAAACACGATCCCTATCGTTACGTTCTGGTTTGAAAACTCGATAAATCAACATAAAAAAACCCCATGACTTCAATCTCCCGGAAAGCCAGAAGATGTGCCTGCGACCAATTGCACCCTGATTTATTGCAGGCAATTCAAAGTTATTTCGAATCTCACCAGTTGGGGGAGATGGATTTTGGCAGCCTGGTTTGTTGCGAAACCGTGATAGAAAAAAATGAGGGTTTGTTTTCCGCCGGGTTAAAAAAAGGCGCTTCTCCAATTATTTATTCGGTCGTGGTTCTATCATCCGATACCCTGATCTGGGGACAATCCGGAGGACCAAGAGGAACATACCTTGTTGGCGCAAAACTGAAAAATATTCACGTCAAGGTGCATCATTCTCTCTTTTCCGGGGAGGCGGGGCTTGAGGTCAAGGGGCTGGTTGAGGATTCCCGCCGGGTGGTGGAGGGCGTGATTGTAATCGGAACAGGTGAAGAATCGGAGGCTTTTTGCAAAGAGGTTTGTGATGCGGTTGAAAAAATAAATCCGTCACCCACAAGGAAATGGTCCACCTGGTTGGGAGGTCATTAATTCCATGGCAGGATCTTTTTACGAGAGAATTTGATGGGTATTCAAACCGCTAAACCTTCAATTTCCACTCAATTATTATCTCTCCCGCTCGTTTGGCTGGCTGCCGCCTTTTTAGGCGGCATCATTCTCGGAAGGTTCATCGAATTATCCATCCTGAGCTGGATTCAGCTGGTTTTTCTCGGGCTGGTGATCGCTTTCATTCTTCGATACATTCGACCTCTCACCCCTTTTGCCATTCTGCTCATTCCTGCCGTCCTATTCCTGGGGGCTGCTCGCTACCAATCTGCACAACCGGTCAATAATTCATCCTTTATCGCCTACTATAATGGGCTGGATCGGAAAATTTACATAACGGGGACATTGATCGAAGAGCCGGATATTCGTGACACTTACGAGAACCTGAGGATCCGTGTTTCGGCATTGGATACCGGAGGAGGGGATTTTCCTGTCCGGGGTGATATCCTGGTCAGGTTAGGCAACGATTACGAAGTCGCTTATGGGGATCATGTCCGGGTCAGAGGTTTTGTCGAGACACCCCCCGCGGAGGAAATTTTTTCATATCGGGATTACCTGGCTCGCCAGGGAATCTATTCAATCACTCAGACAAATTCCATCACCATGCTGCCCGGGAAGGATGCCAACCCATTTTGGGCGTGGATGTATCGAACACACAACAGCCTGGTTAAAAGACTAAATCTCATTTTTCCTGCACCAGAATCCTCCCTTTTGAGCGGAATTTTATTGGGGGCTGATAAAAATATCCCGGTTGAAATTCAGCAGGCTTTCAAAAATACAGGAACCTCGCACATCATCGCCATCTCGGGCTTTAATATTGCCATAGTGGCTTCAGTGCTGGTTCTATTATTTAACAAATTATTGGGTAGAAAATGGGGTTCCTACCTGGCAATTTTGGGCATTGCTTTCTATACCCTTTTAGTTGGAGCAAGTCCTTCGGTAGTCCGCGCCGCGATCATGGGCGGTATTTCGATTATTGCCTGGTTAATCGGGAGGCGCAGCCTGGCAATGACTGCCCTTTCAACCTCAGCCCTGGTCATGGCTGCATTTAACCCGTTTGTTTTGTGGGATGTCAGTTTTCAGCTTTCTTTTGCAGCCACTCTTGGACTGGTGATTTATGCCCAGCCAATGCAGGATTACGTCAGGGCGTTTTTATCCCGCTTTGTGCCACCTGCTTATCTGGATAAATTCATCGGTCCATTTTCGAATTATGTCCTGCTGACATTTGCTGCCCAGTTGACAACCCTGCCCATCTCCATCTATTATTTTGGCCGGATTTCCCTCGTATCATTCCTTGCAAATCCTTTCATCCTTCCCGCGCAACCAGCGATCATGATTTTTGGGGGATTGGCTGCTGTTTTCAGCAAAATATATCTTCCGCTCGGACAATTGTTCGCCTGGATTACCTGGCCTTTTGCAGCATATACCATTCGAATGGTGGAGTTTTTTAATGGTTTTCCAGGTGGAGTGTGGGTGTTGGGGGAAGTCGCTCTGATCATCGTCATTTTATTTTATTGTATCCTTTTCGCAAGCACACTGGCTTGGTCTCGCTTTAAAAATATCCTGACCCCCACTTATCTCATTTCTTTTTTGGCTATTTTAACCTTTCTCACCTGGCGATCGGTATATTGTCTCCCTGACGGTCTTTTACATGTCTATTTTCTGGATGTCGGTTCTGCGGATGGCATCTTGATCACTACCCCGGGCGGGCGCAATGTCCTCATCAACGGCGGCGAAAGTCCATCTTCGCTGGCTGACCAACTTGGTCGTCGGATTGCCCCTTTCAATCGTGGACTTGATTATCTGTTGGTCGCTTCAACCCAGGAAAACCAACTGGCAGCTTTGCCACGGGTGGTCGACCAGTACCGGCCCGCAAATATCCTTTGGTCTGGCAATTTTGAAGCTTCATACTCGTCCCGCAAATTGAAAGAATGGGTGACTGTTAATTATGTCCCCCTTGAAATTGCCAAATCAGATTCCGGTTTGGACCTGGGGGATGGAACTATTCTGCGTGTTCTGGCAGCATCCAATCGAGGTGCCATTTTAAGTGTTGAAAAGGGAAATTTTAAAGCCGTGTTGCCGGTTGGTGTGAATTTTGATGTCTTTGATCAGCTCGAATACGGGAAAAATATCGGTTCAGTCTCAGCCTTATTGATTTCTGAAAGTGGATATGCTCCCTCGAACCCCCCTGAATGGCTGGCAAACCTGAAGCCTCAGGTCACCATTTTGAGCGTTGCAGCTGCTGATCCGAATGGTCTGCCTTCAAATGACGTCATCAACGAAGTCCAAAGTTCAAATTTACTCCGAACCGACCAACTGGGTTGGATTGACCTTTCCACCGACGGAAATCAGTTGTGGATCACCACTGAACATCAGAAGGTATCCCAATGATGTGTTTTTGCCGGCATTGATTGACGCAGCTCCGCAATGGGTGGATTCATTTTGAGGAATTGCCCGGCAACTTTCGCCGGGCTGACTTGGTCACTTCCCGAAATTAATTTATCGCCCCATAAAGCTTTGCAAATAAAAGTTCAATCTTATCGGCTCCTCTGATTAACTTGGTCCGCTAAAATGCGCTGGAGCATTTCCTCTCTCGGAAATTCTGTGACCAGCTTTTTCAGGAAGGAGATGATTTCCTCCCGTTTGTTTTTCCCGGGAGCATTTACCCAGGATTCCAATTCTACCTGGGCTTGATCTACTTGATTCAACTTTAAATTTAGTTTCACCAGGTTTTCGCGAGCGCTCATATCCTCGGGCGAAAGATCGAGGACTTGTTCGTAAACTTTGATCGCCTGCCGCCAATCGAGGCGTTGTAAATCGATATCTGCAATCCGTCCCAGGATCTGGACACCCAAATCGCGGTTTGTTGAATTTTGCTGCGACGCACCAAAGGCATCGGTCAGCACTTTTCTTGCAGCTTCCAAATCAGTCTGCTGGTAGTGAATATCCGCAAGTTCGATATATTCGCTGACAGCTTCATCGTTGTTTCCTTGCGCAAGCAGTTGCTCAATCAATCGATTCCGCGGGGGAAAATCCATTGGGGAAAGCTCGATGACATGCCTCAGAATTTTAATCGCCTGCGCCGTTTCTCCTCGGGCTATATATGTGTTTGCAACCACCATGAGTTTGGTCACCGCATCGGGGAAATTCTTTTCCTTCACCAAGAGATCAGAAATAAAAATATGGAGAGGCAGGTAGTTTGGTGCATATAAAAGAGCTTGAAAAGACTCATCCATGGCAGACCAGAAATATTTTTTTCCCACCAATTCGTTGATATATTTGATTGATTCCATGACACGATTAAATTGAGGCTGCAGGATTAATTCCGAGAAAGATGTGGCTTGATATTCTGAATTTACCAACTCATCTTTAATCCGTTGTAAATTTTGTCTCCAGTTTTTTTGATTGAGAATTCCATTCACATTTTCGCATAAATTAGCCTGCACTCGCGGGTCGTCTTCCCTGCTGAGCAGCGTCGTCATCGGTTCGTAGGTTTGCAGGATTTTTTCTGTCTCGTTTTTCTCTGAAACCGAAACATCTGCGATTTTTAATGCTGCCAGGTATTCAATCGCAGCCTGCTTGTTTTGGTTCATTCTTTGCAGAATTTTTCCATTTAAGATCCGGGTCGCTAGAGCAAAATCCTGATCGTAAACAGATTGTTTCAGATTCTTTAAAGCTTCCTCGTTGTGACTCGCATTTGATTGGTTCAACCCGAGATCAAAAAACCCAGCCGGGTGATTAAATCCAGACTTGATGGCTTTTTCCATTTCAGAAATGGAGAGCAAGTAATTTTGCTTGGTTTGTGCGTCCAGGAGATTGGTCAAATGCAGTTGGATTTTTTGAAAATCCGGTTCAAATCCTGGTGAACTCCTGCTGAATCCCCGGAATTTAATATCAGGTTTGCCCTGCTCAGCGCCCTGATCATCAGCCATTTCGAAAAGTATTTTTGCAAAAAATTCCAGAGCCAATTGCCGGGCTTCTGAAATTGGATCAGGGCTTTCCTTGATTTTTATTTTTGATGGTAATTCCTTGGTTACCGCCGTCCGGTGAGGTTCCATGCCTTCTTTTGGGAGCGTCGGTTTTGGAAATTTCTGACCGGAATAAATTATTTTAATCGCCTGCAATAAATCAGGGTTTGCTGGATCAAGCTCCCGGGCGCGAGTAATCACCTCAAGCGCCTTTTCTGAATTCCCCCGGTTTTGTAAATTGCCGGCAAGAAGTACATAATCCTTCGCAGCCAGCTGGACCTGCCCAATCTTTTCGCGAATTAATGCCATTCGCGAGCGCGCCTGTAAATTTTCAGGATCCAGCTCAACCACAATTTGCCAGTTTTCAAGTGCTTTATCAACATCCTTCTGTTTTAGATAAAGCTCAGCTGCAAACAAAGCTGCCTGAATGGCTTCCTTCGGTTTTCCCAACTTTTGAAAAATAATCGCGATTTTTTCAAAGGCAATTGGATCTTCAGGAGATACTTTGGCTGAATGGATATATGCCTTAAGAGCATTGTCAAAAAATTGAAGCTGGTACTGGGCGAGAGCGTAGCTGCTGGAGGCAGACGGGTTATCAGGAAATTCATTCAATGCTTCCTGGTAAGCTTTTAAGGCTTGTTCCCAATTCTGATCCCAGGCTGCGTTATGTCCTTCATTCATTGCCTTGTGAAAAACTTGTCGATTTCCAGCCATATTAATTCGATTCTTCCATCTGTCAGTCAAAACCTGACAATATTCAATCAACTACCTGCATCGAGCCCCAGCTTTTTCCAGATCGAGCTTCGGTCAGCAAGGGGATTTTTAATTGAAAAGCCGATTCCATCACGTTTTTTACGAGTTTCACAGTTTTGTTCAATTCAACCTGTGGACATTCGAGCACGATCTCATCATGGACCTGCAGGAGCATCATTCCTTTTAAGCCGGCGTTTTTTAAAGCGGGAGGGATTTGCAGCATGGCTATTTTCATAATGTCCGCTGCGGTTCCCTGGATCGGGGCATTGATCGCTTCCCTTTCCTCGCGATTGCGTAACTGGGGGTTCATCTGTCCTTTTAATGCCGGAAAATAGCGCCTTCTTCCCAGCAAAGTGGTTACATAACCCTGTTGTGTTGCCAATTTTCGAATGTTATCCAGGTAAAACTTGACGCCGGGAAATCTGGCGAAATAGGTTTTTACAAAATTTTCCGCTTCACCCAGGGTCAGATCAGTGGTGCGCGCCAGACCAAAGGCAGACATCCCGTAAATCAGACCAAAGTTGATCGCTTTGGCGTGACGGCGCTGCTCTTTCGTGACCTCGGTGAGGGGGATATTGTAAATTGCCGCGGCTGTGGTGGCGTGAATATCCTGCCCGGAACGGAATGCCTGCAGCATGGCTTCATCCTCAGCCATATGGGCGACGATTCGAAGTTCCACCTGCGAATAATCGACCGAAAGGAGCACATTGCCTTCATCAGCAATGAAACCATTTCGAACTCTTCGACCAGTCTCGGTCCGGATCGGTATATTCTGGAGATTGGGGTTGTTGGATGACAACCTCCCGGTGACGGCTCCTGTCTGACTGTAGGATGTGTGGACGCGACCGGTTTTTGGATCCACTGCTGCCGGCAGGGAATCGACGTAAGTGGATTTTAGCTTCGAGAGTTCGCGGTGTTCCAAAATCAGGTCAACCAGCGAATGTTGTCCTCTCAATTCTTCGAGAACATCCGCTGAAGTGGAATAATGACCACTCGAAGTTTTTTTCCCCCGCATGGGTGGAATTAATTTTAATTGGTTGAACAGGATCGCAGAAAGTTGCTGGGTGGAATTGATGTTGAAAGGATGTCCGACTTGTTCGTAGATTTGATCTACCAGTTTTGCCAGGTTCGAGGTTAATTCTTTCGAAAAATCATGGAAGAATTCCAGGTCAAGGCGCACTCCCAGGAATTCCATTTCTGCGAGCACACTCACCAGGGGCATTTCGATTTCATACATCAAATTATCAAGACCGTCTCGTGCCAGTTCGGATTGTAATTGCGGCATCAATCTGATGCAAGTTTCAGCATCTGCCGCCGCGTAGGGAGCAGCCAGTTCCACCGGCACTTCAGCCATTGATATTTGTTTTTTCCCGCTGCCGATTAACTCCTCGATATGGGTCATCTCGAGACCCAAGCGCACAAAAGCGAGGTTTTTTAGACCAAGATTACGTGAATTGGGGTCAACCAGCCATTCGGCGATCATTGTGTCAAAAGATAAAGGTGCCACCCTTAAACCCTGCCTGGCAAGCATCAAATAATCGTATTTAATGTTATGTCCAATTTTTTGGATGGATGGATTGGTGAGAGGTTCTTTTAATGCTTCAAGCACTCGCTCTTTTTTCAGGTTTTGTCCGTGATAATGACCAACCGGGATATACCATGCCCCTCCGGGTTGGGTTGCCAGGGAAATCCCAACCAGTTCAGCCTGCATTTCCTCCGTGGAAGTGGTTTCAGTATCGAAGGAAATTAATTTTGCCTGGTTAAGTTCCTTTACGAGGGTTTCCAATTTTTCGGGAGTATCAACAATTTCGGTATTTAGATTGGAAGGAGATTGAAGAGAAATTGCAGATTTCTGGGTTGTTTTCTCCGGCTCCTCGAACATGGAAATCTGTCCCTGTTTGCGTGGCGCAGCCGGGGTTTTCGCTGAAAATGGAGAGATGGCTTCATGAACCGCGGCTATTTTTGGAATAAGCGTGCGGAATTCCAGCTCGCGAAATAATTTCTCCACGGCTTCGATCTCAAAATCATGCGATTTGGCTCGCTCGAGGTCGAGTTTTATCGGCAAATCAGTCCGAATTTGAGCAAGGTTCTGGCTCAGGTATGCCATCTCGCGATTTTCTTCCAGCTTGAGGCGCAGCTTGGCAGGTAAATTCTCGAGATGGGCATAAATATCATCCAGCGATGTATAAGTCTCAAACAGTGACTGTGCGGTTTTCTCTCCGACACCTTTCACGCCAGGGATATTATCTGAAGTATCCCCAACAAGTGCTTTGTAATCCACCACCAGCCTGGCAGGTACACCAAATTTGGATCTGACATCATCATCAGTGATGTAATCTTTTGCATCTGCCAGCTTGCCGCCTTCGGGTAAATTGACAAAAATATGATCACCCACCAGCTGCAGCAAATCCCGGTCTCCAGTCACAATTTTTACTCCCAATCCCTCGCCTGCCATCTGCTTTGCGATGGTGCCCAGGATGTCATCCGCTTCGAAACCTTCCATTTCAAGGCGCGGAATATTGAACGCATCCACCAACTGCCGGATTCTCTCAATTTGCGGTCGCAAATCATCGGGCATTTTGGCTCGGGTGGCTTTATATTCCGGGTAAAGCTTATCCCGGAATGTTTTTCCAGTATCGAATGCCACAGCGATGTAATCAGGACGATCGTTTTCGAGTAACCGCATGATTACGGTGGCGAAACCAAAAATTCCAGCGGTTGGTTCTCCACTCGAGGTCTGCCAGCGTGAGTTGGAGGAACCGCTGGTCAGGGCAAAAAAGGTCCTGTATGCCAGTGCATGACCATCGATTAGATAAAGTTTTTGCGGCATGTTCGTAATTTACCTTGTTGAAGGAAGTTAAAAATTAGGATGATCAGGGAAGTCTGTTCCTGATTAATTTAAAGTGAGTGTTGTTTTCTTAAGTCATTCACAGCGAAGGTGTTTAAGACCGGCTGCCGAAAAAGCCTGCCAGGTGGATCGGGTTCAGATGATTATTATTTTAAACCAATTGCTTACTTCACATTCTCAAACCCTGGCGCACTCGAGTCTGTTTGATAAAGTCTTTAATAAGTTTTTGGGGATGCGGTTGTGATCCACCCTGAACGATAAAACCGCGTGCCCAAAATTCGCCGGATGGGTTGTCAATCATGAAGCGTGGAAATTCATTAAACATGCGTTCTGACGTGTGCTTGCGAATGGTGTTGATGACATAACCCGCGGCGGTGTTGACCGGAACCCTTGTGATCCATTGCAGATAATCAGGTCGGATGGCGAGATATTCCAAGCGCCAGCCGTAAGCAACGCTGATTTGTTGGACCCATTCATTCAAATGCGTGGATACATCACCGATAAGGTGATGATGTTCAAAGCGGGGAATCAACAGGCAGGCATAGGCAAGATTAATCGAAAATACCGAGGGCGACTCGATCAGGATTCTGTGGGCAGAATCGGGAGTGTTCCCTGAAACAAAATGAACCCGTGTTTCAATCACAGATTGCGGGTCGTTATTAATTTCGCTTTTTCGGGTGGATGCCAGATCCTGGTCTGGTTTCTGGTTTGTTTTTTCATACCCGTTTTTATTTTTGAGAGAAGGTTCTCCAGAGTTTTGGTTGCCTGGAGTGCTTGCTTTTTGCTGCCCGAACCCTGGTTGAATCTCAGAGTTTGTATCTGCCTGGGTCTGAATATCTGGAATCGACTTTAAATATTCCTCAGGAGCGCGGTTGAATCGCGTGCTGTCAATACGTTCAATTTCTGGCTTGGAACCCGGGAAATTTACGATTTCAGTTTTCGCCAGAGGTGGGGTAGGATTTTTGCTTGGGATTGGCAGCGGAATTTCACCTAAAAGATCCGCTATTGGTGGAAAATCGGGAAATTCCGTGTTATCAGCGGGTTCATTCTCTGGTTCGGCATGCGAAAAATTGGATTTTTGAGGCAAATCCACCTGCACCATATCGTTTTTGTATAAATCTTTCACCAATTTTCCGGTTTGCAGCCGGATCGTGCTGAAAGGTGTTTCCGCATCAAACACGAGTGCCAGGCTCATATCTCCAGAAAGTTTGCGGGCGTATAACATGTGCTGCGCCCCGGTTGCTTTCAGCCTGACAAACCTGAGCAAATCGCTCTCTTCTTCATGATTCCAGGTTTGCTCGATGGAATCGGTCAATTCCTGGGCTGCCTCTCGCGAGAGTTGACCAGCGTACGCCCATAGTTCGTTTTTACGAATGATGAATGCAGCCTGGGCTGATGATTCCAGGGTGATTTGTGTGAGCTGTTGGGCTGCTTTGCTGACATCTTTCAGCCATATTAATTTTGGACTTTCATTCTCATCCGGATGATTGGAAATTGCCTGTGAAGCGGGAGTTCCGAAGCTTGTTTGATCTCGATTCGAATTTACCAGTTTCTGAAGCAGGATGCTCAGATCTTTCATCGAAATCGGTTTGATTAAAGTAGCCGCAGGAGTGAGCGAAGCGGAATCCACATCCTGTCCTGTATGAATCACGATAATAAATTGAATCTCAGGTTTGATCTGCCGAAGGGCGTAACCTATATCCAGAACCGAGAGGGCAACATCTTCCAACTCAGCATCCAGCATCACCAATCGACAGTCATTTTCATGGACAAAACGAATCGCCCCCGAAAAATCTTTGGTTACAAAAATATTAAACTCTGAATCCCCCAGTTCTTTCAGAATTGAGGTGCCAAATTCAGCCTGGGGACTGATCACGAGCAGTGCAGTCTTCATACAAAAAGAAGTTTATCACGGTGAAAGACCTCGTACAAGTAAAAATAACCCAATCCTGTAATTTGTATCCCAATTGCAACCAAACTCTCTTGAGTGAATTTCTTCATGTTTTGAGTTGATTTTAACCGTGCGCCAAAACCTGGATTCCAAACCTTTTCAGATCAAACGGATTAAATCCTGATGTCATGATATTATTTTTGATATCGACTCGATTTGGAAAGGACCGCTCTTTATGTATGAAAATCACAAGGACCCTTTGCTGCCTTTGCACGATTTCATAATTCGGCTGCTCAATCATGGTCTAGTAGCCATCGGACTGCTTGTATTTTCCCTGGGAATCGGCGTTCTTGGATATCATATTTTGGAGAATCTTCCATGGGTCGATTCGCTTTTGAATGCTTCGATGATATTGGGTGGAATGGGACCGGTCAATCAATTGCAGACGGTTGCCGGGAAAGTTTTTGCTTCCATTTATGCCATTTATTCAGGGATGATATTTTTAATTATTGCCGGTGTAATGTTGGCACCAGTCTTTCACCGGGTTTTACATCATTTTCATTATGATCTTGCTGACGAAACTGAAAAAGCCAGTAATTAAAAGTGGATTGTTGGTGCTGGACTTTCGATATTTCCTTCCACTTCAAGATTGGTGAAAATAGTTCGGATAAGCTGGATGGCGCAGCAGGTTCTTCCCATTTGCTCTGATTATTATGTGTTTTTATGATCCCCGTTGAAAAACATCTTTTCCTTGCGGATATTCAAGCCGCAAAAGAAAAAGCAGATCAGGCGTCAAACGTCCCCAAACTCATGGTGATTGTTTTAAGTTCTTTAAAAAAGTATACTGAGAATGGAGTGAAAATCGCTGGGGTGGGTTGCGATCACAAGGAGCAAATATGAAGGAAGAAGTTGGTCTGTGGATTGACCATAAGAAAGCCGTCTTTATTTTTGGAGATGAAAACAACATACTTACTCTGAAATCCAACCTGACAAAAAATATCCACTTAACCGGGGGAGCCCGGGGAAAAACAGCATATTCTGCTAATTATTTCCCGGCGGACGATCAAATTGATCGCCGCAGCAATGAATATTTGAACAAGTACTATTCGGACGTCATTACTCATTTGCGCGGGGCGAAATCCATCATCATCCTTGGCCCAGGGGAGGCAAAGCTGGAACTTGAAAAACGCCTTTCGCAGGAAGGGTTGAAAAACTCGGTCCTCAGCGTCGCAACAGTCGATAAGTTGACCGACCGGCAGCTTGCCTCGAAAGTCAAAAAAATGTTTAATGAAGCCCGGGCAACCATCCAATAGAGGATATAAACGCACAGATGCTATTAATCACCCACCCTGCCCCTTTCCGATCCCTGGAAAGGGGTTTTTAATCTGTTCAAGCGAAGGGATTATTAATCGACCACGCACATTTCAATTCAGGTCAACAGGGCAGGTTGGAATGCCTCGAAGGTGAATAAATTGTAGTAAGATTTATGGATGTCACAAACCTTTAAGAGAAAATTGGGCATGAGAAGTGTTAATATATATATTGTTTAAAAAATCATACGGGTTGATAATGGATGTATGCTGCAAAAGGATTCTTATTTTGCCATACACGACAGCTTGTTCACAAAATGGCAACAAAGCCTGATGGATGAATCGTACACCATCAGGTTTTTTATTTCTTTCTTTAATTCAGGAAAACTGTTAATTCAAGGAGAGTGAATGGAAACACCCTGGGAATATCGTTATGCTCATCGAACACAAAGGATGGGTAGTTCGGTTGTTCGTGAATTATTAAAACTGACCGAACAGCCTGATATTATTTCCTTCGGAGGAGGGTTGCCCGCACCAGAAGTATTTCCTTTAAAAGAATTTAAAGATGCGTGTGATTATGTACTGGATCATGATGGCGCACAGGCTCTGCAATATTCCACAACTGAAGGCTATTCTCCCTTAAGAGGCATGATTGCCCGTCATACAACTCGGTATAACGTTTCAATTAAGCCGGAAAACATCCTCATTACATCCGGTTCCCAGCAGGCTCTCGATTTTATCGGTCGATTGTTTGTTAACCGGGGCGATTATATCGTCGTCGAATCCCCGACTTATCTGGGTGCACTGCAGGCATGGAACGCCTATGGTGCTCAATATATTTCCATTCCCATGGACGAACACGGCATGATTGTGGATGAGCTGGAAAAAGCCCTCCGCAATGGCCCGAAATTTATTTATGTCCTGCCAAATTTTCAAAACCCAAGCGGTGCCACCCTGAGCCTTGAACGCCGCCAGAGAATCGTTGAACTGGCTGATAAATATGGCGTGCCAATCGTGGAAGATGACCCGTATGGGCAGCTGCGCTATGAGGGAGAGCATCTCCCCTCCCTTGTGTACCTCGACAGCCAGTATCGCGGGGATGATGGAACCTACACCGGGAATGTCATTTACCTGAGCACTTTTTCCAAGATACTTTCGCCTGGCATCCGGCTTGCCTGGGTAATTGCACCTGAACAGGTCATTAAAAAACTGGTCAATGCAAAACAAGCCGCCGATCTCCACACCGCCACTTTTAACCAGATGATCGCTTATGAAGTTGGGAAAGGTGGCTTCCTGGATGAACATGTGAAGATTATTCGCGATGTTTATAAAGAACGACGGGATGTCATGCTGGAAACCATGGATGAAATTTGGCCAGCCGGCACACAATGGACCAAGCCACAGGGGGGGATGTTCCTCTGGGGAATTTTGCCAAAAGACATGGATTCGGCAGAAGTATTGAAACTTGCGATCGAGAGGAAAGTTGCCTTTGTTCCCGGGATGGCTTTTCACGCGAATGGCGGCGGTCTGAATACCATGCGGCTTAATTTTTCCTATTCAAAGCCTGAAATTATCCGGGAAGGCACCACCCGGCTGGGGCTTTTGCTGCGCGAACTGGTTTCGAAAAATTGATCTGAGAATTGTTGGCTTTGCTCCAATTCTTTAGGAAATAAAAACGGGTATTTATTTTAAAATACCCGTTTTTCTATCATCATTCTTTTTTATCATCATTCTTCCACGTAGGGCACGTAGTCTGATCGTGCGATGCCTTGTTCGATCGCTTTAAGCGCCACCGCTTTGGCAACCGCATGGTGAACTTTTTTATCCAATGGATTGGGGACCAACTCACCAGGCGGGGTCATGTCAGCGATGGTTTGAGCTGCAGCCAGGAGCATTTCATGGGTGATCCTGGGTGCATTCGCATCCACAACACCCCGGAAAATTCCAGGGAACCCCAGCACATTATTAACCGATTTACCGTCCGCCGCAAAAATGGCGCCGTGTTCAAGTGCATCAATTGGATTGATTTCAGGAAATGGATTTGATAAGGCCAGGATGATTTGACCTTTTCGAACCATTTCCGGTTTGATCAAGCCCGCCACACCCGTGGTGGAGACGATAATATCGCAGGTTGCCATGATCTCGGCTAAAGTTGAAGGGATACCGCCGGCAGCACTCAGCCGGTCAAGCGCTTCCTGATTTAAATCAGCCCCCCAGACGGGGTTGCCCGTTAACCGCATGCCCATATCCGCGATTGCAAATCCGGCTGCTCCCAGGCCAATCTGACCAATTTTTGCTTTTGAAAGCGACACTCCGGTTTGCCTTGAGGCAACCATTAATGCAGCAGTTGCCACAACCGCCGTCCCGTGCTGATCATCGTGCATCACTGGAATGTCTAGTCTTTTTTGTAATCGTTCTTCTATTTCAAAACAGCGTGGAGCCGAGATATCTTCCAACTGGATGGCAGCGAAAGTCATGGCAATATTTGAAATTGTTTCCACGATTTGATCCGGGTCATGGGTGCTGAGCAAGATGGGGATCCCTGAAAGACCCACCAGGGTTTCCATTAACATGGCTTTCCCTTCCATGACCGGCATCCCAGCCAGCGGACCGATATCACCAAGCCCCAGGACGGCGCTGCCATCCGTCACAATGGCAACCATGTGAGAGGTCGAAGTGTATAACCTTGCCAGTGACGGATCTTTGGCAATTTTCATGCAGACTTCTGCCACGCCTGGCGTGTAAACCTTGCGCAAGGTGGCAAGCGAATCGATCGGGTATCTGGACCGGATTGCAATTTTTCCTTTCACATGCAGTTCCAGAACCTCATCCCGCACATCGGTGATGACACTGCCCTCCAGGGCGCGGATAGCTTTCAGGACAATTTCGAATTGATCCAGGTTATCTGTATAGATGACAATGTCTCGAACCACGTGTTGGGAGGTTTCTGTGAGCATATTAATATCACCCACGGTTCCACCAGCCAGTGAAATTGCCATTAACAAGCGGGCAAGTTGACCCAGCGTTTGATCGTTGCGAACTCTGACGGTCCGACTTAATTTTTGTTCCCAAGCCATAGATTACTCTCCTTTAGTAAAGAAAAGATTTGGCCATGTTGTTGAATAACAGGGCAATCTGGTGAATCAAATACACCATGAACATCATACAGAACGGGAAATAGCCCTGCATTTCGCGAACCAACCACATCGGCATAATAATTATCACCGATGTATACGGATTCTTCTGCGGAAATATTGGCTTTCTGCAATAAATATCTAAAGATTTCCGGGGTGGGTTTGTAAAATCCAGCTTCACCGGCTGAAATGGAAATATCAAAAAAATCACCAAGTCCCAATTCGGACAAGTATTCAGAATAAGAATTTTCCCTGTTCGACAAAACCCCCAGCAAAAATCCTCTATGTTTTAGGGTTTGAAGTGTTCCCGGCAGATCGCTCGGGATCATGTCCTGCGGGTGATAACCGTTCTGCATTTTAGTAAACATTTTTGGCGCCAGCTCTGCCGCCAGGGAAGGTGCTAAACCGAAATTAATGAATTGACGATATTCATAATTGGTCCAGAAAGATTCTTTATTTTGATAATTTTTCTGGTCTTCCAGCTTTTCTGGGGATTCAGCGAAATAATAATGCTCCCAGCGGGCAGCCCTCAGGCAATCTTCGTTACTATAATCCAATCCAAGTTCGGCAGCATACTCAGTAAATGCGATCCGGCTGTTTGGTTGGTTTAATCGCAGAGTGCCATCGAGATCATAAAAAATTGCACGTATGGACATTCTGTTTCAGCCGCCAATCTGATTCATCACCCGGTTGAGAGGAATGATTCCCTGATCCAACCCATGTCCCCAGGGTTTTTCCCAGACTCCATCTAAAATTAGCTGTCGCAAATCATCTTCGCTGGCGCCGCTGCGCAGGGGGGTGAGAAGATCGATCTCTTTTTCACGCAGAAGGCACATTCTCAGGACCCCATCAGCAGTCAGGCGGGCGCGCGTGCATTCAGAACAAAATGGGAGCGTGATGGATGAAATAAAACCCAATTCACCTTTCGCCCCATGAATCCGATAAATTCGAGCCTCCCCATCATATTTCCCGGCTGGTTCCAGTGGACCAAATTCTGTTTCAATTTTATTCTGGATCTGCGCAGCGGTGATGGTTTGCTGTGTTTGTAAATCGGTTGCTCCCGCGAAAGGCATCATTTCAATAAAGCGCATTTGCCAGGGTTTTTCCAGGGTCTGCGCCGCCAGGTCAATCACATCCTCTTCATTATAACCTTTGACGATGACGGCATTCAGTTTGACCGGAGTCAGCCCGGCTTCCTCAGCCGCCAGAATTCCCTTCCAAACATCTTCCAATTTTCCCCAGCGCGTCAGGCGGTGGAATTTATCCGGTTCGAGCGTATCTATCGAGATGTTGACCCGCTGCAAACCGGCTTCCTTTAAAGGAACAGCCAGCTTGGGAAGGAGGACTCCATTGGTGGTCATTGATAAGGATCGAATACCCGGAACGGAGGAAATCCCCCGCACGATGTCTACGATATTAGCCCGAATGGTGGGTTCGCCGCCAGTCAGACGAATTTTGTCGAAGCCGAGTTTGGCGAACAGCTGAGCAAATTTCAGGATTTCTTCATCCTGCATCAGTTTATGGTTTGGACAGAAAGTCTGGTCTGCGGGCATGCAATAAATGCAGCGCAGGTTGCAGTGATCAGTCAGGGAAATTCTGAGATAATGAATATTTCTTCCGAATCGGTCAAAAGCCATCAGTACTCCTTTTAACAAGATGAACCAATAATTTTTTTATTATACAGCCTCTACTATTAGAAAAAGGATAGAGAATCTTGACGGAGAATTGACGCAATCTGGTGAGCATGCTATCATGTGAATTAATTCATTGATTATTTTTTTTATTATTGCCTCCGCATTTATCTAAACTATTATTGGTCTCTTTGGAAAACTCCTGGTCCGAGTTTAGAAGAATACATCGGTGGCAGGAGGTCTTATTATGAGTGCGGATTTTTTAATCAGGATTTTAGGTTTAATAATTTTTTCATTAATGGGTGGATATTACGGGTTTTGGTTATCTCGAACAGCCGACATTAATGCAGTTTGGACATACACGCTCGGTATGGGGTCGGTCGGCGCACTTTTTGGGCTGATTGCCACTCCATATTTCACCACTTTTCCCCTGAAAGCCCTGCGTCGCTTGATGGTTAGAGTATCCGCTGAAAAACTGTTTGCCGGTCTCAGCGGTCTGATCGCTGGTTTGCTCGTGGCAGCTTTGCTGGCTTTTCCCCTCTCCATGCTGCCCCAACCACTGGGGAATATCCTTCCCTTCATCGCCGTGCTTTTGTTTGGATATTTTGGCGTTTCATTATTCGTGATGCGCCAGGCTGATATTTTGTCGATTATCGGATCAGTGAACCAAAATGGCGGCGAGACGATTGGTGCGAATAACTCAACCTGGAACCTTGGCTCCCGTTCGATTCTTTTGGATACGAGTGTCATCATCGATGGACGCGTAGCCGATATTGCCAAGACGGGATTTCTTCCCGGAACCTTGTTAATACCCCGTTTTGTATTGAACGAGCTGCAGTACATTGCTGATTCCGCAGACGGCTTACGCAGGCAGCGTGGCCGCCGGGGCATGGAAATACTGGCTGAGCTGCAAAAAATATCAGCGATCAGTGTGCGCATTACGGATGTCGATGTCGAGGGGGTGCGCGAAGTGGATGACAAGCTGGTCATCCTTGCGCGTCAGCTCAAGTGTCCCATTCTTACCAATGACTATAACCTCAATCGAGTTGCAGAATTACAGGGTGTGATTATATTAAATATCAATGAACTGACCAATGCAGTCAAGTCGGTGGTTTTACCTGGCGAAACGATGGCAATTGCCATTATTCAGGAAGGCAAGGAACTTAGCCAGGGAGTGGGTTACATGGATGACGGGACAATGGTGGTCATTGAAAGCGGGAACAAATATATTGGTCAGACCAAAATGGTCAGCGTGACCAAGGTTTTGCAAACCGCTGCAGGTCGCATGATCTTCGCCAGACCTGAGGAATAAACCCGGTTTGGATCGCTTTAACCGCAGGATTGAACTCAAAAGAGGCGCAGTTCCATTTGAACTGCGCCTCTTTTAAATGAAAATATATATTCATGAGGATCTCTAGTTTATAATTCAGAGGGTCAGGAGAAATGCCATGATTCGTTTATACAATACACTCAGCCGGAAAAAAGAAGACTTAACCACCCTGGAACCTGGAATTGTTAAACTATATGTCTGCGGACCTACCGTATACAATGATGCTCATGTTGGACATGCGATGTCGGTCCTTGTCTTTGACATTGTCAGGCGTTATCTTGAATACAGGGGATATAACGTCAAGCACGTCATGAACTATACTGACGTGGATGACAAAATCATCAATCGCGCCAACCAGATGGGAATGGATCCGTTGACGTTATCCGAGGGATATATCAATGATTTCGACCAAAACCTGGTTGACCTGAATATCAAACCCGCCACCGCCAAGCCAAGGGTCAGCAAAATCATCCCCCAAATCATTGTCTTTATTAAGGGACTGATCGATAAAGGGTATGCCTACACCGCTCCCAATGGGGATGTGTATTTCCGAGTCTTGAAGGATCCTGATTACGGAAAATTGGCAGGTCGAAAATTGGAAGATATGCAGGCGGGTTCCAGGATTGAAGTCGAAGCGCTGAAAGAACATCCCATGGATTTTGCCCTTTGGAAGGCAGCCAAACCTGGTGAACCATTTTGGGAAAGCCCCTGGGGCAAAGGCAGACCGGGTTGGCACATTGAATGCTCGGCAATGAATTTATCTGAATTGGGCGAACAAATTGATATTCACGGCGGCGGGAATGATCTGATTTTCCCCCACCATGAGAATGAGATTGCCCAATCCGAGGCTTACACTGGCAAACCCTTTGCGCGTTATTGGATGCACAATGGCATGTTGCAGCTCAGCGGCGAAAAAATGTCCAAATCCCTCGGCAATATCATCAGCATTAAAGAATTTCTTTCCCGCCGCGATCCAGATGTGATGCGAATGCTGGTATTAAATGGCAGCTACCGCGCCCCCCTGGTATTTAATGAAGAAGTCCAGGACGCTGCCGAAAAAGGTCTCGAGCGCATCAAGGCAGCCTTGAAACCTGCAAATTCACTCCAGGATGCCTCAGATGAGGTGTTTGGCATGCTTTCAGCCCAGGTGGAGCGCACGAGGAATGGTTTCATTTCCGCCATGGATGATGACTTTAACACCGCGGGTGCATTGGGCACGCTCTTTGACCTGGTGCGAGCCATCAACTCCGCCCGAGATTTGGGCGCCAGTCAAATCCAACTCAAACCCGCCCAGGATTTACTGAATGAATTCACCCGGGTTTTTGGTTTACGAATGTCTGAAAAAACCGGCTCAGGCGACGCTGATCAATTCATCGAACTCCTGCTTGAAGTTCGCAGCCAGGTTCGCAAACAAAAACTTTGGACTATGTCAGACCTGATTCGTGATCGACTGAAGGAATTGGGTATCACGGTCGAAGATAACAAGGAAGGTTCCAGCTGGCATTGGGATTGATCAGTACTTCCCTGGTTGATCGCTTCCTTTAACAATCTTAGCGGATGGCATTTGGGAGAATTTTCTTCAATCCCAGAATTGGCTGGACTTCGGGGCAGGCTCGTTTTTTCTGGTCAGCTCAGCCAATTTATGATCTTTGCCCGGTCATTGTATGCAGGAACCTTAAAAACCACCGGCACCTATTTCGTCAAAAATCATTGGAACGGAAAGTGTTGGTTTTGAAAGTGATTAAAACAGGCTTGAAAGCAGCGGGAATTTTCCAGAGCTTTCAGGCTCACCTCCCTATTTTTCGCTATCTCCACTCAGAGAATGATTAACAAACCATCTCTTTCAATATTTGGCAGGGAATGATAGACAAAGTTTTTGTTTTATCCAAACGACGCAATTGACGCCTAAAAATCTCATCAAGTAAGAATGAAAGTTACCCGGTCGAGTAAAATATGAATATGATTGAAACTGATTATCGAATTATCCAACCCAAACCCCTCCTGATCGTTATATCGGGTCCATCCGGGGTGGGCAAAGATACCGTACTGACCCGCATGAAGGAACGCGGTCTGCCATTCCATTTTGTGGTTACTGCAACCACGCGCCCAAGGCGCTCGAACGAGGTGGATGGCAAAGATTATATTTTTGTGACCAGTGATGAGTTTGCCCGCATGATTGAAGAAAACGAACTCCTCGAATACGCGATTGTTTATAACGATTACAAGGGCATTCCCAAGCGGCAGGTCCGCGATGCACTCAAAAGCGGGAAGGATGTCATCATGCGGATTGACGTCCAGGGGGCAGCCACCATGCGCAAGCTGATCCCGGATGCTGTTCTCATTTTTTTGACCACTGAAAGCGAAGAAGACCTGGTTCAGCGTCTCGAAGCCAGGCACACTGAAACCACCGAAGGACTCAAGCTCAGAATTGCCACCGCCCGCCAGGAGCTCAAACGTGCCACCGAATTTGACTACGCGGTTATCAATAAAAAAATGTGTCTCGATGAAACCGTGGACGAAATATCAGCCATCATCACTGCAGAACATCACCGCGTCATCCAGAGGAACGTGACCTTATGAGTGATTCATTCAATCAACCTTATGCACCCCCGCCGCCTGCTTCTCCAACCATTGAAGAAAACCTGGTTTCGCCCACAGCAACCTATTTTTTGACCGGCTTCACTATTTTGATTTATCTTGGTCAAATGGCTTCCCAGGCTCTGACGGGCAACGATCTTCTCGCCGTTTGGGGCATGAAGAACAATCTCGCCATTATCGCCGGCGAATATTGGCGCTTTATCACCCCCATGTTTTTACATGGATCGTTGTTGCATATTGGTTTTAACATGTATGCCCTGGTGGTGATCGGCTCCGGGCTGGAGCGCCGTTTTGGGCACGAGAGATATTTATTGCTTTATTTCCTGGGGGGATTTGCCGGAAACGTGTTTTCCTTCCTGTTTTCACCCGCGTATTCCCTGGGGGCATCCACATCCATCTTTGGTCTTCTAGGCGCAGAAATGGTATTTTTCTACCAGAATCGGGAACTGTTCGGAAAAGGGGCACGCCGCGCCCTCCAGAATGTGATCATGGTCGCCGGCATTAACCTGGTGATAGGTCTCTCGCCTGGGATTGATAACTGGGGGCACCTGGGCGGATTGATGGGGGGCTTGATCTTCTCGTGGTTCGCTGGTCCCTTGTTAAGGTTGAGTGGAAATTACCCAAGTTTGAAAGTGGTCGATCAGCGCACTTCACGCGATCAGTTTTTGGGAGCAGGTCTCGTTCTAATAAGTTTCGGTTTTTTTGCGCTGGCAAAAATTATAGGACTCCTGCCTTAAATATTCATTTTTGTCATCTTTTAAATCATTAATACCATCGATATGTTAGTGAAAAACAGCACAAACATTAAGCCATATTTCCGTTTTCTCTGGTATATTTCAATATCTTCTCTATTATCTCTAACAAGTGAGGGAAACAGATGAAACAAATTTGCGTAATTGGCGTTGGGTATGTTGGAATTGTCACAGGCGCATGTTTTGCAGACCTTGGAAACCGCGTCATTGCTCTGGATGTAAATGTTCAGCGAATTGAAAACCTGAATAAAGGCATCATGCCAATCTATGAGCCTGGTTTGGAAGAGCTGGTGAAACGCAACGTCAAGGCTGGCAGATTGATTTTTACAACTGATTATGCCGAAGCGGTAAATGGAACTGAGTTTGCTTTTATTGCAGTCGGCACACCCTCGGGGGTGAGCGGTGAAGCAGATCTGCAATATGTTGCTTCTGCTGCCAAGTCCATTGCTGAGAATATGACTGCCCCCACGATCATTGTCAATAAGTCCACGGTTCCGGTTGGGACCGGGGATTGGGTGGCAGATATCGTCAAGAGATCACAAAAAACCCCGATTGATTTTTCAGTGGTTTCATGCCCTGAATTTTTGCGCGAAGGTTCTGCCATCAGCGATTTTCTACAGCCTCATCGCACCGTCCTCGGCTCGACAAATCGCGAAGCAGCCAACCAGGTTGCCCAACTTCATCTGCCCCTACGGGCGCCCATCGTGATCACAGATCTGCGCACAGCCGAAATGATTAAGTACGCATCCAATGCCTTCCTGGCGACAAAAATTTCCTTTATCAACGAAATCGCCAACATTTGCGAGGCGCTCGGTGCAGATGTCAAGGAAGTTGCCGCCGGGATGGGATACGACGCCCGGATTGGCCGCCATTTCCTCGATGCCGGTCTCGGCTGGGGTGGCTCCTGCTTTCCAAAAGATGTCCTCGCCCTGGCTTACATGGCTGAGGAAGCAGGTCTCGATCCGCGCATCCTGAATACGGTCATGGATGTAAATTACGAACGTCGCAAGACCGCCGTTGAACATGTTAAAAAAATGCTTGGGGGTTCCCTCGCTGGGAAAACCATTGGTTTGCTCGGGCTTGCGTTCAAACCCAATACGGATGATATGCGCGATGCCCCCTCCATTGATATTGCCCAGGAATTGAATGCCGCCGGAGCCATTGTGCGCGGGTATGATCCTGTGGCGATGGATGTAGCCCGCAACCTGCTGCCTGCAGTCATCATGGCGGATGATCCTTACAGCATGGCGGATGGCTGTGATGCCCTCATGGTGCTGACGGAGTGGAACGAGTTCAAACAACTCGACCTTGATAAATTAAAAGGGTTGCTGAAAACGCCGGTCATTTACGATGGGCGTAATATTTACGATCCTTCGACCATGCGCAATTTCGGATTTACGTACCGGGCAATTGGTCGCTGATCTTGTTTTTCCGATACGATTGGCGGATAATCGGGGGAAAATACCCCGGTTATCCGTTTCCATTTTTCCTCCGGTTGATTGAATCAAAAATATGACCACACCCCCAGTATGTGATTACGAAGGCTCCGATTACCAGACATCTTTCTGGGATCGGGGAGGACGTCAGTATGAAGACCTTGCAGAAGCGGCTGCGCTCAAGCGACTCTTACCTGCTGCTGGACACCTGATGCTCGAGTTGGGTGCTGGCGCGGGCAGGAACACACTTCGTTACCAGGGCTTCGATCGCATCGTGCTGCTTGATTATTCCCTTTCCCAGTTGGAACAAGCGCGGACCCGCCTGGGTGATTCAGCACGCTTCATCTATGTTGCCGCCGATATTTATAAATTACCCTTTAGGGACGCCAAATTTGACGCTGCAACCATGATCCGCACCCTGCACCACATGGCGCAAGCTCCAGCAGCATTAAAACAGGTGCGGCGTGTTTTACAGCCCGGTTCAATCTTCATCCTGGAATTTGCCAACAAATTAAATTTAAAATCCATCCTGCGCTACTGGCTTGGAAAGCAAAGCTGGAGCCCATTTACTCCTGAACCGGTTGAGTTTGTTTCTTTAAACTTCGATTTCCACCCCAAAGAAGTTAAAAAATGGCTGGCTGAGCTTGGTTTTGAAATTCAAAACATGCTTTCAGTCTCATTTTTTCGCCTGGGTTTGCTCAAGCGAATTATTCCCGCCAAAATTTTGGCATCGCTGGATAATATCCTTCAACCCAGCGGTAAATTGTTCCAACTCACCCCCAGCGTTTTTGTCCGGGCACAGCTAAAAAACTGGCAGTCTTTAAATTCATCCTCACCGGATTCTTTGGAAATTGTGGATCTTTTTCGCTGTCCGGAATGTGAATCCCACCCATTGCAGGACCAGGTCGACTTTTTGGTTTGCCCGGCCTGTGGTAAAAAATGGTCTCACTGCGCTGGAATTTATGACTTTCGGGCTCCGATCGAATAGCCATTTTTTAAATCTTCGCCGGAACAACCCAAAAAAGTTTCTAATTAATTAACCACAAAATTAAAAGAAAAAGAAACAGGTTTATCTCAAACCAGCCAAAAAAAGAGCTTCCGCCAATCGGTGGAAGCTCTTTGTGTTTATGCCCGGATCATGGTCAAAAGCATCTTAAATTTTTGCGTTGCTTTTATGGCGTGAGTTTGCCCTGCAGGTAAAATGATCGCCTGGCCGGTTTTTAACAGGAATGGTTGATGATCGATCTGAATTTCAGCTTCACCTTCCAGGATTTCCACCAGTGCGTCATACGGGGCTGTGTGTTCGCTCAGCTCCTGACCAACATCAAAAGCAAATAAAGTGATATTTCCAGCCTCTGCTTTTGTGATCTGCCGGCTGACTACGGATCCTTCCTGGAATGAGACCATGCCGGTCAAATCAAGAATTTTAGCTTTTGGAGCGATGGACATTTTTGTCCTCCTTCTATTCTGATCCAAATTGCGATCATTATTTTAATATCCTGGTGACCTTGTCAATTAAATCACACCAAGTTTTTTCCCGACAGATTTAAATGCTGCCAATCCCTGTTCGAGATCTTTTTCGGAATGTGCTGCCGAGATCATGACCCTGATTCTTGCTTTTCCCTGTGGGACGGTTGGGAATCCAAGAGGCATGGCGAAAACCCCTGCCTCGAAGAGTTCGCGGCTAAATTGTTGTGCCAGGGGTGCCTCACCCAGCATCACGGGCGTGATGGGGGTCTCACTTGCGCCGGTATTGAAGCCGAGAGATTTTAACTCGGCTTTGAAAAAGCGGGTGTTGCTCCATAATTTATCCACCAGCTCGGTGGAATTCTCCAGCAAATCCACGGCTGCCAGGCAGGCGGCAGCATCCGGTACTGTAACCGCGGAAGAAAAGAGGAAAGGTCGTCCGCGCTGGCGCAGCCATTCAATGATCACCGAATTTCCCGCGACCACGCCTCCCACAACGCCGAAGGCTTTGGACATGGTACCAATTTCCACGTCCACTTTGCCATGCAGATTGAAGTGATCCACAATTCCGCGACCACCTTTTCCGAGCACACCTTCGCCGTGGGCATCGTCCACCATTAATAGAAGATCGTACTTTTTTGCCACCTCGTAAAGGTCAGGCAGGGAGGCAATATCTCCATCCATGCTGAAAACACCATCGCTGACGATTAACCCGCGCCGGAATTGATTCAGATTGATTCGGATCTGTTCATCCAGCGATTTTGGATCATTGTGTTCGTAAGGGATTATTTTTGCCCCTGAGAGCCGGCAGCCATCAATGATACTTGCGTGATTGAGGCGATCTGAAAAAATGACATCTTCCTTCCCAACCAGCGCCGGGATGGTTGCCAGGTTGGCGGTAAAACCGCTTTGAAATGTAATGGTCGCCTCAACCCCTTTGAAATCTGCCAGCCGCTTTTCCAATTCCAGGTGCAGACTCATGGTTCCAGCAATGCTGCGCACAGCACCAGGTCCAATTCCCATTGAATCAATCGCTTTTTTTGCAGCCGAGACAAGATTGGGGTGATTCGCCAATCCCAAATAATTGTTGGAACAAAAATTGAGAACCTTTTTCCCGTCAACCACGAGCCAGGACCCTTGAGGGGATTGAATGGTGCGGATTTTGTTGTAAAGTCCCGCCTGTTTCAGACCCTCAAGCTCATGGGTGATCCAATCAATTTTGGACATATTTTCTCCTTTTCAACATCCTCGAATTATTTTTCTGGATCAAAATATATTTCTGCAAAAATGGAATGGAGATTTGTGATAACTGTTTAGACGATAATTTCCTCTTCTGCCAGGAGACCCATTTCTGCCAGCGCAGATAAAACTTTTGCTTGGGCTCCAGCCTGGATGACGATTGTGGTCGGTCCCAAAATTTCACCCAGAAAACGGTTGGCTTTTGAAGCACGCAGTTCATTCAATACTTCAGGTCTTGCCACCTTCAATACCACCAGTTTATTAATCCTGGCTTCGGTCCCATTTTTCTCCCAGCGCTGCAGGGCTTTTACAAACATGGCTGGCAACGGAGAGGCTGAATATTTTTGTAGTAGGGTTAGCAAATGCTCAACTTTCAACCCCTGGGCTTTGGCTCGTTTCAAAGATGGGGCACTGACGTGATAGGTGTATTCCTGGTTTTTCTGCCCATTCCAATCCGTAAACCTGGCGATCTGGTAGCGAATTGCACGCGGGAAGGCTCTTTGGACGACGATCTTTCCCTCTGAGCTGACTGTTAGTTTACCATTTTCTTCGATTAAACCCGCTGCCGCTTGCCGGTTGCGCAAGCGAAAAGCCGTTGCGGGTGCAGCTTCCACCGTTGAGGCTAAATCCAGCAATCCAAGCCAATGCAGCGGTCCGCAAATGAGATAGCGAATCAGGGCGCCGTCCACTTCGTCCCAATTCGAAAAACCACGCAGGTACACCCCATCTGATTTTCGTTTGATAAACCAGGTATCATAATCCCCCGCGGGGCGCTGGAAATCTGGATTCTTTGCTTTAATATCCCGCACAAAGGCGGGCAAACTCCACCACTGGTCTTCAGGGATGGGTTCCAATTGCTCAAGTAAAAACTCCCTGGTAACCAGTGGCTGGTTGCTCCAGCCGCCTTCACAAACCAAGCCAGGCAGCTGTCGCAGTTCGTTGAAGGTCTCGCTCGACTGCCATTTTTCCAGCAGCAACTCGAGGGCTTTATCCCGCGGGGCTTCGAGAAAGGATTTCACTTTTTGGGGATTGAGTCCATCCGGGGCGATCAGCCCGGCAGTTCGGAGCAGTTCATGCAGGATGGGAGCCGGCATACTGGTTTCAGGCGACGCCAATTCCATGCGCAATGCCGCCAGGTAGCTGCAGGCATCGTCCAGAATGTGATCACTTGCCGGCATGACAAATGATTTTTCTGCCGGAGAAGCAGCCCGCCCCGCTGCGCTGCTTCCTTTAAAATTGGAGGAAAGGGTATTTCCTGGTTCATCGCTGGCAGGGTTCAATAAGCTCCGGGTGTCTTCCTCAACATCTCCATCCCCTGCAGGGATTGATTTGCTCTGGTCTGCCAAGATATCCCCAAAATCCATGGTCATAAAAATATCATCGGGGATAAAAGCAAACTCCATCATCCCTTTTTCCCCGTCGAAAAAAGCCCTGGCGATTAATGCCCGGTACCAGAGAATTTCGGTGGCAGATGAGGGGTTTAAATACGGCATTTCCCGATCCCGCTTCGCAGCCCCCATTTCGCGCAGCTCACCGAAGCGACGGGTAAAAACAACCCAGGGCATCCGTCCGTTTTCTGCCACCAGTGCCAGCAGCGCAGCCTGTCCTTCTTTGGGCAGGCTGGCGGTGATTTCTTCCAGCAATTCCGCATCGCAGAGACTTTCGCCAAGTTCAACGGCAGCCTCAGCCGGATCGGATGAAATTAATTCCAATCCCCAGAGAGAAGCAACGATGCGCAAATAACCAATATCATTGGTGGGGAGAACCTGGGCGAGGGTTGGCATAAGATTTTTTTTGGTGAGTTCTTTCAGGTTTATTTTAACCGCGAACGACCCTTAACGCACCTGGTAAAATCTCAAATTTTAAATTTCTAAGATTGCTGCCAAAGCTGGTATATATTTCCCCGTCCGCATGGATATACATGGGTCGATTCGCCTGGATGCTGAAGCGATGACATCGCCCCATCCTGACATGGCTGGAGCCAATATGGGTCCCCTTCATAAATTTGGGCACCAGATTGAACATCGCCGGGCGGCTGCAGACATTTACATAAAGATAATCTAATATTCCATCGTCAATTTTCGCTTCCGGAGCGATCATAAAACCGCCGCCTTCGCGCCCGCCGTTACAAAGCGTAAACATCAACACACTTTCCTCTACCAATTTTCCGTCAATATCCATTTTCATCTGGATGGGATCATGGTTCAGAATGATCGTCTGGATGACTGCGGTCAGGTACATGATGAAGCCACGCAAAAAGGGGAGTTTGTGCGAGCGGATGGTGACCACCGCATCAAAACCAATCCCAAGCGAATTGTCAAAATATTCCTGGCGTCCATTTTCATCCGTCATCAAGCCGACATCTATCAGGGAGGCTTCACCTTCCAAAGCTCGGACCAGAGCTTTATCTGCAGAGGTGGGAACGCCGCTCGCATAGGCAAAATCATTTCCCGAACCCACTGGAACAATCCCCAGGATCGGGCGTTTTTCAAATGGTACCTGCATCAAACCATTGACCACTTCGTGGACAGTTCCATCCCCTCCCAGCGCGATGACCATGTCATATCCATCCAGACCGGCTTGTTTCGCCAGCTCGGTCGCGTGGGTGGGATAAGCCGTTCCGCTCCAGTCCGCATTTCCATACTCCTGGATGATCGGTCGTAAATCATTTACAACCTTCCAGGCAGATCCCATATCCGCCATTGCATTTAGAATTAGTTTGATTTTCCTGGGCATATTTTCCTCCATCCAAATTTGATCAAAATTTGAGACCAGCGCGGTAAGGGATTAATTTTTTGAAAAATACACGGTAATCAACCGCATACGCAGTCGTTTACCTCGTTTGAGAACCATTCAGATGACTGATCAAGATTAATTGAATCCATTTTTCATGGACCAATTTTCAAAAATAATTCTGTTTGATTGTATTCATAAGTGTGTCAAATAACAACCTGTTTTCATAGAAGAAACGCAATATCGGGGCATTCACCAGAGTATGTTAAAATCAACTCATCTTGATTCGATATTTTGGAGATCTGCATGCCATCCACAAACCGTAATTCTGCGACACCCCTCAAACCCGGGAAATGCGCCATTATTGTCGGCTCAGCAAAAGGCTTGGGGGGCGCCCTGGCTCGCAAATTGGCGCGCGAAGGATTTGTTTTGGGATTGGTGGATCGTAATTCTGAACTATTGGTCCAACTTTGCGCCGAAATCAACGCGGGAAATGTGGGGCAGGCTTTTCCTTATGTTCAGGATGTGACTTCTTACGAGGAAGTTCCTGCATTATTTCAAAAGATTCTGGTCGATCTGGGTGGTCTGGATACATTTATTTATGTTGCTGGAATTTTACTCCCCACCACGCCTACAACCTATGATTTTGAAAAAGATCGCCTGATGATCTCGGTCAATGCACTCGGCGCCCTGGCCTGGTTCAACGTCGTCGCACCGGTATTTCAAGCCCTGCATTCCGGACACATCGTTGGCATCTCCTCTGTTGCAGGCGACCGCGGACGGGTGGGCAATCCGGGCTATAACTCCTCCAAAGCGGCTTTGACCACTTACCTCGAAGCCCTGCGCAATCGTTTGAGCCGGTATGGGGTTCATGTTCTGACTGTCAAACCCGGATTTATGGATACGGATATGTTGAAAAGCAGCCCGCGTACCTTTTGGGTGGTTTCCCCTGAACAGGCAGCGGAGGACGTTTATAAAGCCCTCCGGCAGCGCAGACAAACCATTTACACCCTTGGTCGCTGGGGCTGGATCATGTTCATCATCAGGCATGTTCCTTCGGTTATTTTCAGGCGTTTATCCTTATAATTTTCTGGAGAGAGGGCAAATCATCACCTGGATGAAGAATGCCCGTGACAAAAATGATTGAACCCATCCTTCCTGTTGAAAAATTAACTTATCTTGAAAATTTTGGACATTCGCTCAGGGCAGCTTCTTATCTTTATAAACCCTCATCAGCCGATGAAATTTTCGATGTTTTCAAGGTAGCAAAACAAAACCATTTGACCGTGACCCTGCGCGGAGCGGGTCGATCTTATAATGATGCCGCGTTGAATGGGGCAGGCATCATCATGGATTTAACCAGGATGAATAAAATCCTTGATTGGAATCCTGAAACAGGCATGATCACCGTTGAACCGGGCGTCACTCTTGAAAAGCTCTGGCAACATGTTCTGCCAGACGGTTGGTGGCCGCCGGTGGTCTCTGGCACCATGACCACAACTCTGGGCGGCTGCCTCGGGATGAATATCCACGGGAAAAACAACTACAGAATGGGTCCGATCGGCGAGCATGTTCAGGAATTTACTGCCTTGCTGCCGACCGGTGCGGTGATGACCTGTTCACCCGAAAAGAATGGCGATTTGTTTTACTCCATGATCAGCGGCATGGGCATGCTGGGTGTGTTCACATCCATCACCCTTAAGATGAAACGGGTCTACTCAGGTTTGCTGCGGGTAAAAGCTTACCCGGTTTCCAATTTGCACAACCATCTCAACGAAATATTCCTGGCTGCACCGGATCATGATTACACCGTGGGATGGCTGGACGCCACGGCTGGCGGCAGCGGCATGGGACGTGGACAGATTCACGCGGCAAAATATTTGCATGAAGGGGAGGATCCTGATCCCCAAAAAACCCTGCGCGTGGAATACCAGACCCTGCCCGCCACAATGTTTGGCTTTTTCCCGAAAGCGTCCATTCATTATTTCATGACCCCGTTTTTTAACAACCCTGGCGTAAAGCTGGTCAACACTGCCAAGTACATCGCTGGTTTGCGCAAAGGCGAGCATCTCCAATCACACGCGGCATTTCACTTCCTGCTGGATTATGTCCCCAACTGGGAGCTGGGCTACGGCAAAAACGGACTGATCCAGTACCAATCATTTTTGCCCAAAGAAACAGCCGAAGCCACCTGGAATGAAATCCTCACCATTTCTCAAAAGAAAGGCATGCCCTCCTACCTGGGAGTGACCAAGCGCCACCGTCCGGATAAATTCCTTCTCTCCCATGCTGTGGACGGATTTTCACTGGCGCTCGATTTCAAAATCACCATTGGATCTCGCGACAAAATGTACGCCATGCTCCAGGATTTTGACCGGATCGTACTCCAGGCGGGTGGACGTTTTTATTTCGCCAAAAACAGCGAGACTTCATCCGAAACCGCTCTCCAATTCCTGGGCGAAGAAACCGTCAAACGGTTTAAGGCGCTCAAGCACCGCACCGATCCCGACAATTTGCTCGAATCCAATCTCTACCGGCGGGTGTTTGGCAGTTAATGAATTAATGTTTGACCTGCCGGCAAGTTGGAGTATAATATTGTCCGCTTGACCGTCTGAAAACGCAGTCGCAGGAAATAAAGAGCAGCCGGCACATAAAGCGGCTGGCTGCAAAAAACACGGTCGACTAGCTCAATGGCAGAGCAACTGACTCTTAATCAGTGGGTTGAGGGTTCAAGTCCCTCGTCGATCACCTAAAAACCACCAGATATGGTGGTTTTTCGTTTCAATATCCCGTATATGGGGGTATCCTTCGGGCGTGAAATAGGATTTTTTGTTGGCGGGTGCAACCGGGTGCAACCGTTTTAATTACTTGGGGAAACTTTGATCTGAGAGATTTGAATCTGGATGGGGGTGACCAGTTCATCGATGATTCTACTGGCTTCATCCTGCATTTCGTTGAATAGATGACCATAAATATCCAGGGTGATGCTGGGCTTTGAATGCCCCAGAATCTTGGATACCACGATGACCGGGATGGAATGGTTCAACATCAGCGAAGCGGCTGTGTGTCTTAAATCATGGAAACGTATTCTGGGCAAGCCCGCATGATCAAGAAGCCGGTTAAAATCCACGTGCAGGTTGTTTGGATCCATGGGGGTGCCAATCGATGAGGGGAAGATCAATTCATATTCTTTCCAACGCTCTCCCGTCACAAGTTTCTCAATCTGCTGTTTTTCCTGGTGTTTTCTCAGCACCTGCAAGGTAGCTTCGCCCAGTTTGATCAAACGGCGACCTGCCCGGGTCTTCGGTTCACAAAAGCTCCACCCTTGACCATGGATATGCTGCACCTGCCGCTGAACATGCAGTGTCCCACTCGACCATTTTAAATCCGACCACTTCAGACCAAAGAGTTCTCCCTGACGCATCCCCGTCGTTACTGCCAGGTGGTATAACGCTTCGTTTCTTGTGCCGTTGACGGCTACCAGGAAGCGGGTGATCTGCTCTTCATCGAAGATTTTCATTTCCTGCTGCACCAAACTGGGAAGCGTGGCACCATGGGCAGGATTTCTCATGATCAGATCAAGTCTGACAGCTCTCTCCATTGCCCGGTGTAAGACCCCATGTGATAACCGGATGGTGCGGGTGCCAAACCCGGCGCTTTTTAACTGTGCATAAAATTTTTCCACTCGATCCAGTCGAAGCTCTCTGAGTTTAATATTCCCAAGATTTGGAATGAGTTTGGCGCGAACAATATGCTCATATTGAACGGCTGTTTTTGGTCGGATTGCCACTTTGGCTGTTTCAAGCCAGCTTTTTAAATATTCTTCGAGGGTGATTTGGCTTCCAAGCAAATCTGCCCCATTGTCGATTTGCTCCAGTGTTCGATTCAACCAGATCTGGCATTCAGCCCTGGTTTTGGCGCTGAAATTGACTCTTTCGCCATTAATCGAAACCTGTGCTCGCCAGGTTCCACTGGGTCGCTTGGAAATTGAGCCCTGGTTATTACTTCTTTTTTTCGCCATTTCCTTTACTCCTAACCATGAGTGACCCCATTAAAGACTGGGGTACGTAAAGGAAAGGCGACTCTGCTCTGCCATATTGAATTGTTAAGGTTCAATATTTCCACAGTTATTGTACTGCAAGAGCGGCTGAGCAGAGCGCTGTTCATATTAGTTGATCCATCGGAAAAGTCTCAAGACGCAGTCAAGTTCTGGTTAATAAACTCCTGCAAATCCACCGGGCGCACACGCACAGCCCTGGCAATGACCACCGTCCGGATCTTTCCCTGCTGCATCAAGCGGTAAGCAAATGCCCGGCTGACATTGAGGATCCTGGCAACTTCGGTGGCTCGCAACAACCTGCTTTCAGTATTAATTAGGAATAAATTTTCATCCATAGTGTGCTGTCCTTTCTATGAATAAGCATACCGAAAAAGAACAGCCTGGTCTGTAGTCCCAGGGATTGACCGATGTATAGGTTTCTGGGTTTCGCTTACACCTTGTAATCCCCCCCAATCGTTTTATTTTTCAGAGTATATACTCAGGTATATACCTGGGTATATCGTTCATTTCAAAGCCTTTGGCGTCGTCTTAAGGACAATATTTTTAAGATGTTGATCAATCTTTCTTAAATAACACCTCACTAAATGGATCTTTAATGGTTTCAATCTCGCTGACTCTCTTGCCGAGGAAAACATATTCTTCCATGGCAGCGGCTTCCAACTCATCAAATTCAGTGCCCTGTATATGGAGTTTTTCATATAAATCCATGCCAGCATTTTCATCGTGTGAGGGGTGATGCACACAAACGATCAGGCGGTCAGGAGTGCCTTGAATATCCATAGCCTGTGAGAGCCACCAGCAGCGTACCGGGTAACCCAGGTTTGTAGCTTCATCAATGATGGTGTGGATATCTTTTTGATGTGAAGAGGGTTGGTCAAAAATATAGGCCGCATAAAAATGATTTGGAAGACAAATTTCTTTTATTGGCCGACTGGCTGCTTCATATCTCTCAACATTCCCCACAACCAGACTTTATCAAATTCGATCTCACAATTAAAGAGATAAGTTACTACGCATCGTTCAGGACTTCGCCCGGAAGATGCGTATTCCCTCTTATTGATTCGCCAAAACAACTACCTTACCCACCGCAGATCATTTCTTTTTTACAACCGGGATTGCCGATAAACTCCCAATGTATTGCCGATAAGCGGTATGCACGAGTTCTGCGCGCGCTATCTGAAACTTCCAACCAGCCTTGTTCCACCCATCCCTGCATTAAATTCCGCACCATCCGGTCAGAAAGTCCCAATGTCTCCGCCACCAGCGTGGCAGTTATTGTTTCCTGCCTGGCAAATAGCCCGAGCACAATCCTGGAGCGATGATCCAAACGCCACACCACATCCGGCTCTGGGTTCAATGGCGCTTTTTTCAGGCGTAAGGCTTCTTCTTTTGCCAGCGTAAATACATGCGCGAGTAAGTCAATAAAATAAACCAGCCAGGATGTCAGATCGGCATCTTCCCGGCCTTCGTAATAATCATGATGCGGGTGAACTGCCAGCGCAGTATAGTAATTGTCGAGATCTCGCGCGTGAAACTCTTCCAGGGAGAAAAAGCCATTTAATCCATACCCGCCGCGATGAAGCAAGAAAGGCGCCAGCAGGCGGGCCGTGCGCCCATTGCCATCATAATAAGGGTGGATGGTAACAAACTGGTAGTGTGCCAACCCCGCAATCAGTGGGATAGGAAATTTTTCTTTCTCAGCTTGAATAACCCAGCCAACAAGATTGGCCATCAAAGCCGACATATCCTTGGCCTCAGGGTGAAGGTAGACAATTTGTCCGTTAAAAGAATCACGAATGACGTTTTGCCCATCCCGATAGGGAGTAGGTTTTGCGCGTAATCCATACTCTACCAGAGCATGCAGATGGCGAATTAAATCCTCACTTAACGGTTTCCCTTGTGCAGCCCAATCTTCCACCCTGATGAGCGCATTCCAATAATTTCGAACCTCACGGACATCCCGTTCCCGCCCCTGAATGGCAACATTTTTTTCCTGTATCACCTGCTCAGCCTCTTCCAGAGTCAGCCGGTTCCCTTCGATTCGTGTGGAATAATGCGTGGCCCGGATCCGTGCCCGTTGTCCGAGTTCAGCCTCGATCGCCGGGGGCAAGGAGATATGCTCCACAGCCGAACGGGCAGACTCGATTTCAATCAGCCGTTGAGCCAGTTCAGGACTAATGCTATATTTCGGTTGCCAAATTCCATTCATATTAAGATAATAGCCCGAAATGCCGTCTTTTATTGCCGATAAATTGCCGATAAATGCAGGTTTGAGAAAATAAATTACATGGTTTCCAGAATGATGTTGATATCAACCATGAGGATTGGTTTATCGCTGAGATTTCTCGTCCAAATGGTTTTTATAATCGGCTATGCTGACATCTTGCGAGAGCGTGCCAGTTAACCTGCCTACGATGGGTGCATTATCAAGCGGATGCCTGGCTGGGATGCGACGCAGGTAAACCTCAATCAAGTTGGTGAGAGTGGTGTTATTCTCAGCTGCAAAATGTTCTGCCTTCTCGATTAATTCGCGGGAAATTCGGATGGTTAACTTGGCATCGCGCAAGGCTGCTCTCCTGTCTTCTATAATATGACTTTTTTTAGGTCTGTCGAGATATTGTAAATTGATTGAATTTATTGGGTATAGGGCTATACTTGCGTTTAGTAGATACGCCAAGCCTCTGCCCCTTCGGGAGCATGTGTCACTATGAAAGGTGTTATTTAATTATATGGTTTGGAACTTGGACCGGCTGAGCGAGGCGCTGTCATGAGCATCCCAATTGCGGATAATCCAAAGCTGACGTATGCGCTGATCAAACTCGAAGATGAATTGAGTGAACAACTCGCGAATCCCCACCCTGCGTTTACAGAAGTCACAACTCACAAAGATGAAGTCCTGACCCGCTACCAGCCTGTTTTTTCTGCCAATCATCTGCACAAATTGACGCGCGAGGAATTCGATTCTTTCCTGCTTTTTCGGAACAATCATCATTGGACCAGCATGAACCGGGTTGGCAAATACATAACGGAAAATATGGATTTGCTGCGGGAGGCTTTGGCAATCCTGGTGGATGAAACCCGCCCCATTCGTGATCGTCTCAATGAACTGCGCCCTGAACGCTATTGGGGTGAACACAGCATGGTTTCACACCTAGGTGTACCGATGCTCACTGCCATCCTGCAAGTAACCCAGCCTGATAAATATGGGGTCTGGAACAATACCTCCGATGAGGGTTTGCGGATTGTCAGGTTGTGGGACAGCCACTGGGAAGGAAAATTGGCTGGCGACAGCTATGTGGAAATGAACGAAGTTTACCTTTTTCTGGCAAAATCGCTACAGGTTGACCTGTGGACTCTGGACGTATTGTGGTGGATGCTAAAAAAATGACTCACAGCCCCTACCCCCGCCATAAAAGAGACCGGCTTCTCGGCTTGTGCAAATCCCCATCCATTGGGAGGTGAAGCCGCTCAAATTGTAGGTTCGTCGAGATTTTATTGATCCATGTCAAATCCCCCGCTCATCCCCTATCCTGAATTTTCCAACCTGCCCCAAAAACTCTTATGGCTCTGGACAGCATTTTGGCTATGATCATCGCATGTGAATCTCAATAGCAAGGGTAAAGATAAGCACCTACATTGGAAGATTATTACTTCTTTGCAACTGGCATTGCCGATAACCTAATTTTTACTTTGGGCCGCTTTGAATATACGGTTCAATATTCCGGCTACCCTTCTCCGTTCGCATTGCAGGTTGACCGTGTTAATTGAGTCCTGTCTCGGCTAGCATTTGTCCAAAAATTTCAGCTTGTTCTTGAGCATCTTCCAGCGCCTGATGGGTATGTGCGGTCTGAGGTTGATAGCGAGTGCGGATTTTCTTTTTGGAAGTTTCTCCCCAAGTGGTGCGGTGTTTCCCCATGTAATAGGCTTTAATATCCAATCCTGAAATACCAAAAGGATCGCGTCCGAGATATTTAATAAAATACCAGTGTGTGAACGACCAATCAAAAGTGGCATTAAAAGCCACCAATACTGGCCGATTATCTCCGACCACTTGACGAATCCATTGTTCAAACCGTTCCATCGCCAGGCGTGGCTCCTCACCTGTAATTGTTAGTTTTTCCATGGAAAGCCCGGTGATTTTTATGGCACTTGCCACGTAATGGTCATTGATGGGTTTAATCTCGGCATAAAAATTTAGATCAGCCTGACCCACAACGCAAGCTCCGATGGCCAACAGACTGTACTCCCCCGGTATCGGGCCTGAGGCTTCAATATCCACTGAAATAAAAACTTCTCGGTTTGATCTCATGGGTTCTTTCGCTTGACAATTGGTGATAAATGGTATTTAATCTACTGTAGGTCGGAATATTTCCGTCTCACAGTAGAGTTTTACAAATATTATGGATAACGACGTTTTATTAAACATCTATCGACGACCGGAGACGGTACTGACAGTTGATGAGATAGCCCAACTGTCGAGGAATATTCCTTATAAGAGTCTTAAGGATCGTCTTTCCTATTTTACCAAAACCGGCCGATTGATTCGGCTCCGCCCGGGGATTTATGCCAAGCCCGATTATGATCCATTGGAGTTAGCCAACAAAGTTTATCGACCTGCCTACATTAGTTTGGAAACGGTGCTCTTCCGGGGTGCTGTTATCTTTCAAACCTATCAGACTATTTTTTTGGTCTCTTACCTGACTCGGTCGGTGACCGTAGCTCAAACTACGCTTCAATTTCGGAAGATTAAAGACCCCGTGCTAACCAATCTGACCGGGATTGAACCTCGTTTGGGATATTTTATAGCTTCACTGGAACGTGCTTTTTTGGATGCCGTTTATATTTACCGGGACTATCATTTTGATAACCTCGAAGTGATTAATTGGGAGAAGGTTGATCTCATGAAGGGTATTTATCAATCCCACGCCTTTGAGAAACGGGTTGACGATTATTATAAAATTTATCAGGATGAACATGGTTAACATTGATTTGCATCGAAGTTTTTTTATCAAAATATTACGGGAAATCTACACTGATCCTACCCTGCGGACTATTTTGGGTTTTAAAGGTGGAACAGCAGCGATGTTGTTTTACGGTCTGCCCCGGTTTTCGGTCGATCTGGATTTTGATTTGTTGGCTGGAACAAAAAAAGAACTGGTGTTTGAAAAGCTCAATCAAATCCTCCCCAAGTATGGAGTCGTTTCCCAAGCTGCAGACAAGCAGTTTACCCTATTCTTTCTCCTAAATTATCTTGCAGGCGAAAGAAATTTAAAAATCGAAATATCAAAAAGGGTAGTTCCGGCCAAGTTTGTCATCAAAAATTACCTGGGCATATCGATGTTGGTCATGACAGAAGCAGACATGGCGGCCGGAAAATTAGCTGCACTTCTGACCCGGAAAAAATTTGCCACCCGTGATGTATTTGACACCTGGTTTTTCCTCAAGAACAACTGGCCCATTAATGAAGATGTGTTTATCGATAAAACCGGTTTATCGCTTTTTGAGGCTTTTGAAAAAGCTAAGACCCAGGTGACGCACATCAAAAAGACTGAACTTTTGGCTGGCATGGGTGATCTCTTGGACAATAAGCAAAAGGATTGGGTTCGAGAAAAGTTAGTGAATGAATTGGTCTTTTACCTGGATTTATACCAATCGGAAATAAAGAAAAAAGCGTCGTAAGATTGGAAAATCTAAAAATCACCAGTTTACTCATTGACAAATCCCCTGCTGATCCCCTATCCTGAAGTATCCAACCTGCCAAAAAACCCTTTAATAGCTTTCGGCAGGTTCACGAACATGATCATCGCAGTTGCATCCCAAAAAGGCGGTACCGGCAAAACCACCACCTCCATTTCCCTGGCAGCAGGATTAGCTCATAAGGGCAAAAAGACTCTCCTGATCGATATTGATTCGCAGGCCAACGCTTCCAAAGTCCTGCTTCCCAACTATCCCAAATTAGCTGCCGAACAAACGATTTATGCCACCATATTAGGCAAGAAACCTCTTACGATACATCCGACTCCCCTGCCCTACCTACAGATTGTCCCTTCCCACATTTTACTTTCCAACACCGATATCGAATTAACCACCGCTATCGATCACCGTGAAGCGCGGCTAAAAGCGGAACTCGATTCGATCAAGGATCAATATGAATACATTTTGATCGATTGTCCTCCGGCGCTTTCCTGGCTGACCATCAACGCTTTCACCGCTGCTGATAGGGTGCTGGTACCCGTTGCCCCAGGCTATTTTGAACTGGACAGCATTGTGCAGATCACCAAAACCATCAAAGAAGTTCAGGGATATTTCAATCCGGCTTTAAAAATCCTGGGGTTCCTGTTCACCATGAGCGACCCAACCATCAACGCATCCACCTCTTTGCAAATATTACGCCAGACCTACCGGGATGTTGTGCTGAAGACCGTCATCCCCCGCAATGTCGATATCCGCGATGCCCACCTGAACAAGCAGGACATATTCACTTTCAGTCCCCATTCGAAGGCCGCATTGGCCTATCAAAAATTACTGGTTGAGCTATTTTCCTTATGAACAAAAAATCCATCAATACCCATGCAATTTCCAACGAGCTGGCAGGCGGTGCTTCCCTCTTTTTCTCCAAACCAGTAATCCCCTCCCCTGTTTCCGAGCTTCCAAACGTAATTGAACCTGAGCCAGAAAATAAAAAGGATACATCTTCTGCCGCCGATGGTAATCATGACGTCATGAAGTCATCAAGTGATGAAGTCAACTATCGAAAATGGAAAGATATCATTGAAAATACCGAGACCCATAACTCATCCCTGCGTCTTTCAAATGAAGAAAACTACGCGGCCGAAGATTTGATCAATGAACTCAAACGTAATTTAAAAATCAAATCCTCGCTGAATGAAATTGTTCGTTTGGGGCTTCTTCACATCATTCATGATTTCAATCAAAACCGGGAGAGTTCATTAATTTACAAAGTCAAAAAGTCATGAAGCGCTGACGTCATGACTTCATAAACAACATGGACAACCAGGTTCGTATCTTTCGCAAAAACCCCATCGCCTGGTGGGATAAAAACGTCATGCGACATTTACGCCATAAATTTGGCCATGATAAAAAAACCTTCCTTTTGATTCGTTCGGTCTACCTGGCCTTGTGCGAGATCGAAAGTGATTTTAACGACAAACCTGTAAACTTCTTTACAAAGACCGTTGGCACGTACGCTGGATTATCCCGGGAAGCGGCTGGAAAGTACATCAATCTGCTGGTCAAGGAGGGGTTGATCAAGAAATCGCAGGTGCTCGATCACAAAACCAAAACCTTTTCATCCGGAACGGTGGTTGAGATCCTTGGAATGGAAAATGCCCAACCTAGGGCAGTTGAGCCGTTGTCGGCTTACCCCGGCAGCGGGGTATCCCGGCATCGGGGTACCCGGGCAACAGATAAGAATATAAGTATGGATAAGAATATAAGTATGGATAAGAAGATAAGTAATAACGTTAACGTTGATTTGAAGATGGAAGATGGAAAATCTTTCAACACATCTTCCTCGATAGGGGATGTCCTGATAGGTTACAAACCGCTCAAAACGGATCAGCGGCAGGGGATTTCCCAACGCGATTACCTGGCGCAGGAAATGATGGAAAAACTCGGCGATGAAAAAAGTCTGGGCTGTTTCCGGAAAATTGCCGCCAAAATTCCTGAAGAGATCATTTTTTCTGTCTTGGCCAGTGTCAAGGATTCGGCCCGTTCAGGCAAAATCCGTCAGAGCAGGGGAGCCTTGTTCGTAGACATCATCAAAAAATATGCCCAGGAGCGAAATATCAACTTGGGTTTTAAACTTCAATATGAACCAATCCAACCTGTTTCAAAATAGATCAACCTTACACCCAGAAAAAGGGGATGAGGCTGAAAAATCTCTGGAGATAAATAGCCAACCTGTTGTAACAATCGATGATCTCGAAGCCCTGGCTGAGAAGCTGGTGGCAGCCATCCAAATATTAAAAACGTATAAATACCCTTTGAGCCTGAGAAGGGGAGCCAAACACCTTTTTTGAGACATATACCCAGGTATAAGCCGGTTCGTAAACCTGTTCGCAAACCCGTTCGGCGGATGCGGACAAGCTCTCAAGCCTGCGGGTGTCGAGCCCTTGGCTTGAGCGGGGAGAAGACGTCTTGATTCGGGGAGGCCACCTTCCAAAGCTCCAGGTCTTTATATTTTTCCCATCTCGTTCCTCATCAATATAGTGCTCGGTGTTCATGGTGATCTGGTACAAAAGCCCCTGTGGATTTCTGGCTAATGTGTAGGCTGCCAGGGTATTCCTGTTTCTCAGGTTGGCAAAAGATATTACCGGTTCAGGCAATCTGCGAAGGTCGGTCAATAAGATCGGATCCAGGAACCGGTCTTTAAAATTCACAGCCATGCGATAAAGATAAGCTGCCTCATCTGCATATTCCCAATCTTTTGCAGTCTCGGCATTTCGTCTGACTTCCGGTTGAGGATCAACTTTTTCAATGATTGGTAAGATTCTACCAAATTCTTGGATTTCCCTCATGGATCGTTTTAAAAACAGTAAACGACTGGATTAGTAATATTCTCTCAAATCAAAAGACGGTTTTCAACTGCTATTCTCGTGGTCAAGAAATGACCTAACAATAAATTCTGGTAAGGAAACAAAATATTTGCTATTGTTGTTGTAACGCGATGATGATAAATGGTTTGTCCGGCAGTCTTTCCCCCAATTCAGATTTGAGTTCGCCGTGGATAACGATTTTATCTGCTTTGCCCAATCTGAAAACTATCAAACAGTTGTTGGGATCTGCGAGGGATTTATTCGACAAAATAACTAATAATGGGGTCTATGAAGTCCTCGACTATGAATCGACGTTGGAGATAAAGGATCCAGATGGTCGGGGTGCTGTTTTTAAAAAGGTCGAGAAAGTTCGTTATCTTCAGGATAATATCATTGCTTATCAAGATCAAGCCTGGGGAGACGGAAAAACCTTGATTCAATATCGCTGCAAACCAGGTATTCCGGTTGACCGCTACCGGTCTGGGTATAAAACCCACATTTTGATCTCATTGAGGGAAGTGAAGGCCAAAGGTGACATCGATAATTTCAATATTGAATGGAAAATCCGCGCGGGATTCCTTGAGAAATCTGGCTTCTGGGCAACTGAAATCAGTCATCGCACGAAGCAGGTAAGCGTCAGTTTGATTTTCCCGAAATCTCGCCCCCCACTTTCCATTTCCCTGGTCGAAAGAAACAGCCAGAAAAATTATGCACTCGATGACCATTTAAAAATGCAACTGCCCGATGGGCGCTGGTCAATTACCTGGAGGAAAACTCAACCGCGTCAATTCGAGCAGTACATTCTGCGATGGGAATGGTAATGCAGTTTACATTTAGGTTCCAGATCCGCCGCCCATGGCACGCTCCTTTCTCTATGTTTAAAATTTTAAGGAGTGGGGAATCTTAATTCAATAGATTTTAAAATGTTCGTTACGCGAATTTTGCAGGATTATCGGTAAAGCTTCAATTTACACCTTATCATCAAAGTTGATTGAGAAAAAATACGGGTTTGCAAAATTGAGAATATGACAAATCGGGACGGAAGTCACTAGTTTTGATGTAGAAATTTGTAATACACTAATATAAATTATGGTCGCAAGGCAAAGCCGCAGGTCTGCACTGATTGCCACGCTTGGAGCCAAGCCCCAACTGGTCACACTGGCCATGGATTGTTTGCGAGAAAAGGGGGAAGTTCCTGAGCTGATTGTTTGTATTCACGGAAGCCGTCGAAGGGTGGAAACAGAATCAGCGCTTCGACAGCTTCGATCTGATATAAAGAAAAATTTTCCTTCAACAAAATTCAAAGAACTTGAACTTGCTGATCAAGGACAGCCGCTAACAGATATAACCTCGCCCGATCAAGTGCAAGCGGCATTTCGAAGTATGTATGCAGAGATCAGAGCCTTAAAAGTATCTGGATTAACTATTCATCTACTAATCGCGGGTGGACGCAAAACACTGGCTGTGTTTGGAATGGCGGCAGCCCAAATGCTTTTCGATGACCAGGACTGCCTCTGGCACTTAGCTTCCCACCCAGCCTTGGAAGAATCTGGCCGTCTTCATTCGGATCCAGGTGAATGGGCCAGGTTGATTTCCATACCGCTTATTCCTTGGGGTCGTTTATCTCCGGTTTTTGATGCCCTCCGTGAGGTGGATGATCCATTCGATGCCGTTCAGCGGCTGGGTGAGCTGCGTTTGCGTGAACACTGGGACAGGGCGCGCATCTTTATACTCACCAAATTGACCCCTTCGGAAGCTTCAGTGGTTGAACTGCTTTCGCGGGATGGGATGGGACAAAACGAGATAGCTAACAAGCTGGCGCTCTCGCCGCGCACAGTTGAACAGCACCTTCGCTCGGCTTATCGCAAAGCAGCTGAGCATTGGGAATTGGAAAATGTCAACCAGACCCAACTGGTGAGACTCCTTGCACCGTTTTACATTTCATCTGGATAATTAAGGGAAAACCCGGATGGCAAACCAAACTAGCCCTTTTATACTCATACTGCAATTCCTTAAGAGGGCGAAAAATGGGGAGAAGGAATTGCATATCTTAGCATGATTAGCCTTTCTTGCATAAATTAATAAACAGGAGGTTTCATGGAAGAAAAAGTATTGATGGCCGCCCTGGCCGGTCTGTTGCACGATGTGGGTAAGTTTGCGCAAAGAGCCGGAGAGCAGGTAACGGCGGAGTGGAGTGATGGGAAGAATAAGCAGGATTTTGGTTACCAGCATGCACTTCACACCTGGCACTTTGTCAATAAATACCTGCCATCAACTTTCAAGCAGGCTGGAATCCTGGCAGCCTTTCATCACCGTCCCAATGATGCGGGAAAGATCATTCAAACTGCCGATTACCTGTCTGCCGGGGAACGATCTGACGACATAAAAGATGACGATAACCGAAAAAGCCATCCGAGGCAATTGCTTTCCATTTTTTCTTCAGTCTACAAAGATTCAAAACCCGCCCAACTTTATCTGCCTCTTTCAGTGCTGAATTTGGAAAGACAGGCACTTTTCCCGCAAAACCCGCTCCCAGAAGATGAGGTTTGGAAGTCTTACAAGGTAATGTGGGATGGTTTCTGTTCCGAAGCGGCGGCTTTAAAAACAGCTCATGAAGCCCGGCCCGATCTTGAATCTTACCTGGAAGCGATGCTCGCCATCATGCAGCGTTACACCTACTGCATTCCGTCCGCTTATTACAAAACTCAGCCCAACATCAGCCTTTACGATCACAGCCGCATGACCTCGGCTCTGGCTGCCATCTTGAGCCGCAGCGGAGAACCCGGCAAAGGCCAACCGGCGGCCCTGTTGATAGGGGGTGATATTTCCGGCGTGCAGGATTTTATTTATACCATCTCGGCCAAGGGCGCTGCTAAAACCCTGCGCGGGAGATCATTTTACCTTCAACTGCTGACCGAGGCTGCGCTGAGGTTTGTCCTGCGCCGCCTGGGTTTACCGTATACCAATGTCATTTATTCCGGCGGCGGAAATTTCTTTATCCTGGCTCATCCACAGGCAAAAGAACAACTGCCTGAAATTCGCGCTCAATTGAGCCGCATCCTGCTCAGACATCACGGACCAACCCTTTATCTTGCTTTGGGCTGCGCGGAAGTGCCTGCGGAAGGATTTGAACCCGGTAAACTGCGTGATTATTGGGACGGTATGCACCGGGCTGTGAACCTTGCCAAGCAGCAGAGATATGCCGAACTGGGTGATGAAGCCTTTTCATCGGTGTTTTCACCGGTCAAATACGGCGGAAATCCTGATGAAACTTGTTCTGTTTGCGGTAATGACAAGCGCGGCGATGAAACCTGGGACGAATTGGAGGGTCAGGAACGGATTTGCCCCTTATGCCGTTCATTTGCGGATGAAATTGGGAAGGAGATACCTAAATACAAGTTCCTGGTTTTTGGATCCAATGTCTCAAAGGGACAAACTGTCGGAAAAGCCAGTGATGTCCTGGCTGAATTAGGGATGACTTTTAAGTTTTACAAAGCCGGCGAAAAGATTGATCTTCAAGCCCAACGGGTCACGATCTGGGGAATGGACGATGCCGGAGGAAAGTGGCCGGTTACGAACCTGCCGGCGGCTTGTTTCACAAGGTACACTGCCAATAAAACACCGGTTGTTGCTGACCGGGAAGAAGAAAACGCAATAAACAGGCGCCTTTCAGAAAGTGATCTCAAAAATGACCCGGCGAAAAAAGAAATGCCGAAAAGCCTGACCCATCTCCAGGTTCTAAATTCAGGTGGATTTGAATACCTGGGCGTAATCCGCCTGGACGTGGACAATGTCGGCGAAATGTTCAAAAATGGGCTTGGTGACTTGACAACACTCTCCCGCATTGCCGCGCTTAGTTCGCAAATGTCCTTGTTTTTTGAAGGTTGGCTGAAGCGCATTTGTGAAAGTGATTCACGCAGTGAGCGTATCTATACCGTCTATTCTGGCGGGGATGACGCTTTCCTGATTGGTCCATGGGAGCTGATGCCGGGTTTGGCTTCCGAGATCGCCGCTGAATTTGCCGACTATACCGGGAACCACCCACGGATCAGCCTGTCAGCCGGGATGTCCTTTATCGGCGGGAAATATCCCATCTACCAGGCTGCCAAAGATGCCTATGAAGCGCTTGAAAAAGCGAAAAATTCCGGCAAGGATGCCTTTCATTTCCTGGGAGGAAACTGGAAATGGAGCACCTTCACTCAAGTGGAGGCTAAATTTGAGCGAATCGTCGAAATTGTAGAAAATCTTGACGGTCCGCGCGCGATCATCCAGACCCTGCGCATGCTTGCTGAACAAAAGAGCAGTAAAGAAAAAACCAGTGGCAAGGAGGTCTGGGGGCCCTGGCAATGGCGGGGTGCTTACCTGCTGCTGCGCATGGAAGAACGGGAGAAAAACCGCCCGAAACTGGTGGCGGCAATCCATGCCATCCGTGAAGAGCTGGACCTCAATAATTATTCGGAATTAAACCAGTGGGGCACCGCTGCCCGCTGGGCACAGTTGATAACTCGTAATAAGAATGATGAACGATAACTTGAATTCCCCTTCTTTCCACGCTGAATTTGTTCGGAATTTAAAATCCAGTTGGAATGAAGGTGCATTTATAGATTTTAAATCTGAACCTTATGTATTGGATACGGATAACCATAAGGAGAAATTTGCTCGCCATATCATCGCTTTTGCTAATGTTGCTCGGCGAACTGGCCAATCATGCTATATGATTTTTGGTGTCGATAACAATCAAAGTGAATGGGTTGATGTCAGTGAAAAATATGCGACAGAAAAATCAAAATACCGCAACAATCCAAATATTTCTATTAATGTTAAACAGAATGATGGTGTTTTAGAAGTTTATCGAAATGTTTTAGAGAGTTTTGTTAAGCCAATGGTTCCAGAATTGAAACTTCATTATGGGCATGTAGATGGAGTCTTTATCTCTTATCTTGAGATAAGCCCAACAAAAACTACAACTGCTTTTCGCAGTAACAAAAAAATCGGAAATCATCCTCCTCAAACGGTTTTTATCCGCTCAGGATCATCAAGTGTGCCTTTACCCAGCATGGAAGCCGAAAAACTTTGTTCTAAGAGCGAAATCGAATATTTAAAGCCAAAAGAATGGATTGACTTGATAAATCATCATCTTTCTGGCGATTTTGAAAATGCAGCATCCTTGGTACCTGTTTTTGAGCAAATCGAAAGGACTACGGGCAGGAAGATTTGTGATGTGATTATGAATAATGTTGAAAATGAAAAAAGTAGTGTAGTTTTGGTTGGGGATGCAGGAACAGGGAAAACGACTTTGCTTCAAAGAGTTGTATATCAATTGGCGAAAAAGCATAACATCGAAGCTATAAAAATTTTCCGAGAATTTGGTGACGAGCAGAATCACTCAGAAGATTTACCTGTTCTTTTACATGAGCTAGAAATAATTCCAAAAGAAAGAATGCCTCTTTATATAGAACTGCGAAAAATAGCCACATTCCGTTCTAAGGAAGAGATTAATGTTTATTGTCAAAGGCAAATTGAGAAAATAATAGGCAGGAAAATAGAGTCATTTGAAAAATTAATAGCTATGCCAGGAACCCATTGGGTAATTTTACTTGATGGGATTGATGAAGTTCGCATTAGAGAAATTGCTCGACCTATTTTGAGCGAGTGGATTCAACTCTTACCCCTTAATGTTCAAGTGATTCTTACTTCACGTCCATATTGCGTTGGTGAAAATATAGCTGAAAGCCAAGTGATTATAAGCCCCTTGATGAATGATGAAATACAATATTTGATTAGAGGGATTTTTTCTAATTCAACAGAAGATTATATTTCATTGGCAGAGAAATTAATTAATGCCTTAGATAATGAAAAAAACGCTTACGATTTATTGCGAAGACCTCGTGCTATCCTGGGCTTAGCAAATTTTTATATAAACCATCAGCCAACAAGACCCACCATAGACAAAGATATGGTGACCTTTGACAAGCACATAATGCAAAAGCTTCAGGGAGATCAAACAAGCTGGAAATTATCAACTCCACTCCCTTTTATTGGGAGTGACATATCGAATGATGGTTCATTAGATTATAAAGATGAACTAGAAGAACCTATTGAAGAAATCTTTGAATTCAAATTGGCTATGGCTATCAGAGTCATCTTGCAATACTTACAGGATGAAGAAGTAAAACGGCAAGATGAGTCAATAATAGCAAAACGGGAGGCCGAAGAATCTATTTTCGATTTAGAAAAACTGGCATGGAAAAAACTTGACTGGGAAATTTCCACTTTTCAGGAGACGAAGTCAATAAAAAAATCTATTTTATGGGCTTTGTTTATTGGTTTCGTTGAACAAACCAAGTATCCATTTTGTTGTTTTTCAAGCGATTTAGCTAGATGTTATTTTGCAGCCAGCTTTGGTTTTGATAAAGAAGCTGATGAAAACAAAATAAAAGCTATATTTCAAAAAAATTCGGAGAAAAAGTTTGCCCCTCAAATTAAACAGCTTTTGAATGAATTAAGGCTTTCTTACGGCAAGGAAACATTCAATTTATAAAGGAGAATAACAATGACCATATTGACCATCATGACCGCCGATGCAAACGGCACCGAGCTTGTCTCATTTGCAAGAGAGACGGCTGACCAATTAGTCAAGGCAAGCCTGACCAGGTCGCAGATCCGCGGTATTTTTACTGAGGTGCGAAAAATCGAGGCAATTTGGGGCTCACGACCTCAGGATGCCATCCGGCGCTTGAATATGCTCAAACCCAAGCTGGATTACCAGACCTCGCGCACCCAGTCTGTTCAAAGGTTGAAGGAAGTACTTTCCCTGGCAGTGGATGAAGTCAGCAAATCCGGGCTGGATGAAGAAGAACGAAACCGCCGTTTCCAGGTCTTTATGGATCTGTTCGAAGCCATTCTCGCCTATCACCGCGCTTTTGGCGGACGCAGTTAATTTTAAGGAGGAAAACCATGACTGACATTAATCTTTTCGGACGTGTGATCATAAACGCCAACATTGAGGCTGTCACCGGCCTGCACATTGGTGGCTCTGGGACTGGCCTTGAGATTGGCGGTGTGGACAAGTCCGTCATCCGCAACCCCCTCACCAAGCAGCCCTATATTCCCGGGTCAAGCCTGCGGGGAAAGATGCGCTCACAAACCGAGAAAAGGTTGGGAAAAGCCCAGAACAACAAAATCGCGCAGGTGACCATCCATACCTGCAAGAACGAAGCTGATTACACCAAAGATGGCGGATGCGTGGTCTGTCACGTGTTTGGTGTCCCGGCCGAGATCGGTTATTCAGGTCCAACCCGCCTGCTGGTCCGGGATGTTTCGCTGTCTCCGGAAAGCGCTGATGCACTGGATAAAGCCAACACCGAGCTGCGCTACGCAGAGATCAAAACCGAAGTTGCGATTGACCGGGTGACCAGCGCCGCCACCCCGCGCTCCATTGAGCGGGTGCCAGCGGGAGCAGTGTTCGGCCCGGCGGAGTTGGTTTTTGGCATTTACGAGAAAGCCGATTTCGTCCGCCTCAAAACCGTCATCGAAGCCATGCAGTTGGTGGAAGATGACTACCTGGGTGGAGCAGGATCGCGCGGTTCCGGGAAAGTGAAGTTTACCGATATCAAGGTGCAGGCACGCAATCGCCGGGATTATTCCAACCCGCAAACTTTTGGAGAATTTGAAAGTGTTCAAGCCCTGGCAGATTCTTTTGGAAAAATGGAAAACTGGCTCGAAAGCCAGATTCCACTGGAGTAAAAAATGCAAATCCAATCCTGGTTTATAACAGGGCAAAGTTTCCACTTTGGCCTGCACGGGATGGGCCAGGAGGAAACCAGCCTGAGCATGCTGTCTGACAGCCTGTTCGCGGCGCTCGTTGCCCGGCTGGCACGCAGCGCGGGTGCGGCTGCGGCAGAAAGGTTTTGTCAGCCTTTCGTGGAAGGGAAGCCACCGTTTACACTTTCCTCCACTTTTCCGCGTGCCGGCAGCGTCCTTTTTTTTCCGCCGCCGATTTCCTCCCGTCGTCCTCCCACGGATTCCACCAAGTTCAAGGATCCCAAGGCGATAAGTGGCATTGCCCCT
>JAJYOU010000011.1 GCA_021795965.1 Chloroflexota bacterium
GAGGAGTGAGCCGGGGAATTCTTTACTGGAAAATTGTTGGATAGGAAATAGATCTGGCTGAAATTAACGATTGAAGGATTTAAAAAATGCTCCGCCATGTGGCATCATCCTTCCAGGCGATTTTTCAAAAAACGAAAGACAGACTGAACTTCGGAGACCTTCAAAAGGATTAGCCCTGCTCCGTAGAAGAGACTGCCCAGTAACACTCCTCCCAAACCCTGCAGCCAGATGCTGGATTGGGAAGTGAAATGTAACCAGACCAGGATTGAAACAACCATGACCATGCTGGCTGCGATGTACTGAAGAGTTCCCTTGATAATATAACCCCCTTCGATGCCACCCAGCCTGCGGCGCATAAAAATGATCAGCATAACTGTCTCAAGCGCGGTGGCAAGCGAATTGGCAAGTGCAAGCCCACCATGCGGCATCCAGCCCCAAAATCCGAATAAAGCAGCAAAACCAAAACTGAAAACAGCGTTTAAACCCATCGCGGCTAACCCGATCGCAACGGGTGTTTTCGTATCATGCAGGGCATAAAAAGCCCGGGAAAGGATCTCGACCAGGGAATGACCCACCAGACCGGCTGAAAACCAGAGTAAAGCCCAGGAAACCATGCTGGTGGAGCGCGCATCAAATTGACCGCGTTCGAATAACAGGGCTGTGACAGGCTGCCTGAGGAGTATCAAACCAAGGCTGGCGGGGATGGAGAGCAGCAAGACTCCACGCAAGGTGGCTGCCAGCGATAAACGCATCTCCTCCCGCTCACCGCGCGCGACTTGGGCGGAGAATGTTGGCAAGGCGGCGGTGGCAATTGCCTGCGCGATCACGAACAAGGGCATGGTCATAACCATGCGCGCCACGTTGATGGCTGACAGGCTGCCTTCCGCCTGTCCGGATGCGATCATGGCGTTGATCACAAAGTTAATTTGGACTGCGGCAACGCCCAATAAGCGGGGAGCCATCAACCGTCCAACTTCGCGCACGGCTGGATTTTCCAGACCAAAAGTGAAATGATATTCCAGCTTTTCCAGCTTCAACAAACCAGGTAACTGCACGCAAAGATGCATTAATGCACCAAGTACATAGCCCCAGGCAAGGCCACGAATACCCAGCACCGGAACCAGAAAAAAGATACTCAGAATCCACCCGATCCAGTTAAATGCAGGAGCCAGGGCAGGCATCCAGAATTTTTGATGTGCATTCAGGATTCCCATGACGAGACCGCTGACGGCAAAAATGGTCGGTGCGATTAATATGATGCGCAGCAGGTCAACCGTCAGGGCAACCAGTGCCGGGTCCAGGTCAGGTTTAAATACAAAAATGACATGCCGGACAAGTGTTGGAGCCAGGTAGACTGCCAGGGAGCTTACCAGGCTAAGCACCAGGATGACCAAGTTGGTGATTGAAGAAGCCAGTTTCCAGGCATCTTCACGGTCATTTCTGGTGAGAAATCCGGTAAATGTTGGAATAAAAGCTGAACCAAGCGCCCCCCCTGCCAGCAGATTAAATAACAGATCCGGAAAAGTTGCGGCTGCGTAAAAAGCATCCAACTGCTGGGTGGTTCCAAAAACGCGCGAAACCAGAATCTGACGCAACAGACCGATGACATTGCTCAAGACAAATGCCATCATTACGATCCCGGCTGCCCGGGCAATCTGTCGGTTTGCAGATGAGGATTTTTCGTTCACGGGAGGGATTATACTCTAGAGGGTTTCATCAGAAAAATTTTGGAGGAACGCTCGAATCCCCTCAATTTATTGGTAAAATGACCACTGAACAGCGATCCATGGTAATGTGATTTAATTATGAATGTGGTTCCCGAGGAAAGTAAATGTTTAAAACCAAGAAACTGAATTCTTTAAAAACAGCATTGGCGTTTGGTGCACTGTTACTTGCGATTTTGAGTTGCACGATCAGCCGTGTTGAACCACTGACAACGCCCACCGCCCCATCGGCTAATTTCACCCCTGATTATACGGGTTTGGGCACCCCGGTTCGAAATAGTAATTTAATTGGAATTCCGATGCAGGTCGGTTATGGTTATCGATCTGCGTTTTTTGATGTTTATTTTACAGATCCTTTGAATACCAATGCTTCCAAGCACGAGGGTGGATTGGATATGCCGCTGGATAAATCCATCGATGAAGCCCGAATTTCCATTGATCTGGCAATCTACAGCATTAATTCCTACCCAATTCGCGATGCCTTGATCAGGGCAAAGAAACGCGGCGTTGAGGTTCGGATGGTGATGGAAAGTGACAACATGAAAGACCCTGTCCCGCTGGAGTTGAAAAAAGCCGGGATCCCGATCGTGGGGGATCGCAGGCAGGGACTGATGCACAACAAATTTATGGTTGTCGATCGTGCCGAGGTCTGGACGGGGTCCATGAATTTCACTGTTTCAGGGATCTATGAAGACAACAATAATTTAATTCGCATTCACTCAAACAAGGTTGCCAAAGATTATTTAGTCGAATTTGATGAAATGTTCAAGCATGATTACTTTGGACCGGATACGGTTGCTGAGACCCCTTATCCGTATGTCGTCATCGATGGAATGCCGATGGAAATATATTTTTCCCCGGATGATCATGTTGCGAACAGGATTGCCCAACTTTTGCGGGGAGCCAAGCAGAGTATTTATTTCATGAGCTATGCTTTAACTGCGAATGACTTCGGTGAAATACTTAAGGATAAATCCCAGGAAGGGATGCCAATTGCCGGGATCCTGGAAGATTCTCAAATCAAGTCAGGACTGGGAAGTGAATATAATTTCCTGAAACAGGCGGGCATGTCGATCTATAAAGACGGGAATCCAGGTTTGATGCATCATAAGGTTTTTATCATCGACCAACAGATTGTCATCACGGGGTCATATAACTTTACTTCCAGTGCTGAAACAACCAATGACGAAAATGTGACGATAATTTTTGACAAACAGGTTGCGGCGCGTTACATGGAAGAATATCAGAGGGTATACACCCAGGCAATCAAAGCTCAGAATAATTAAAGCGGGGAAAGTAACTTTATTCATGAAACTGCGACTAATAAGATAGAACTCATTGATGGATTTTACGTGTATCCCTCACGATCAGTCATTGACGTTAATCGCCAGAAGCAGAATATTTACCAACCTTACAGATGGAAAACAGGAATTGGATTTCCAGGGCAGCGCTGGCCGACCGGGACGAAGTCGGTAGGTCGAAATGGTATACTTTAATTGACCAACCCTTAAGTTCAGTGTCAAGGTATTCCATTATGCCCATGCAAGACCAATTTAACCTACAGGATCTTCAAGGTCTTGATCCTGAAATGATCAGCGCGATTTACGACCGGTATTTTCCTGAAGTTTACCGGTTTGTATGTTATCGTTTGAACAATGAACATGCCGCAGAAGATATTGCTAGCGATGTTTTTATTCGTCTGATCGAAGCGCTGCATGCTAGCCGCGGTCCACAATCGAATTTGAGATCATGGCTCTATGCCACCGCCAGCCATATTGTGAATGATCACCTCCGAAAAACGTACCGGCAGCCCCAAAGCGAACTGCAAGAGATGATCCCTGACAAAGCCGCGGCGCTGGATCTGGATTATGAGCGGCAGGATGTCGAAAACAGATTGAAAGAAGCCATGACAGTATTAACGGAAGATCAACAATATGTTCTCACCTTGCGTTTCAGCCAGGGTTTCTCCCTCGAAGATACTGCAATTACGATGAATAAAAACGTAAATGCTGTCAAACAGCTTCAATTCCGAGCCTTATCAGCTCTTCATCGAATCCTGAACGATAGAACATGAACGAAAACACCCTTTTTGATAACCTGGAAATTTGTTTGCAAAACCTCGCAAAAGGCGCAGATCTTGAAACTTGTCTAAAACTTTTTCCAGGACAGGTGGACGATTTGCGTCCTCTTTTGATTGCTGCCCTTGAGGCTCAAAATGCTATAGTAAAGGGAATCCCTGAAGCGGTCCAAAAGCGGGGAAAAGAGCGGATGCTTCTCAAGGCTGCTGAACTGCGGGCTACGGACAAGGCTGTGGTTCTTTCCCCAAAAAACAATAAAACAACCTGGTCGAAGGAGCGGTTTTACCGCCTGGCTGTGATCGCCCTCGTGGTTCTGGCATTTCTCCTGAGTGGTGGCACCGGGCTGGTATCGGCCTCAAGTAATACTCTACCTGGGGATCGACTTTACCCGGTCAAGAGAAGTTGGGAGGGGGTTCAACTATTTTTTGTGGTCGATCCGAACACAAGAACCACTCTTCAAAATGGATTTGAACAGGAACGTGTGCACGAAATCGAAGAGTTATACGCGGAAAAACGGTTTGAACAGGTGAATTTCACAGGCGTTGTCCAATCCTGCAACCTGAATATTTGCATCGTTGAAGGATTGCAGGTTATCACCCCTGCTGGAAAAACCATTGATCCGGCGATAGTTGCCGGTTCAATGGTTTGGATTTTGGGTGAGACAGATGATGGCTTGGTTGAAGCCGAGAAATTTACACTAATTTCAGGGTCTGCTCCCTCAACGTCGATTCAAAACAATGAAGTTCCTCCTACCGGCGAAGCCAAAGAGGATTTAATGGAACCGACCGAAAGTCCGGACGCGATTGAAACCCCCGAGGCGACCGAGGTTCAGGAAAAAAATACTTTGGAACCTGAGAGTACGTTAGGAGTCAACCCGACACCTGAGAAGGAGGCTGGTTCTCCAACTGAAATAAAGTTGTCCGAGCAATCTACATCGGAAAGCACGCAGGAAAACGATTCAAACACTAAGACCACAAATGAAGGCGGTTGAGTCTGTTATTAAATTAAACAAATACCCAGAGCAGCCAGAAAAAAATCATTAAGAGGGCGATGCCGAAAACGGCAGCGAAGGTCCAACCAAAACCAATTAGCCATCCTTTGACCGCGACCAGAGCCAGGCGCCAATTTTTCATGCGCGAGGTTTCGATGCCAAATAAAGCAAGCGGGGTCAAAATCAAGGCAGCGAAAGGGGTCAGGAATAAGGCAGAGATCATACCAGCGGTGTAAGCGACAAGGATCGAACTCCAGGGAGTACCCGTTTCACGCATTTTCGCGGTAATAATGAAATTGTCCGCGACATTCCCTGCCAGCATAAGAAGGCTGATCAGGGCGAAAATGAGCCAGTGCCAGAGGTTCATATTCCCCGCAGAAGCCTGGATCAAAGCATAAGCCAGCGCTGAAATCCAGATGATCGTGATTCCAGGGAAAATGGGGATCACCAATCCGAGGAGTCCGACCAGCATAAAGGTCAGTGTCACCAGCCGAAGCAAAAATTCACCGAGCATTGCGGTTTCGATCATTGAACTATTCCTTTAAATAAACCACTCAACTTCATCTTTCAATTATATTACTCAAGCACAACTGGCTGCATTCAAGAGCAGGCTTATCTCTCAGGGAGGCTATCGCTGGAAAGATTTGAAGAGGCAAGCGTTAAAAAGGACTCTCGAGCCCACCCGGTTACCAATAAAAAGTCTGGACAGTTCAAATGAGCTGCCCAGACTGATCAGGCGGAGAATAAGCAGACGGGTTAGCCGGGTTTGATCAGGTCAATCCCGCCCATCCAGGGTCGCAGAACCTCGGGGACGACGATCGAACCATCTTCCTGCTGATAATTTTCCATGACAGCGATCAGAGTTCGCGGCAGCCCGAGCCCTGAACCGTTGAGTGTGTTCAACAGACGCGTTTTGCCGCCATCGAGTGGGCGGTATTTGATGTTTGCGCGCCGTGACTGGAAATCGGTGTCGTTGGAAACTGATGATACTTCCAGCCATTCATCGCAACCAGGAGCCCAGACTTCGAGATCATAGGTCATGCTGGCGCCAAAACCAAGGTCCCCGGTGCAAAGCTGTTTAACCCGGTAGGTCAGCCCCAAACCGGCGCAGGTTTCTTCCGCATCTTTGAGCATTTTGAGGTGCATGCTTTCGGAATCTTCGGGCTTGGAGTAGATATACATTTCGACCTTGTCGAACTGGTGACCGCGTTTGATCCCGCGCACATCCCGACCAGCGCTCATTTTTTCCCGCCGGAAGCAAGGGGTATAAGCGGTGTATTTAAGCGGCAGGCTGGCTTCGTCCAGGATTTCATCCATATGCAGACCGGTCAGGGGAATTTCGGCAGTTGGCACAAAGTAAAAATCTTCTTCATGATCCTTGTAGAGGTTATCCGCAAATTTGGGCAGCTGTCCTGCGGCGTAGACCGTGGCGGTTTTGACCATGAAGGGTAAATATTGTTCACGATAGCCCTGCTGTCGCGTGTGCAGGTCAAGCATCCAGGAAATCAGGGCTCGCTGCAGCTTGGCGCCGGCTCCGCTCAAGACATAAAAGCGTGAACCGGTTAATTTTGAACCGCGCTCAAAATCGATGATCCCGAGGGCGGGCCCCAGGTCCCAGTGAGCTTTCGGCGTAAAGCTGAACTTACGTTGCTCTCCAACCGTCTTGATCACGACATTTTGGCTGTCATCGACTCCATAAGGCGTGCGCGGGTCCGGGATATTGGGAATGGTGTCAGTCAAGGATTTTAATTTTGCATCTGTTTCAGAAACCTGCCGGTCCAATTCAGCAATCTTCTCACCCACAAGGCGCATGGCTTCAACTTTCGCCTGTCGTTCGACAGGCGCCTTCATTTTGCCGATCTCCTTCGAGACGGCATTGCGTTCGGCTTTAAGAGCTTCCACTTCCACCAGCAGCCCGCGGCGTTTTTCATCCAACGTGAGGATTAGATCGACGGGAGCAGGGTCATCCTGCCTGTCTCGGAGTGATTTGCGTACAAGCTCGGGATTTTCTCGAATAAGGTTGATATCCAACATGTCAGTACTCCTCTTTAAGGAAATTAAATACCGCCCCTCCTTTGCAGGACGAGGGGCGGCTCGTGGTACCACCTGCGTTTTCTGTTCTTTCCGAGTGGAAAGATGACAGACTCGGCTTGCGCGCTAACGGGCGAACCCGGCTTCCTTACGACCGCCGATGAGCGATCCCTGCGGGAGCAATTGGCTGTGAAACACAGCCGCCGGAATGGATTTCTCTGTTTTGCCTGCTGCCTTTCAGCGGTTGGCAGCTCTCTGCGAGGGAAGACAGGTACTTGTTCCCGGGTTATCTTTGTTTTTAGATTATAACTCCCCGGATTTTTGTGTCAAGCCCCAGCCTGGTTGGGGATAACATAATGATTAGCCATCGCGATCCGTTCACCCAGGGGAGGATGTGTATAAAACAGGAACACGACCCATTTTTCCGGGTCAATTTCCCCCAGGTTCTGGTTTGCCAAGCGGGTGAAGGCTGAAGCAAAAGCATCCTTTTTGCCGGTTGCTTCGAGGGAGTAACGATCTGCCAGGCTCTCGCGCCAGCGGGAAAAGGAGTTTTCCAGAGGCATGGTCAGCAAACCATAGAGACTGATGATCAGTATCAGCGCCGGGAAAGCAGCAGCATCGGCGATATTGATGAAACCAAAGGTCGCGACCGCCCAATTTAATGCCAATGAAGCCAAGTAGAGCCCCAGGGTCGTCACAAGAGTCCCAAATCCGATCAACCACGGCAGATCATGATGGACATGATGTCCGAGTTCGTGAGCCAGGACAGTTTCAATCTCGTCCAGCGAAAATTCGTTGATGAGCGTATCTCCCAGCACAATCCGGCGGGTATTTCCAATCCCAGTCAACGCGGCATTGGCAGCCTTGGTGCGGCGGGACATGTCAAACTTGAAAACGCCTTTGACCTTCGTATGGGATTTGTTTGCCAACTGCAGCAAGCGTTCTGCCAGCTCGGCATGTTCCTCGCCAAGCGGAACGTACTTGTTGAATAAAGGCATAATCAGGACCGGCGAAAGGTTCACAGCCAGCACCTGGAACACCAGCAGCCCAACTGCAGCCCAGAGCCACCAAAGAGAGCCGCTGACACGCAGCGCCAGGTAGAGCAGTTCAAGCAGGATCAACCCAATTGGAAGGGAGATCGCCAGGCCTTTTAGTTGATCCACGAGCCAATCATTAAGGGTCTGGTTAGACTGATCAAAGCGGTGCGGCAGAACGAAACCACCGTAATAATTCAACGGGAATTCGAGCAGGGTCGAAAACGCCGAAAATATCAGGACAAAGACGGGCACCAGGAACCAATCATTCTGCATCAGGGTCCAGTTGCTGGTTAACCAGCTGCGCAACCCAACCGCCCAGCCTGCTGCCAGCCATGCAAACGTGTAAACCAGGCTGAAAACATTTTCCACCAACCAGAGGCGACGTTTTATGCGGTTATATTCCCTGGCTTGTTTTTGTTTCTCGATATCAATTGTTGTCATCATGATTCGTCCAGTCCAATAGTTCAGTGAATTTTTTCTGCGCCGAGTTGAGAAATGACCTCTTCGGTGGTCATCAGCGTACCATAGGATTTAAATGCAGCCAAAAAAGCTGCCTGGACCTGCTGTGCGGGCACAATGTTTTCTTTATAGACTAATTGGCGGGTAGCGCAGGCGTCCTCAACAATTGTGACTTTGAAACCCAGGTCAGCGGCTGCGCGCACAGTCGCGTCCACACACATATGTGTCATCATTCCGCAGATCACCACTCGTTCGATCTCCCAATTCTGAAGTTGTTCCAGTAAATCCGTCTCCCTGAAGCTGTTGGGGAACTGCTTATGGACGATGGGTTCACCTTCAAAATGAGCAACCAGGTCGTGGATGCGAATTCCTTCTGTGCCTGGGATGAAAAATGTCGTACCGGGTTTGCGGGATTCATGTTGGATGTGGATGTGCCGGCCGCCATGTTCGCGGAAGCACTGCAGCAGTGCTGCAGCTTTTTTAGCGGCAGGGAGAGCGCCTTCCAGTTCCATTTTTCCGCCCGGAAAATAATCATTTTGGATATCAATCATCAAGAGCGCAATGTTCAAATTTAATCTCCTTGGAGGTTTTTGCGAACGGACTATTTTCTCCCAAAATCGGCAGGGTTCTCACCCCAGGTTCTGGTTTCCCATTTGAGCACCTGCGACGGAACCTTGTTTTGGTTCAACCAGGTCTCAGCCCGGGAAATCAGTTCAAATAGGGGGGCATTATTCCTGGTATGGGCTAATTTCGTCCGGCATTTTTTGATCTTTACCCATAAAATGGCATTGTTCGAATCCGAATAGACAGGCCATGCGAGATTATTTTCAGCCAGCCAGGATAATCCCCTGACGATTGCCAGAAATTCTCCGACATTATTGGTTCCATCCGGGAAGGGTCCGGAATGGAACAATTGCCTGGCGCCATCGGTTTCAACTCCGCGCCATTCCAACGGACCAGGAACACCAGAGCAGGCTGCATCGACACAAATGGATGGGATTGCCGGCTTAATCAGCGCTGATTTCCAGTGTGGTAGATGGACCGCAGAACTTCCCATGAAATAGCTGGATGTTCCCTGGAACGCACTCTCAGCCTCTGCCCGAGTTTCAAAGGATTTGTAAAGAGCCCCGGTAAAGCCATTGACCTGCTCTGAGCAATCCTTCCAGCTTGTGTAGATGCCCCTGCGGCGACCTTTCCAGACGACGTAATATTTTTGGCTTTTCATTCCATCATTTTACCCTTCAAAGGGAAGCCTTTGCAAATTGAACCTGGCAGCAAGTTAATGCAAATCAACCACAGAAATTGAGGATTCCCCGCCAAAATCAAAACACACTCTCCAGAGGGAAGTGTGTTTTGATTGAAGAAATAATCCTGATTTCACGGAAGTAAATGGGGCGCCACTTTTTTCCAGCTCTGGCCACCATCGGTGGTATTCCAGAGGATGGAAGCTCCGCTCTGCCCGGTAATTGCCCAGCCGTTGGAAGGATCAGCAAAGTCAAACTGGGTGACACCATCGGCTGCGCCACCATTGAGATCAAAGTTGAGTTTTCCTGGCAGGATTTGCCAGGATTTTGCGCCATCTGATGAAGCGCACAGGTTTGCCCCGCACCGGGTGAGAATGTTATTCATGGTTAAAACCTGAACGTTGGCTGCCTGCCAGCTGACGCCATCGACTACGCCTGGCAGCTCCTGCCAGGTTAAACCGCCGTCGTGTGTGGCATACAACAGCAGGATGCTGAATCCAGTGGTCCCATCAGGGTTATATTGAACTACGTTTATGGGCAGGATTCCATCGCTATCAAAAAAGGTCGGGCTGATCGGGGCAACCTGGCCTGTCCTGTATTTTTCGGGAAGCGCCAATTCAAGGTTTTTCCAATCCTTTCCCAGGTTGGAGCTAACGGCGATGCGAACTTTCCCGGTGGGTTCAGAAGCCATATCCCCATAGATGATGATGGTACGGACGCCGTCGAAATACAGGTTGTCGCCGCAAATGTTGCACAAATGGACGGTTCCCGGCGGCAGACCCTCTTCAGTTTTCGGCGGCACGAGATCAACGACAGACCAGGTCAGACCACCATCAGCCGTCTTGTAATAGTTGAGATAAGCATTCCCGGCACCCATCCCGGCGGTTTCCGCCAAGCCATCGTTGGCGCTTTTAAATTCGAACCAGGCATTTTGCAGATTTTCGCTGTTCGGCAGACTTTCCCAGGTTTTTCCACCATCGCTTGTGCGCAGGATCCCCCCCTTGCTGGTTGCCGAATCATAATACGGCAGCCATGCCAGGTTGGAATCGAGGAAGAAACTACCGTAGTAGGTGTAATTTTCCTGGGGGGATGCATTTGTCCAGCTAACGCCGCCATCCATCGTCCGTAAAAGCTGTGTCATTTCGCCATTGGTTGAAGCCCAACCCCAGCCATCGCTGGCGGTTAACATGCGAATCTGGTCGATGGTGACTGGTTGAGACGGGATGCTGGTTGAAGTGGGCGCGGAAATGGTTTCGGTAGGCGGAACCGGGCTGGCAGGAGGCAATGTGTTGGTCGGGACGATGGTGACAGTCGTGGCTGAGGGTGAAGGTGTGAGGGTGGCAGATTCGGACACCGGCGTGGGGCTGGCAGCGATTGGCAGGTTGCAGCCTGCCAAAAGGACGGCAGCAATTAAAGCGAGGGAAATGAGTTTAATTTTTAACATGTTGACCTTATTGTTTATTGAGCGACGGTTTATTTCAGGAGAACGAAAATCGAATCTCGTGCCAAAATGGACCCATCCGCCAGACTGAAATCAGTAATTTCAATCCGAATTTGACCGTGATAATTGATTTGAGTCAAATCCAAGGGCAAAATAAAAGTTCCCGGACCCCCTGGTTCGCTGGTCTGAACGGTAAATCCGGCTTTGAGGATTGGTTCCGAGACGCCATTTTTAAAAATGGCATAAGATAGGGTGTTTTCAAAAGGTGAAATCGTCGTGCTTCCTCTAACTGTGAAAGGTGAACTAAATTCACTGCCATCCGCCGGGTCATTAATTTGAATGATTCTGCTTGAGCCGCTGGAAGTGGTGGATGAGTAGCGAACGATTTGCAGGTCCTGATCCAGCAAACGATAGACTCTTACGGTTGGCTGGTTTGGGCAACACATTGGATCATTCGGACCATGAACGGTGACATTGAGCAAGATGGCGCCATCCTTGATGGCGATGTCCTGGAAGATTGGACGATCGTCGATCATGGTTCTGGCTGCCAGCCTGGGTTTTCCGTTTTGATTGAGAAAGGTGGCGAGGGAAGCAAATTGACCGCTTCCGCCAAAATTTTCGACCATGATCACGGCGGCGTCTTCAAGCCCGTCGCCATTGAGATCTCCAAATGCAATTTTATCCATCAGAGTCAGGTTGATGTACCCCGCTTGATCCGGATGGACCTCATTCTGAAATTGTCCATCCTGCAAAATTACATTTTGCCGGACTTGATCGGAATCGATCAAAATAAAGCTGGCATTCCGGATCTGTTCGACAGAAAGCGAGGCTTGAGCCGGGGAAGAAGTTGCGCTGAGGATTTTTTCCAAAGTACCTGCGGCATGGATGGTTTCAACTGCCGCAGGCGGGAGGGCTGGAGATGGGATTGAGGCAGTCGTTTGGATGGGTGGGGAGTCAGGCAGAACGGTGGCGGTAGCTGGAACCGTCAGGGAAAGTGGTTGTGAAGGACTAACAAAACTGCATGCGAATGACGCCAGAATGAGTGGAAAAACCAAAAACAGAGCGCGTTTCAAGGGAAAGTCTCCATTGACCAAGGATTAACTGGTTTCAAGACGGAAATTATCCCGGTTTTGTTCCGCTTCAGGGGGTGACGAAGATCCAGGTTTGTCCCCCATCTTCAGAACGGTAAATTCTGACGCTGTTTTTATCATCCGTGGTGGTGATCCAGCCATTCTTTTCATCAATGAATGAAATATTGGTCACGTATTCAGACCGGCCAAAAGCCACGGGCAGGCTGGTCCATGATTTCGCACCATCATTCGTAAAATACATGCCACGGTTTCCCCAGATCCAGCCGGTCTTGGAATCCAAGAACATAAAAGTATTGCCATCAACGATAGGAGCGCCCGGGTCCCAGGTGGTTCCCCCGTCATGTGTGGAATAAAAAACCCGGTTTTTCGCGCCACCACCCGGGGCAGAAAAATCGACAGGGATCAAGCCATTACTGGGATCTCCCGCAAAGAAAACGGGAGGTTGGGTGCTGGATTCCAATTCCTGGATATTCTGAGGCGCCGGTAAATTTTGCGGAGTCCAGGTTTGGCCGCCATCTTCGGTTTTGAAGATGGTGACCTCTTTTTGGATACCACCCATTCCAAGCCAGCCTACCAGGGGATTGATAAAAGAGAGCCCGGTCTTGATGCCCGTCTCGGGAATCGTGGCAGATTGACCTGGGTCAGGGTAAATTGTGTTCCATTTCGCCCCGCCATCAGGGGATGAATAAATCGTGGTGCTAAAGGTACTGGTTCCAGTTGATTTTGTTTCGAGAAAATAACCTGTCTTTTCGATAAAAATCAACTGACCGCGTATGAATGGAACCGGGGTGATTTTCCAGATTCCTCCGCCGTTGGTGGTGGAATACAGTTCTCCTGACTCACCGTCAGGAGCCGGCACGACGAGGAAAAATTTCTTGCTATCCAGAAAAAATGCCTGGGTCAGATCATCAACCTGTCCTGCACCCATGGGAACAGAATACCAGGTGGTCCCGGCGTCATGGGTTAACAATAACTGGTTAGAAACCAAGCCCCAGCCATCGGATTTATTGAACATCCGCATGTAGTGGAGGGGAGGACCAAAGCGCGAATTTAATGGTGGAAGGAGAGTTTCTGTCGGGGTGACTTCAGCGGTTGGAAATTGGATGGGAGTTTCCGCGATGCTGGCAGTGGGAGGCAGCGCTGTGGATGCAGATTGTGCCTGACAGGCTGCTAAGGCAGCAACCAGGCAAAGGAAAAAAATGGATACTGCCAGTTTTTTCATGGTGTCTCCAAATCGCATTATAACAATTCCAAAATGGTGGCTTCGCCCTGTCCAACCCCAACGCAGAGTGTTGCCAGACCGAAGCGGCTTTTCCTGCGCTGCATTTCGTGGACAAGGGTGGTGAGAATACGGGCGCCTGAGCAGCCCAGGGGATGACCGAGGGCGATCGCGCCCCCGTTGACATTAACGATGGATTCATCCAAACCCAAATCTTCAATCACCGCCAATGACTGGATGGCGAAAGCTTCGTTTAACTCCACCAACCCAAGATCAGAAACTTTCAACCCGGCGCGCTGAAGGGCTTTTTGGGTGGCTGGGACAGGACCCAAACCCATGACACGTGGTTCCACGCCGGCTGAAGCTGCCGAAACCACCCTGGCGAGTGGTTTGAAGCCCATCTGGCGGGCTTTATCTGCACTCATCAGCAAAAGGGCGGCAGCCCCATCATTCAAGCCGGAGGAATTGCCAGCGGTAACCGTGCCGCCTTCTTTTTTGAAGGCAGGTCTTAACCGGCTAAGATTTTCCAGCGTGGTATCACGACGAGGGCGTTCGTCGACACTTACCAGGATGGGTTCTGCTTTTTTTTGTGGGACCGGAACAGGAATAATTTCCTCGGCAAATTTGCCATTGTCGGTTGCAGCGATCGCTTTTTGGTGGGAGCGCAGTGAAAATGCATCCTGTTTTTCACGGGTGATATGCGGGCGCAGGCTGGCAATATTTTCTGCAGTTTCTCCCATGCTGTCGGTGCCATACAATTCTTTCATCTTTGGGTTTGGATATCTCCAGCCCAGGGCAGTGTCATACGCGGTCAGATTACCAAATCCGAAGGCTTCCTCGGCTTTTGGCAGGGAATAGGGCGCCCTGGACATGGACTCAACCCCTCCGGCGAGGTAAATATCCCCATCTCCAGCCCGGATGGAGCGGGAGGCAATATTGACGGCGTTCATCCCGGAGGCGCAGAGACGGTTCACCGTCACCCCCGGCACGCTGAAAGGAATGCCAGCCAGCAGGAGTGCCATGCGCGCCACGTTGCGGTTGTCTTCACCTGCCTGGTTTGCACAACCTAAATATACTTCTTCCACGAGTTCGGGTGCGAGGTGGTTTCTCTCGATGATTGATCTTAAAACCAAAGCGGCCAGGTCATCCGGCCGGACTTTTGAAAGCACACCACCCAGCGATCCAATCGCTGTGCGAATGGCATCGACAATAACTACTTCAACCATCGATTCCTCCAAGTAAACAGGGTTTTTCATAAATTAATTCTACCACCCGAACCAGCATTTCAGCCTTTCCCCCGGCATGGTTATCTTTTTTGTATGGATTTAAAGCCGCGGCAAAATCCTGCCCGTGAGGCATACAAACGTTATTCCCCTTTTTATTAAACAGGAAAAATTGTTCATCCTGACTTAAACTTACCTGTCAATTCCCCTCCTGAGCAGTTCCAGGACCAGGCTGGGATCATTGTAGGAAGCGAGACTGATGGTACTTTACCTTGCCTGTATTGAAATTTCATTTGCGATGGACCCACTCTGGATTTTATGATTCCAAGCGGGGTTTATGTTATTCCCTGATGAGGAGAATGCTTGAAACTTGTGAATTGATCACCTATAATTAATTCAATTCAGGGAAAGGATGAAGCATGGTAGTAAATCGCCGGCAGGATGTTCGGAAAAGGTTCGGATATTACATGCCTGTAGTGGACAGTAATTCGAACGAAACTGTGGGGTATCTTTCGGATATCAGCCCACGGGGATTTAAGATTGACAGTCCGACAGCCCTGGCTGTGTATCAGGATTTCTCGTTTCGCATTGATCTTTCTCCAGAACTATCTGACAAGCCTTACATGCTTTTCGATGCCCGTTCCAAGTGGTGCAAAAAAGATTTTTTAGATGCAGTGTCTTACGTCGTTGGTTTTCAGGTGACAAAGATTTCGGCACATGATGAAGAAATCTTTAATCAAATCCTTGAGAAATACAGTGTGCCTGAAAGAACATGGTAAGCTTCTTAAGTGCCGTTTGAGCCAGACGGCACTTTTTAATTTAAGCAGGAATGAAACAAGGTTGGTTCTGATGTAAAATTAGCCCATGTTTCAAAAATATTTCCGTGTTTTTATAAAAGTTGTCCTGTTTTTTATCGCACGCGTGAAAATTATCGGGTATGAGAATGTCCCAGCCAGCGGGGGTTTTATCCTGGCTGCCAACCACCTGGGGCGTCTTGATTCAGCCATGCTTTATTACGCCATCGACCGCCAGGATGTGATCATGCCGGTTGCGGAAAAATACAAAGATCACTGGCTGTTTGGACCGCTGGTCATTGCGTTGGGTGGATTTTTTATCAACCGCTTTGACGCAGACATGCACGCCATTCGCGAGGTGCTGAAGCGGATCAAAAAAGGTGGAATATTTGTGATCGCACCAGAGGGAACCCGCTCAAAAACTGAAGCATTGCAGGAAGCTCATTCCGGAGTGGCATATTTTGCCAGCAAAACCGGCGTACCGATCATCCCCGTCGCAATCACGGGCACCGAGGACCGCCTGGTGGTTGCAAATCTTAAACATTTTCGACGCTCCCAAATTACTGTTCGCGCTGGAGTTCCATTTACCATCACGCCGGTCAAGGGAGTTCAACACGACGAGGCTCTCCAGGCAGCCACCGATGAAATCATGTGCCAGATAGCAGCCATGCTTCCTGAAAAATACCGCGGATTTTATGCCAATTATCCACGCGTACAGGAATTATTAGCGAATGCGTAAATTTATCCGCTGGGTGATCATCACGATCTTTAATCTCATCGCCGATATCCAGGTGATTAATGTGGAACGAGTGCCGGAAAATGGCAGTTTCATCATCGCCACAAACCACATCGGCATCATCGACATTGCCATGTTCCACTACCAGTTTGACCGCTATGATATGTTTATCCCGGTTGCCGAAAAATGGGAAAAAGTAGCCTGGATTCGCTTGATGGGGAGGTCCCTAAATTTCATTTTTGTGGATCGATACAACTCAGACTTGAAAGCCATGCGCAAAATGATGGCATTGATGGAAGCGGGTAATTCCCTGGTGATCGCCCCCGAAGGCACCCGCTCGCGCAGTGGCGGTTTGATCGAAGGTAAACCAGGTGTGGCTTACCTGGCGGCGCGCTCAGGTTTTCCGGTCATCCCCGTTGCCATTACGGGGACCGAAGATAAAGTGATCCTGAGAAATCTCAAACATCTCAGAAAATCCAAGGTCATTCTTAAAGTTGGATTGCCTTTTACCCTGGCGCCGCTGCCGCGCGAGACCCGGGAAGCTTCCTTGCAGCAATATACGGATGAAATTATGTGCCAGATCGCTGCCCTGCTTCCAGAGAGATACAGGGGAATTTACGCGAACCATCCCCGTTTGAGAGAAATTTTGCTCAGCCGGGTCAACGAACCAGCTTCAAGCCCGCAGGGTTAAAGTACTTCTCCCGTGCTGCGTTTTAAGAACTGACCATTTCCCGCCTTGCCAAGCCAAGTATCCCCATCCACAATCAACATCCCGCGCAGATAAACTTTCTCGGGATAGCCGACGAGTTCCCAGCCTTCGTAAAGGTTGTAATCGGTGCGCTGGTGACTGTGCGCCACCCCGTGTTTGACCTTTTTTTGCGGATCCCAGATGACCAGATCTGCATCGGAACCCGGGAGCAAGGCACCCTTGCGCGGGTATAGGCCGAAAATCCTGGCTGGATTTGTACTGGTATAAGCAATAAACTGGTTGGGAGTCAATTTTCCCGTTCGAACTCCGTAAGACCAGAGAATGGGTAAGCGATCCTGCACCCCGGGCAGTCCGTTTGGGATGAGGGTGAAGTTATCTTTTCCAAGCTCCTTGCCTGGTATGGCAATTTCCCGGCTTTCATAAATGATGGGATGGGTTCCATCGAAGAAGAATGGACAATGATCGGTGCCGATGGTTTGAAGAGTTTCTTCCTTGAGACCCTGCCAAAGCCGGGCGTTATCTTCTGCCGTTCGCATGGGAGGTGAACAAACCCATTTCGCGCCATCCGCCCGGCGCAGATCCTCAATTGAGAAAAATAAATATGGCGGACAGGTTTCGCCCATGACTTTGATCTGATGTTCGCGGGCATATTTGAGCATATCCACTTCACCGCCCACATTCATGTGAACGATATATACCGGCGCATTTGCCTGCTGTGACATGGCAGCCATTCGCAGGGTGGATTCGATCGCGCCCCAGGCAGGACGGGTCAGTGCGTGCCATTCCGGGCTGGTATGCCCTGCCGCCAGTGCTTCAGGGATGAGCTCTTCGATCACATCCCCATTCTCACAGTGGACCATTGTTAACATCCCCAGTTCTCCGGCTAGTCTGAGGGCATGGAAAATGCTGCCGTCATCCATGCGCAGCCGGCCGTTGTAAGCTGTGAAGACTTTGAGTGTGGTGATTCCGAGGTCTCGCAGGTGGGGGAGATCGGCTGCAACGCTGGCATCCAGGTGAGTAAGGTTCATATGAAAGGAATAATCGATCGCGGCTTTTTGAGCTTTTTGCTGCCAGAGATCGACAGAATAATCAAACCCACCGGCTTCCTGCGGCACAAAATCCATGACCGTGGTGGTGCCGCCAAAAGCTGCCGCCTTAAGACCTGTGTAATGGTCATCGGATGAAACGGTGCCGAACATGGGCAGGTCAAAATGAGTGTGGGGATCAACTCCGCCGGGAAAGATCATTTTGGCGGTTGCGTCCACAATTTCCGCATTTGGGTGAGTCATTCCCAGTGCAACCTGGGAAATTTTTCCATTTTCGACCAGGATATCAGCCTGGAAAGTTTCTGTAGCGGTGACAAGCGTGCCATTTTTAATGAGGATTGCCATAAAAAAACTCCAGAATTTGGGATCCGATAGCGGTTGGTCGGATCAAGAGGAAGCAGGATAACTGCCTGGAGCGTCCCGGATGCCGAGCAGCGTCACCAGCAGGTCAGCGGGCAGATCCAATTCAGGCAGGTCGGTGTGATAAAAAATATCCTGACTGGCTCTCTCGCGCAAGGAACGCCAAAGTAATTGGCGCTCATCTGAATTAACGACCAGTTCTTTCAAGGTCGCAGCTTGCAGCAGATATTCACCGGTTGTGTAAAAAAACGAGATCCTCTTCCATTTATCCGCTTTGATCGGATTCGCCAAAGCTTCCAGGGTTCCGACCTGAATTTTAAAATACTCTTCCCTGGCATGCGGATGGTCGCTCTCCTCCCGCAGCAATTCACTGCGGGTGGTCAGTTCATGACCGCGGACTTCAGCCACGTACTGAATCTGTTCGCCCTGCCTGCCAAAGCTCGCCGGCTGGTAAAAAGCCAGGTAATCAACGGAAATGACTTTTGGTGCATTCCGGAGTGGAATGCGGTACCAGCCAAGCACCCGGGCGATTTCCAGATCGCGCGGGGAGGGCAAAAAACAGACCAGGATGAGGGAGGAATTATTCAGCATGGATCTCCGACTTTCCAGGCAGGAATGCACCGCTAGAGACCAGTTCAAACCGTGAATGATTTATGTCGCGGTCTTTTCCCTGTCCAGCCACAATTCGCGGTATTTTCGATTCCAGTCGATCAAAAAACGCAGCCCAATCACCACGCCTTCGACAAGCGCCACCCAGAAGATCAAATCTTTCAATCCAACCAACCACAAAAAAGGGGCAAGCAAAATCGCAGTGAAGACAGAAGCCCTGGCGCCGTGATGAATCACCAGGAGCAGCGTCACCAGGATCCCCAGCCCCAACAGAGCACCGATGGGATTGACAGCGAGCAATCCACCGGCAGCGGTGGCGAGACCCATCCCGCCGCGAAAGCCTGCAAAAACCGGCCAGCAATGTCCCATAATGGCCAAACCCGCCACGAAAGGCACGCTCCAGACCGGCGCGAATGACAGGGCAAGGTAGGTGGGAATGAAACCCTTGGCAATATCCAGGATGAAGACCACAACACCCGGACCAAAACCTGCCTGGCGGATGGTGTTGGTGGTGGTGGCATGCCCCGATCCCGAATCGCGCACATCCACCCCCCTGATCAGACGAGTGACCCAGATCGAGGGGGTCAGCGAACCGAAGAGATAGGCGATCAGACCAAAACCCAGAGCAGAAAAAACGGAGAGTGTTGGAGCCATGACATCCTCTTCCAGGGATCTGTTGAAAAAACAGGCAGGATCCAAACCTGATCCTGCCTACATTCTACGTCAAAATGAGAAAATTGCGGATATGTGCAGGTTGGTCGATCCAATCAACTCAGGAGATGCCCACTTCCCGGTTAAATTCCATGATTAGATCATCAATTTCTCCAACCTGTTTTTGAATATCGGTCCAGTAATTGGGGTTGTTCCACATATCCTGAATTTCGGCATAAGTTTTGCCCTGCTGTTCAACCCAGGTGAAGTATTTGAGATTGTGCACCCGGCGGCGATCAGTATAGCGGAGTTCAAGCATGTTATCGGTCGATAGACCCATCAACCAGCGGGAGAAATCGCCTGCGGCATCAAGATCGGTATAGTCACCCGATTCGAGATGCATTTCCGTCAATCGACTTTGATAAAGTTCCATCGAATCGGTGGCAATGGTGAAGATCACATCGTGTTCGCCCATCTCATAATATTTTGCCATCTTGATGGCGGTCATGACATTGGAGATGCCCGAGAAACCAAGCAGGTTGAGCTGTTGAATCAGAACTTCAGGTACACCCTGGCTGGCAAGGAATTTCCTGCCGGTTGGTTCGTTGAAAAGACGGGCTGTATTAACCACGCCGCTGTCATCGATGGCAACCACAAGATCAGTATTCTTGGTGTTATGGATCCAGGGGACATGCTTATCGCCAATGCCTTCGATGCGGTGTGAACCAAACCCATTTTCAAGCAAGGTTGGGCATTGCACGGCTTCACTCGCGGCAATTTTAGAACCCGGGAAGACCTGCTTTATGTAATCTCCGCTGGCAATGGTCCCAGCAGAACCCGTTGCAGAGGCGATCCCTCGGAACTGATCGCCGGGGTGCGCGATCAGGTTGAAAGCCTCTTCCATGGCGTGACCGGTTACCTCATAATGCCAAAGGTAGTTGGGAAATTCCTGGAACTGGTCAAAGATCATTAAATCTTGCCCGGAATTACGCAATTCCTTGCATTTGTCAAAGATTTCCTTGACATTCGATTCGGAACCCGGGGTCTTGATGGTTTCGCCGGCGACCTTCGCCAGCCATTCGAAACGTTCCCGGCTCATGCCTTCCGGTAAAATTGCGATGGATTGGCAAGCCAGCAGGGCTGAATCATAGGCTCCACCCCGGCAGTAGTTTCCCGTGGATGGCCAGACTGCTTTCTGGAGGGTTGGGTCAAATTGCCCCGTGACCAGTCTAGGCACCAGGCAGGAAAAAGCAGCCCCGACTTTGTGAGCGCCGGTGGGAAACCATTTCCCCACCAGGGCGACAATGCGTGCCGGTACTCCCGTCAAGGATGAGGGCAGCTCCAACAAATTAACATTGCCGAACGTTCCACCACTGGCTTTGGCTTCATTATGCCAATTGATGCGGAACAGGTTGCGAGGGTGGAAATCCCATAATCCGATTTGTGAAAGTTCTTCTTTGATCCCTGCTGGAATTTTGGAGGGATCTTTCATTTGAGCGTAAGTTGGAATAATGATGTTTCTCTCGCGAGCACGCTGGATGGCGTGTTTGCGGCGATCTGCGTGAATGGTGAGATCAATTGAAGCCATTATAAAGATTCCTTCTGAAGAAATAAGTTGTCTGACAATATTAATTATATCCTGCTTGTAAATAATTTGGTTATTATCTGCCTTTCCGCCAATTCTGATGATAATAATTAATCTGGATTTAGCTCTCCACCTATTGTGTTGAGAAATTTTAGTTTATGATTAAATATCCTTTCGAAAAAGCCATGAGGGTTTTGCATGCCAGACCGAAATTTCAAAAAATCATTCGAAAAATTCCTGAAAATTATTGAAAACTTTGCGGGTTTTCGGTTGTATGCAGCGGTTTTGCTGATCATCATGTTTCTGACGTATGACCTGCAGTTGAACCGGATGGGGTTTTACTATGACGACTGGGAAGGGATATTTCTTTACAAGTTAAATTTTTCGGGATGGGGAATTTGGAGTTATTTCCTTTCTGACCGTCCATTTTCGGCTCTGGTTCATATCCTTTTTAACCCCATCCTGGGTGCATCCTCACCTGGCTGGCATTTGTTAGGTTTGCTACTGAGCTGGGCTGCGGTGCTCTTTTTCGTAAAAACCATCCTAGAAATCTGGCCGGACCAGATTTTGGCGGCAGGCTGGATGGGGTTTTTGCTCAGTCTTTATCCCGGAATTACGCGGTTATATGTGGTACGAACCAGCATCCCACATTACACCAGCCTCTTGCTTTTCATGGTATCCCTCTGGCTGATGGTCTTGAGTTTTAAGCGGGAACGCGGGCGTTTTCTTTTTTTGACAGTTTCCCTCCTGCTGGGTGGAATCCAGGTTTTACTGGTCGAATATTTCAGCAGCCTTGAACTAATTCGAATTTTCCTGCTGGTGATTTTGAGCTGGCAGGAAACCAGGCAGATTGGACCCACACTTAATCGTGCTTTCAAATTCTGGCTGCCTTACGCAGGCATCCTGGTTTTATTCGTGGCTTTCAAATTCGTCCTGTTACCGGCAATGCAGCCTGCGGGAGTATCACCCAAGCACGATTTGAAAGAGATCAGGCTCTTCCTGACAGACCCAATCTCAACCGCAATAAACTTTTCCAGCGAAGTGCTCCAGGACATGGTGTATGCGGTTTTCTCAGTCTGGAATCTTGCGATTGTCCCCCAGGAAATTGAACTCAGATCACGTTCCTACCTCTTCTCATGGTTTCTCGGAGCGTTGGCAGGGCTGATGGCGCTAGTTGTGATGGAAGCATGGGTTAGAAAGAGTGCCCCGAAAAAATCAGGGAATCTACCCCCACTCGTGCTGGGGCTGCTGGCATTTTTCACGATCTTTTTAGGCGGATTGCCGGTCTGGTTGATTGGGCGCCAGGCGGTGGGCGGATTGTGGTCCAGCCGCTTCCTGTTTGGACAGGCATTGGGTGTCGTGCCACTGGTGGTGATGTTCATCCTCTGGTTGGTCAGTTCTGAACGGCGCTGGCTTCAACATGTCTTGTTGATGATTTTAACGATCAGCGCTGTTTCGTACCAGTTCCGGGTGGGCAATACTTATGTGAAAGATTGGACTTACCAGCGTGATTTTTTCTGGCAGTTAAAATGGCGCATCCCAGCCCTGGCAGATGGAGCGTTCCTGGTTTCCCCTGGCTCTGTCACAAGGCTGACAGTCGATTATCAGACTGCTTACGCAGTCAACATCCTGTATTCAGAGCCGCTTGGGCAGAATAATATGCAACACTGGTGGTTTAACGGTACGGAGGAATTGCGCAGCGTCAAAGCTGGAGAAGCCAATTCTGAGCGCAACGTCGGAAGGATTTTTCGAAGCATTCATTTTACATCCAGCATGGCAAAGGCGGTACCGATCCTATCAGATCTTTCGAGGGGCTGTCTGCTGGTTGCCGATCCGATCTACCAAAATGCCCCCCTGCTTTCACCAGCAGAAAAAACGATGTTTCTAACCTCTCATCCCGAAATGATCAAAAAGGATGAAGTGAAACCGATGCCAAGCGATGTGTTTGGAAAGGAACCGGCGCGGACGTGGTGCTATTATTTTGAAAAAGCGGACCTGGAACGACAATACCAGGAATGGGATGAGGTTCTCAAGACCTGGTCACAGGCGAAGGCAAACAAATTTGAACCTGGTTACGGACCGGAATATCTTCCTTTCATCGAGGCGTTTATCCAAAAAGGGGATTGGAAACAGGCGCTGGAATTAAGTGAAAGGGCTAAAGTGCAAACCAGCGAAATGAGCGGGATGCTGTGTTCTGACTGGCAAAAATGGATTAATGAAACCCAACCTTCTCCAGGGCGGGAAGAAACTTTCCAAGCAGCCAGGAAAGCCTTCTCCTGTGAAACCCAGTAACAGGTCGAAATCAAACTTTGAACGATTATGAGAGTAGAGGAAATGCAGGGAAATTTTAATGTAAAAGGTATCCAGGTGTTGTATGATACAAGTAGCGGAGAAAGTACCGCAGAAGGAGGTTCAATCGAAAATATGGAACCGAAGCACAATAGGGGAAAGCACGGGTAAGCAATAACTGGCGATTTATTATCGAAAAATGCCAGACGTACACCACGACGATAAAGTGGGTTTCCCCGTGAATTCTCCGAAAATATGGAAAAGTTTGTTTACTCGTAACAAGTAATGAACGTTCAATAAACATGTAATGGCAGTAACAACCAGGCGGATGGGTAAGGTCCATCCGCCTGGAATTATTTCAAATTGAAATTAATTGCTAATGCCAGGTAAATGAAAGAACACCGCTCTGCGGTACCGTGACCGTCTGTTCGAGCGGGATGACGCCACCTGTATAACCCGCTTTGTAGGTGGCACAGGCGTTATCCTGCCAAACGTTACTCTTGCAAGCAATTGCCGCGTATTTGACAGTCCAACTACCGGTGTAGGAATCGGGCATAAAGTAATAAAAATCACCGTTTTCATCAGTCGTGACGGTATTATCGGATCCCCCAGTCTGGGTGACGGTGAAAGTAACTCCCTGGATCGGCAGGCCGATGCCATCAACCACTTTCCCCTTGATTGCAATCACCTTCTCAGGCTGTTTGATGGGTATTTTTGTCAGGTCGACGCTGCTGTCCAGAAGCTGGGAAAAACACCAACCTTCAGTCCCATCGCCGGTTTTGACGTAAGTCCATTCATTGCCGGGTGAGGTTCCCAGCACGGTCAAAACGTCAGTTGGCTGGAGCAGAATTAATGCAGGGAATTCAACCCCCGCATTGGATCTCAACTTCAAATTTTCCACCGATGGTTTGACAGTGAATTGGGTGAAGGGAGTCGGGCTGGCGTTGCTGGTGGGAGTGACTGCCGGCAGGCTGGGAAATGCAGCCGGAAGATTGGTTGAATTTGGGGTGCTTGTCATTCCGGCAATGATCGAGGTTGTAGGAATTGCTCCTGCCGTTGATTTTGAACACCCTGCCATGCTGAGAATAATTATCAGGCCGATCAAAAATCTTCTCATCTTAACCTCTCCGGGAGCAACGATATGTTTAGTTTAATTGTACAACCTTTTGACAGATTATCGCTTTGCTGCCAAATAAAAATATATTTGAGCTTGAGGTCAGACTGGGGTTACGGTGAAACAAGAGCTGGAGTAAAAATAGACTGAGGGCGCGTTCGCCCCCCTGTGACCGGCTGGAAAACGTTTTGGTTGGGATAATCGATCCGGGTTTCGGCGTAATATTTTGGAACATCTGCCCAGATTTGATTTGGCTGATCGAGCACAATCGCAGCAAATTTATGGGAAGAAATATCCGATCTGATTTCTGCGCTGATCCGATTCCATTCCAGTGCTTCAGGCTGACCAAAATTCCCCCGAATTTCTTCCAGGGCGATTAAATGGGCATAAGTCTTTTTCCCGGCGAGGATGGCAATGGCATTGTGATTTGGGATCAGAATTTCGCCATCCACACTCTTTAACTTCGTCACCAACATTTGACCGGCATGCAAATCGGCAGCGGTTGGAATTTGGGAAATTGGATTGTATAAAAGGACAAGAAATTGGGAGATGATCAACGTATAGAACAGGGCTTGCTTGAAGACTTGCCTTGAATTGAATCGATTCAACAACGACGGCATGGAGATACCGAACAGGATGGAAAAGGATGCGTAAAATGGAATGTAATTGTTATTGAAACTCCCAGGGTTGAGGCTTGCCAAAATTGAAGCCGCTAACATTGTTATGGCTAAAACCGTCCAAAGACCACTTTTTTCTTTAAAAACCTGGACAGGAAAAAAGAAATACCAGACCAAACAAACACAAAAAGCGATCAGAACCGGCAAAATCATGATAATAGGCTGTCCAAAATAAAACCTTCCGGGGTGAGGCAGGCTATGCAAACTCGGCAATATGAAAAAATAGTACCAAAACCAGCCTGAAGATTGGACATATTCGTACCAAAGCCAAAGACTGGAGCTCATGACAAAGGTCAGACCAGCCAGAATTGCGTTTCGACGGTTTTGAAAAATAAAACCACACACCAGCAATCCAGAGATCATCAATAAGGAGGTCTGTTTGGTAAAAAATGCGCATGTGAACAAAAGACCTGCAAAGAGACTGGTTGGATAAGCAGACATTCCCAGCCAAAAAGTCGCAAAAATGACCAGGAAAACGGAGAGAGTATCCACCCGGGCAATATCAAACCAGGCACCCCCCACCAGGAAAGTTGCTGAAAAAAAACAAGCGGCAATAAATGCCCAATAACGGGAATGGGTCTCGCGAAAAACGATCACGAAGATCATGAGGATGATGCCAAACGAAGCCGATAATGAAACTAGCCTGAGCGGCAAAAACCACCTGACCGCAATGATTTTTGCGACCAGCGAGGATAAATAGTAATAGAAAGGCGGATAAATGGTGGGGATATATTCCAGGTTTGGCTCCACGTAAAGCAGTTTCCCGTCCAACAAACGTAAAACCTGGATTAAAGAAGCATTTTCCATCCACTCCAGATCGAATGGATAAGAAATTCTGGAAAGTGTTACATAGAGAACCAAACCAAAGAACCAGGCTGCGAGTGTAAACAAGGTAAGACGCAAGCCACGGAAAAGTGATTTGATTTTAATTTCCTGATCGGGAGGCTCTGTGATGATCATATCTTTCGCAAGCGAGTGTAGTTTATGGATGGGTCAGGCTGAAAGTATCTCAAGAGTTTTCTTTCCGGCGAAAAAGATCAGTCAGGGAATCCAGTGAGAACCTGAACATCCGGATTATTTCTCGCCGGTCGTGGGAGTGTTTCCTGTATACCCGCTGCCAGCGGCAGGTTTTCTAGCTGATATGACAAAGAAGTCGCCAGGTACATCTTCCTCCCTGCCGGTTAGGGAAGGATAAAAAGTTACTTCCCTAAACCCCGCATTTTCCAACATTTCAACCAACTCTTCTTCATCGTATCCCTGGGTACTGGCGGCGTGATGGGTGACCTGGCCAGTGGCGGTATCAATTATGTAAAACCGCTCGGTGGCAGTGTGTTGTTCCTCGTTCCAGAAGTTCTCCATCAGGCATAAATGGGGTTTGTCGGAGAAAATACTGCTCACTGCTGAATACCACATCGCAGGCTGATTCCCAATCTGATCGACGGATTCCAGGCTTGAAACCTCCAACAAAAACAGCCCACCTGGTTTGAGGGCAGCGTATGATTTTCTGAGAATCAAGCGGGCATCGCTTGGACGAACCAGGTTAAGAGCGCCAAAAATGTTCATGACCAGGTCATAATCAGCCCCATATTCAGCCCGGCGGACATCCTCCAGAATGTAACGACAGCCCGGAGAATTGAGTTTCAGAGCGTAATCAATTGCCGCCGGCGCAAAATCGATACCCGTACAAATATTCCCGAGGGTGGAGAGCCGCGAAGTATATAAACCCGGTCCACAGGCCAGATCAAGAATTTTCCCGGGTTTGCCCTTTAAAAGATGACGCTGGATCCACTGGACATGTTTTTGGATTTTGAATGAGGGGCGGCTGGCGGAGTCATCGTCCTGCGCCAGGTGTTCCCGCAGCACGCGCTGGCTAAAATCCGGATCATCCCAGGGCACCCGCTCGCCTTCGGCCCAGGGTTCGGGGTCCATGTCCCTTAGCATTAGCTCCTTCAATTTCATTTCCAGGCAATCTGTGGGGTGGTCTTATTCATCTTCGAGGGCTTTTTGCATGCGTTTCAGCCCCTCTTCCAGGACGGATAAGGGACAACCGAAATTGAGGCGGACGAAATTTTCTCCACCAACGCCAAATGCTTTGCCATCATTCAGCGCCACACGGGCTTTATTGAGGAAAAATTCCTGGGGATTGCCTTTAATTTTTCCGCTCTTGACCAGGTCATTACAGTCCAGCCAGGCCAGGTAAGTTGCCTGGGGTGAGGTGACCTTGATCCCAGGCAGGTTTTTTTGCGCAAAATCCAGCAGGAAATCCCTGTTTCGAGTCAGGTAACCTTTTAAGTTCTTGAGCCAGTCTTCACATTCACCCGAGAAAGCTGCCTGGGCTGCCACCAGACCCAATCCATTTACATGGAGGGTCATGCGTTTGGTTTCCCGCTGAAATTGCTGGCGCAGCTCGGCATTGGGGATAATGGCAAATCCACAAAACAATCCGGCGATGTTGAAGGTTTTTGACGGTGAGACCAGCGTCATGCTGCGGTCAGCAATTTCCTTTGAGAGGGAGGCAATGGGCGTATGAATATTTCCATCCAAAAGAAGTTCGCTGTGGATTTCGTCTGAAACAATCACAACATCGTTTTTCAAACAGATCTCAGCCATCTTCTCAAGTTCTGCCCTGGTATAAGCCTGACCGGTGGGGTTGTGTGGATTGCAGAGCAGAAACATTTTTGTTTTTGCGTTACTGGAATGAAATGCATTTTCAAAATCATCCCAGTCGATCTTATAGCTTATCCTGCTGCCATTTTCGATTCGAACGAGAGGAGATTCCTGCCTGATGATTCCCAGGTCTTCCTGAAGATCATTGAACGGCATATAAACTGGCGGTTGGATCAAGTAACCTTCCCCGGCATCGCATAAAGCCGAAGCGGCTGCATAAAAAGCACTTACCAGACCAGTGGTCAGCACAACACTTTTTTCATCGATTTCCCAGTTATAGAGTTGTTTCATGCGCTGGACAACGGCTTTAGCCAGGGATTGATCGGCGTAATCGTAACCAAATACTCCGTGTTCGACTGCTTTCTGGAGCGACTGTAGAATCGGCGCAGGGGTGAGAAAGTCCATATCTGCCACCCACATTGGGAGCACATCCGGATCAAACAAATTCCACTTGATGGAGTTAGTCTGTCGACGTTCCAAAATCTGATCAAAGTTGTAATTCATGGTTGTTCCTTGAAAGAGGATTTTGATGGTTGACCCTGACTGTGATTTTATTCGCCGGAGCAAACCGATCGAAACGAATTTTACACCGGTTTATTCAAGAAGTCATTTAATTAAATTACTCGTCGTTCTTTTGGAATGAATGCCTTCAGTAAAATTGAAAATCCTGTCCAAAAGAGTGATATTATTTATTTTTTTATGCATTTGCCCGCTTTTCAAAGAACGAAACTGATCAAAATCGGGCGAAAAAAATATTTTTTGGAGAAATAAATTGCAGACACTGGCAGGAAAAATCGCGGTTATCACTGGATCCACGCATGGATTCGGTTACACCTTGGCGCATGAAATGCTTTTGGCGGGTGCAACTGTGGTCATCAGTGGGCGTTCACCGGAAGCCCTGGCACAAACCGTGGAGGAGCTTCGGTCGCGAGGCGAGGTCAGCGGTTTCGACTGCGATGTCCGCGACGAAAAGCAGGTTTATGCCCTGGCTGGAAAAACGCTGGAAAAATATGGCAGGATCGACATCTGGGTGAATAATGCCGGTTACTCTGCGGGCAGCGGCATGGTGCTGGATGTTCCGCCTGCGATGATCCTGGACATGTTTTTGGCGAATGATCTGGGTACCTATTACGGCACCCAGGCTGCCCTGCATCACATGTTGGAACGCAAAACTGGAGTCCTGGTGAATTTATATGGTGCAGGTTCCAACGGGAAAGCGGCTTCACCGACGGGAATGTACGCCACCACCAAAGCCTGGATCACGTCTTTCACCCGCAGCCTGGCGAGTGAGATCAGAAATTCAGGCGTACAGGTGATCGGGTTCAGCCCCGGAATGATGCTGACCGGCATGCTCACGCAGCCGGTTGTATTTGGCGAGCGCGGAAAAGAGAAAATGAGCCGCTTTAGTTTCGTTTTACGGTTCCTGGCAAAACCGCCTGAAATTGCTGCCGGGCAGCTTGTGAGGGTATTGGCAAAAAACAAGCGGGAATTTGTTGAAATTCACGTGATGAAACCCTGGACTCCCTTATTGGGTTTAATTCGAGTAGGATGGGAAAACCTGACCAAAACCGGTACCCGACCCGAATATTTTGCACGTTATGTTGATGCGTACCGCCCTGATTTTAGGCAAACTCAAGAGAACCCGGAAGAGGTTTGATGCATGACTGAATATTCCATTCGCCTGTTAGAATTGGCAGATGCTCCAATCATTGAGGGGGCTTTTAGCGTCTTCGGTTTGAATAAACCTGCCCAAAAATACGTGGATTATTACACGGAGCAGCAGGCAGGCACCCGGGTGGTGCTGGTCGCAACGGTGGATGATGTCTTTGCGGGTTATGTAACGATTTGCTGGAGATCGCACTATCGACCTTTTCGTGAAGCGAATTTCCCCGAAATTGTGGATTTTAATGTCCTGCCACATTTTCGGCAGCAGGGAATTGGAACCCGGCTACTGGATGAAGCAGAAAGCAGGATTTTTGCAGATCACCCGGTGGTAGGGATCGGGGTGGGCATGACTGCTGATTACGGCGCTGCCCAGCACATGTATGCCAGGCGCGGTTATCTCCCGGATGGACGCGGTCTGATGTATGAAGGCTACCCGGTTTCTTATGGGAAGAACATTCCCGTCGACGATGACCTTTGCCTGTATTTTACAAAGAACCGGGAATGAAAAGTCCCCTTGCGGGGACTCTTTATTCCTGAACTTTTTCTTTTTGGGGGGCTTCACGAACAATATATAAAGGTCTGCCCTTGACCTCATCGTAAATACGACCGAGGTATTCTCCCAGGACGCCGAGGGAAATCAGCTGGACCCCGCCCAAAAATAAAACTGCAATCAGAGTGGTTGCCTGGCCATAAAAAGCCTGATTACCTGTCAGGCGTTCAATGATTACCAGGGGAATGCAGAGGATTGAAATCCCGGCGGAAATAAAGCCAAAATAAGTAGCTAACTGAAGGGGAAAATAGGAAAACCCGGTGATGGCATTAAGGGCGAGCTTGAGCATCTTGCTGAACGGGTACTTGGTCACGCCAGAAAAACGAGCTTCACGTTTGTAGGGGACGCCGATTTGTTTGAATCCCACCCAGGCACCCATTCCTCGCAGAAAACGATGTTTTTCCCGCATACTGTTCATGACATTGATCACTTTGCGGTCGATCAGGCGGAAATCTCCGGTATCCAGCGGGATTTTGACATCTGTAATCCGGTAGATCAAACGATAAAAAAGGGAGGCGGTAAAAAGCTTGAACCAACTCTCGCCTTCTCGTTCTGCCCGAACCGCGTACACCACCTCGTAGCCTTCCTTCCACTTTTTTGCCAGTTCGAGGATGACTTCGGGCGGGTCCTGCAGATCGGCATCGATGATCACGGCTGCATCACCGCGGGCATAGTCCAACCCGGCGGTGACAGCGATCTGATGACCGAAGTTGCGGGCAAAGACAATCGGGCGAACCCTGTCATCCTTTTCTGCCAACTCGTGTATTCGGTCAGTGGAATGATCGGTTGAACCATCGTCCACCAGGATCAACTCCCAGGGTTCCGCAGTTGAGTCCATCACATCCCTGACGCGCCTATACAACTCAGGCAGGTTGTCAAATTCGTTGAAAATGGGAGCAATGATCGAATAAGTGATTGTCATGTGTTTTTTTTATGGTGTTCAAGGGTAGTTTTTCAGCAGGATTGTACTCGATTTAGACTGGATTGGGCGGTTCCGCGATCTTATCCTGAGCGACTGGCGCATCCGCAAACGGAGGCAGTCCCATTAATTTTCGATGAATATAACGACCAATCACAAAGGATGATGCGATCACTGGAACGACGATCAAAACACCCAGCACGCCTGCCAGCATGGTGGCGGCGATGATCGCGACGAAGACCAATCCTTCATTCAACTGGACGCTCCTGGCAAGGATCCGTGGTTGCAGGTAAAAGTTTTTGAAATTGTTTAAAACCAGGAAAACTGCCCCGGTGAGCAGCGCAAACCAGCCGTTTGAGATGGGGAGAAAATTGGAACCTTCCATCCACGCAACCAGCATGGCGATGATCGTGGTAAAACCGGGACCCACCTCTGGAACCAGTGTCAAAAAACCTGCCATCAACCCAAGAAAAATAGAGCCGGGGAGACCAATGGAAGACCAGAAGAGGGTATAAATGACCGCCATGATGATGATCAGACGCACTTTCCCGCGCAGATATCCCAACCAAACTTCCCGCAACTCCACAAAGAGTCTGCGAAGGTCTGCCTGGTCACCAGCGGGAGCGAGACCGGTCAACCATTCCAGCAGCTTTTCCCAATCGGTCATCAGGTTGTAGGTGGTGACCAGGATGATTAAAAACCAGAGAAAACCACGCGAGGTAGTCTGGAGAATCGTCAACGCCCGCGCGGGTTCGGGGATAACGGTTCCCATAAAGGACGAGCGAATGGTTGGGATCAAACCTCCCAGGTAAACCGGCAGTCCGCCGAGGATCAGGGGTTGAGCCAGCGCCAGTTCGTACTGGTCGAGTGTGAGACTGACGTCCCGAAAAACAGTTTTGAATTCATTGAGAAAAGAAGGGATTACGGTGACCAACATTCCAATCATAAGGAACAGGACCACAAAAAATACAACACTCGCCGCAGCTCGCCGGGTGAGCTTGGTTCTTGAATGGAGCTGCTGGACGAGTGGGCTCAAAAGAGCAGCGAGGAAACCGGCAGCGATTAGCGGTTTGAAAACAGCTCGGATATACCAGAGGATGATTGCGGTTACAACGAGGAGTACAAGCAGGACGATATAACGAAAAGAAGTGTCCCAGGAATTTTTGTTCATTTTTATATTCAATCTGAGATCTCTTTCAACCTACAAGCTGCAAGTCTAAAAACGAACCGGGGAAGGATGCCACTTTTATTATAACGATTTCCGTGCCTGGGTTCAGACAGTTGCTCCTGGGAGTTAGAGGATTTTTTTTAGATCTGCCAGTGTCGGAGCAATGATGGGCGCTGGATTGACTGCCTGCATGGCAGCTTTGATGTCCTTCAGACCGCTGCCAGTATTCAGAAGCATGACGGGAGTCTCTTTGTCGACCAATCCCTGCTCTTTCGCCTTCTCCAATCCTGCCAGGGCTGTCGCCCCTGCAGGTTCCGCGAAGATACCCGTTTTTCCGAGCGTGGAGATCGCTTGCAAGATCTCAGGATCAGAAACCGTGAGGTAAGTTCCACCTGTTTCCCGGGCTGCGCGCAGCGCCCTGACTCCATCTCTTGGAAGATTGACCGAAATGCTATCGGCAACGGTGTTGGCTTTCACTGGCTGGATATCTTCGCCCCCAGCCTCAAACGCATTCGCAATGGCGGCTGAACCTTGAGCCTGGACCCCGATGATGCGCGGAATACGGTCAATCCAGCCCAAGGCACGCAGATCTTTGAAGCCTTTATGGATGCCAGAAATGATATTTCCGTCTCCGACCGGGACAAAAAGGGTCAAACGGACATCTTTAACCGGGACGGTATCTGCAGAACGGGAAACCCTCATTCCGCCGATTGCCTGGTTTTGCATAAATTCCCAGATTTCAAAGGCGGCGGTCTTCTTTCCTTCAGCAGTGAACGGGTTGTAGCCAGTATTCCGGCAATACCATCCAAATTCCCTGGCAGCCGAGACTGAGAGGTCAAAGGCATCATCATACGTGCCATCCACAAGGATGACCCTCGCGCCAAAAACCAGCAATTGTGCAACTTTGGCAGGGGGCGCAGATTTGGGGGCAAAGATCACGGCTTTTTGTCCGGCTGCTGCCGCCATGCAAGCCAGCGCGGCTCCGGCGTTCCCGGTTGACGCTGTCACTAAAATTTCAGCACCAATTTCAATGGCACGAGTGACCACTACCGCGCTGGCACGATCTTTGAAGGATGCGCTCGGGTTGCGGTTCTCATCCTTGAGCCAGACGTATTTCATCCCAAGTTTTTCTTTTAATTGGGGCAGGACGAAGGTTGGCGTGCCCCCAACCACATGCAGCGGAGTCAGATCTCCTGCTGGGGCGGAGACTGGCAAAAGTGGCAGATAGCGCCAAATCGATGGGTTGGAGCGTGAGATAATGTCTGCGGGTTGGTATTTCTTCTGGATGTATTCATAATCCATCTCCACATCCAGGTTGCCGCCGCATTTCAGACAGATATAAGTGACCTCGTTTGGTCCATAGGTTTGATCACAAATGGAACAGCGGTAGCCAATAAAATTGTTCATCGTTTTGAGTCCTCCCGGGTCATTAAATCCAGTTATTCCCTTTTGGACTGTTGTGCCAGCAGGGTCAGCAGGATTTGTTCCTGGTCCACAGGCAAATGATCGAAGCGAATGCCAACTGCATTATAAATGGCATTGGTGATTGCGGGGGGAGTGGGGATGAGGACAATTTCGCCGACGCCCTTGGCACCGTAGGGTCCATCGCGTGAGGGATCTTCGACCACTATGGAAGTAATTGCGGGTGTGTGGACAATGGAAGGGATGCGGTAACGCGCCATGCGGTCTGTGACAACATAGCCATCCCGGGTGATAAAATTCTCAAGGAGTGCGTGTCCCACTCCCATCACAATACCGCCTTCCACCTGTCCCTGTAGTCCAAGCGGGTTGATCGCCCGACCGACATCATTGGCAGAGATGACCTGCACCACCTTCACTTCACCTGTAAGGGTGTTTACTTCCACTTCTGCAGCCTGGGTGGCGAAGGAAAAGGCGATATGCATATCTCCTCCCTGCCCAAGAGGGCGGGTGGCGGGGGCATGATATTCATATAATGAACGCGGGGGTTTCCCCAGCCGGTGCATTTCACTGGCAACATCTCCAAGGGGGATCGTTCTGCCTGCGACTTGCAGACCCGCATCTGAAAAAAGGATGTTTTCAGGAGCTTCATCAAATTTTTCTGCATAGACGGCAGTGATGGCATGTCGCAAAGTTTTGGCAGCCAAGCGGGAAGCATTTCCAGTTACATAAGTCTGGCGGGATGCAGTGGTCGGACCGCCGTCGGGTGTCAAATCAGTATCCATCACCAGCACTCGCACCAGGTGCGGGGAGAGTGAAAATTCCTGCGCAACCACCATTTGCATGATGGTCACCAGACCTTGACCAAGTTCTGCGGCTGATGATCTGACCTGCAAAGTTCCATCCTCGTAGAGCTCCACTTCAGCGCCAGAGCAGTCATCTGCACCGCCGCCCAGGCCGGTATTTTTGAAGGCAGAGGCAAAGCCCCAGGCTCTGACAAGATGCCCAGCGCCTGCCACCCGGCGAGGTTTGAAAAGATTGCCCCGAGCAAGACCAGAAATCTCAAGCATTTTTGCTTCCACCCTGTCAATGCACTCCACCAAGCCAACGCTGTCGCGCAGAATTTGCCCTGTACTGGTTTCAGAACCCAGCCGGAGGGCATTTTTACGGCGCAGCTCGACCCGGTCCATGCCCAATTTCTCTGCCAAAATGTCCATCATGGATTCAAAGGCGAACGCGGATTGCATCACACCAAAACCTCTAAAAGCCCCGGCAGGCGGGTTGTTGGTGTACATGGCGAAGCAATCGGCGTGAACGTGCGGAATGACATAGGGTCCAGCCGAATGCGTGGTGGCGCGGGTGAGCACTTTTTCACCGAGCGAGGCATAAGCGCCTGTATCTCCATAGAGCTCAGTTTGCGCTGCCATCAAGGTTCCATCTTTTTTGGCGCCCAGTTTGACTTTGATCTGGGTGGCGTGTCGTTTTGGATGGACGATCAGGCTTTCGTGACGATCGAAAAGCAGTTTTACCGGCTGCCCGGTGGCATTTGCCAGCAAAGCGGAGTGAATTTGACCGGTAATGTCTTCTTTTCCGCCAAATCCGCCGCCCATCAACTGACCGACGATGCGGACACGTTCCTCAGGCCAGCCGAGAGCTCGCGCGACCTGGGTTCGATCCTGGTAAGGAATCTGTGAGCCGACGTAAACTTCCATGCGTCCATCCGGGAGCGGCACTGCCAGACTGCATTCAGGCTCCATAAAGAGGTGGTCTGTCGATGGCGTATGGAAGGTATGTTCGAGGATCAAATCTGATTGGGCAAATCCAAGTGCTGGATCACCTTTGCGGACTTTGATATGTTTCAAAAGATTGCCATCTGGATGCAAGATCGCTGCCCCGGGCTGGCGCGATTGGATCGGGTCGGAAATGACAGGCTGCAACTCAAATTCAACATCAATCAATTCCAGCGCCTGGCGGGCAATTTCCTGGGTTGAGGCGGCGACAATGGCGAGTGCGTCTCCGACGTAGCGAACCCTTTCATTCACCCCGACCATGATTGGCCAATCGTAAATGACCAGACCGTGGTTGTGCTCGCCGGGGATGTCCGCCGCGGTCAGAACAGCTGCAACCCCGGGTAATTGCTGCGCTTTCTTAATATCGATGGAGCGCAGAATGGCATGCGGCACGCCTGCCCGACGGACAGCTGCGAAAAGCATGTTTTCGAAGACTAGATCGTCGGTAAAGATCGCCTGACCGGTCACTTTTTCGAGCGCGTCTGGGCGCACCTGCACTTTCCCGATCACCTGACTTGCGGATGGCGAAGGCAGCAGCCCTGTTTCTTCGACGGCTGACCCGGTTTCCATGGCTCTTGCCGCGGCAAGAATGGATTTTTCAATGGTTGGATAGCCTGCACAGCGGCAAAGGGTGTCCTTGAGAGCGTGACGGATTTCTTCTGAGGAAGGCGTTTGATAATGTTGAAGCAGGGCATAAGAGGTCATGATCTGACCGGGGATGCAAAAACCGCACTGGACTGCCCCGTGCTTTATGAAGGCTTCCTGGAGCGGGTGCAGGATCATCTTTCCGTTTTCCTGTTTCGCAAGGCCCTCGATCGTGGTGATGGTCTTGCCTTCGGCGCGCTCTGCCGGGTAGGCACAGGAGAGCACGGATTCGCCGTCTATAATGACCGTACAAGCGCCGCATTCAGCCTCGTTGCAGGCAATTTTTGTGCCGGTCAGTTTCAGGCGTTTACGAAGCAGGTCCGCGAGAGTTTCCCCGGGAATCCGGTCAAGCTGGTAATTTTGTCCATTTACAGTCAAAGAAAATTGGTTATTTATCATGGATGCACCATTAAGGGATTTATTCCGCACGTTCCCAGGCGGAGGTAAGAGAATTTTTCAGCAAAACACCTGCCAGGTGACGGCGGTATTCCTGTGTGGCGCGTGCGGGGCTGGTGCGGAAGGCGGCTTCAGCCAGGAGGGTTACCTGCGCTCCTGCAATGGTTTCTGCCGAAAACTTTTTCCCGATAAGGAAGGCTTCGGTATTCAACGCGCGGAAGGGGATTGGACCAGCCGGTCCAACTGCCACTTGGACAGCGCTGACCTGATCCCCGGTTCTTTCCAGCCAGAGAGCAAGATTTAATATGGGCAGGGCAATTCCCTGGGCGCGCATGATGCGGCAGAAGGCGGAGGCTTGATGTGCTTTGCGGAGGGGAATGGAAAAATTCACCAGGATTTCGCGCTTCGAATTTAGCGCTGATTTCCCCGGGGCGAGGAATAATTCCAGCAGCGGAACCTGGCGGCGTCCCGCGGGAGAGGCGATTTCTGCACGGGCATTCAGCGCGAGCAGTCCAATGCTGCCGTCAGCGGCAGGCAGGGCATGGGCAACGTTTCCACCGAGGGTGGCAGCATTACGCACCTGAGGTCCACCAATTAATCCGCAGGCTTCAACCAGAGCCTGCCCGTGCTGCTGGACCAGGGCGGAATCCACCACCTGGTTGTGAGTGAGACCCGCACCAATCACCAAATCCTGATCCCGGATTTCGAGAACGCGGAGTTCGGGAATCCCGGTCAAATCCACCAGGGTGTGAACCGGGGGATGGTTGCCTTGCTGCAAATCGAGCAGCAGGTCGGTGCCACCGGCGATGACGCAGGCAGGATGCGGGGCATTGGTGAGTGCCGTGATTGCATCTTGAACAGTATGGGGGTGGAGATATTCTTTCCAGAGGCTCATAGGATCGATTTCCTTTTGTTGCGCCAGCTTTTTGCAGGGCAACAAAATAGAAGGGTTTCGGGCGGCGGTACTTTTCGAGTGGATCTATTCCCCACGCCGTCGAGATGGATTTTCATCTCATGACGACCGTCGAACCCATGGTTGAACTGGATTTTATTTTAAATTTGATTTATTTCCGATTTTGATCCGTGCAAAGCCAGCCATTCTGCCCTGCGTTGGAAGAGACCGGGTACGACCCGGTTGGCATCCTGAATGATTTGTTGAAGATCTGCTGTCAGGAGTTTGCCATCTTCGACTATGATTTTACCAGCAACCATCGTCATTGAGACATCACTTCCTCGAACAGCATGCACCAGGTTGTGGTGCAAGTTACCAGCGGAGCCGGCAAGCAGAGGTGTCGTGCGCGGGGTGTTTGTGCGAATAGCGATCAAATCTGCTTGTTTCCCCTTTTCGATGGAACCGATCCTGGAGTTCAACCCCAGCGCGCGTGCGCCACAGATTGTCGCCATTTTTAGAACCGACCAGGCGTCCAGCGCGGAGGCGTCCATCCGGCTCAGTTTTGCCAGGAGGGAAGAGGTTTTCATTTCCTCGAACATATCGAGGTTATTGTTTTCCTTTTCGCCATCGGTGCCCAGTCCAACTGCCACCCCCGCTGCCAACAAATCCACCACGGGTGCGGCTCCGCTGGCGAGCTTCATGTTACTGACAGGATTATGGGCTACGCCGACCTGATGATCTGCCAGGATTTTGATTTCATTATCAGATAGCCAGACGCAATGAGCCAGGAGAACCCTGGGGGCATCCAACAAACCAAAGGATTCAAGCGCCTCAACCGGTCGCATGCCGTAGCGACGTTGAGATTCTTCCACATCAAAACTGCTTTCGTTGCTGTGAGTATGAAAGCCCACCTGATACTGGCGGCTGATGGCGATCGCCCGCTTCCAGGCTGCAGGAACGGCGTAAAACATGTGCTCCAGCCCCACCCAGACTTGAATCCTTCCTGCTGCCTGCTCGTGCCAGGTCCGGATCAAGTCTTCATTGCTCTTGAGAGTTTCAAAATAATCATGGTCAGGGTGCTCAGCCACGTAAGGGACCAGGACAGCCCGGACGCCGAGATCGGAGGCAGCCTGGGCGCTGCCGTGCATGTGTCGCCACATATCGACGATCGTCGTGGTTCCAGAGAGGAGCGATTCGGCATAACAAAGATAGGATGCGATCCGGGCTTCATCCGGGTTGATGACGCGGTGCATCGGATCGATATAACGCTGTAGCCATTCCCAGACTGGCAGCCCCTCAGCGGTTCCGCGCAGTAAACCTGAATGGGCATGACTATTGATGAGGCCGGGCATGAGTAAATGATTTTCCAAGCGCTTCACGGGTAAGGCCGGATGATCGGAGAGTATTTTGGCGGCAGACCCTGCAGCCTGAATCATGCCATCATCTCCCACCAGGACTGCCCCATCCGTCAGGATTGACATGTCCTTATCCATCAAAAGCAAATGATCAGCGTGCAAAATCAGCATGCGGGTTAAAGTCCTCTTTCCCCGCGAACATAGGGAATTCCAAGCGCGGCAGGTGCTCCCATGCGCTTGCGGTTGGCTTCATGCGATCCGATCACCAGGACGAGGATGGTGAAGGCATAGGGTATCATTTGCAGGAAAAATCCAAGGTAGGTGTGATAAAAGAACGGGTTGGCTATCCCCAGAATTACTTTTGGCAGCTGGATGTCGAGAATCACGCGGTTCAAGGCGCCAAAAATATAGGCGCCGAACATGGCTTTGAAAGGATCCCACTGTGCAAAGATGACCAGCCCGACTGCGATCCAACCCTGACCGCCTGTGGTCATCTCGCTGAACCATCCGGGAGAAATTGCCAGGCTGATGGTGCCGCCTGCCAGACCTGCCAGCATGCCACCCAGGAAAACATACGCGTAGCGCATGGCAAAGATATTGATACCGAGGGCATCTGCGGCGGAGGGATATTCACCAACTGCCCGCAAATGCATCCCGGGGCGGGTGCGGTTGATATAAAACCAGGCGAGAGGCGCCAGGATAAAACCAAAATAAACCAGAACGCTTTGATCGGTGAAGAAAATCTTCCCCAGGATGGGGATGGCGGAAAGCAGCGGAACGCTGTAAACCGGGACGAGAGAAACTGCTCCAGCCTTGCTGAGACCTTCTCCCAGGACCAGGCTGATGCCGGTGCCGAGGAATGTTAGCGCCAGCCCGCTGACGACCTGGTCCGCTTTGAGAGTGATTGTAATATAGGCATGGATCTGGCTCAGAAGTCCAGAAACAAGCATCGCCACCAACAAACCCAGCCAGGGGTTCCCGGTGGCAATTGTGACGCTGTAAGCACTCATGGCTCCCAGCAGCATCATGCCTTCCACGCCCAAATTCATGACCCCCGAGCGTTCTGCAAAAATTTCTCCCAGGGTTGCGAATAAAAGCACTGTTCCATTGGCGATGCCTGCCTGAAGAATTACGATTATTGCTTCCATGTTCAGGCCTCCTCAGCACTGTGGACGATCCGAATACGATAGCGCAAGAGGTAATCGCTGGCGATCAGGCAAACCAGGATGGTTCCCTGGATCATTTTGGGCACACCAGAAGGTTGAATTTCCCTTCCGGCGAGGATCAACCCGCCAAACAAAATGGAAACGACGATGATCACCAGCGGGTTGAGCTTGGATAGCCACGCCACAATAATGCCGGTAAAACCATAACCGGCGGCTATTGGTGAGGTTTGCAGGCGGTGAACCATGCCGGTAACCTCTGACATCCCTCCCAGCCCAGCCAGGGCGCCGGATAGAAACATAACCAGAACGGTATTTAAAGTGAGGTTGATCCCGGCATAACGGGCGGCGGACGGGTTGTCCCCGATCAGGCGGATTTCATACCCCCAACGACTGCGGAAAATTACGAACCAGAGGATAATCGCTGCCACGATTCCAAACACAAGACCCAAGTGGGTCGTCAGACCGCTTAATATTTTATAGGTTTTTGCATAATCCAAAAGGCGCGGCAGCCAGGAATTTACCGGAAATTTTGGCGACATCTGGAAGCCGCCTTCGGACCAGGCACCAAAGATCCAATAGTTGATCCAGGAAATTGCAATATAGTTCATCATCAGGGAAGTGATGATTTCATTCACGTTAAATTTGGCTTTCAGGTATCCCGGGATGAGCCCCCAGATGCCGCCAGCCAACATGCCGGCAAGTACCATGGTTGGGATGAAAATCCAGGGTGAAGTGGTTTCTGGAAAAATGTGGCTGAGCACAACCGCACTGGCGCCGAAGGCGCCCATGATGAATTGACCTTCTGCGCCAATATTCCATAATTTCATGCGAAAAGCGACTGAACAAGCCAGGGCTGTCATGATAATGGGGGTGGCTTTGACCAGGGTATCCGAAAGCACACCAATATCACCCATCGAAGCTTTGGCGATATGAATATAGGATAGGATCGGGTCACCACCGGCAATCTTAATCAGAACGGCGCCGATGATGAGTGCAATAATGACCGCGCCGAATGAAATCAGCGCTGGAAACCAGGAAGGCGGTTCGCTCAGGCGGGGTTCGACCTGAATTTTGAAAGGGAAGCGTGCCCGTGTGAGAGGGTTGATCGTATCAGACATGTTCTTCTGCTCCGAGATCGATTTGATCGAGGGGGGTGCCGGTCATCATCATGCCAATTTGCTCAATCATTTTTTGAGAGGTTTCCTGGTTGTGAATCTTGATTTCGCCCATGGTGCAGCCTTCGTAAATGACAAAGACCCGGTCGCAGAGCGAGAGTAATTCTTCCAGTTCTTCAGAGATCAATAAGATTGCTGCCCCTGCCTGGCGCTGTTCCAGCAGCAAGCGGTGAACACCTTCAATTGCACCCACATCCAGCCCGCGCGTTGGCTGGACCGCCACCATCAGACTGGGCTTGCCTGAGATCTCCCTTGCCAGAATGACTTTCTGCAGATTTCCGCCGGACAGCAGCCGGACGGGGGTTTCCACGTTCGGGACGCTAATTTCGTAAGAAATTTTGAGATCATTCGCCATTTTTGTGGCAGCTTTTATATTGATGACGCTGCCTTTGGAGATGGGTGTGAAGCGGTAACGTTTCATGATGATGTTATCTGTGACGGACAGGTTAGGGGCGGTCCCGACCTGGGTGCGGTCTTCGGGAATATATGAAATTCCCCGGTCAATGCCGAAGATGGGTTCGTGGTTCTCGACCTTGGTTCCGTTCAGGAAAACCTGACCCCCGGTGCAGCGGCGCAGACCTGTGATGACCTGTGCCAGTTCGCGTTGACCGTTGCCAGCGACGCCTGCGACCCCGACAATTTCCCCGCTGCGGATGTCTAGGCTAAAATCACGCAAAGCAGCCAAACCTTTATCGTTATCCGTTTTGAGGTTTTTGATATCCAGGACAACTTTGCCGGGTTCTTTGAATGCCTTGACTGCCGTGAAGGAAACGTCCCGACCAACCATCAACTTCGCCAGTTCCTGGCGGGTGACGTTCAAGGCTGGCAGACTCCGGGCTGTGACTTTTCCCCTGCGGAGAACCGTGACCGTATCAGAGATTGCGGTGACTTCCTGTAATTTATGGCTGATGAATATGATGGATTTGCCATCGGCTGCCATCGCCCGCAGAATTTTGAAGAGCCCGTCTATTTCCTGTGGAGCTAAAACTGCTGTCGGTTCATCCATGATCAGAACCTCAGCGCCTCGATAAATCATTTTTAGGATTTCGACTCGCTGCTGTTCGCCAACGGATAACTGCCAGATTTTGGCTTTTGGATCAACAATTAAACCAAAACGCTCTCCCAGGGCGGCTATTTTTGAGTCATATTGATTAAGCCGCATTAAAAAGCGTGGATTTTCAAGTCCGAGTAAAATATTTTCTGTGACTGTTTGTGAAGGCACGAGCATGAAATGCTGGTGGACCATGCCAATCCCGGCTTTAATTGCGTCACGCGGCGACGAAAAATTGACGGATTGTCCCTTGACCAGGATGGAGCCGCCATCCTGATGATAGAGCCCGGCGAGAATATTCATGAGGGTGCTTTTCCCCGCCCCATTTTCACCGAGAAGAGCGTGAATTTCTCCGCGTTTTAATTCGAAATCTACATGATCATTTGCCAGCACCCCTGGAAATCGCTTGGTAATGGATCGCATTTCCACAATATAAGGGGTTGGGGCGCCTGTGTGGTCAGTTATTTCCATGCATACTCCTGCACGAATGAAGGTTTATGTCATTTTCCAATAAATGCAAATTGGGGCCAGAATCTTTTGGATTTCTGGCCCCAAATAAGCTAACAGTCTGGATTAGTTGCCGAGTTTCGGAAGTTCAGCATTGATACCGTCAGCCCACCAGTACATGCAGTAGGTGCATTTCAGGTTGTCGGCTCCGGGTGGGAATTGATCAAGATCTGCCTGGGCGAATTTCTGCCCGGCGGGAACGACGATATTGCCCTTGTTGTCTTTGATCGGGCCAGAGAAGACATCGAAACGGTTAAATTTACCGGCGAGCATGAGGGCTAATGTATCGTTCACCAGTTTGAGATCAGCCGCGGGCAATTCAGAGGCGCCCTTGGTCATGGTTTGACCTTGCATGAAGCCATAAAGTCCAAGGCTGCCGCTATCAGCATCGAAGTAATCGAAGCCAGGTTGATAGGTCTTGTCAATCAGTCCCTGGGTGATTTTGGCGTAAATAGGGCCCCAGTTCCAGTAAATGGCTGTCAGACAGCGATCGACTTTGCAGGATCCGACATAGTCGTAAGTGATGCCCCACTTGCCCTTGGCTTCGGCGACATCAGCCACGGCGGGAGTATCAGCACCAGTCAGAACCACATCTGCGCCTGCATCCATGAGCGAGGCTGCGCCGTTTTTCTCAGCAACCGGGTCGTGCCAGGTGTTGATCCAGGCAACGTCCATGGTGCATTCGGGGCAGGTTTTCTTGGCACCCATCATGAAGGCGTTGCCGAGGCGAAGCTCTTCAGGAATGGGGAAGGTAGCCATATAACCGAGCTTGGGATTGCCGTCCAACTTGGCGCGGGAACCGGCCAGCATACCAGCCAGATATTTCATGTCTTCCATGGCGCCAAAAAGGTTGCCAAAGTTTTTCATGTTGGACTTGTAACCACTGATGTGGATAAAGGTGATATCAGGGAATTCTTCAGCGACGGTTGCCATTGGATCCATGTAGCCAAAGGAGGTGCCCAGGATCAGGTTGAAGCCTTTGCGTGCAAGGCTGCGGAAGACCTGTTCTGAATCGGCGCCTTCAGGGACGTTTTCGATGTAAGCAACATGGACATTCGGCACATTCGCTTCAACATATTGAAGGCCTTCAAAATGAGCCTGAGACCAACCACCGTCATCGTGTGGACCAATCAAAACGGCTGCGACATTAAATTTGCCGGCGACAATTTCAGGGATTTCAAGGCCGGTTTGGGCTGGCGCTGCTGTTGCGGCGGGTTCAGCCGGAGCGACGGTAGCTTGAACAGGAGCTTCCGTGGCGGCCGGTTGAGCGGGCGCCTGCGTGTCAGCAGGTTGGGCTGGTGCCGGGGTGGTTGCTGCTCCACCACAGGCTGAAAGCAGCATGGCAAAGACGGCGACCAAAATGGTAAGCTTGTACAAATGACGCATTTTTCCTCCTCCAGAGAAAATAAACAGGGTGCCGAGATACGGCTTGAAAACTGAGCGAACAAGCTTCTCAGGTTAATGGATTAACTTTTTTGTCTTCAACGATGGTCTAAATTCTGATTCAAAAGAAGAGTTAATCGATAACCTTCATCAGCGATATAGTAGCACAAAACGATTATTTTGACATCGCTCACATGTCATATAAACACTGGTAATATATGTAACTTGTCTGTACAAATATGGTTTTGGGCGCCTCTCAAAGCAAATGCCGGACCCAGGACGGAAATCCCGTGGGTGGTTACAAACAGTGAAAAGTACCTAACCACGCAGTAAAACCAGTTCTTTCTGGGGGGCACCCAGGTATTCTGCGCCATGCCCGGTCACCACGACATCTTCTTCGAGGCCGATATAGCCATAACCTGGAATGGGCAGACCGGGTTCAATCGTAAAAACATTCCCGACCTCCACGAGCCCCAGCGGATCTTCATCATATTTTTCCCAGAGTGGGCCAAGCAAAGTGCCGCCATCATGAGCAACGCGACCCAACTGGTGACCGGTGGCGTACATATATTCGGGATAACCTGCATCCATCACGGTTCTACGGGCAATGGTATCCATATCCAGACCTTTTACCCCGGGTTTGAGAGCTGCGCGCAGGTTTTCAATGGCTGCCCGAATGGTGGCGAAACCGCGCCTGACTTCGGCAGGGGCTTCTTTTTCTCCAGGACGCAAAACATATGCCATGCGCTGGATATCTGAACACATTTCCTGGTATTTAACTCCAAAATCGAAATGCAGGAGATGCCCCGCTTGAACCTGTATGTCCGTTGGGCCAGAATGACCAGCCTGGGAATCCGGACCGCTGTTGACCGCCGGGTTGTTTTCAGGTGACCAGGCAGAACCAACCTTTTTTGCCTTCATTAACTGCTGCATCATCGCAGCGATTTCCTTCTCTGACATCCCGACCTTGATGCTCGAGAAGGTTTCTTGAAAGATTTCATGGGTGATCTGGACTGCGTGGCGGAGGTAATCAATTTCGGTGGAGGTTTTTCTCCCGCGCAATGCCGAAATCAAAGTTTCGGATGTGACCAGGTGATCCGCATAGGGGGTATTTTTAAAATATTGGGTCAATAAGAGGAACATGGAGTGAGTCAACCCATCTGCATGGACATTGTTGAAGCTGAAATTGACCGCAATTTTGGCGGGATTAAGGCGGGAGATCGTTTCCAAAAATGGCTGGCGGAAGCCAGTATCGTAGGAAATGATCTCATCATAAACACCCACACGGCGGACGGCTTCGGCTTCGAGGCTGCCAACAACTGCCACTCTCTGGTTGAAGCTGGTGATCATGAGCGCGCTCAACCAGGTCAGATCGCCGGGACCCAAGACCAGGTTCAGGGCAGGGTCGCGCACCCCGGAAGTTTCCCGCACAAAAGTCAACCAGAGATCAATATCCTTTTCATTGAGAATTTCGACTGCCTGTGTAACTTTTTCTTGAATGAGAGACATTTTTAATTCCTCAGGATAACGGGATTTGATGATGGACTGGGTTTTTCACCAGGAAGATCAGCAAGAGGGTGGTGAGGAGTCCAAAAACGGCGGAAATGGCAAACGTGGTTTTAAAACCAGCCATGTCTGCAATCCAGCCCCCGAGAATGGGGGCAATGATGGTTGCAGGAGCGATGAGCGTATTAGCCAGCCCAATGTAAACAGGGCGCATGGCTTCAGCTCCAAACTGGATTGTCATCGCCAGACCGACTGTCCAGAATGAAACGTTGGCAAGCCCGCTCAGGATGATGACCGGGTAAAACCAATCCAGGGAAGGAGCAGCCCAGGCGGCAACCGAACTCAGCACCACCGCAAGGGCGCCGACAATCAGCATGGAACGATAACCGAAGCGGTCTGCCAGCCAGCCCATGACGATATTCGCGATGGTTTGTGAAACGGTCAGCGCTGCGGTCAAAAATCCAGCGGTGACCGGGTTCATGTTAAAGGCAAACACGCCGTAAATAATATAAAATGAAAAACCCATGGTCGCAAATTGAAAAACCACGCGAAACAGGAGAAACCATTTGAAATTGTCGTCAGTATCGAGAATTTCACGGGCGGTTTTCCAGTAATCATGGTGTTCGGCGGGGATTTCTTTCTCAAGATCTTCTGGTTCACGGGTGCGCGATAAAAAGAAATACGAGATGCACATCGATAAAAAAGTCAGGACAAAACAGGAGATAAAATCCCAGGGACTCTTGAGGGTATCCAGCAAGAAGCCAGCGCCGATTGCTGAAGCGCTGATCGTGATATTTGCTACCGCTGCCTGAGCGCCAAAAAAGGTTGCCTGTGAATCCTGCGGGATAATTTTTGCAATCATGCTTTGCCAGGGATTCGCGGTGAAGCCCGCTCCCAAGCCTTGCCAAACCAGCATCAGGAAGGCAAAGGGCAGGGCGATTTTAACGCCCATGGAGTGTAAAAACCAGGCTGAGAGAGCCAGACCCAGGAAGGGCACCCGCTCGTGAATGGTCATGAGAAGGACGGCGGGTTTATATTTTCGCAGACGCAAAACCCAGCCAGAAGTAAACAATTGAGGGATCTGCCAGCCGACCGTGTGAATGGCAGGGATCAGCCCGATCAGGATGGCTGAGGTGGTCATTTTTGTAAAAAAGAGGGGGATGATGGTCCCGAAGGATCCGAATCCCAAGCCCAGCCCAAAAAAAGCAGAATCCAACAAATTGACGCTGATATTAAGCTTCAAATTTTTTTGCAGTTCCTGTTTTAAAGTGGGCATGTAACCATTCTACCAAAGGTTTGGACACATATTTTTGTTCAAGATGATTCCAACTAAAAATACATATTGACTTATAAATCGAAATGATTAAAATACATGTACGAACGTTCGTTCAATCATTTAATGATGACTGAAATTACTTCCTTCCGCTCTGACCGATCCTCGAGCATCATCCTCGATTCTGCATACGCGCTATTCACCTCCCAGGGATACGCCGCAACCTCCATGCGCCAGATTGCAGAAAAGGCGGGATTGGCGCTTGGCAGCATCTATAACCATTTCTCCTCCAAGGAAGCAATTTTCGAAGCAATCATCCTGACACGGCACCCCTTTTTTAAGATTTTAAAGGTGATTAAAGAAACCCGGGGCGTATCGATGGATGAATATTTACAAAATGCTGCTCAAAAGCTGGTGGATGAATTGGGACAAAAGCCAGAATATTTCAACCTGCTACTAACCGAAATGGTGGAATTCAAAGCCAGGCATGTCCCACTGATATTCGCAAAGGTGACTCCAGATATTTTTGCGATCACAAAGCAGATTCAAACTTTTCGACCCGATTTGCGTCCGATTCCCACGCTGCTCATATTCCGTGCGTTTATCGGCTTGTTTATTTCCTATTACATCACCGATCTGTTCATGAAAGGCTTGATGCCACCCGAGATGCAGGAAAACGCCCTGAAGGTTTTTGTTGAAATCTTTCTAAACGGGGTGAAAAACCCGGATGTGTCCGCCAGCTCTGCTGCCCTCAACTCATCAACCACGGAGAAGTTATGAACACTCGCCTGATCTCCATCATTCGCAAGGAATTCATCCAGATTTTTCGCGATAAACGCACCTTGGTGTTGATCCTGGTTATACCGATCATGCAACTCTTCCTGTTGGGTTATTCAGCGACGAACGATGTGCGCAATGTACCGCTGGCAGTCTATGACCAGAGCCGGAGCGCCGATTCCCGCGCATTGCTGGATGCATATCGTGCGGCGGACTATTTCAAGATTTCTTATAGCGTTGGCTCTGAATTGGAATTGCGCGATCTTATCGATAAGGGGCAGGCTCGGGCAGGGTTGATCATCCCACCCGATTACTCGGTCAAGTTGAGCCAGGGTTCGGCGCAGGTGGCTTTCGTGTTGGACGGGTCAGACCCGACGGTTGCTTCGACTGCTCTTTCGGCAGCCCAGTTGATTGGTCAACATTTTGCCACTCAAATACTTATGAGCAAGATAGATCGCTCGGGTTTGAACATGAACATTCAGCAGCCGGTGGAAGTAAGGACCTCGGTCTGGTACAACCCTGACCTGATTTCAGCTTATTTTATGATTCCTGGCGTGATCGGGATGATTTTATTTGCCATCACAGCAATTTTGACCGCCACAGCCATTGTGCGTGAACGTGAACGAGGAACCATTGAGCAGTTAATCGTGACGCCGATTCGATCGTGGGAACTGGTGCTGGGTAAAATCCTGCCTTACACCATCCTGGCTCTTTTTGATACCCTGGAAGTGCTTTTTGTGGGGCACTGGTGGTTTGGCGTTCCCATTCGCGGCTCCATTACTCTGATCATCCTGGTCTCCGCGCTTTTCCTACTTTCAGGGCTGGGGATTGGCTTGTTTGCATCCACCATCGCCAATACCCAGCAGGAAGCGATGCTTTCGGTCTGGATGATCCTTCTGCCGAGCATCTTCCTCTCAGGCTTTTTCTTCCCGTTGGATGCGATGCCACCATTTTTACAGCTTGTGTCCTATTTATTACCGTTAAGGTTTTACCTCTCAATCATCCGTGTTCTATTGCTTAAGGGTGTTGGTCTCGAAATGGTGATGAATGATGTGATCGCCCTGGTCATTTTTGGGATTCTTATCATGGGCGCTGCATCCTTGAGGTTCAGGAAGCGTTTGGATTGATGATATTTAGGAAATGAACGGCTGGTTATCAAAATATCGGCTGAAAACTTGGACGAAAAAATGAAATTCAAGTAAAGGAGTTTCCCATGCAGCGCAAACCACCTCTTCCAGCGATTATTCTTTTGCTCTTGCTCGCAGTTGCAGCAGGTGTGTACTATTTTTATTTTTATCACCCACAGACTGCCAGCGGTGTCCTGACGGCTTCGGGAACAGTGGAAACGACCCAGGTTTCTCTAGCGCCTGAAATTTCGGGACGCATCAGCGAAATCGGTGTGCAGGAAGGCGACCTGGTCAAAGCCGGGGAAGTTCTTTTCCGGTTGGATGACACGCTTCTTAAGGCTCAGCGCGCGATTGCTGCCGCCAGCCTTGATTCTGCAATCGCCGCAGAAAACAGCGCCAAAGCCGGTGTAGCAATCGCCCAGTCCCAATATGATATTACCCTGAGTACAGCCCAAGCTAAAGATATGGTCACCCGCAGCCAGGACTGGTACAAGACCAAGAATAGCGATTTTACGCTGCCGCAGTGGTATTTCAGCCAGATTGAGCAGTTTAATGCTGCCCAGCAGGTGGTGAAGGAAACCAGCGACCTGCTCGCAAAAGCCGAGGAGCACCTGGCAAAACTTGAATCGCAGGCAAGCGCAACGGATTTTCTCCAATCGGAAAGCGAGCTGGCGGCTGCCCAGGCTAATTACCTGGTGGCTAAAAACCTGTATGACCGCGCCTGGAACGGCACAACGCTGGAAGACTTGAGCAAGCGCCAACTGTTTCTACTCGGACGGGATAACTACCTGGAATCCAAGGATGTGGAGACCAAATGGGTCACTTTAAACGCGAGTGTATCCAAGGACCTGCGGGATGAGGCTCAACAGATCTATGATGACGCCAAGAGCCGGCTGAAGGATGCCCAGAATGCTTATGATGACAACATCAGCACCGAAAGCGCGAAGGATATTCTCAAGGCTCGCGCCCAAGTCAGCATGGACCAGGAAAACTACAAAACCGCCCAGGACTATGTGCGCAACCTGCAGACCGGAGAAATTTCACCCCTGGTGAACGCTGCGCAAAAAGGGGTGGAACAGGCAAGCGCGGTTGCAGTTCAGGCGGCGACAGCGGTCAAGCAAGCCCAGGCTTCCCTGGACCTGCTGGATGCCCAGCTTGCACGAACCGTTGTGACCGCGCCCATGGACGGCATTGTGCTGACTCGCAGCAGCGAACCGGGCAGCGTGGTAAATCCGGGTGGAACAGTGCTGGTACTGGGGCGCTTGGATGATCTCAGCATCACGGTTTACGTACCCGAAGACCGGATGGGAGAGGTCAGCCTGGGTCAAAAGGCAGATGTAAGCGTGGATTCCTTCCCGGGGCAGATCTTCAGTGCAAGTGTCTCTTATATTTCGGACCAGGCTGAATTCACTCCGCGAAATGTTCAGACGGTTGAAGGACGCAAGAATACTGTTTTTGCGGTCAAGCTCAAACTGGCTGATATTTCCGGCAAGTTGAAACCCGGCATGCCCGCTGATGTCACCTTCAAGTAATCCATATCTGCCTCAAGCATTTCAGTAAAGAAAGGATTCCGCCCATTGATCGAGGCTAAAAATATCCACAAATCCTTTGGCGAGGTGCATGCCGTGAACGGCGTGAATATCAGCATTCCTTCCGGTGAAATTTACGGGATGGTCGGGTCGGATGGCGCTGGTAAAACCACCACACTCAGGTTAATGGTTGGGGCGCTGACCCTCGATGCTGGCGAAATCTCCATCTGTGGTTTTGATATTAAAAGACAGACCGAGCAAGCCCGGGCTAATATTGGGTACCTCTCGCAGCGTTTTTCCATGTATGAAGATTTGACTGTGCTTGAAAACATCCGGTTTTTTGCCGAAGTGCGCGGTCTGACCGCTGATCAATGGCTGCCGCGCTGCATGGAAATCCTTGATTTCGTCGGGCTGGCATCTTTCAAGGATCGTTATGCGGGACAACTTTCGGGAGGGATGAAACAAAAACTCGGGCTGGCATCAGCCCTGGTGACCCGCCCGCGGGTGCTCCTGCTGGACGAACCCACAACCGGGGTCGATCCCGTAACCCGCCAGGATTTTTGGCAATTGTTAATCAAGCTGGTGGTGGCAGACAGTGCGGAAGGTTTTTCGGTCTTAATCTCGACCCCTTACATGGATGAAGCCGCGCGCTGTCACCGGATCGGTTTTATGAAGCAGGGTGGGCTGATTGCGGAAGGGACGCCGAGTGAACTGCGTGCCAAACTGGCGAACCAGGTGGTGGAACTGCGCGGCAGCCCGCTTTCATTGCTTAAACAGATCGCCGCCCGGGAAGCGGATGTGGAGGATGTTCATTCCTTTGGAGACCGGCTCCACCTGCGTGTCAGGGCGGGTCAGTCGCAGGCTGTGATCCAGAACTTGAAACAAACCATCCCGGCTGAGGGGGGAATTTTTAGCGACGCCCGCCCGCTTGCCGCCACGTTGGAAGATGTATTCATTGCCTTCTCCGAAAACTTGGAATAACAAGGTCACCTGAAATGATTATTTTTCGAGTCAGCAACCAGATTGACAGACCAGTCCAGCGGGTCTTTGAATTCAGCGGGAATCACTTCAATTTTCACCCCAGGATTGAGGCTGATGCGTTGATCAGTTTAAGTCAGAAACACAACGAATTTAATTTGTTTGAAGAGTGTGCTGCCTGGAGATTGGAATGAGCCAGACTGTGGTCTCGGTGGAAAACCTCACCCGTCGTTTTGGTGATTTTGTCGCGGTCGATCATGTCTCGTTTGAGATCAATCCCGGCGAAATTGTGGGCTATCTTGGTCCAAATGGAAGTGGAAAAACCACCACCATCCGGATGCTGCTCGGGTTGCTGGCTCCAACTGAAGGCAGCGCCACGGTGCTGGGTTTTGACGCCTACCGGCAGACGGAGCAGGTCCGCGCCAGGGTGGGTTATATGTCGCAAAAGTTCGCCATTTATGACGACCTAACAGTTTTTGAAAATCTCCAGTTCTACGGCGGGGTCTACGGCATTACAGACAAAAACCGCCTGCTGGAAACGATGACTCATGTGGGACTGGAAGGACAGAGAACCAGGCTGACGCGCGAGCTATCCGCCGGCTGGCGCCAGCGGCTGGCGCTTGGGATTGCCCTGGTGCATCAGCCGCGCCTGCTTTTCCTGGATGAACCGACCAGCGGTGTGGACCCGACCGCACGGAGGGTTTTCTGGGATTTGATTTACGAGCTGGCAGCCGAAGGTGTGACCATTCTCGTGACCACGCACTACATGGATGAAGCGGAATACTGCGGAAGAGTGGGCATCATGCGGGACGGGAAATTGCTCGCGATGGACAGCCCCCTGGTTCTGAAAGAAAAACTGGTGCCCGGCGCGGTTTGGGAGGTGTACCTTGTCTCCCTGATTGCAGGGCTTGAAGTGCTACCCGGGATCGACAAGGTGATCCGCTTTGGACTGGCAGGAGATCATCTGCGCATGATCACCGAGCATGCCATGAGCGATTTCGAGCTCAAGTCCATGCTTGAAAGTGCCGGGTTGGAAGTTATCTCCATCCAAAGAGGAGAAGCAACCCTGGAAGACGTTTTCCTGGACCTGGCGAAAAGCGGATAAAACTGCGGTGAGAAAATACCCGGCATTGACCGGCTGCTGGTGGAATTTTTTTTAGGGATAAACTCTACCCTCTGCACCGTCTTTTATTCAAATGCCCTGCAAGTGGTAAAATCTTATTTTGATCTCCATTCCAGGCGGTGAAATGAACGTTTCGGTCGTCATTCCTGTGTATAACGGGCAGCCCACCATCCGCGAACTGGTTGAGCGGTTGGGTCGGTTGCTGGCTGTTCATTCCAGCACTTTCGAGGTGATACTGGTTTGCGACGGCAGCCCGGACGAAAGCTGGAAGACGATCAAAGAGCTTGCGTCTCAATATCCGTGGGTACTCGGAATTAACCTGATGCGCAACTACGGGCAGCATAACGCACTCCTTTGCGGAGTTCGGGCAGCTCGTTTCGATGTGATCGTGACCCTGGATGATGACCTGCAGCACCCGCCTGAAGAAATCCCGCTTTTGTTGAACCGGCTCGAAGACGGTTTTGATGTCGTTTTTGGAGTCCCCAAAAAGATGCCGCACAGCTGGTGGCGGAATCAGACCTCGCTCCTGACCAAGAAACTGGTTGGATACGTCATGGGTTACCACAATTTGAGCGATATCAGTTCTTTCCGCGCTTTTCGCAGCCATATCCGGGCTGCTTTTGAAGATTATCGCGGACCAGACCTGCTGCTGGACGTCCTGCTGACATGGGGGACAAGCCGCTTTGGCACCGTAGCGGTGGACGAAGAAGAACGCAAAATTGGCACCTCCAATTACGATTTATCAAAGTTGATCAAAATGGCATTGACCCTGCTAACGGGTTATACAACCGTTCCGTTACGCTTTGCCAGCATCCTGGGATTCGCCTTCACCCTGCTGGGTTTGCTGGTGCTGATTTACGTCCTGGTGACCTATTTCGTGCTGGGTTCGATCCCGGGTTTTTCCTTCCTGGCAAGCGCCGTCATTATCTTTAGCGGTGTTCAGCTATTTGCACTGGGAATCATCGGTGAATACCTGGCGCGAATTTTTGAACGTTCTTATGGGCGACCCACCTACAAGGTGCTTGAGAGCGTGGGTGGCTCGGACAAAAAATGAACGTTGTCATTCTGCAGCCTTCTTACATCCCGTGGCGCGGATATTTTGACCAGATCTCGAGAGCTGATCTCTTCATTTTTTATGATGATGTCCAATACGATAAGCACGGCTGGCGCAACCGCAACCAGATCAAAACCATGCAGGGCAAAAAGTGGTTAACCATCCCAGTACACAGCGGAGGCGTGACCCAGGGCATCCCGATCAAGGATGTGCAAATCGACTGGTCAAAACCATGGGCAAGGAATCACTTGAAGAGCCTCAGCATGGCTTACGCCAGGGCTCCTTTTTTTCAGCGCTATTCCGAGCTGATTGAATCTTTCTACCAGCGTGAAGACAAATTCCTGGCAAATTTCACGATTGATTTCACCATCGCATTGGCGCGGGAATTGGGGAACCAGCATACAATTTTCCAACGATCCTCTGCGTTGACCGGCATCAATGGTCAGAAAACAGGTCGACTGATCCAAATCCTGAAAAGGGTCGGAGCCACCCATTACATCAGTGGTCCCTCAGCACGGGATTATATTGAACAGGATCAATTTGATTCAGCCGGTATCAGCCTCGAATACATGATGTATGATTATCCTGAATACCCGCAACTTTATCCGCCTTTCGATCCACAGGTTTCCATCCTGGACCTGTTATTCATGACTGGCAGCGAAGCGCCAATTTTCATGACCAGGAAATGATTTGATGATGAATGAAGAAAAACCAGGGTTTATTGATTTCAACCGCCCGGTGATTGCCGGCAAGGAAATGGAGTACATTGCTGATGCCGTGGCTGCCGGGAAAATTTCGGGAGATGGGGTTTATACCCGCAAGGTCCACGCTTACCTTGAACAGGCACTGGGTGTTCCACGAGTCCTGCTGACCACATCCTGCACGCATGCACTTGAAATGTCTGCCATCCTGATGGATATCCAAGCGGGGGATGAGGTCATCGTACCCGATTTCACGTTCGTCTCGACCATCAACGCCTTCGTCCTGCGGGGCGCCCAACCGGTATTCATCGATGTTCGTCCAGATACTCTCAACCTGGATGAGGCTCAGCTGGAAGATAAGATCACTCCGCGCACAAAAGCCATTGTTCCAGTGCATTATGCCGGGGTGGGCTGTGAAATGGATTCGATCATGGAAATCGCCCAGCGTCAGCATGTCGCGGTGGTGGAGGATAATGCGCACGGTCTCTTTGGGCGCTATCGCCAGCGCTACCTGGGCACCTTTGGAGTGATGGCATCGCAATCTTTTCACGAAACCAAGAATTTTTCCAGCGGTGAAGGCGGTGCGCTGCTCATCAACGACCCGGACCTGGTTGAACGGGCGGAAATCATCCGGGAAAAAGGGACGAACCGGAGCCGGTTTTTCCGCGGACAGGTGGATAAATACACCTGGGTGGACGTGGGTTCCTCTTACCTGCCTTCCGACATCCTGGCTGCTTATTTATATGGTCAACTCGAAGAGCGCAGCAGGATCCAGGCTCACCGTAAAAACCTCTGGAAAACCTACAAAACTGGACTGGAAAGCTGGGCATTCGCCCATGAAGTGCGGCTGCCCTTCATCCCCGAACACGTTGAGCAGGCTTACCATATGTTTTACCTGCTGCTGCCCACCCTGGAACTGCGCCAGAGCCTGATTGCGCACCTGCGCCAGCGCGAGATCCAGGCGGTTTTCCATTACCTGCCACTCCATCTTTCAGAAATGGGTCAGAAGTTTGGCGGGCTGCCGGGAGATTTCCCGGTAACGGAAAATGTGAGCGACCGCCTGCTGCGGCTGCCATTCCACAACGCCCTTTGCGAGGCGGATCAGGAACGGGTGATCGAAGCGATCCTCGAGTTTGATTTCTAGGTTATAACGATTTTCAATTGGGATTCCATTCCACAAGGGAAAATGAATCCCACTTGCGAGTTTATTTTTCGTTTAGACAAACATGGTCTGGCTGGCAACGAGGAAGATTTTGCGTCACCTTTGTCAGGTATCAATTTCCAAAGGCACAACGGGTATGGATTTATGACTGAAAAAATCAAAGTGTCCATCGTAATTCCTGTTTACAACGAGTCTGGTGTGATTGAACAGATCCATCTTCGCCTCGCGGAAGTAATGAATGCGCTGCCGTATGATTTTTCACTGATATACGTGGAAGACGGATCCAGCGATGGAACCGGGCTGACCCTCGAGAGCCTTGCCGGGCAGGATACCCGCATTCACCCGCTTTATCTAAGCCGCAATTTTGGTCACCAGGCGGCGTTAACTGCCGGACTGGACCATGCGGATGGCGATATCATTATTTCAATGGATGGCGATGGTCAGCATCCGCCTGAAATGATCGCCCAGATGATTGAGCTTGTGCGCCAGGGGTATGATATCGTCCAGGCGCAGCGTATACCAGAGGACTCCTCTTTTTCTTTTAAAAAATGGACCTCGAACACCTTTTATGCCCTGCTCAACCGCATCAGCGGTACCCAGGTTCAGCCCGGAGCTGCGGATTTCCGAGCGCTCTCGCGGCAGGCGCTGGATGCGCTCAAAGCCCTGCCTGAATACCATCGTTTCCTGCGTGGGATGATCGCCTGGATTGGATTCCGGAGCGTCATCCTGCCTTATCACGAACCTAAACGCGTGGCAGGAAAATCGAAATATTCTTTTGCAAAAATGCTGCGACTGGCTTCAGACGCAATCTTCTCGTTTTCGCTGATGCCGCTTTATATCGGCTTGAGTGCAGGCGGGCTTTTCCTGGTGCTGGCGGTGGCTCAAATTGTGTACGTGCTGCTGCTCTGGTTGACTGGCAAATATGATCAGATTGTGCCCGGCTGGAGTTCGCTGATGGCTGTTCTCCTGATTGCCAGCGGAATTATCATGATTCTGCTGGGCTTCATCGGGGTCTATGTCGGCTACATTTTCCAGCAGGTCAAGGGACGTCCGGTTTACCTGCTGAAGAAAAAGCCTTAGTGCACCGGCAGATTTTTCCCTGAATGAGCACGCCCCTTTCCCTCAGTTTTTTCGCCCAACCGACCCTGCTGGCAGCCCGCCAGTTAATTGGTGCACGCCTGGTTCGAATCCTGGATGGGGAACGTATTTCAGGCATGATCACTGAAACCGAAGCCTATATTGGTCAGACTGACCTGGGTTGTCACGGCAAAGCCGGTCTCACCCCGCGCACCCGGATCATGTTTGGTCCACCCGGGCATGCCTATGTTTACTTTACCTATGGCATGCATTGGATGTTGAACGCCGTCACGGAGGCGGAAGGTTTTCCGGCAGCCGTGCTAATCCGCGGCATGCGGGTGGAAGAAGGGTTGGAGCTGGTTCGCTCGCGCCGTCCCGGGATCAGCAGCGCACTCTGGACCAACGGGCCTGCCAAGCTGACCCGCGCGCTTGGGATAAGCGGTGAGCAAAATGGAGTGGAATTAACCGATCCGGCTTCCGGCCTCTGGATTGAACCTGGAATAGAGATTCCTGATTCAAACGTGACGATTGGGCCGCGTGTGGGTTTAAATAGTGTGCCAGAACCCTGGAAATCGAAACCCTGGCGTTTTTTGGTCACCGAATAAATTAAAATGGAGGAGAGATGGGTCTCTTAACAAATAAAAATGCTTTGATCTTTGGTTTGGCGAATGATAAATCCATTGCCTGGGGCATCGCCCAGGCTTTTGCCCGCGAAGGTGCGACGCTGGGTTTTAGTTATGCCGGGGAAACCCTCGAAAAGCGGGTCAGACCGCTGGCAGCCAGATTGAATGTGGATTTTGTAGAGCAGTGCGATGTTGCTTCTGATGATCAGATTGCAGCCGTTGCGCAAAAAGCCGCTGAACGATTTGGTCAAATTGATATCCTGGTGCACTCAATCGGATTTGCGAACAAGGACGAACTGAGCGGTCATTTTTACGATACAAGCCGGGCAGGCTTCCATATGGCGATGGATATCAGCGTCTATTCCTTTGTGGGATTGGCGCGAGCTTTTCAGCCCCTGCTGCGTAAAGGTGGCGCCCTGCTGACACTTACGTATTACGGCTCGGTCAAGGTTGCGCCCAATTACAACATGATGGGCGTGGCAAAAGCCGCGCTGGAAGCCTCAACCCGCTACATGGCGTCTGATTTTGGCCCGCAAGGCATCCGCGTCAATGCCATTTCCGCCGGTCCGATCCGGACACTGGCGGCGATGGGGGTGAGCGGCTTCCGCGACATGTATAAAAACTTTGCAGATATGGCGCCGATGCGGGAAAATGTAACCGCCGAAGATTGCGGCAACGCCGCGGTATATCTCTGCTCAGACATGTCTGCGCATGTCACCGGCGAGGTGCTCTATGTCGACAGCGGGTTCAACATCATGGCAGCATCGGATCCCAAGGCTAACAAAGAAGAGCAGTGATTTGAATTCTGGAGTGTGTAAGGGGTGCGTCCTGCGGGATGCACTCTTTTTTTGCATTGCTGTTGAATAGGCGGGACTGCAGCGAGAGAGGGCGCGGAAGTAATAATCTATTAAATGGAATGGGGTACAATTACAGACTGGTAAGCAAAAACCTTTTTGGATTATGAATTCAACCATGTTTAAACGGAACACCACTCCCATTAATTCCTCCACACAACCGGCTGTTCAGACAGTTGAGCGGATTACTTCGGTATTAGGTCCGGGGCTGATCTGGGAAGGTAAAGTGAGCGGAACTGGCGGCGTACGGATCGAAGGGACCTTCGAAGGTCAAATTGGCTTGCGAGGCATGCTGGTGATTGGTGAGAGCGGGCGTGTCACTTGTGAAAATATACGTGCCAGCACGGTGATCGTGGCGGGCGCTGTACGCGGCAACATTACCGCCCAAAAACTGGAGATCCGGGGGTCGGGTCGTGTCTGGGGAGACGTGGTCACCACTTCCTTTGTCACCGAAGATGGAGCTTTTCTGCGCGGTCAGATTCGAATGGAGGATCATGTGGATCTTGGTCTTGACTCTGACGGTGGCTCCAGCGAAAATCCTGCACCCGATCCATCCTCATCCTGATATTGAATTTTTTCCTGCCTATGCGATTCTATGAACTTTCCATTCAAACCCAACGCTCCGCTCCCGCGGAAATTCGGACCGCCGGTGCGAGCTTCCTGTTTCGTGCCGGGTATATTTCGCGCCAGGGCGAATTACAGGTTCCGGGCAAGCGGGCAATCGAAAAAATAAGCAGGCAGATCGAGACTTGGGCTGGAGTTTCCGTGCCTGAAATTCTTTCAAGATTAGAGCTACCCTACGCCTGCAGACCAGATGAATCGAGGGCTTTTGCTCTTTTCCAGGCTGCGCCGGAGGAAATTTTGCTCTGCCCATCCTGCGGTTATGCTGACTTCTGTGAGCTGGCTGGCAGCCGCCGCGAAGTCTTCAGCCGCGAGGAACCGCTGCCCCTAGAAAAAGTGCAAACACCGGAATGTGGCACCATCGCCCAGCTGGCAGAATTTATGAAAATGCCCCAGCAGAAAACTGCCAAGGCGTTAATGTACACACGTCTCAGCGATGGAAAACTGATCTTTGTCATCGTGCGGGGCGACCTGCAGATGAGTGAGGCAAAACTGAAAGCACTCCTGGGGGATTTTCGCCTTGCCAGTGCTGATGAGATCAAAGCCTGCGGTGCGGTGCCCGGTTATGCCTCCCCGATAGGCATCCACGACGCGCTGGTGGTGGTGGATGAGTTGGTGGAGGTTTCACCCAACCTGGTGGCAGGCGCCAATGAACATGGTTTCCACCTTAAAAATACGAATTACCCGCGCGATTACACAGCTGACCTGGTGGCAGATTTGACCCTGGCTGAGACAGGCAACGCCTGCCCGACCTGTGGCAAGGAAATGGAGAGCCGGCCGGCGTTGACCGTCTTTGCCGAGGGGAAATTCCTCTGGACAAACCTGCTGCAGGCGCTGGCAGAAAGCCACCATGATGAGCGTGGACTGACCCTGCCTTTCGCAGTCGCTGCCTTCGATGTTTATTTGATGAACCTGCCCGGGAAAACCATCGACACGGAAGCAGTTGCCCGCGAGCTGGTGGATCCCCTTGAAGCAGCGGGACTGAGCGTCTTGTATGATGACCGCGATGAGCGCGCTGGTGTCAAGTTCAATGACGCCGATTTGATTGGATGCCCGCTGCGGGTTACGGTGGGTGAGCGCGGATTGTTGAACGGTATGTTGGAAGTCAAACCACGCTGGGGAAGCGAGACCCGCTTAATTCCGCCGGAACACCTGGTGGAAGAACTGCGTTCACTTAAGAGCGAGCGTTCAAAAGTCTATTAACCCGCCGGGATTACCGGCTAAAAGAAAGTAAACCCCTTATGAAAATTCCCATGTCTTCTCCTGACCTGAATGCCGCCGATCGCCAGGCAGTCAACGATGTCATCCTGACCCCCATTCTCAGTTTGGGTCCGCGAGTGGTGGAGTTCGAGAAAGCTTTTTGTGAATATACCGGCGCCAGGCAGGCTGTGGCAGTCAGCTCTGGGACTGCAGGGCTGCATTTGGCGGTCAGAGCAGCTGGCATCACGAGCGGCGACCTGGTCATCACCACCCCGTTTTCCTTTGTGGCATCCACCAATGCGTTGCTCTTCGAAAATGCCGTCCCGGTTTTTGTGGACGTGGACCCGTTGACGGGCAATATCAATCCACAACTGGCTGCCAGTGCTGCCCGCGACCTCATGACTGGGGGCAAAGCGGCGGAAAAATGGCTGCCCCGCAAAGGACGCGGTTCGGGCAAGCTCAAAGCGCTGGTTCCGGTGGATGTCTTCGGGCAGCCAGCTGAAATGGAACCAATCATGGAACTCGCACGCAGGTATGATCTCAAGGTGATTGAGGATTCCTGCGAAGCAGTCGGAGCGGTCTACCAGGGCAAAAAAGCTGGCACTTTCGGTGATTTTGGCATTTTTGCTTTTTATCCCAATAAACAGATGACCACTGGTGAAGGCGGCTTGGTCATCACCAATGATGATCAAGCTGCCGCGATGATGCGGGCTTTGCGCAACCAGGGCCGCGCCCCTGGGGACACCTGGCTTTCGCATACTTACCTGGGGTATAACTACCGCCTGGATGAGATGTCGGCGGCTTTGGGGCTTTCCCAGCTGATACGACTGGATGAAATGTTGACCAAGCGCGACCAGATTGCCAGCTGGTATGCCGAGGAGCTGGCAGGAATTCAGGGCATCCAGGCGCCGGTGGTCGTCCCGACCACCACGCGCATGTCCTGGTTCGTTTATGTCATTCGCCTGGATAAATCCATCGATCGAACAGACTTGGCGCGCCGCCTGGAAGCGCGCGGGGTGCCCGTCCGACCGTATTTTCTGCCGATCCATCTTCAGCCGTACATGATCGAACGTTTTGGCTACGTTGAAGGAGATTTCCCGGTCACAGAAGACCTCGGTCAGCGGGGAGTGGCGCTGCCATTCAGCGGCGTCATGACTCGCGAGCAGGTGGATTATGTTTGCGCCACCTTAAGTGAAGAGATCAGCCGCTCATGAATGAGTTCCCCCCGCCCCGTCAGCGCGGGCTGGTGATTCACATTGCGCTGGTCATCTTCCTGAGCCTGTTGAGCGGTCTGGCGCTGTGGTTGACCCTCAACCGGGCGGTAGGGCTGGTTTTCAGCCTGTATTTGCTCCTATTTTTGATTTCGACCGTCTTTATTCCCATTTTTGGCTACCGGGCTTATGCCCTGTTACGAGCCAATTACCTGCTCGATCGGAACGTTCTGCGCCTGGTTTGGGGACTGAGGGTCCAGGAGATCCCTGTCACGGACGTGGAATGGGTGCGTCCCGTAAAGGGGCTGACAGAGCCTGTCCGCCTGCCATGGTTGAAACTCCCGGGTGGAATTCTGGGAGTCACCCAGCAGCCTGATTTAGGCCGGGTTGAATTTCTGGCTTCCGAGACCGAAAACCTGACCCTGGTGGCGACCGCACACGAGGTTTACGCCATTTCTCCGGAAGATTTAAACGGTTTTCTACAAGCTTTTCAAAAAACACTGGAGATGGGCAGTCTGCAGACGAGCCCGGGCATCTCGCAGTATCCATCTTTTATCCTGCTTCGCGCCTGGCACAGTCGGCTTGTGCGGTATCTCTGGCTGGCGGGGATTCTCCTGAATACCGGCTTGATGGTCTGGATCACCAGCCTGATCCCCTCGCTTGGAAAGGTCACGCTTGGGTTTGACCAGATTGGCAGAGCGCTTGAACCGGTTCCCGGCGCTCAACTCCTCCTCCTGCCATTTTTGAGCAGTTTTCTCTTCATTATTGGTTTGGTGAGCGGGCTGTTTTTTTATCGGAAACAGGAGCACCAATACCTGGCGGTCGCAGTCTGGATTTCGAGCGTGGTGACAGCCTTCTTTTTTTTACTGAGCCTGATTTTCATCCTTTCCACCCCGGTCTAACCTGATGCAATTCATGATTGGTTTCTTCTTCGCAATGTTAATTGGTTTCGCGGCTTATCAAGTGCACAGCCTGAGCCTGTCGGGTGCTATCTCCGCGGTGCTGGTCGGGACGATCATCTTTGGGGCGGGCGGCTGGCAGTGGGCATTCCTCCTGTTAGCTTTCTTTATTTCTTCCAGCCTGCTGAGCCATGCATTTAAAAGACAAAAAACAGGTCTGAGCGAGAAATATTCCAAAGGAAGCCAGCGTGATGCCGGGCAGGTTTTTGGGAACGGCGGGCTGGCAACCCTTTTCGCGGGACTGCATACCTTTTTCCCGGCCTCGCCCTGGTTTTGGCTGGCTTTTGCCGCTTCGCTGGCTGCCGTCAACGCCGATACCTGGTCGACCGAACTGGGAGTTCTCAGCCGGTACCCGCCGCGCCTGATCACTAGTCTCTCCAGGGTTGTGGAGAAAGGCACTTCGGGCGGGGTTTCCCTGGTGGGAACGCTGGCTGCCCTGGCAGGTTCAGGTTTAATCGGCATCTTTGCAGGGCTTTTCTCCCCGTTTGGGATGAGTTGGACAGCCGCTTTCTGGGTGACCGCGGCTGGTTTTCTGGGGGCAATGGTTGACTCTTTACTGGGAGCAACCATTCAAGCCATCTATTACTGCCCGGTATGCGACAAGGAAACAGAACGTCACCCGCTGCATACCTGCGGCACACCGACCACGCGAAAGCGCGGCTGGGAATGGCTTAATAATGATGTGGTCAACCTGGGTTGCGCAATTTTTGCGGTTTTGTTGATCAGCCTGGTCCAATGACCCGGCTCAGAGGAGCAATGCGACGCGGTCTGCCCGGATCAAATGGGGTTGGAGTGGGAACGGGCTGACAGGCTGAGATGGGAATCGGGAGCCGGAGCCGGATTCAAAAATCCCAATACTTAACCCAAAGTTCGTGGAAGTATAGAACCCATCTCTTTAAAACAAAAAGCACCGCTGGAGGCATGCCTGCGCGGTGCTTATCGCGTTTATGATGGTAGGGTCGATTTAATTAATGTTCGTGCCCGCCATGGACGTGTCCATGCTCGGTTTCTTCAGCGCTGGCTTGACGTAATCCAACAATTTTTGTGGAAAAATGAAGTTCCTTCCCGGCTAAAGGATGGTTAAAATCCAGAACCACATACTCGTCGTTGATCGAATCAATCCGCGCATTCATGGGGGTGCCATCTTCCTCGGTGACCGTGATCTCAACCCCTTCTTCGAGGGGAATATCTGCCGGAAACTGGTCGCGCGGGACGTCGATAAAGGCATCCGGATCAATCACTCCATAACCGTCTTCCGGAAGGACAACGATTTCCTTGCTGCTGCCAAGCGTCATGCCGTATAGCTCCTGCTCCAGCCCGGGGATGATGTTTCCAGCTCCCTGAAGAAATTCAAGCGGTGCCTGCCCTTCAGAGGAATCCACGATTTCGCCATCCACCCGCAGGGTGTAATCCATCGACACAACCTGACCGTCTTCAATTTTCGATAAATCACTCATTAAAAATTCTCCTGTATGCATTCTGGTTTATTTGATTTTGAATACCAGAATTTCCCATTTTACTCCGGAATTTGGATTTGCAAAGGAACAATTTCAGGAATCTTCAATTTCGGTTTTGCAACCCAAACGCTCTCGCGCTCGATGAGCAGGATGGAACAAACCCGGTACAACTGGCGCAGTTGAGTCAGATCAGGAAACACTTCTTGAACAAAAAATGGATCCAACATCAAAATTCCAGCAAGTGATTTCACCTGAAATAAAAATAGGCACCCGGTTGAACATGAAAGATTTTTATGGGGAACACTTTATCCGCCCCGGATGATGGAGGGAGCAATCCGCCGGCAGGCGGGTGCACATGGAATTGATTGACAAAACCACTGGAGCAGTTTAAAATACAGCCCGCCCTTTAATTAAGAGGGCTCGTGGAAATGCCGAGGTAGCTCAGCGGCAGAGCAAGCGGCTCATAATCGCTCGGTCGAGAGTCCGATTCTCTCCCTCGGCACACGCATCAACCTGTCTTCCCGGACAGGTTTTTGTTTTACAATCAGGTAGTTGATATGAACACTCCCTTCCTCATCCCTGCAGAAGTAACCCGGCGTGAATACGTCCAGGTCAATTCACGCTTTATTGCCACGCTGGCTCCAGTTTTTAGCACAGACGAAGCGCGGGCTTTTATTAAACGTGTGCGCCTGGAATTCCATGATGCGACTCACAACGTGCCTGCCTATATCATCGGTGGGGGGAACAACCTGGTGGATTATTGTTCGGATGATGGCGAGCCGCAGGGTACGGCAGGGCGCCCAGCCCTGGCGGTGCTGCGCGGGAGCGGATTGGGGAATGCAGCAGTGGTGATCACGCGTTATTTTGGGGGCACATTACTCGGCACCGGTGGACTGGTCAAGGCTTACACGGAGTCCACCCAGGTGGTGGTCAAGGCTGTACCCCGCGCCCGGCTGCTGCAGGTGCATACCAGCCTGCTGGTGGCGCCTTATCCCCTCCTCGAGAGAATTCGACTGCTGGTCTCACGCCAACAGGGTGCAATCCTGGAGGAGGATTTTGGCGAGGAAGTCAGCATGACTCTGCGTTTCCCGGTTGAATCTTTCCCGGGTTTCCAGGCTACGCTGCGCGAGATTTCTTCAGGCAGGCTCCAGGCTGAGATCATCGAGACCAGTGAGATGCTGGTGCCAGTGGTCTGAATTTGGTATGAATGATGATTTTCCCCAAAGCCAGGGCAGGTGCAGCCAAAAACCTTGCCAGAAAAACCGGCAAGGACGGATAAAATTTGGTCTGAGTGGAAGGGGGAAATGGGTTGTCTAGAAGTTCATCTTGGAGGTAACGCTGGAGGATTTATGCGTGATAAAGTAGCGGCGGAGGTTCGCTAAAAATTTGTGTCTCTCAAGGGAAGCTTATTGCTTAATTTATCAAACCCGGCTATAATTGCGCTTCGCGACCCAAAAAGTCGCAAACGGCCAGACCTGCCGTTGCAATCAATCGGGGCGTGGCGCAGCCCGGCTAGCGCGCTTGCATGGGGTGCAAGAGGTCCAGAGTTCAAATCTCTGCGCCCCGACTGGTAAAAATTCTCCTGGTAATTCCAGGGGAATTTTTTTTGTTCCTCCCAGCCTGGTTGACGGTTCAAAAAAAACGCCTGAAAGACATCCTGTCCGGAAAGTTAAGCCACCCAACCCCAACGGAAAAAGTGACCGCTCAGGAAAAGGCTGAGCGCAAAAAAGAGATAGACCACTGCCCGTTTGACCCAGGGATTCTGGGTGACTTTGAACAGGATGTAGAAGACCGGGAAAATGGTCAAGACGTAACGCGCCATGGACATGAGGGTTGGGTCTCAACCTGGCGCATTGTGAGCAGGACGATCGTGGCAACAGAATAAATCAGGTATTCCAGCGGAATTTTTTTTCCAGCCGAAAACCAGCAGCCCGCCAAAGAGCAGGGTAACCAATAAATTCAGGATGTTGATGTAATTAAAGGTTCCTGTGGCGATATATCGGAGTGGGTAAATCAAGTTCTCCCAGGGGAAAACCATTTTTGCATTCAGGGATCTTTCCGTGAGAGGGATAATTTCCTCGCTCCCGTTGGCTGCACGAATTGCAAGATATACGAGGACTGCCAGCCCAGGGAGTATTAATGTGGCGGCAGCGGAGATTATTTTTATCCGCGAACGTGCCCGCCAGAGACAATATGCGAGGGGAAGAAGCAGGACAACCCCCTGCAGGCGGGTTAAAATTGCCAGCGCAATCCAAAAACCGGACCAACCCCAATGTTCTCTGAGCATGGTTTGTAATGCCAGGATCGCGAAAACAATATAGAACGATTCGGTGTAAACGCTGAACAAGAAAAATGATGTTGGAAAAATAAGCAGGTAGAAGATACTGTTTTGCGCGGCAGGCGGTCCACCCCATTCTTCAAATAGATCATAGAGAAGTTTGATCATGAACAGAGTTGCAAGTTGGGTGACCAGCAAACCAGCGAGGATTTCATTCCCGAGAAATAACGTCACGAAGCGAATCAGGAGTGGAAAAAGAGGCTGGAAATGTACATCTCCTGGAATGTGACCATAACCATAGTGCGCGATGGATAAGTACCAGTTGGCATCATAGCGCTGCCAAAGAGCCAGGATTGGAGGAGCGGTTTTCTGAATGCCAAAGTAAGGGAAAAAATCCTCCCCGCCAAATTTCGAAAGTTGGAGTTTCTTCCCAGCCAGAGGACCGGTTTGTGCCTGACCGCTGGCGAGATTCCAGAGGCTTCCGGTTTGGACATCCTGCATAAACCCTGTCCCGGCAGCTTGAAAAATGAGGATTTTCCCATCCAAGGTCCGGTTGAAAGCATAGCCCCCGCTGGTCTGTAAATCGAAGTCCACCATCACGGGTTCGCCGGAAAATTCCAAATTTCTACAATACTGGGGCAGGTAGGTGAGCACCGCGATGGACCACAATGTGAACAAAACTCGCGCGAGCAGGACCGAAAGAATCGCAAAGTGCCAGGAACGCGGCATCCGCTGCCAGGGAGATCCAATTATTTTACGAAGGGTATCCATCCATTCAGGCACTCAGTTGCTCCTTATCAATTTTCCATGGCTAAATTTTCCGGCGACTGCTTTACCCCAGCAACAGGGTGCTTCTGGCATTAGAATTTTTTGTATATCAAAAATTAACCCAGGCTTGAAAAAATCAGATGGAGTTAAGGCTCGAATTTCCATGGAAATCGATCAATGCTGGAGTAGAATTTTTTTCGGACGACTCATGAGAGTTGTTGAGATTGGATTAAATTAAATCCAGATAAATGAACACCGCAAAAAAAATGGCGATATAATCAATTTGGAAGGATTAAAATATCATTAAAATTGGAGGTATCGATGAAAAGCAACGAGAAAATTATCACCATGTTAAATGAGTTTCTGGCGGATGAGCTGACAGCGATCAACCAGTACATTGTCCATTCCGAAATGTGTGCAAACTGGGGTTATGGCAAACTGCATGGCGCCATTGAAAAACGTGCCATAGAGGAAATGAAACACGCTGAAAGTATCATTGCCCGCATCATTTTCCTGGAAGGCGTTCCGATTGTGAGCGCACTCAATAAAATAAATATCGGTGCGAAGGTGGATGTTCAACTCAAGAATGACCATGCCGCTGAGCTGGGTGCGATCAAGGGCTACAATGACGGCGTTCGTCTCTGCCTAGAGCTGGGAGACAACGGCACCCGCGAGTTGATCGATGAAAATTTGAAAGCCGAAGAAGCTCACATCGATTGGATTGAAGCCCAATTGGACTTGATCGATCAGATGGGTTTGCAGAATTACCTGCTCGGTCAACTATAATCAAGCTCGAGCCCCCTTCCTGCAAATGGAAGGGGGCTTTATTTATGATGCCGGTAATAATTTTCGGCTTGAGCTGGAAAAAACCATAGCATGCAGAATGCCTGCCCCAACATTTCAATAAAACCATCTGGATGGGATCAATCGATTCAACCGTTGACGGATCCAATCCCATATTCCATTATTATAAAATAATGTAAATTGAACTGTGAATCTCGCAGCCTGAGCCAACTCACAATCTTTATCTGCCAATGTTTCCTCAATCCAGCAACCGTTTTGCGCGGATCAGTTTTCTGCTCGCCCTTGTGACCGAAGTATTCTTCTGCATCGGCTTTTTGCCCATTCCCCTGACCGCTTGGGTTTGTTATCCGGCAGCGATGGGGATGGCTGGTGTGGGCTTGCTGACGGGTGGACTGGCGTTGAGAGAGCGGGAAATCGACCCCACCAGCCGGACCCTGGCTTGGACCGGCATCAGCCTGGCTATTTTCAACCTGCTAGCAATCCTGTTCCTGGTTGTCCTGACTGTGGGCACGGCATCTTTTGCAGCCGGCGTGCTCCAGCAAATTTGGTCACAATTTATCCATTTCAAGTAAATAAATTCATCCCAAAAAATAAAAAGATGCGGTATGCTTAACCACGGGAGTGGATAAGTCCCGGTGGGCTTTCCGGTCTTCAAAATCGGCATTGGGTCGCGTTGCGGTCCAGGGTGGGTTCGACCCCCATGCACTCCCGCTCATAAATTTATTCGCGGGCAACTCACCCGGGTTGCCTTTTGCATCATTAAACAGGAAAAGAATGACGATTCCCGATCAGGAAGTTATTAATTCGTACGTAGCCCGCTATTTCCGCATTGATGACATCACGCAGGGCGAAACCAGCGGAGAATATCTGTTGCGTTACCGCGGTCACCTGCTGGTTGACTCCATGGATGCATTTGCACAGTTAACAGCTGCTTTACGCCCTCTCCAGATGATGCCTGTTTTTCGCAAAGATGACGCGGGCGGTCAAACCATCCTGATTCTGCCTGGCCTGCCTGACCCCAAACCATCGCGCCTGATTGTGAATGTCGTCCTCTTCCTGCTGACGGTGGTGAGCGTGGTTTGGACGGGGATGAGTTATACCGATCCGGTCCACCTGGCGGGTGCGGATACCACCCAAAAGGTGGTCTGGCAATCGTTAATTTACGGCGGTTTTCCTTTTGCGGTCAGCCTGCTGGGTATATTACTGGCACATGAATTTGGTCATTACCTGGTGGCGCGCTGGCACAAAACCGCAGCCACCTTGCCATATTTCATCCCGTTTCCGACTTTGCTGGGGACGATGGGCGCAGTCATTGTCTGGAAGGAATTGCCGCGCAACAAACGCGTCCTTTTTGATGTGGGTATTGCGGGTCCGCTGGCGGGACTGGTGGTTGCGATCCCGGTGGTCATCATAGGTTTGATGGGTTCGACTCTAGGCAAGGTGGTTGCCACTCCGGGTGGCTTTATCGAGGGAAATTCAATCATTTACCTGCTGGCAAAGCTGGCGGTCTTCAAACAACTTCTGCCATCCTCCCCGGCGGGCTACCTGGGGCTTTCTCCACTGGTTTACTGGCTGCGCTTCTTTTTCACCGGTCAGCCGATCCCGCTGGGTGGAAC
>JAJYOU010000012.1 GCA_021795965.1 Chloroflexota bacterium
CAGCAGTCTGCAGGTTCAAATCCAAAATCGCCAATCCAAAAATATGCTCCACTGGTTCTCCTGTTGGGGATTGCAGCCCTGCTTGTGGTTTTCCTCGCATGGCAGTTGCCTAATATGGCTGCGGTTCGGTTGCCTGTTTGAGCAGGATCGCCGCAGGGGTATCGGCGGTATAGGGTTTTCTGCCGGTTACCATTTCATAGAAAACCACGCCCAATGAATAAATATCGCTTAGTGTGCTTGTTTTCCCCGTCCACTGTTCGGGCGCCATGTAGTCGGGTGTGCCGACTCCCACCCCGGTGCCGGTCAGCACGGTGGTTTCATCGGCCTCCAGAATCTTGGCAATGCCAAAATCCGTCAGCATCGGCTGGTTCCTCTTCGTGAGCAGGATATTCGATGGTTTGACATCCCGGTGGATCAGCCCCTGATCATGAGCGTAATCCAGCGCCTGCGCAATCGGGATGAGCAGTTTACAGGCTTCCTGCCAGGGGATGGGCTTTCCATTTATTAATTGTTTGAGGGTTCCTCCCGGCAGGTACGGCATGACCAGGTAAGGCATGCCTTCATGCTCGCCGTAATCCATCACCTTGACGATATTCGGATGGGTCAGTTTTGCCACGTGCTTGGCCTCATGTTCGAATCGCTTGAGCGCCTTGTCCAACCCGCTTTGTGGCAAGTTTTCGGTCCGGATGACCTTGACCGCCACATCAGTTTCCAGGCGGGTATCATAGGCTTTAAAAACAACCGCCATCCCCCCTTCGCCGAGCTGCTCGAGGATGTGGTAGCGACCAAGGGAGTAACCGGTGAGATCAGGCAAAGTTTGTCTCCACTTCAATTAGAATTTTGAATTATCTGGATCGGTTATGAAGAAATTATTTTCCCTGAAAGCTATTTTATCGTGATTGAAAATGAAATATTTCCACCATCATCTAAAATTCAATTATCTTCGATAAATAATTATATTACTCCTCCCGCAAAAACGATTGCTGATTTTTAGGACCAGCACAGAATGCCTGCCTTTTGCTGTCTGCACATTTACGAGATGCTTCTGCATTTTCCGGGCGTGGAAGATCAAAGGCAATCCAATCAAGCGCAGAGCAAATCAGGCTTTCAGCCTGGGTGCTGACAGTTCGAGTTTTTCCCGGTTGTTAATTGACCACCGAACCTTCGCCTTGCAAAAGTATTTCGGTTGTCATATACTTTTCGCCCATGGATTTGGTTGTCAGGGACTATCTTCGACTATACGAAACCCTGGATCCGGCAAAGGTGTAGGGTGTGCAGGGTCGTGACCCCTTTGCCGGGAGTTTCGCTTAAGGGGCTTGCTGTACATTAACATTAAGGGCTATGTATACATAACCCTACACACTCTACACTGACTTAAAAAAAGAATCATAGAGCAGACTTTTAAAGACTCTGCATTTTCACGCAGGTCGGGGTAAAATGCGGGGGGCAGAATGCCCACAAAAACAAGGCTGGCAGGTGCAGGACGTCTGAAAATCAAGACCCGCTCAACGAATTTTTAAAAATTACTGAAGGAGCAGACCATGGAATACACTCGATTGGGCTCAACCGGCATGAAAGTTTCGCGCATCTGCCTCGGCTGCATGAGCTACGGAAACCCAGCCGCAGACATGCCCTGGACCATGAGCGAAGCAGACAGCCGCCCATATATCCAGCGGGCGCTCGAACTCGGCATTAATTTCTTCGATACCGCCGATGTCTACTCCAACGGCAGCAGCGAAGAGATTGTCGGCAGAGCCCTGCGGGATTTTGCAGTGCGCGATGAGGTGGTGATCGCCACCAAGGTACATTTCCCGATGGGTCCAACCCCCAACGACCAGGGTCTCTCCCGCAAACACATCCTCAGCTCGATTGATGCCAGCCTGAAACGCCTCGGGGTGGATTATGTCGATCTCTACCAGATCCACCGCTGGGATTATGAGACCCCGATCGAGGAGACCATGGAAACCCTGAATGATATCGTCAGGTCAGGGAAAGCCCGCTACATCGGCGCGTCTGCGATGTATGCCTGGCAGTTTGCCAAAGCCCTCTTCAGCGCCGATCTGCACGGCTGGACGCGCTTTGTCTCGATGCAGCCCCATTACAACCTGATTTACCGCGAAGATGAGCGGGAAATGCTCCAGCTCTGCCAGGATCAGAAGATAGGCGTGATCCCGTTTTCGCCGCTGGCGCGCGGTCTGCTGGCGCGCAAACCAGCCAGGGAGCAGAATGAGACGGCGCGCTTTCAGACGGATGAACTCGCCTGGAGCCGCTACACCCAGTCTGATAACCTGACCAGCATTGAGCGGGTCAGCAGCCTGGCTGAAAAGCGCGGCGTGCCGATGGCGCAGGTGGCGCTGGCATGGATGCTTTCCAAACCGTTTGTCACCGCCCCGATCATCGGGGCGACCAAGCCTCATCACCTGGAGGACGCCGTCGCAGCCCTTTCGCTCCGGCTGACTGCGGAAGAAATCCAGTATTTGGAAGAACCCTATCGACCCCACCCGGTCATCGCGCACTCGTGACCTTCAAAATCGTTCGATCAGATCAATCCCGGACGGCTGGAGATGAACACGAAAGTTCCGCCGCGCAGCTCCCGGCAACCAGGGACTGAAACCGGCAACCGTTCCACGTCTTGAAAAATAAAGAAATCCAGATCATTTCCAGGCTGATAATTCTGTCTGGCAATGATCTGGATCCACTCAATATTTTCCCTGGAAGCCAAAGCTTGCTTTGCTGAATGAATTTGGCGTCCTGGATCATTTTGTCAAGGTCAACAAAGCAGAAACGGTTGTTTTATTTTCTTGCTTTTGCCAGGCTGCCCTGGTGCCATTCTTTTTTAGATGGAAGAGATCAAGAAAAGGTCTTTTCTTCATTCATCATCTGGATGAGCATGGCAGGTGGCTCAAAACGTGCACCATAGGCGGCAGATAATTCGCGGCTGCGCAAAACAAATTCTCTGATTCCATAATCATTGATGAACTGTAAGGTTCCGCCCTTGAATGGTGCAAAGCCCCAGCCAAAGATACTGCCAATATTTGCATCTCCAACCGATTCGATGACACCTTCCTCGTAACAGCGCACGCTCTCAAGTGCCTGAATAAACATCATCCGATCGCTGATATCACGCACGGGAAGCTGCTTTCCTGATGGCGGGAACAATTCACTTAGTTTGGGCCATAAATGTTTCTTCCCTGCGGTCGGATAATCATAGAACCCGGCAGCTTGCGCTTTCCCAAGCCTTTTTTCTTGATTTACCATCTTATCGAGAACCTTATCGGCAGGTATCTCATCCAGCTCCTTGCCACTGGCTGCCAGATCCAGCCGGGTTTGTTCGCGGACGTGCATTGCCAGCCCCAGGTTGACCTCGTCGGCTACAGCCAGCGGTCCCATCGGCATTCCCGCCAGCATGGCTGTCATCTCGGTAACCCGCGGCGGTTGTCCTTCAGCCAGCAGCGCCAGACCTTCATTAACAAAAGTGGTAAAAACGCGCGAAGTGTAGAAGCCGCGGCTGTCGTTGACCACGATCGGGGTTTTGTGAATTTTTACGACGAAATCAAAAGCCTTCGCCAATGTACGCGCTGAAGTTTTGCGCCCCTTGATGATCTCAACCAATTTCATCTTGTGCACGGGTGAGAAGAAGTGGATCCCAATGAAATTTTCAGGTCGCGAGGACATTTCTGCCAGGCTGGTGATGGGGAGTGTGGAGGTGTTGGATGCGAATACGGTCTCCGAAGCAATCTGTGCTTCCGCTTCGCGGGTAACCTTTCCCTTCAATTCCCTGTTCTCAAAAACAGCTTCGATGATCAGATCACAATCCCGCAGATCTTCCACATTGGCAGTGGGTTTGATCCTGTCCAAAATGGATTGTTTCTCGGCTTCAGAGAGTTTGCCCTGGCGTACGCGTCCATCAAGAATTTTCTGAACCTGGGTTTTCCCCGCCTCGGCAGCTGCCTGGTTGATATCCTTAAGAACCACTTCGATTCCTGACATTGCAGCGGCGTGGGCGATGCCATGTCCCATCAGCCCCGCCCCCAGGATGCCCACTTTTTTCGTCACCTGCTGCTCAATTCCCTGCGGGCGGCTGCGCCCATTATTGATCTCGTTGAGCTGGTACCAGGTCGACCTGATGATATTTTTGGAGGTTTTTCCTATCGCCAGGGAAATGAAAGCTCGAGTTTCAATCCGGCTTGCATTGTCGAAATCCACCAGTGCGCCATCGACCATGGTGCTCAGAATGGCTTGCGGAGCCGGGTAATTGTTATACGTTTTCATGGTCAGCATAGCCGTAGCCAAGGAGATCATCTGGGCAACCTGCGGTTGAGTTGGGTCACCGCCGGGTATCTTGTAACCTTTGGTATCCCAGGGTTGGACCGCCTTAGGATTACTCATAATCCAGCTGCGTGCCTTTTGCAACATTTCGGCACGATCTGCTGCCAGTTCGTGAATGATGCCAGCCTTTTGCGCTTCCTGAGGGTTAACCGGGGTGCCTTCCATCAAATATTGAAAAGCAGCCTGTAAACCAAGCAACCTGGTCAGTCGGGTCAAGCCGCCGCCGCCTGGCAGCAGCCCTAAATTTACCTCGGGCAAGGCTATCTTTGTGCGAGAATCATCAATTGCCACCCTGTAATGGCAAGCCAGAGCAAGTTCCAGACCGCCACCCATGGCTGTGCCGTTGATGGCAGCTACGACCGGCTTCCCAAGAGTTTCCAGCCGGCGTACCTGGGCTTTAAATCCCTCTATAAAATTAAATATCAACTCGGGGTCGCTCATCTTAAAAATCGAGTCGATATCCCCGCCTGCGACAAAACTCTTCTTTTCCGAAGTGAGGATAATTCCCGCGGTGGGTTCATCTGCAACAAATCCATCCAAAGCCTGCTGCAGATCTGATGTGAAAGCCTGGTCGATCACATTGACAGATTTACCGGCTGTGTCGATGGTTAAAGTGACGATATTTTGACTGTCTTTTTCATATTTGATGCTCATATTCCACCTTTATACACGTTCGATAATGGTTGCAATGCCCATACCGCCGCCGATGCAAAGTGTGATCAGGGCGGTTTGCTTGTCACGCCGTTCCAATTCATCCAGGGCAGTCCCCAACAGGATGGCACCTGTCGCACCCAGGGGGTGCCCAAGCGCAATCGCACCACCGTTGACATTTATCTTTTCCATACTGTCCAAGCCAACGTCGCGCATGAAGCGTAAAACAACAGCCGCGAAAGCTTCGTTGACTTCAAACAGGTCAATGTCCGCGATCTCCATTCCAGCCATTTTCAATGCTTTCCGGGTCGCTGGACCAGGACCAGTCAGCATGATGGTTGGTTCACTCCCCACCAGTGCTGCCGAAACGACCCTGGCACGCGGTTTCAAGCCCAGTTCCATCCCTTTTTCCCTGGACCCGACCAACACCAGCGCTGCCCCATCGACAATTCCGGATGAATTACCGGCGGTATGAACGTGTTCGATACTTTCCACTTCGATATATTTTTGCAAAGCCATGTCATCGAAACCCAGCGCGCCAATTTGCGCAAAAGCCGGTTTCAATGCAGCCAGACCTTCGAGGGTGGTTTCAGGTCGGATAAATTCATCCTGCGCCAGAATTCCAAGCCCATTTTGATCTTTGATCGGGATGATCGATTTGAAATAACCATTTTCCCTGGCAAAGGCTGCTTTTTGCTGTGAACGAAGCGCCAAAGAATCAACATCCTGGCGGCTGAACGATTCAATGGTGGCAATCAAATCGGCTCCGATGCCCTGCGGGACAAATTTCACCTTGCCGCTCACTTTCGGGTCATACGCCAGTGCGCCGCCATCCGAACCCATCAGCACACGAGACAGGGATTCAACTCCTCCGGCAACCACCAGGTTTTCCCATCCTGACCGGATTTTCATCGCCGCAATATTGACTGCTTCAAGCCCGGAAGAGCAAAAACGATTGAGCTGCATCCCGGTCACATCAGTGTCCCAATCTGCATACAGGACAGCAGCCCGGGCAATGTTGCCACCCTGGTCGCCAATTGGCGTCACACAACCCAGGACCACATCATCCACCTGGGATGTGTCCAGATGGTTGCGCTGCTGGAGTGCTTTTAATAAGGTGGTGACCAATTCGATCGGTTTGACCTCATTTAATAATCCATTTGCCTTCCCTTTCCCGCGGGGGGTGCGGATGGCATCAAAAATATAAGCATCATTTGGCATGATTTACTCCTTTTTGAAAAATCCGATTCAGCGATTGTCCTGGAACGCGGCGATCCATTCTTTGAGATCCATCATCAGTTCTTTTGTTCAAACTTTTCCACAGCCTGACGGATTTCATCCGGCACCCGCACCGGTTGGCGGGTCAGCGGGTTTACCATGACTGCAGTTACCTGACCAATCGTGATCGCCTGATCATCGTCTTTCCGGTATGTTTTGCACTCAAAAGTGAAACTGGTGTTGCCCAGTCTTTTGACTCGGGTGTCCACCTGGAGCAGATCACCCGATCTGGCTGAACTGTTATATTCGCAATGTGCATCGACATAATAAAAGTCGACCCCAAGTTCAGCAAACTTCTTATTAGGGATGCCAATCGCCTCGAGATAACCAGTGGCGGCTTCGTCCATAAATGTGAAATAGTTGGCGAAAAAGACATGTCCCTGGGCGTCGGTATCGGCATGGCGTACTTTGATTGGAAAGAAAAATTTGGTTCTTGGTTCGGTTGTCATTTTCTTCTGTTTAAACCTTTCAATACTCGCTTCAACATTTTACCCTTTTCGCTGATTGGCAGGCACAGGAGATCGCGTCCGCAAACATAAGCTGGCTTCGCAATCGGTCAGATGGTAAGCCACCTCGCGCCGTTTGAGCAGAATGCTAATTGGCAGCGCCAGCGTACCGGTTTTCAGAATGCAAAAATTAACAAAATTGTAAAAGGGCAGGTTTGAACAGCTCAAGGCAGCACACCCTCCCGGGCGCCTGTCCTGTTCCACAATCGCCTTGGCTGCCTGATCAAAGCGCAGGTGCTGATCATGAAGCACGAACGCATCACATTTTGGATAGCGCCGGTTGCCTTCCTTATTAAGAACTGCCAGGTTCAACACCACCAGCTCCAATTTCCAAAAATAAGGGTCCGGGCAGACATCATCGCTAATCAAGCCGCGGAGAATGCCTGGATCTTTCAGACAGAAGTGCTTAACCTTCCACTATCGATTCACTCAGTTTCAAGGTTGCGCGCTGGTAAGAAGTGACCATTTCCTGCACCACCTCCCGGATGGGATAAACCGCATCGGTTTGTGCCACGCTCTGTCCCGCGCTCCACAGATCGCGCCATTTCTTCGAACCCAAGGTAGGCTGTTCCTGGAAATCAGCGATACTGCTAGCCAGCCAAGTGGCTGGATTGCCGGTGATCGCCGCAGTTGTAATGATATCTTCAGGTCCAGCCGCGACCACAGCCTCTTTATAGCCCATGGAAACTTCTGCTTCATCGGTTGCGATCAGGCGGGTGCCCACAACCACCCCACAGGCGCCAACTGCCAGGGCTGCTGCCATTTGTTCCCCGGTGGCGATGCCTCCGGCTGCGATCACCGGCAGTCCGGTCTTTTGAGCCAGGTATGGCGTAAACACCAGCGTTGAGATGCTGCCACAATGACCGCCAGCACCAGCTCCAACGGCGATCAGACCATCCACACCTCGATCCCGCGCCTTCAGTCCCTGCTCCAACTTGATCACGTCCGCAAAGACTATCCCTCCGTTGGCATGCACATCCGGCAGGATCAGAGCCGGGTTTCCCAGGGAGCTGATGAAAAAGGATACCCCGGCATCCAGGCACACCGCCAATTGTTCTTTCCAGGGGAAGCGCCCGGAAAGGTGGATATTCACCCCAACCGGCTTGCTGGTTGCCTTGCGGATGATTTGCAGGGCTTTTTGCAGTTCTTCGATCGTGCGGTAATTGGGCAATGGAAAGGTGCCCAAAGCGCCAGCCTCAGCGAGCGCGATTACATAGCGCTCATAACTGACCAGGAACATCGGTGCGCCGATGATTGGGTAGTCGATGCCGATTAATTCAGAAAAGGAGGTCTTAATCTTCACACAATCTCAGCTTGTTGTTCGACCATTTTTTGACATTGACCGATGACTTGTCGGGCTTCAGCCAAAATCGTCATGCGCTGTGCTTGCAGCGAGCCTTCACCGTGTAGAGCGATGGTTTCCCGATCAGCTCCGCTGATGCGCCGGATTAAATCCAACATGCGCAGACGCTGCTCCGCCGGGTAACCTTTTTTTGCACTCAAATATTTATCGATATCCCCTTGCAGTTCGGGCACAAGGTAATCCTTATAACTCGGCGCAGTGACCAGCACACCGCCAGCCAGATCTTCAATGATCTTGATCACATTATGGTATTCATTGGCAAAGTAATACTTGGCAATGTTGGTACTGATCGGGTTGGGTACCGCGATGCCGCCATAAGTAACAAAATCCAGGCAGGCAGCCCGGGACATTGAGCGCAGCGTTTCGAGGTAAATCACAAGCTCGGTAAGTTTTTCACGCACGTGTGGAGCATTGGATATCCCGTTGTAATCGGCGATGGCTTTGGCCACCCCCAGGAACTGCTCAGACATGGGAATGCGGTAGGCGCAGCCCGTGCGCCTGTGCATCAAGGCAAAGTTATACACCAATGTCGCAGAATGCTTCCACTCACCACACAGGAAAACCCGCTCCCAGGGGATAAAAACATCATCAAAAATGATCAGCGCATCGGTATGCACACGCACAGGCCGGCTGTTCGGGAATTCCAGCGAGGAAATATGCCCCTGGAATGGCCGGCACACCATCTTGATACCCTTTGTGTTGACCGGGATGGCAAATGCCACAGCATAATCCGCGTCTGCTTCGCTCATCGCCCGGCTCGGGATCACGAAAATCTCATTACTGTAAGGTGCGCCAGTGATGTGTATTTTGGCGCCGCGCACAATAATGCCTTTATCGTTTTTATCCACAACCCGTACATAATAATCTGCATGGTTTTGCTCAGGATCCGACGGGCGCAGCATCCGGTCACCCTTGACATCGGTCATGGCAGTTACCACCGCCAAGTCGGTTTTCTTTAAATAGGTGCGATAATTTTCAATGCGCTGGATATACTCCTGGTTTCCCATGCTGTTGGCGGTAATACTGATGGCATTCAGCGCATCCGAGCCAATATCGTGCGCCAGGGGAATGAAACCATCACCCATGCGGGTGGATGCCACGATCAACTCAAACTGCTTGAGCAGATCATCACCGTTTTTTGGCAGGTAATAATAGCGATTAATTCGTTCTCCCAGCACCTCATCATCAACGGTCGCCAGGTCGCGAAATTCCGGCAGTTCGGCGAGATGATAATCAAGAGCCATGGTATCGACTGCAACTGAAAGGTCGGGATGAGTGGTAACATCGGCGACAAGTTCGCCCTTATAGTAAACAACCCGCCCGTCTTTCAGACTGTCTTTATATTGTTGAACTGTTTTTAAACCCATAATGGTAATCTCCTCGAACAAATAGCCGTTTTGAATTCGGAATTATTTGCGGGTGCAGTCCTATGCGGCTGCATCCAGGTCGGGAATTCCGCGATGGTACCACGGGAAGATTTGCTCTTCGTAATTGGAGCCCAGCATTTTATCCACACACATCACTGCAGAAAGTGCGGCACCATCGACGCCGCCGCCCCACAGGCGCCGCCCGTATTGATCGCCGGCAAAGTACAGACCTTCCACCCAGGGCGACTTTACATCCGGGCGATCTTCGCCAACCGGTCTCCACAATCCGTAGGCTTCCGGGGCTGGCGACCACATGATAAACTCCACATCTTCATCCCAGGTTGGGAACATGGAGCGCGCCCATTTCTCGCATAAATCGATGATCCGGTTGACCTTGTCGCGATTCCGCATTTCCTTATCTGTCAATGCAGTGGAGAAAAGGAATTCATGCTTCCCTTCCGGAGCGCGTTTGGCGGTGCGATTGCCCCAGGAGTCGAACTCACACATCACCATGTCGACCGCGCCGATATATCCCTCTTCACGGATAATGCCCGGCATATACACAAAGCTGCGATCATCAATGCCGATATCCTGCCACAGTCGGCGTTTTGTTCCCACCCAGCCGGTCAGCAAGCCGGCACCCCAAAACTTTTGTTCCAACAGGTCCACCCATTCGGTCGGGAAGTTTTCCTTTGGCAGAACCTTGAAGATATATTTGGGTGGAATCGTGCATATAACCTTATCCGCATAAAGAGTGACGGGTTCGCTATCCAATGAACCCTGAGCTCCAGCGTTCTTTTTGACTTGCACACCCTTTACCTGTCCATTTTCAATGATCACATTCTGAACCGTTGTGTTTCGCCAAACCTCGCCTCCGTGCTCAAGCAAGACCTTCTCCATCGCTTTGGGGATGGCAATGGTGCCTGGTTCATCGGCGGTTGCAACTGAACCAGTCATCAGGTTCATGCCAATTGGCCGGGCAATCGCCATATATCCAAGAAAATCACCGGTGGGCGTCATGGCAGGTTCAGCCTGGGCAGTCTGCGAAGCTGCCAGCACCTTGATATAGTCATAGGCTTCGGGATGCATGCCTTGCGCCATCAACCAATCCTGCAAGGGGGTCTTCATCAAGCGCGCCATGTCTTCAAAGGTGGCAGTTCCCATCGCTTTAAGTTGCTCCATCGTCTTGGCAAAGCCTTCAGGCGACATCCATTGATAAGCACTGCGTTTATCAACCTGATATGGAACCCCTGGTCTGGCAGTTCCATCCTGACCTTCGCCCTGCCATTGGACAAATCCAAGACCCTCATTCAGCGGAAGGCGAACAAATTCACCCAGGTGTTCCAACAGGAAGTGCACCCGGCTTTTATTACCCCAAAACAAACCATGCCCGCCTGCTTCGAAAGTGCGACCGTCCAAAAGCCCTTCGGAAAAAATTGTTTCGATGTCAGGGGTGCATTTACCCAGGGTGCAGCTTGCAAAGGGTAGGGAACGCCTGAATTGCTCGGCATCCATTTCCAAACCATCCGCAAGAACCTTATCGCCCTTGCCCACAAAGGAAAGTGTACGCCCACCGATAAACGGTGCGCGCTCAAGTACCAATACTTTTTTTCCAAAATTTTTGGCTAACAGGGCTGCTGACGCCATCCCTGCCACTCCGGCACCGATAACGATCACGTCATATTGATTATTTTTCATGCCAGCTTCTCCCATTCAAAGTTAAGAGTTGTACCAGACTGCACAGAATTAGATCGAACCGCCGCCATCCATGACGATGATCTGACCGGTAATGTAAGCCGAAGCACCTGAAACCATGGTGAGTGCCATTTGGGCAACTTCCTCCGGCTGTGCCATTCGTTTGATCGGCATGTGTTGCATTTCCTGCTGCATGAGAGGTTCGTTACTCCATAGAGGCTGGCTGAAGCGAGTCTGTACCACGCCGGGAGCCAGGGCGTTTACACGGATGTTGTACTCTCCCAGCTCGAGCGCCAGCGCGCGGGTTAGCATATTGATGGCTGCCTTGCTGATACAGTACACGCCCAAACCCTTATCCGGGGTGACTCCACCGATGGAGGATATATTCAAAATGTTGCCTCCGCCCTGTTCAATCATCATGCGCGCTGCCATTTGCGAGAGCAGGAAATACCCTTTCAGATTGGTGTTCATGATTGTATCGAAAGCCTTCTCATCAGTATCCACCAAGGCTGCCATGATCGGATTGGTTGCGGCATTGTTGACCAGGATATCGATTCGACCAAACTCGGCTTTGACTTTTTCAATGAGTTGGCGCAAATCCTCCGGTTCGCGGTTATGCGCCGTCACTGCCAGGGCTCGGCGCCCTTTCGCCCGGATCTCTATTGCCACTTCATCCAAAGCAGCCTGCTTCCGGCTGCTGATGGCAATATCCGCCCCGGCATCGGCAAACGTCAAGGCAATCGCCTTACCAATACCTCGGCTGCCGCCTGTGATCAGTGCAACTTTCCCTTCCAGCGATAAATAAGATGTATCCATGTTGATCCTTTTGCGTTCGTAAAATAATGATCTACACCGGCTGCCAAATTCACCGGAATAATTCAGGCTTTCACCGCGTTAAGAATGAAGGAAATCCAACCAGATGGGTCCTTTTGCACGCGTTGATCCATGCTTTCGATTGTAAACTTTCGCAGCAATACTAAAATGCAGTCCACCGTTTCAGGCAGTTCGAGCACACGAAAAGCCCCGTATTCCATACCTTCAGTCAGCAACCGGGTAATCATTTCTTTCATGCCTGCTTCCACCTGGTTGATCGTATCATCGAGAAAAGGGGTAAACAGGTCCATATCATCCATTAAAACCTGACCCAGGAATGGGTTTTCAATGAAATAATCTCGCCATTGAGTACAAAATATCTGGAGTTTTTCGTTAGAGTTCCTGTGGATTTTGATCTCACTCATGCAGTGATGGCGAAACGAGAGTGCATCGTTCATTACCAGTTCCGCCAGGATTTGTTCCTTGGAGCTAAAAACCTGGTACATCGTGCGTTTGGAAATACCTGCCTGGTCGGCAATTTCGTCAACCGTGGTTTTCTTATAACCGTAGTGGCTGAAGAGCTGCTTTGCAACGAGAAAAACCTTCTCGCGCTTTGCCTGATCCAGTTCCAAGAGTTCTTCACCCATCGATTGATTAATATTCTGCAATGTCATCTTCCGTTAACCTTCCAATAAAAATTAATTTAAGACTAGCCTTGATCTAACCCTATTTGTTTGGCAATGATGTTTTTCTGGATCTGGCTTGTGCCGCCGCCGATGGTCAATACCAGCACATCGCGTAAATAACGCTGCAAATTGTATGCGAGGGTGCCACCTTCGCTTCCGAGTAAATCAATTCCGCGCAGGCAGATCTTCTTGGCAGTTTCTGTGGTGAAATACTTTGACATGGAAGTTTCTTTCAAACAATCCACGTTTTGTGTCACCAGCCAGGCAGCATGGTATGCCAGGCGGCGCGCTGCTTCCAATTCTGTAGCCATTTCGGCAAGCGCGTGCTGGACCGCCTGGAAACGACCATTCGGTTGGCTGAAGCGATAATGCTGTTTGTAAAAGGCAATGGCTTCATCAAGACCCGCCTGCCCAATCCCCAACGCGCAGGCAGATAATGCCAGGCGCTCGCTATTCAGCAAGGTTACCATTTGGTTCCAGCCCTGGTTCAAACTGCTCTCGCCGCCTAAAACATCCTCAGGTCTGACGCGAACATTTTCATAATGCACCGAGCAAGTGTTCGACCCGTGATAGCCAAGCTTTTTTAATGGGTTGGCAGAGTACCCGGGTGTGGATGTATCAACCACAAACGCTGTAATTCCTTTGTAGCGGTGGGTTGCAGTGCGGGTCATGGTCACCACGTAATCGCTTACACCTGCACCGGTAATGAACATCTTGTTGCCGGTGATCCAATAAGCGCCATCATGAAAAACAGCTTTGATGGAGATGTTTGCAGCATCGGACCCGGCTTCCGGTTCGGTCAGGGCAAAGCTAAAACGCAGTTTCCCTTCTGCCAGGGCGGGGAGAAATTTTTCTTTTTGTGATTCGCTGCCATTGATTCCAATTATATCGTTGCCGTAGAGCATGATGTTCCCGATCACCCAGGCTAAAACCGGCAGGCGTCTTGAAAGCTCCTCGTATATGGGCATCGCATCGACCGAATGACCGCCCATGCCTCCGTATTTCTCGTCGATATTGATGCCCCACAAGCCGGTCTGGCTGAATTTTCGCAGCAGCGCATCAGGATAGATATCCTGTTGGTCAATTTCGCGTGCCAGGTCAAAGGAAATCTCCTTTTCCACAAAAGCCCGCGTTGTCTGCCGGATATCATCTGGCATTAGCCTTGGTCTCACTGTTCAACCTTTCTGTACATCAGGAAATTCATATCGAAATACATCACAACGGCATCCTGCTGGTTGGTGACTTCATAGCGCATTTTGCAAAAGCCTTGTTCGGGTTTCTTGGTTGGTCTTAACTCCACCACTTCGACTTTTAACTTGATAGTGTCATTAATGAATACCGGCGCCGGGATGCGCATATTATCCACTCCCAACCAGGCAATCACCGAATCCCCAGCCTGACCGGTCATCCCCATCAGACCAACCGCCATGCCAAAGATAAGCGGGCCATGGGCAATACGCTGTTTGAAGGGTGTTTTGGCTGCGTATTCCTGATCCATGTGCAGCGGGTAAAAATCCATTGTCAAGCCAGCCCAGCCAACCAGATGTGCCTCGGTAACCGTGATCGCCATGCTGTTGAAAACTTCGCCGACAGTAAAATCATCCCAGTATTTTTTGATCATGCTCTTTTCCTTTAACTCCGCCCAGCCTGGTCACTGACAGGTCTGAACTTGGGTAGTGTGATTTCATCAGTCAACTTCTCAAACACAACTTCAACTGGCATCCCGCTCTGTACTAAATCCAGGTCGCAATCAACGATATTGGTCATCATTTGGACACCTTCATCCAGCCGTACCACCGCAACAACATACGGTATATCGCCTATGAAAGCCGAAGGGGCGTTGTTGCGGACCACGGTGAAGGCATAAACCTTGCCCACCCCTGCCGATTCAACCCATTCGAGCTGGTCTGAATTGCAATCCGGGCAATAACGCCGTGGGTAGAAGATATGCTTTGAGCAGCGAGGGCAGAATTGCAGAAGCAGCTTGTGTTCACGCGCCGCGTCCCAATACGGTTTCGTCCAGGGATCAACAGGTGGAATGGGTTTTTCGGTCATATAATTTTTCCTCTGGAGCTTTTGCAATCAGGGAATTTCAGTCCCCAAAATAGTGACATGTGCATCGACATAGGTACCGCCAGTGGCCGTCTCAATTGCGAAACGAGCGCGAGGTGCCTGCCGTTCACCGGCTTTGCCCATCAATTGACGGGCTGCCTCCACCAATATGGCAATCCCTCCGCCCGCGCCGGTATGACCCTGGGACAACATGCCACCGTTGGTGGTCATTGGCAGTCTACCTCCGGGCCAGGTTGATCCATTCAGGACGAAGGCACCAGCCTGACCGCGCTGGCAGAGACCCAATTCCTCCAGGGCAATCAATTGGAAAATTGGGTATGAATCATAGAGTTCCGCCAGGTCAATATCTGTGGGAGTCAGACCTGCCATTTGGTAAGCTTCGGCGGCTGCCTGGGCATAGCCAAACCGGGTCAGGTCCGCATCCTGGGAAAGCGCAAAATGAGTTACGCGGGAACCTTCACCCAGCAAATAAGCAGGGCACTCGCAAAGATCCCGAGCCCGTTCGGCTGAGACGACCACAAAAGCTGCCCCGCCATCCGCCAGCATGTTCGACTCAAAGGCATGCAGCGGCCAGGATAGGATTTTCGAATTCAGAACCGACTCAATGGTTAGCGGTTTGCGGAACATGGCATTGGGGTTTAATTCAGCCCATTTACGGTTGGATACACACACTGCCGCGAGCTGTTCCGCGCTGGTGCCCGTCTCGAACATATAGCGCTGAGTGATCAAGCCCGCCACGGTGGAGTAGTGCATGCCGTAAGGGACTTCCCATTCCTTCGAAATTCCGGCTGTTGAAAAAAGATCGATGCCTTCCTGGTCGGTGATACTCGTACCGAGCTTATCAGCATGCACGAATAAAATTGCCTTCGATGTTCCGGTTGCAATCAGCCCGGCAGCCACCTTCAACATGACGGCGCTGGTCGCGCCGCCGGCGAATATTTGCAGATTATTATTGACATGCAAACCCAGCTCTTCAACAATCCGACCGGTCACAAGATCGGTATTGAAGGCTGCGTTGCACAGCGCTGCGGTAGGGATGACCGTATCAATTTCCTGTTTGGAAATACCAGCATCCTGAATTGCCTGTTGAGCCGCCAGGATGGCACACTCAATCGCGCTGCGCTCGGGATAGCGCCCGGTGGGCACTTCGCCAATTCCAACAATAGCAACTTTTCCTTTTAGTGTATTCATAGGCTGTGGATCTGCTTTCCAATGCTAGTTTTGAGCAATTCAACTGATTCGCTTCCCTGAAACAGCACCAACCCATCGCGCATTGATCTTTGGGCATCGTACTCTGCCATGTAGCCATAACCGCCCAGGATATGTACACACTGCAAGCCAGCCTGGCGCGCCAGGCTACCTGCCTGCATTCGCGCCACAGCTGCTTCCATGGCAAACGGTTTACCCTGATCGGCAAGCCAGCAGGCGTGGAAAAGCTGCCAGCGCGCGGACTGAATATTGATCACCAGGTCGACAAGCATGTGTTCCACAGCCTCAAACTGCAGAAGCACCTTCCCAAATTGAGAACGTTCGCGGGCATAATTCAGGGCATAGGCATAGGCCCCCTGCGAAATTCCCAATCCAATTGCCGCGCCACAAATCTGGTCAAGGGCAACCAGGGAAATCGACTGAGCTTTTCCATTTCCGAAAAACTGCTGCCCGCCCAGAACCTGATCCTGGCTTACCTGAACCTGGTCGAAAATAACATTGCCGAGTCCAGTTCCGCGCATTCCCAGCGTGGGAATGACTTGTATTTGCAGCCCGGGTGCATCCAGCGGGACAAGAAAGAACGAAATATTACCGGTTTGTTCTGCGCTGGCAGCCTGAACGAGCAAATAGTCTGCTCCGCCCTGATTGGCAAACAGCACATTATCTGCCTGACCATTCAGGCTATGCAATTCCGATCTGGATGTGACTTGAATATTATTCAAGGCGAATTCAGCCGGCATGGCAGGACTGAATTTCAACGCGCCTTTGGCGATTTGCGGCAGCAATTCCTGCTGTTGAGCCGGACTTCCAAACTGTGAAATCACCCGCCCGCCAAAAAGGCTGGTGGTGGCAAAGAGGGCTGCCAGGGCGGGTGATACGACCGCAATTTCTTCGATGGCAATCACAGTTCCAAGCAAATCCAACCCGAAGCCCCCAAATTCTTCGGGTGTATTTAAACCACAAAAGCCAATTTCTGCAATTTTTGCCAGGAGTTCTTTTGGGAAAGTGCCCTGTTCATCCAACGCATGCACCGTCTCGCGCGGACACTCGCGCTGCATGAGCTTGCGCAGCGTATCCCGGATAAACACCTGATCACTTGTCAGCGAAAAATCCATTTTTTCATCCCAGGTTATTGATTTCGGATCATTTCTCGGATGGATCGTTTTAGTACCTTCCCGACCGGGTTGCGCGGCAGGGCACTGATCGTCACCAGTTTCTCGGGAAGTTTGTAAACAGCAACATCTTTAGCCTTGAGAGCTGCAATGATTTCTTCCAGAGTCACTACCTGACCGGGTTTTGGTACGACAACGGCGCAGGTTATTTCTCCCAGGCGTTCATCAGGATAACCCACCACAGCCACCTCTGCCAGGTTCGGCAGACCCATGATGAGTGACTCGATCTCTTCAGCAGAAATGTTCATGCCCCCGCGAATGATGATATCTTTCGCGCGCCCAACAAACTTGTAACCATTCAAGTTGTCCGGCTGCCCGGCAATCTCAAACAAGTCGCCTGTATAAAAATAACCGTCCGCATCAAAAGATTTATGGGTTAATTCGGGACGGTGGTAATAACCAGGGAAAATGCCGGGACCTTTGATGCACATTTCGCCGGGAACGCCAGGTTCTGTCACCACTTCACCATTTGCAACCAGCTTGGTGGACATCTGAGCTGCCACGCGTGAAGCCCAGGTAAAACCGGGGACACCAAAGCGAGGGAAATATTGCGCACGCAAATTTGGATCGGGGAATTCTTTCATCCCGCTGGTGAAGGATTCGCCCTCATTTGAACCAAATATGTTGATGACCGGAATATTGTAATCTTCCTGCCACTTTGCCACCATCCAGGGGGAAAGAGGAGCGGCACCTGAGCCGAAATTCTTGATACTGCTCAGATCGATTTTTTGTAATATCTCGGGGCGCATCAAGAGCATATTCAATACAGCGGGCGGGGCAACAGTGTAATTGATTTTCTCAATCATGATTTGACCCAGGTAAGTCTGGAGATCAAAAGGTTGGTGCATCACCAGTTTGCCTGCGGTAATCAACCAGGGCACAAAAATCCCGCCAATCCCAGCCATGTTGATCATCGGGAATGGGTTCAACAGCGAATGCCCTTGTTCAAACTCACAACCATCCACAGAAGCATACGCGATCCAGATCCATTGATTATGACTGCGCGGTACTCCTTTTGGTTCGGTTTCGGTGCCCGAAGTCCAGCAAATAGTGAAAATATCATTCGCTGATACATTCGCATGCGGAGGTTGCTCTGCCCGTGGGGTGGTCAGTAATGCCGTGAGCGACAGCACCCCGGCTGGCAGGTTATCACCCAGTGCAAAAATGGTTTTTAACCCAGGGAAACTTTCCTGCATGCCAAGTACCATTTCAACTGAATCAAAACCAGCGAAATTATTGGCGCAAATGAAAGCCTTGGGTTCTGCGATCGACACCACTGATTTCAACTCGTGAGAGCGGAATTGGACTGGTATCGGGCTCACAATCGCTCCAATACGCGTGGCTGCCAGGTAAACAGCCGCCAATTCAACGATATTTGGAAGCTGAACCATGATTACATCATCCTGCTTAAGTCCAGCCTCCTTCAAGCCAGTTGCCAGCCAACTACTGACCTGATCCAATTGGGTGTAGGTCAGTCGCTGCGGATCCCCCGTTGTCCAGGTCGAACGGTTGGGTGGATCAACAATCGCAACCGCATCAGGGGAATTTTTTGCATTCCTGAGGAAAAGATCAAGAATGGTATCGGTTCCCCACCAACCTTTTTCGGTATATTCTTTAATTCTTTCTTCTGAATCGAGAATCATGTGCTTGTCTCCTTTGGTAAGAATACATTGGGTCAAATCTGGCGGTCTCTCCCACGCCAGTATGGTTCTCTGATTTTCTTTTTATCCAGCTTCCCGAGGTTAGTCAGTGGAATTGCCTCCCAAAATTCAACAGATTTGGGGGCTAAAAGACTGCCTTTGCGGGATTTTACAAACTGGATCAGTTCTGCTTCAGTGACCGATTTTCCTGGATTCAGGACAACAATTGCTTTGGTTGCTTCTCCCCATTTATCATCCGGAACGCCAATCACGGCAACCTGTTTGACGGCTTCATGTTCGAACAAAACATCTTCCACCTCCCGTGGAAAGATGTTGTAACCACCACTGATGATCATGTCCTTGGCACGATCGACAATATAGATGAAACCATCCTCATCACGGCGAGCCATATCTCCAGTGTGGAGCCAGCCATCTTGAATGGTGGCGGCAGTTTTCTCAGGATCCTTGTAATAACCATCCATCATAAAAGTGCTGCGTGCCACAATCTCACCCACTTCCCCGCCAGACACTTCCTTGCCGTTTTCATCGATTAACTTGATTTGAGTGGTGATTGTCGCCCTGCCACAGGAACTGAAAATCTGGCGCTCGCGCTCCGGGTTATCAATGACATGCTCTTCTTTTTGCAATGCGGTCAGAATCATGGGGGATTCAGTTTGGCCATAATATTGCGAGAAAATCGGTCCATAGCGCGTGATTGCCTGCTTGAGGCGTTCGGGCGCAATTGGAGCTGCACCGTAAAGAATATCCCGCAGGCTGCTGGTATCATACTTCGCCCAATCAGGGAAATCCAAGAGCGAGTAAATCATGGTAGGCACAAGCATGGCTGCAGTGACTTTTTCTTTTTCCACCTGCTCCAGGAAATGGATTGGAGAAAAAGATTCCATAATCAGGCATATCCCCCGGCGCATTAGAACCGGGAGTAATAGCACACCACCGGCGTGGGTCATTGGAGTCATGTAAGCAAAAGTCTCATCACGCCCCAGGCTTAATTCCAACATTTCCAAAATTACCGCGTTTACCCAGGCACGATGGGAAAGCATCACCCCTTTTGGTCGACCGGTCGTACCACCCGTGTAATAAATGCCACACAAATCATCAGAAGTCACTTCAACATGGGTTGGTTGAGAAGTGTGACTTGCCATCATTGATTGCAAATGAAGGTGCCCTGCTGGCACTTTGGCTGGGTCGGATGAAACGCAGATGAAATATTTAACGGTTTCCAGTCTTGGGATCATCGCGAGGACGCGCTCTGTCAATTTTTCATGGTAAACCAAGACCACTGCCTCGGAATGGTTCATCATATAAATATGATCGTCCGAACTCAGCAAGACAGCCAAGGGAACGCGAACCGCGCCGATTTTTGCCAGTGCATATTCAGTAAAAATATATTCGGGGCAGTTGGACATGAGGAATGCGACCCTCTGTCCTTTTTGCAAGCCAAGTTCGAGAAAAGCATTCGCAAGGCGATAAGCGTTTTCCCCCATTTGTCGATATGTATATGAGAGCTCGTTGTACTTGATTGCGGTATGCGAGCCGTAGCTACTGGAACATGAATCAAACAAATCGCCTACAGTTGTATTATTCATCAGTAACTCTCCCGAGAAATTAGATTTTGATCGAATATGAACGAGAGTCAGGAAACTATAAAACCATTATAGTGTTTTTAGTTTCCTTGTCAATATCCTATTTTAGAAAAAAAACCATTTTGGTTACAAATTAAAAAAACAATATCCCCGTTGAAGATATTTATCCAATTGTGAAATTGAACATCCAAATGCTATCGAGCCAGTCTGCGTTCCTTAGAGCGTGTTTAAGAATTGAATTGAGGAGACGAGTGGTCGCCATCCAGAACCGAGCGCCGGAGCTATTGCCAGCCAATCGCTCAAGACACCTGAAGAATGCGTTGAAGTCGGCTATGCGCATGCCCGTTTCAGGCTGAAAGTGTAGGGTGTGCAGGGTCGTGACCCTCTTGCCGGGAGTTTCGCTTAAGGGGCATGCTGTACATTAACATTAAGGGCTGTGTATACATAACCCTACACACTCTACACAATCTAAAAAAAAGAAACCTAGAGCAGACTATTAAAGACTCTGCATTTTCACGCAGCTCGGGTAAAAGACCGGGGGTGGATCGCCCTAAGTAATTAAAACAGTTGCACCTAAATAATTTTTAACATTCAAACTGGAAAGGCGACTCTCTCACAATATCCATTATTTTCTTGCGGGGGGAATAAATTCCATGACGATCGAAGCAGACCAGTCATCAATGCAGACATTCAACTTCGCTCTGGAATTATTATTGAGAAATCAAGCAAGATGATGACCTCGTAACAATTCCAAACAAAAATTTACTTCCCGTAGAATAAATATAATAATGAAGGGAGGAGATGTGATAACACGAATATGGGTGCTTTTCTCTACATAATGGAAACATGATCTTACCAAACCGAGTGTTATCAGGGCTAACGCTCACCTGACCGGCTACTCTTGTCCTACACCCTTCCCATTTTCAACTACTCGGACTAACATTCTGTATTGTATTAATCCAAGTACCACAGGTCAAACTGGTTCCACCGGACAAGTTTAAGCCTGTTAATAGCTGTCTGATAATTTTCACCTTTTTTAGGTAATTGAAACGTCATGGAAAATATTAATTCGACCATTATCTGATTGATGACGCGAGGATAAAATCAAGTAATGCCATCTGTCCTATTTGTATGTACAGGGAATCAATGTCGTTCGCCGCTTGCCGCGGCGTTTTTTCGCAAGTTTCTGGAACGTGACAAAAGCTTGATCGATTGGATGGTGACAAGCGCTGGCACATGGACGCGTGACGGGCTATCGGTTTCACCTTTTTGCATGGATTTGGCGCGAGCCCATGGGGTGGATTTGAGCGGGCACCATACTCGTTCCATCACCAGTCTGCCAATCAAGAGATTTAATGTTATAGTGGTGATGGAGCAAGGACAAAAAGAAGCGTTGGTAACCGAATTTCAAGAAGTCAGGAATAAGATCTTTTTGCTTTCGACATTAGCTGGTCGCCTCCCTTACGACATCAAGGACCCCATTTCGCAGGATGCCGAAACTGCCAGTGAGATCATTCGTGACATGCGCGAGTGTATTGAATTTGCTTTTGCGCGTATTTGCATGGCTGCGCTTGACGGAAAGGATAATTAAAATCAGTTGGATATAAATGCATTTGCCCCAGGTTATGGCTTGAATAACCGGGTTTTGGGCGACAGCGCTTGACCATAAGTGAGATATGTGTAACAAAGCCAACGAAAATTCGAATATCATGACCGTTCACAACCTGGTGGTATACATGAAAATGAGCGATGTGAACATCTACCGCATGGTTCGCGCCGAGATCCTCCCGGTTATCCATATTGGCAAAATCTGGTGCTTAAAAAAGAATGGGACCGGCGCCTGGCCACGCAATCATGCCAGCACCAATCTCGAAATCACCTGAGTATTTGCCAGCTCTCAAAAGAATAGTTCCCGCCAAAACATCGCCAGCGTAAAGTGGTAAAAGTTTGGTGAGAATAACGCTAGAACCAAAGGATCACCTATATGCCGCTCGGATGGTATGCCCTGCACAGCAAACCTCGCAAAGAGGAGCTGCTATATGAGCAAGTGACACTGCTTAATATTGACAACTTCTTTCCGCGTATCCGTATTCAGACTGTCAACCCTCGTGCAGCCAAAGTCAAGGCATACTTCCCGGGATATGTCTTCATCCACGCTGATCTTGCCGAGATCGGTTTCTCCAACCTGAACTGGCTACCCGGTGCAACAGGTCTGGTCTCTTTCGATGGCGAACCCGCCTCCATCCCAGAGACGTTGATCGAGGCAGTGCGCCGCAAAATAGAGCGCATCAACGACTTGGGCGGCGATCTGTACGACGGTTTGGAATCCGGCGAAACGGTTCAGATCGCGGAAGGGCCATTCGCAGGTTACGAAGCGATCTTTGACGCCCGCCTGCCCGGCACGGAGCGGGTGCGCGTGCTGCTCAAACTGCTGCAGAAGCGCCAGTTCCCGGTCGAGTTGCCGGCGGCGCAGGTGGAACGCCTTCGGCAGAAAATAGTTCTGAAAAAATAGCCCGGCAAGGCTATGCTACTGGGGTGTTCAGTTTTCGCAAAATCGAAATGGCTACGTATGAAAATCTGGTCTTCTGATATATTGCAGGTGATTGCTCCCTGATCATGGTACCATCGGCAACTTTCTCAAGACTTTTCTGGTAAATATCCAGTGAATATTTTTGCAGATTCTCCCGTTTGTCCAATTGGCTGGGTTAACCAAGCTGGAAGATCTCAGCGGAGATGACGGCAAGATTTACCCCAATGCTTCCAAGGACAAGGTAATGAGTTAGCCCCTTACGGATTGTGGCTATACCTGGTTTTACGTTACGGGGATGAATATTACTGACAAAACGTTGTGGCGCTTTGTTTAACAAAACAGGCCGGGCGAGCAGGGTTGGCTGCCAGGAGGTCGGAGGCTGTCAAGGGTCGCGAGAATGGGATCATCAATTGTGGGTAGGTGTGCGCCAGGTTGGTTAGATACCAATCATACTGAATTAATTCTTCAGAAATAATGACGATATCCGACCTCTGGCTCATGGAAAACTGGAAATACCATAAGGCAAAGACCGCTTCGTCACCTTGAGCAAAAACCAGCGCATTTTCCGGAGCATTGCTGACGAAACCCACTCCAAAATTCTCCGCTCTGAGATCGTGAGAGGCATCCACCTGTGGGAAGATACCGGGCAAGCGCGCTAACAGTAACAAGATGATCAATGCACATGTCAACTGTGCCAGGCGCGGAAAGCGGGCTGAAAGCGCCTGCAAACCATCCGAAAGGCCATAGGTCAGCCAGATACTAAATGCGATGAAGGCAGGGATCAGATAGACCTGGGAATCATAGGAGGCATAACTGACCGCAAATAGACAAAAACTGCTGAACAGCCACAGGCTGGCAAGCAGGATGCGGCGAGGTAAACCGGAGAGAAGGCCATATATTCCCACCACAACACCCAGCAAGGCGAACTGGGCCAATAACAAACCCGCGACCCCGCGCAGTCGTAATAAAACATCTGCAAATGACACGCCGAAAGGATAACTGGCATACAACCTGCCGCTGACCAGCCACCAGAAGGCCTGCAGCGTGATCGGGTTGCCCCAATTTACCGGCGGCTGGGTAAGCGCGCGCAAAGGCAGGATCAAGTAAAACGACAGCCCGATTAGCACACCTGCCATTCGTTTAAAAAAAACCATTGGCAGGGTGAACAGGGCTTTACTGGAAAAATCAAGCGCGAGTAATGGGATCAAGATGAGGCTGGTCAGGTGGTTGCTGGCAGCCAACCCGAGCAGTAATCCACGCACCCAGTCCTTGCCGTTCAGTGCGGTCCAATCTAGTCCAAATAAAAAAGCAAGGATCAGCAGACTTTGTAGGCCATAAACTTCCGTAATTACCGCCTGACCCCAGACCAACGGTGCCAGCCCAAAGGCCGCTCCCCCGATAAAAGCCGAAAATACGCCGAACTTCTGATTTTCCAGTTGGCGGATCAACCAAGACTGCAGCAACAGCGCCGCCAGCACAGTACAGAGCGCGGAAAGCAAATTGGTTCGAAAAGCCAGACCTCCGAGAGGAAAGTCCTGGAATAGGTGCGCAACCAGAAGGTAAAGGGGGTATCCGGTGGGATGTGGGACGCCGCCGGTAAATGCTGCAGTGATCAAATCGCCGCCATCAGCGCCGCCATTTGCCCACGATAGAGCGGGTGCAATAGTGAGGGCGTAACACAGCGACAGTAAGGCTGCCAGGAGCAGGGAAAAAATCTTCGGGGAACGCATAAAATAAGCCCAGGGAATGGCACTCCAATTCCCTGGGCGGATGAAAGTCATGCGGATGGCTTACTGATTGCCAACCAAAGCAAAACCGGTTGAGCTGCCACTAAAAAGAAAACTTGAACTACAGATCTGTTTTGGGCTACCCGACTGAACGACTCCACCAAGATTCACCCAATTTGGGCTATTGAAAACCCAAATGGTGGAATTCTTATCGGCGTCAATGGGTGAGTATGCGAAGCACACTATCACATTGGTGTCGGCACCGGTCACAGTTACTAAAAATCCATCTGAACGGAAAACCAATCCATTATTAAGTGGTCCAAAAAATGATTGTGGATATTTGGTACGCACGACATCAAAATTGCAAGTGGTATCTGCCGTAGTGAGCGAAAATGTCGCATCGCCCATGTTGATGCTTTTGTTCCCGGAACAATTTTTATGGACTTCATGGATTTTAGGTCCCAGGGAACCGTTTTTAGTTTCCGCCCAGACACCGGTGGCTAACAGGGCCAAACAGATCGTCACCAAACCAGCCAGGATAAACTTAAAGGTACGATTCATATTTCAACTCCTCTGTTGAATTTTTATCTAAATTTAGTATAACCAGTTAAACCAATCTTGTTTGTTCGCGTTTTGTTCGCATTTCCAACCAACTCTATGTTAGGGGATAATAATTGTAATAATACACACTGCAAGCTTGTCTACAAGGCATGAACGTCATAATAAAATCTGCGGGGCGGTGATTTTCAGCAGAGGAGTATAATTATTTTTATGCAAACGCCAAAGGGTGATATCGAATGAGCGATTTCCAAGCCAACCTTGAGCAGTTAAGAAACATTCTTGAACACTTGCGCAGCCCTGGTGAATTGGACGGACATCCCTGGGCGCAAAGCCTCTTCGCGCAGGCTCAGCCAGGTGGCAGCCCGGGCGAGAAACTGGCGCTTGCCATTCGCCACCATTTTCGTGAACTGTTACCAGCTCAACCGCCGCGGCGAGGCAAGCGACTGGATACGCATTGGGGTGCTTTCGGCATCCTGGCGGCACAATATTTTGTACCGCAGGAGTTCGGTCTACCGGAACCCCAATCGCAGCGTGAGGCTTGGTTGGGTATTGACCAGGCCATCCTGCTTTATGTATTTGGTTCGGATGTCGAGATCAACCCCGAACAACGCAAACGCTACTGTTTGGTGGGGAACGAACCTGAGGTTGCACCGAACAGCACGCTTAGCGGCTGGAATCGTAAAGGACTGGAAGCTCTCCTCGAGGTTGTCGTCCATCACGAAGCAGCGCTGAAAGCTGCTCTCAACAAAAAGACCCTGTTCGAGCCTGCGATCGGGACAGCTCCGGCTATAGATTCACTCCATCCAAAAACCAGGATTTGGAGAAACGTAGCGCTTATGCTGGGTTTGCTCCTGCTGGTTTTCACACTTTGGACCGGCTGGCAGGGTTACCGGCTTTACCGGCAGACGCAGGTGGTGCTGCGAGATGTCTCCAGCCTGAAACCGGTCCTGACCAGCCTACCGCAGGCGGGGCAAATTGGCGCGGTGGCGGGTCAGGTGACCACTTTGAGGCAGGATCTGAGCGTGCTGCAAACTCAAGCCGAACCCTTCTTGTGGCTGGCGCCGTATATGAGATGGGTCCCCACTTATGGCGGTGACATTTCGCAAGCGCCAAAGATCCTCGACATGGCTACTGCACTGGTCGCCGCCGCCGATGAGGGTCTGCAGGTCGTCCTGCCGGTGGCAAAGACAGTTTCGGATAAGCAGCAGCCGCTTGACCTGCTGGTTCTGCTGAACCAGCTGCAGCAGGAACAACCGCGCCTTCTGGCTGCTCAGGTGTCATTGGCTCAGGCGCAGCAGGCACGTGGGCAAATTCAGGATCATCTGCTTTCTGAAAAAACGCGCTCAATCCTGACCGGACAGATCGACCCTCTGCTGCAAAGTGTGCAGGGCAAATTCCGTATGGAAGACGCTCTGCTGTTGGTCAAAGCCGCTCCAGGTTTGCTGGGGGTTGGAAAAGCCGGGCCAAAAACCTACCTGCTCTTGATCCAGAACGAAGATGAACTCCGTCCAACGGGTGGTTTTATTACCGCCGTCGGTTCCGTGGTCATCCGGGATGGCGCCTTGTGGGATATCAAGATCGAATCCTCCGAACTGATCAACGATTTCAGTAAGCCGTATCCCAAGGCTCCCTGGCAGTTGGACCAGTACATGAGCCTGCCCTTCCTGGTTTTTAGCGATTCAAACTGGTTCAGCGATTTTCCCACCACGGCCTCCATGGCAGAATACCTTTATTCCTATGCCCGAGCACATAGTGTGGATGGGGTGATCGCCATCAACCAGAATGTGGTCGTCGAATTGCTCAAGACGCTCGGCCCCCTGAACGTTCCTGGTTTGTCCTTCGAGATCAACAGCGATAACATCCTTCAATACATGCGCACGGCCAAGCAACATTCCCCACCGGGCTTTGTTGGGGTCTGGGATCGCAAGCTGTTCATTGGAAAACTAGCCCAACCACTGCTGGAAAAAATCCTGTCTGCCCGCGGAGTGCAGTTGAGCGCCCTGGCACAGACTCTTATCAAGCTTTTAGATGAGCGCGATATCCTGTTGCAATTCGACGACCCAGATCTGACAACTTTTCTGGCTCAACGCAAATGGGATGGCGCTGTACGCCCCCCGGCGAATAGTGATTATTTACTACTGGTGGATGCCAACGTGGGCTACAACAAAACCCATGCCGTCATGGACACCGCCCTGACCTACGAGCTCAACCTGGCTGACCCGGCCAAACCGCTTGCGAAGTTGACCGTCAACCAGACCAATCACGCCACCGGCAGCCTGCCCTGCGTGCCTATGCCGCCGGGCCGAGTTGATGACGAGGCAATATATCCAATCGACCGGTGTTATTGGAGCTACCTGCGCGTCTACACCCCGGCGGGCACTTCCCTGTTGGGATCCACGCCGCACGCAATTCCTGCCGAAGCAACCATGGCAGGCGAGGAAATCCCGGCCAAGGTGGATAACCTCGGAAGTGAGGATATCCCCGGTGTGCAGGTCTTTGGCACGCTGGTGCTTGTTCCCCAACGTCAGACAATCCAAACCAGCTTCGAATTTGGCTTGCCTGCAGCAGTGCTGCGAGAGACATCCGCCGGTCAGTGGACCTACCGGCTGACAATCCAAAAGCAAGCCGGGGTGCTGGCTCTGCCGCTGACCTTACGCGTGAACTTGCCGCCCGCGGCGAAGATGCTAACGAAGACTGCAGGTCTTGTGCTGGACCAGAATACCTGGGTTTACTCTACACTGCTGAACCAAGATGTTGTCATTGAGATTAGCTTTGCATTAGGGAAGTGATCGTTGATGGCGTGAGAGGTTTCGGCCAGGCAGCCAGGAAATTGGGCGTCGTTCCAAATTCCTGCGCAAGTTGAATGCAAACTTTGGCGGTATGCTCATCCAGCGGCTGGAAACTAATCAAGTTCAGATCTCCACTAGCCATGATAGCTTGAATTGGAGTAGACATAAATTTCAGTACGCCCAACCCGGGATGCTTAAGACTGAAGTGGCAGTACTGGATGAAGATAACTTCATTATGAATTAAAGGGATTGCCAATGTATGCGAAACCCCTGGTAGCGGTTGAGTTCGGGGAGCAGCCTTTTGAAATACCAGTGGTTCCTTAACTTGAGGGACCAGAGCTTGAAGAGATTGACCATCTGGCGAGCAAACTCAAAGTGGGTCGTTTCCAACATGGCCTGTTGTTTTTCAAAATCAGGGGAAAATAAAAAGCGGTTCAAGTTATAGATGGAGAGCAAATTCATTGCCGACGGTTGGAGATTTTTCAAATCATAGACAGCCAGCCAGCTGGGGTTGTGTGCGAGGATATCCCCAAAACCGTCCAGAATGAAGGCCGGTGTCTGGATTTGGGAAAATATTCGGGTGAGGTCGTCCAGCTCTGACTGCGGGGTAACTCCCGGTTTGATCGTTTTACTGTCCGGGATACCCAGCGAAGCCAGTTCCCTTTATTGACCGATATCAGCACGCAGAGCTACGGCTAACTTATAAACCTTCCAACCCTTGATACCCGCAAAAACAAGTGCGACTAGGATAAATAAAAGGAATACCCCCCAAACCATGCGTTTGACCTTTTGAGTAGTTTTTGACCTTCTGCCTTTAATTCTTTTTTATATCACAATGGTGGTCTCAACTTGTTGTACCGGATTTGGTATATCCGGTTTTGAAGATATAAAAGATTCATAGTAGTCAGGTGCTGTTCACGAACCATGATTATGTCGCCTAGCTGATCAATCCCTTTCTTTTGCCAATCGCTAATAGTGCTGGTCGGTGTGACCTCCAATTCGTTTCCGACAAGACTGTAAAATTGTATCTCTTCATCCGAAATTTGAGGTAACCTGTCTTTTCCAAATTTAAATAATAGAATCGCTTGGTCAATTTTTCCCCAGGCATCGCGCTGGGAACCCGGATAGGACATTCGAACCACAAAAGGAGCAAAGTACTGAGCCGCCAGAATCCCAAATGCTCCCCACTGCGTGTCGAGACGTTTTCCCCACCTTGGAGGTGAACCAGGAATTGCTTCCTGGGATAAATCGCAAATTGACGCCGACAACTGATGACCCGGTTTCCATTGCCCCACTGCTGGATATCGAGAAACAAATTCACGGACTAACAGGTTGTTTACTCAGGGATGATCGCTCAAACACTCCGGAGTACGCAGGTTATCGAGAACGGTTTTTAGCAACTCAGAATTTGATTTCATAAACGATTGTAAACTTCGAGTAAAAAAATAGGTCACAATACAGGTTTTGCATGCATCGAGGCTGGGAAAATTCTCGTACGCAAAGATCGGAATCTAGAGTCCGCCGTTAGTGGTCAAACGATGATAAAAACGGCGAACACAATCTTGCATGTCCATAATGATTTCAACGGATATTTCAAGGTCATAATTCACAGGGTCCCTAATTTCATAAGGGTTTAAACCTGCCAGAGAAGTTAACAAATGGATTCTTTCTTTTAGTTCAGGAAACTCAAGACTTAGTGCTTCCAGATGTCCCGTCTCCATCACTGCTATCCAATCATACTTATCCGGATGAGCATCCTTTATTGATGTGGTCTTGTGTCCTCCCAGATCAATGCCAACCAGTCTGGCCACTCTGAATGCATATTTGCCTGCGTGCATGCCAGACTTGGTCCATGTTCCGGCGCTGTTTATTCTCCAAACAGGCGGATCAGCATTGTCTGGTAATTGTTGTACAAAGGTTGCTGCCGCAATGGGTGAACGACATTGATTTGCGGTACATACGAATAATATTGCCGGCATATTAACTCAAAATATCATTCCATTGATATATATTAATCCCAAAAATCTGAGGAGATCTTGATGATCTGGATTCGTGCAATAATTGGCTTTTGTGCACAAAATTTTGGGGATCAGATTTTTAGGGTTTTTAATGAACCAAACACAATTTTGTTATTTCGTACGCCGTCATTATTGGACCCAGTACTCTGTCGAAATTCTATCTCTGACAACAATAGTTCTTCATAAAGGTAAAATTTAAAATGGACTGATTTCCATTATGCTAATAATTTGCAATTATCCATTTTAAAGTTCAGGTTTTCCACTGGAAGGTTGGGTTTCTTGGATCGATTTATTTTTTTTCTTAAGGAGACTTTGAAGTCCTGGAATTCGAATACGATTAGTTTTCTTCTTTCCATCGTCAAATTTATAATATTTGCCTTGATATTTAGAAGAATAAAACTGGTAACCCCCATAATAATAAGAATGGTTGAGTGGAATTTGATTCATAACCACGCCAATTATTCGAACTCCGGTTCGTTTCATTTGCTCCACGGTGGTTACAACAGAATTCATCGAGCTTTTTCCCGAATGTATTACTAGCAGGATTGCATCTATGTGCGAAGCAAGAATTGAGGCATCTGCGACCAAGAAGGGGGGGGCATCTACAATTGTAATATCCGCATTACCATGACAGATCTTTATCACTTCCGCCATTTTTGATGATCCAAGCAGATCAGCCGGGTTGGGTGGGATTGTTCCGCTGGGGATGATCGCCAGGTTGGAATCTTTCCATATTTGGATGATGTCGGCCAACGGCATGGGAGTTTTGATGAAGTCACTTAATCCAATCCGGTTCGCCAATCCAAAAATGCTATGGATACGAGGTCTGCGAAGGTCAGCATCGATCAGCATTACATGCTTTCCACCTTGAGCAGTTGTGACAGCTAAGTTGGCGGCGACAGTTGACTTTCCTTCACCAGGATTGGCACTGACAACCAATAGCGATCGGATTGGTTTCTCAACACCTGAAAATTCGATATTCGTCCTCAAGGTACGGAATGCTTCGGCAATCGGTGAACGTGGATTTTCGGACACAAAAGGTGCGTTTTTCTTATGTTCAAGTTTAGAAATATAGCCGATGACCGGTAAATTAAGTTGTTCAGTTATTTGATCCGCAGTTTTTATCGTATCATCCAGATATTCAACTAAAAAAATCAACATGGCGACTATTAATAAACCCACTACGGCTCCAAGTCCAACATTTCTGGGAGTCAGTGGACGGATTGGCGAATTATTTGCAATTGCAGGTTCTATTTGAACAATATTTGAGGTGCTGTTTAACCTGGCAAGACGAACATCCTCATAACTGGAAAGAAGGCTTGAACGAATTTGTTCATATAAAGCCAGCGTTGATTGCAAATTGGTATTTGAAGAATTGGCATTGCCGCTTACCGTAGATGCGCTTCCAAGGACAACGAGATTGGAATAAGTCTCCTGGTAAAGATTGTATATATTTCGTAATTGATCCAATCGAAGCTGTTTCTCATTTAATATTGATTTGTTATCAGGGGTGATGGTCGGCGTCATCCAGGAATTGCCTCGTGGTGGATTAGAAATGGTATAAATTTCTTCCTGGAGGGATAATATTTCCTTCTCTAATTGCGCCATTTCTGTTTTTGCCTTGGTCAGATTCTGCTCTTTTTCAGCACTGGTCATTGCCAATGATTGAGACTGCAATGCCTTGATTTGAGCATCCACCTGATCAATTTGCCCTTGCAAACTTTGCTCGGATTCGAGAAAACGACTGGCCTGTAATTCGTTGTTCTTTTCCGCGAAGACGCTTACCAGGGTATTCGCAATATCGGCAGCCTTCTGGGGATCTGAATACTCCACAGTTATATCTATGAGCTGGGTTGCAGCCACGGTTTTTATCCTGATCTGTTCGACACTAACAGGAATCCCCAAGCGCGTTTCAACCAGGTTAAGTATGGGTCGGGTCACAAGCGTTTGAGCATATGTTGTGGCTAATTCCTGGTCATTAAAATATGCGTTAACACTATTGTTTGCTAGCGGAGCGCTCATCACCTGGACGCGCGTGAAAGATTGGTAAGCCTTGGTCTGCCGGCTGCTGATCGCCAGGCCCGCAAATGCTCCAATCAATGTCCCCAAGATGATTAGCCAGAGCCAATGTTGAATGATCTCAATGATTCTTTTGAATTCCATGTGAAATTACCTTCTTGTCCGCAATAAATTTGACTTACAACATGATTTCCTGAATCCCCATGGCTATTGGCAGATACCTAAGGAAAATATTTTCTTCAATAGGTCAAAGAAGTTAATCGATTTAAACAAAGGGATTGTTAAATTTGGTACGATTATATCATCAAGGCAATAATCAAATGCATCGAAGGCGGCTAAAATCTATTGTTCGCTCAAAGTAAACTTCCCATCTGCCAATCTGTACCCAGGACTTTAACCCTTGATGGTGGGAGCAAGTTCCATATGTTTTTGAACGAAGGATGAGTTTACCCACAGATGCACATTCAGCAGTTCCGGATGCAGCTGTTTCTCCAGGATCTTTCTGGTCAAACTCGCATAATTGTCTGGAGGCACCATTGGGCTATCTCTATATTAACCGGGTTTGAATATGAATTGGTGTTTGTTAAATAACATAATGTGTGTGGTTTATCCCATTTACATTATCCAAATTATTCTGACGGAGTTGGAAAATTCCAAATAAAGAGCTTATTATCCAGGATGGATTGCGACAAGATATCAAGCCTCCGGGTGGAATCCGCCACCCTGGCTGCCTGAAGCGGACTTGTGGATGCAAGCGCATGACCCTCGGTGGAACCGGTTGCCTTGTGGCTGGAACTGACCAGCACCACGCAATCTGCCAGATTCCAGTATTCTGGCGGGGCGATGGAAATAGCGTAACTATCTTCATCGCCGCTGCCCATTTTCCATTCGACAAACCCGGCCGGGATGCTGCGTGAGGCAGATCCTGAACCCAGGCGCGCCAGGCGCGAAACCTGCGCTTCTGTCCAGTTTAGCCCGGCGGCTTTCGCTGGTACTTGCAAGCAAAAAAAGGTGAAATGAGATTTAAAAGAAAATCGCGACTGTTAATTGCGAGGTCGCGATATTCAAAAATAAATTCCTAAAATTCATTAATCTTCTGATTTTAATAGGATGGTACCTTTCCTTTTTTATCTCCCCGACGGTTCTAGAACTTGACCAGGCCGGTGCGGTAAACTATAGAGGATTTTTGTTGAAGGAATTGTCAAGAGATTGAATATTTTGTATTGTCTCGTCATAATTATGTAAAATATGAAATCGACAGGAAAAGAACTAGATTATTCTCTAAAATTAATTTAGATTTTAAAATCAAGTAAATAGTTTTTCTATTACTTTTTCTGGAGAAAGATAATTTTCGTAATACTTTCTTGCGTTTAATTCCAATTCTTCTTTATAATTTCGGTTTTCATGGATCAACGTGATTGCTTTCAACATTGATCCACCAGTTCCGTCGACAAAATGAATATCTTTACCATGTATCAACGGTGCGGGCATCTCCCTTTTCAATGGGGTAGAAATTATTGCTTTACCAAGTGCAAGGAATTCGCCAAGTTTCCAACCTAAACAGCCAAGAACCGCTGGAGTATTGAATACGACAAATGAGTGTTTTGTTTTTTCTAAATATTCATCTATTTTATACCTCTTGGATATTGTCAAGTTTTCAAACCCAAGTATATCATTGTGATGTCGAGGAGCAAACCCTCCTTCGAAATTTATATTCGGTAATGATTTGCAGGAATTTATGAATAAAGCTCTTAATTTATTTGTTTCAGATTCTTTTTTCCACAGAGAAGATAAAGAAAAAATGTAGTTGTCTGAAGACTTCGACCTTTGATAATTGGATTCTTTTTGCCTATAAGCATATTGTCTAAAGTAATTTGCATAAAAATCTCTATTTCTGTCAAAAATGTTTCTGCTTGTGATCGTGTTTTGTAAGGCATAATAAAAAGTAGGGAGTAATGACCAAAGTCTAACCGCAAAGCTTGGCCCTATTGGGACTATTTTAGATTTGAAACGCTCTGGAATAATTTCATTGTAATAATTGATCTTTCCGTAAATGCTGCACCATTCTGCGCCAAATGAATTTATAGATGGAGTATCATTAGCGTCAATAATTACCCGCTTATTATCCGACGTTGATATTGCAAAGATATTAGACGGAAAAGGGGGAAAATCTTGAAGCGTGAAAGATGATTTGTGATATTTCCCGAAATGTCGGAAAAGACCAAGAAGATAGAAAGAGTAATAAAATGCATCGAATCTTGGGTAAATTCTTATTTCTATTTGATTATTCATGTTCCCTGATTAATTCATAAATTCAACTCGGAGAGATTCGGATGATTTTATATCAATGTTAGAAAGGTTATAAGCAAAATCACTAAAGTTCAGCCGATGGTGGAATTTCCCCTTTTTTATCTCCCCAACGGTTCCAGAACTTTATCAAGCCGGCAAGAAAGCCGAATCCGTAACCAACATGAAGAATGGCAAAGGCTACCGGTAAAAGAAGAAGATGTTCCCATCCTTTTTTTGAAGCGGTGACTATTGAAGCTGCCATGTTTGCGACCAGGTAGCTGAGAGTGATGAGGAGGAATATCCACTTGCTCCAGCTTATGATTAGCGTCAAAATGACTGAAACCAATAAGCCAAGGACAAATAAAGGCGGGATAAACTGCCTGGGGCTCATTTGTTTGGGGTGTTTTTGAAGCACGCGGATCTTCCAAAGACCATACTGGAAATACTGTTTCCAGAGGGTTAGGGGTGAGCTGCGAGTAGTGTAAACTGATCTGATCTCCGGATTGAGGATGATCTTTCCCCCTTTTTCCCGCAGACGGTAATTGAACTCATCATCCTGATCACGGACCAATTCTTCATCAAAAAGTCCAATTCTTGTAAATACTTGTTTGAGCCAGGCACCCATGTAAACTGAGTCAACTTCTTCTTCAGCTTGTTGGTAATGAAATTTTGAATTTCCCACACCAAAAGGGGTGCTGGTGGCGATGGCGACCGCTTTGCCAAAAGAGGTGGATCCTTCGGCGGTCATACAACCACCAACATTATCTGCGCCGGTACGTCGAAGGGTCTCCACGCATTTTCGAACATAATCTGGAGCGATCAACGTGTGCCCGTCAATGCGAATGATGATGTCCCCTTTTGCTTGACGGATGGCTGCATTCAAAGCGGTTGGGACGATCTTACCTGGATTATCGAGGATGCGTATTCGAGGATGGGTTTGTTGATAAGCCTGGACGATCTCCCGGGTGGAATCGGTGGACATGCCGTCTGCGATCAAAATTTCGATCTGATCCTGGGGGTAATCTTGAGCCAGGATGGATTCGATGCTCTTCTTGATGAAATTGGCTTCGTTTCGAATGGGGAGAATGATGGAGATCAATTTCGAACCTTCGAAATCACGGCTTTGAATTTTCCGTTTGAGCCGCGGGGAATACTTTCAACTCTTTCAAAGATAAAATTCATGTTGCCAAGGCGCTCATGCAACCGTTGAGATAAAAGTTGATCATGATCATATCCGGAGCCAGGCACGTATTTTATCCGTACTGTTTCCAGGTCTTCCTGAATAATCTGGGCTTCCTGTATTGGCATGTCAGCCTTGAAAATGGGGTCCAGCCGCCCAATTTTCCGTCCATCGCGAGTAAGGATGACATCATCCATTCGACCATCAATTTGATTGATCACGGGCAGATGGCGACCACAAGTGCATGTTCCTTCCTTTAGAGACCCTCTGTCTCCGGTTTCATAACGGATCAATGGCATTTCTGAATTGAGCAAACCCGTGGCAATGATCCTGCCTATTACATATTGGGATATTTTTTCATCTTTTTCATCATCCATTACCTCAATAATCCCGGCTTCCGGCCAGAGATGCAGGGAACCATGCTCGCATTCAGATGCGCCACAAACCAGTTCCGACATTCCATAGGTATTATTAACCGGGCAATGAAAGGCTTCGCTGATTGCTGCTCGTTGATAATCGAAAAGGGGTTCTGCATTACTGATTGCAACCTGTAATGGGGGAACTTTAATATTTTTACGTATCACAGATTCTGCCAAAGCAGTTAAAGATGAGGGGTAGCTCAATATATATCGAACTTGATATGTCTGTAAAGCGGAAATGTAAGATTCGGTATTCACATCTGAGATATGGTACGACGATAAATAGAGCTGGCGAAAAGCCTGGTTCCAGACCCAAAAGGGTGGTTTTGTCTGGTTGAAAGGCGTAACCATCTGACCGCCGATAATTGCCCAGCGGTCATTCCTTGAAACATGGTTCCAGCGGCGAATGCGGGCTTCATATATGGCATACCAGTGATGCAGAGTCGAACGACTCTGGTAAAGGGTCAGGGGAGTACCGCTGGTTCCACTGGTGTGTTCGATGTAGAAACCTTGGGCAGCGTTATCTTCTACAAGAAAGGCTTTTGGGTTTTCCCGCAAGATGTACTTCTTCAATATGGGCCAGTTGGACAACACCTCCCAGCTTGCGGTATCACCAGCTGCACGGCGTTTTTGCCAATGATCGCGGTAATAGGGCACCCGGGTGGCGGCCAGGTGGAGAATAAAAGCCAAACGTTCTTCCTGCCAGTTTTTCCATTGTTCAGCTGACCAGGTATCCCGCTCAAGAGCTTCCTCAACCAGTCTTTCAGTTTCAGGTCCATATCGCCAGTGATTCAGGTTATAGCCATGCAGAGAGGCGCCAAGAACTTTAAGTGGATAGGGTAGGGAATGATAGACTTTGAGTTTATCCATAATGTGGCGATAATGGTTTTATCATGGATCCTGTCCAATTATCTGACTCATTATTCACTTTTATCCAGCCGAGGTTTTCATAAAAAGCAATTGCCCCATGATTTGAGGGATGAACCGTCAGATTCATTTGCGTGAATCCCTTCATCAATGCTTCCATTTCCACCGATTCCATAATAATCTTCCCGATTCCCAATCCCTGCCGCTCAGGATCCACAGCAATGGAAAGAACTCCAAATGACCGGGTTTGTTCCTGCTTAATCGGTTGCTTTTTCGATGGTTTTTTCCTGAAAATGTTCAAAGCAATTTTGATCCGGTCCATAACTATCTGGTTGTTGATCAACCAGGGATGGGCGAACATCCAAAATACAAGGAAATTTCTATTTTTATTAAGGAAACCGGAAAGGGACCCGTGAAAAACACCTGAAAAACAAAACCCCAGTAATGAATTTGCATTGTCGAAAATTCCGATTGCATAGCAATCGTGTGGACCTGTTAATTGCCATTCGTAATAACGGCGCAACGGTTCTGATCCAAGTTTGCTGAGGGCGGAATCTGCAAATGCTCTCTGGTGTAAGGCAGCTACTTTTGGCAGATCTTTTACCCGGATCAATCTGGTGGTGAGGTTGTCTTCGGTAGTCATTGAAGTGATTTTAGTAATTCCTCCCACTTTGGTAGAATAATTGACCAATCAAACTGTTCGGCTTTCTTGCGCGCATTCGTGCTGAGTTTTTCTGACAACCCGGGTTCGGTCAGGATGCGTTTGACCGCGGCTGCCATGGCAAGCGGGTCATTGGGCGGGACGAGGAGGGCGTCAACGCCATCTTCCAGTAAGTAGGGGATCCCGCCAACATTGGTGGTCACAATGCAGCAACCGCTTGCCATGGCTTCGATCAGGCTGACTGGGGTATTGTCAAAATTGGTTGTATTTAAGAAAATATCACCCCGGGTCAATATTTCTGGAACTTGTTCTTTCGAAACTCCGCGGATGACTTCAACCCGATGCGCAATCCCCAGCTCCTGGGCTGTGTTTAGCATTTCCTGCAGGCTGCCATCTCCCTTATCCGGACCAACCATGAGCAGGTGAGTATCGATATGCTGATCTTCCAGGATTTTGATCACTTTTGGCGCAAGGGATGGGTTGTAGATCTGGTGAAAGGCTCTCAACCATACCAGCTTTGGTTGAGGGTTTTCCCGCAATTGGAAAAGATAATGATTTATTTCAAGTCCATTTGGAATTAAGCGAATATCTGCTCGACAAACCCCCAACTTCTGTTTCAGATAAGAAGATGGCGCCACGACCGCATTCGCCCAGGTTAACAGGCTTTTGACCCACCGAGGATGGTTTGCTGCATAATTTGGAAGGTTTCCGCCGTGCAAAGTCAGGATTAACGGTTTACCCAATAACTTCAACAGCCCCGCGCTCAAAAAAGCCCAGAGAAATGCCGAGCCGCTGAACACGTCCACTTCGGCAAGATCATAGAACCTGCGTTTGCGCAGGATTGTCCAGAGCATATCCAAAAGACGGGCAGGCTTATTCATCTTTCTTGAAACAAGGATTGTATGGTAGCCTCGTTGCTCAAGATGATTTGCAAGTTCTTCACCAACTCCCATATTCTTCGCGGATTGGGAAAGGTGGTTGCCAACGAAAAGGATTGAATTTTTCTTGAAGGTCATTTATTCCCTTTTCGTTGACAATTTATTCATAACAGGGTCAGGGGATTTTTGAGCTTGCTCAATCCAGACTGCATTTGCCAGTCCGAACAAAAACGAAATAGCCGCGATCCGCATGGCAGCATGCGACATTTCCACCAATGGCCAGGCGAGAAAAACCACAGTCCACAATTTGGATTCCCAGGTTGGGGTCCGAAAATATGCTCGAAGCGCCATGAGGATCAACAATCCAATGGCAATCAGCCCGGGAATACCGTGCTCGGCAAGCAGACGGGTATATTCTGTGTGAGCAGCTGCATATTGACCGTAGTACATAACCGCTTGATATGCAGCTTCTCCAGGACCAACACCTAAAAATAGATTTTGTTTCCAAATTTCAATATCTGCCTGCGCAATTTGTAATCTTCCGGAGGCATTGATATCCGCAAACCGCTGTGTTAACATCCCGCCAGTGAATTGGTCCAGTTGAGGGTATAGAAAGTACACGCCAATGAGCGCAATGGCAAACAAAAGAACGAATACTCCGATTTTCCCTTTTTTCACCTTAAGCAAATGCAGGGATCCAAGCAGGATGCAAATTCCCGCATTGTAGATTCCGCCCCGTGAAAACGTCAGCGTGCTTTGTACCAAAAAAGCCAGCATTAAACCACTTGCAATGAGCCTCTGGCTCGTTTTCGTAGAGAAGACGATTACCAGGAACATCATCACGGCTCCCAGGCCAAGGATTGCCGATACCTGGTTGGGACCGAAACCGCCGCTGGTGAGGAAATTTGATTCTGAAGTAAAATTGATGTTTGCGGCAGTAATCGTGTTGTAGAAAGCAAGGGTTAAAACTGAAACTATTGGGATGGCGGTAAACCAGGCGACTTTTTGCAGGTCTTTGAGGCTTAATTTGACCTGCGAAAAATAAAGGACAGAGACAGCCAGGGCAAGCGGGCCAGAGAGGTTAAAGCTGATCATCTGAAGGGGATTCCCACTGAAACCATATGCGGATATCGTTAATGGGATCGAGATGCATAAGAGTAAGAAATAAAGAATGGGGAGCCCGGCATTGTGCAATCGTTTTTCGCGCAAGATTCCAATCAACAATAGAGCGATGATTGCGTATTTGCCAAATTCCCAGAAGATCGAGGCGTTGGTCATCCTCCAAAAAATCTCGGCACCCACGATATAAGCTGTGACCAGGATGATTTTTCTGGGATGTTTGCTGATAAGAGCAATGTAAAGACCTATGCCAAAAGTGAGCAGAGCATGCAGCGTGGAAATGAGGACAATGGATCGCCCGGCAAATGCCAAACCCAAGTGAATTGCCAGCAAGAAAAGAATGGCAGGAGCAGATAAAGATCTCTGCCCAAAAATGTCCTGATTGGTGTGTAAAAGATTATTCTTCATTTCGGTTTAGAACTTGATGATAAATTATTTCCAGTTGTTGGAGAACCGCTTCAGCGCTGTAATTGGTCTTAACTCTCTTTTGAAATTTATTTCCGACTTCTTTGCCTGCTTCAGGGTTTTGCAGGTAAAAAAGAATACCGTTGGCAAGGTCTTGAGGGGAGTGCGGAGAGACTAAAGTTCCGGTGTTCCCGTGATCAAGCACCTCTGCACACTCGCCAACTTTCGTCACCACAACCGGCAGACCAGCCACGCCATATTCCAACAAAGCCAGGGGAAGCCCTTCTGACGCTGAGCTGAGAACCCCGATAGTACAGCTGGCAAGAATGTTTTGAACATCATCCCGCTGACCCATCCAGGTGATCTTTTTTATCAAACTTAATCCCAAAATCTCAGAATCGATTTTTTCTTTGATCCCGGGGATGTTATTCGCCCCAACGAGAATCAGATGCGCACGAGGTTCTGATTCGATGACAATCTTCATCGCCCTGATCAATGTTAGGTGATCTTTTTCAGGGCGTAAATTAGCCACACAAACCAGACGAAAACCTGGTTCCCCGGGTAGATTGGCAACAGGTTGCGCATGTTGTTGTTGGACAAAATTTGGAAGATACCAAACCTTTTTGGGATTGATGTTTAATGTATTTTCCGCCCATTTTACCAGCGATTGATTTACAGCAATGATGCCATCTGAATGGCGGGCAAAAGCTTTGTAAAGAATGGGTGAACGTTCTTGAAGTGCCGAAGCCCCAAAATGGTCATGCCAAATTACTTTTGTTTGTGGAATTAATAGCTTTAACAATACAGCGATAAAAAGCGATGAGCTGTGGGCATGGATTATTTGTACCTGCTGTTTCTTTACAAACTTTGATAAACGCAGCAATGCCGGTAGATCAAAACGTGATTTTCGATTGAGACATAAAAAATCCACACTTGAAGAAAGGAGAGCCTGCAAGGACCCGGTTCGGCGGGTGGCGCACAATGAAATCTGATAATCTCCAAGCGCCAGCTCATTTGCAAGGTTGACTGCCACATGTTCAGCACCGCCAGAATCCAGCGTATCAATGAGGTGCAAGACCCGGATGGTCATGAAGTTTTCTCTATTGAAGGGAGCTGAAGAAGATCTTCATCCGTTAACCCCCAGCGTTGGATCAACAATTCGCGAAGAGATTTTCTTAGATTGGTCATAGTATAGGTCTGTGACCATGCGGCAGCTTTCTGAGATATTCTCTTGTACTCTAATTCAGAATGGCTGATTTCAATCAGCGCATCTTTGAGTTGATTCTCATCCCCGGGTTCAACCAAAATACCCCGACCATCCCCAAGAATTTGTGGCACCAGTCCACGCTTTGATCCTATGCAAACAAGCCCGAAAGCCATTCCCTCTGTGATCGCTTTCGGCCATCCTTCAGTTTCAGAAGCGAGAACCAGTATATCTGCCCAGGTATATGCAGGAAGAACCTGCTCAAAGGGCAACCCGCCATCGAATTCAACTTCATGCTCCAGGTTCAATTCATGGGTTAAGTGAATCAAGGATGTTTGCTCAGGTCCATCCCCAATAATTCGACAATGGCTGTCAATTCCTGAATTCTTGATACCGTGAACAGCTTTCAAGAGCGCATCCACATTTTTGGATTTGGAAAGTCTACCGACAAACAAGATTCTTAAAGGGTGATGCATCTTCTTTTTTGCTGCAGTTGCCTGTGCCAGGGTCATTTGATCATCCGTCATGACAGACGTGAAGAAAGGCACAATATGATTTGGCTGGTTTGGCCAACTTCCATACACTGTTACTGGCGCCCCCCACCAGCGCGACTTGAGCAGACTTTTCTGTAGTTTTGTGGAGAAAGATTCCCCGGGGTAATCATTCCATTGTCCGGCATATTTTGCGATCCGGTAATGTGAAAATAGAGGAGCTAATATGATTCCTAACAATCCGATATTTCCTGGACAGCGAATATGAATGGCATCTGCATTGTGCATTGAACAGGATAAAGTATAGGTCATAAAAGGTATGGAGATTACTTGGTAAAATTTTTCTTTCAATCCTGTTCCACCGCGTTCTGGTTGGGGAGATATGGAAATGTTCTGGTGCGTGAAGGGAATGCAGTCACCAGCAGGTAGTTCTTTATGCAGTGGGCTGGCGATGACCACTTTAGGAAACAAATCTGCCCAAAGCTCAATTTCACGGGCATAAGGGCCATATGCATAGAGTTTTCCCTGATATTGATAATGAACAACGTGGGAAACAATCAACAAACGATGAATTTTTGATTCAATCATTAATGACTGCGCATCGGGGGATCAAATAATACATCGAAACAACCTGCAAATCTCCCCAATGCTTCCTTCGGACCCTGTGATCTAATATCAAACAATCGTAATAAAGCCAATAATAGTGTAATTTCCCACCATTTTAACCGGTCGATAAGTTTAGGATCCGGCCATCTTTGACGCCAAACAAACCAACCATTTCTTACAACCATTTTGCCATAAGTAAATTGGTTCGGACGTCCCCCAGAAGCATGATAATGCTCAAGCTGAGCTGATGTACAAAGGTAGATTGAGCCTTTTTTTGAAGCTTGGATACAAAAATCTAAGTCCTCATAGAGACCGTAGTTTTGGAAATAGGTGGAAAATAAACAATAAGTAAATATTTCTTTTCTCCAAGCGTATGCTGCACCGATAACAAACTCAACCTTGTGGTCTTTTCCATCATTTGGATAATTTGAGGGCCTCCCATGACCAAATGGTGGCATCCAACCTGGCGGAAGATTACTTGCTAATCCGAATAATTTACGGAGTCGCCACCGGATGCCATCTGGCCGCTCCCAGTTTTCCCAACGATAGACAGACAGAGATGGCTTTTTACTAGTGGCAGCAGGTCTCCAGTCTAAATCTGTTGTGATCTGCCCACCCACACCAACTGCCTCTGGGTGGCGGTCAAAACAAGCAATTATCTCTTCAAAATAGTTCGAATTTGGAATAATATCATCGTCAAAAAAAGCAATGATCTCACCGTTCGCATGTTTTATTCCTACATTCCTTTGACGAGTAAGACCTCGTTCTGCCTTGTCAACAAGAATGTAAACCAATCGACAGCAGAAACCTCTCTCAATTTCTTTTGTAATTTTTTCCGTTTTATCATCCAAAGAACCGTCTACGATAATAATCTCTTCAGGAAGCACGCTTTGCTTGACTAATGCTCCCAATAATCGCCTTACTTCATTCGGACGTTGGTAAGTACAAATGATTAAGCTAATTTTGAGCATTGATCATCTCTTTGTACCATTCCAATGAAAGCTCCGCGATTCTTTGAATGGAAAACAATTGCTCGACTCGGTTTCTTGCTTTCTGACCCATTAGCCTTCTTTTTTCAGGATTGGCGAGCAAATCACAAATTTCATCTGCATAAGCCAAATGATCAGTCGGATGAATAAGAATGCCGCTTACTCCATCTTCAATGATTTCTTTCGCCCAACCAATATTTGAAGCTACAACCGCCTTGCCACATGCCATTGCCTCAATCCAAGCCAGACCAAAAGTTTCTGCAAAAGAAGGAAATACGCAAACCGTTGCTAGACGAATGAAACTTGCGATTTCATCCGGCTGTTTCGAGCCAACATACTCTATTCTTTTTAAGGAAGAAGGGTTTAGTTTTCGTTGGAATAAAGTCCACGTAGAGATACCCGTCTGACGGTCAATTGAATCACGACCTACAAGCAGAAGTCTTGCTGACGGGTTTCGGGAAAGCACTTTAGAAAAAATTTCAGCCAGCTCTAATACCCCTTTTTTTCTAACCAAGGTACCAAAATAGAGAATTAACGATTTCTCTTCTTGAATTGAATTGTCAAACGAAAATTGGCTAAGGTTGATACCATTTGGAATAACGCCGATTGTTTTTTTTAAGTGAAATAACTTTTGTGTGATCTCTGCCGTAAAGCTGCTAACCGATACCACACCTTGAGCCTGATGTAACGACATTTTTTCCGCCTGATAGATTGACCAACGCGGTTTGTATCCTAACAGGCTACCAAAATAAGTGTCCGAGCCATTACAGCGGATGACCAGCGGGCAGTCTAGTTTCATTCCCGCAGACAACCCTAACCAATCTGGAGCTTCAACTATATCCAGGCCTTCTTCGTGTACCATGCGATTAAGCTCGTGTGCTGCAAATATTCGGTTGATGAGCCATCCCATTTTAGGTATTCGGGTTGCCTCTAAGAAGCGAACCCTGACACCGTGATCTTCAAATTCTGTCTTTTTGCCCCAGCCTAAGACGGTCACGCGATGACCCTGCTTGACCAGTTCACGACTCAAGTTTTGGATACTAGTGCCAATTCCGCCTGAGGGAAGAGGTGGGTATTCGGATGTCAAGAAAGCAATGTGCAATATATTACTCCTTAATCGAAACAGCTTGATTTATTATCTCAATACACTTTTCTGAGGAATGATGTGGTGGTACACCCAGAATCGTCGATATGAATTTCTGATTTTGAGAATTGTCGAGTTTACTTATTTTTAATTGATTTCTTATCTTGGATAGTAAATCATTTGGATCAGCTGCTAATTCAGCAATGTTGTTTTGAACTATATCTTGATAAAAATCAGCTTCCCAAAATGCTCTTATTGAACCTGGTAAGGGTTTAGGTCCAGGTAAATCGAAACCAATATTTATCACGGGTAATTCGGATATTACACATTCGATTGTTACTGTTGATGGGATTCCAATACACACATTAGAATAATGAAGTAGTGAATTATAAACAACCATGTCCTCGTACCGTTGAAACGCCCAATTTTGTTTCGGTTCCCACCGCCAATTTGCTTTTTGGACAAGTACTCGATCATTGTTTAGAAATTCGGATTTAAAGTAATCCGATGAATCCATTGGATTTGTGCGAACAACAATTTGAATATTCTTAGGAAGAATTCCGGTTTCAATCGCTTTAGCAATTAGGTGTACAAACCTTGCTTCATCAGGTACAACCCATGGGGCTGAAGCGGGAAATAAAATTAATCGTGAACCAGGCTTAGCTCCCATTAATTTTCGAAAATCATCTTCTGGTAACAAAATATCCGACCGTCCAACACAGTCAAAATGGGCACAGCCAATTATCTGGATAGATTGCGGATCAAGGCCAGGTCGATTTTGGTGTATTATTTCACTTTTCATCCACATGTTCCATACTCCAATGGCATCATAATCATGATTGAGACGCCCGTTTACTATGACATCTTTAGATGTGTGGTACAGCAACATGTTTGGAATTCCAAGCGCTTTTGCCGCAATTAATATAGAATGCAATACATCAGATCTGGGAACATTTACTACTACCACATCAATTTGCATTTCGCGAAGTATTTTTAACCAAACCGGAGATACTTTTTCCATTTCTAAGTTATGTTCAAATTCCCCCAATACCCGGTAAAGAAGAGGCGAACGACTTATCAGATTTGCAAAAAAAATAAGGAGATTAGATTTTGTCTTTCCCAATAATGTCTTTTCTGGATCTGGACGGTAACGCCAATTCTTTTTGCCTCTTCTTGATTCAATTATTTGATGCGAACGATCAAGCAATTCTTGAACACGTAAGTATCTTTGAGGTAGACGTTCTTGTGTTAGGGGAATCAATTTAATTCGGGAATCTAATTGATTCTTAATATCCTCGTCTACAATTTTTGCAGCAACTACAACATTCCACCCCTTATTAATTAGGGCTGCTATCATTCCTGAATGACCAAACTGTCTGACTTCAGAGCCTAATGGCATAAGAATTAGGCAAGTATTAGGCATATGCCCTAATCCTCTTCTTGCTTTCCAGCTGCTCTTTTGATTATTTTTGTGAACTCCAATACCATTTTTTGTTCATCCATTTTGCAGCGGTCTACATCTAATATTATTTGCTTTTTCTTTCTCAATTGTTCTTCGCTAGAAAAAACATTCATGAGTAACTTTGAAAAATCTTCTATATTATTCGCGTCTTCCAAAAACCATCCATTCTCTTTGTTTCTGATTAATTCCCAGTTTCCTCCACGGTCAGTAGCTATCACAGGACAGCCCATCGCCAAAGCCTCGGTAATTACCTTTGGAAGCCCTTCTTCACCAATTGATGGCGCAACAAGAACATCTGCCATCTGATACCAAGCCGGGATTTCTTCTTGAGAGACACTGCCCGCTAAAATAACTTGATTTTCCGTATTTGCTGCTTCTTTTTTTAGCCTTAAAACATAACTGATATCACTAGTTAAGTGTGATGCTGATGTGTCTCCCACAATGACAAAAGAGACATCAGAAATATTTGCCAGCTTAAAAGCCTTGATAGCTTCCAAAATACCTTTTTGAGGCATTAATCTACCTACATACAAAAGAACTTTATTATAAATAGGTATTTTTAGCATTTCTCTGATCTTAGTAGCCTCACCCCCACATCGGTTAGGGTCGAACCAAGAAAGATCGACCCCATTATAGACGACTTCGTTTTTTATTGGAATCGGTCCAAATTTATATTCAACTTGATTTAAAGTTTTTTGAGAGACAAATACAATTTCGTCTAACTGTTCAAGGGTTTGCTTCCACTTTTCTTCCGTAAGCCCTAGCGGACTAATTGAATGTTGATGGAGAATTAAATGCAATGAACTACCTTGTTTTTTGAATTTTAGTACCCCCTGGGTTACATCTTCAAGTATGGCAACCTTGATGTTTAATTGATCACAAGCTCGACCAGCCGATTGAAAATATTGATTCACATTTGCAATACTTGACCCCCATAAATTCTTTCTCAATTTATATGGAAGAATCCTACCTATCAATGGATCAAATTTCGAATTTTGTATATAAATGATCTTATTAAAAATTGGACTTTTTGAACAATCCACACCGGCGGTCCATCTTGACAGAACAATAATTGGTTCGAAAATTTGTTGGGCTAGTTTTTCAACCAGAACATAAATTGCGTTACCAGTCTTACTTGGAATAGTATCTAATGGAGGTGCAATGATAGCGATTTGTGGTTGTTCGACATTAAAGTAATCCCAAAAAGAAGGATCACCCGCTTGCCAACCAATATTTTTCAATTGCAGCTCGAGATGATTTTTCATAATCAATATCGTTTTGTAAGCAAAACAAAGTTACAGATTTCTCGAACTGCGCCAAAACCACCCGGAAACTGCGAAACAAAATCAACAGTTCTAAGTATTTCGAGAATGGCATTGTTCGGTGCGCAAGCCACTCCCACTTCCTTCATAACCGGAATATCAGGCAGATCGTCGCCGATGTAACAAACTTCATCCAGGCTGATTTGTTTTTTAGAGCAAATACTTTTCAACACATCCAGCTTGTCTGCCACCCCGATGTGCACTTCTTCAATCCCGAGCTGCCTGGCGCGGTGAAGAACAGATTCGCAATTTCCTGACGAAATGATCGCCACTTCAATCCCGGCTTGCATGACACGCTTCAATCCCAAGCCATCCTTGATATCAAATCTTCTAAATTCCCTGCCGTCATCCGCAATATAAACCCCGCCATCGGTCAGCACCCCATCCACGTCCAGGGCGAGCATTTTAACCTTTTTAAACCTCTCTCGTAATTCTGGCGTGATCTCTTTCACTGCATCCAGCGCTTTCCAATCATCCAGACTTCCAGAATCATTTTCAGGAACTCTTCCAAATCGCCCAAGGGAATGCTGTTGGGTCCATCGCTCAGTGCTTCATCCGGGTTCGGGTGGGTCTCCATAAAAAAACCGTCCACGCCGGCAGCGGCAGCAGCACGCGCCAAAAGGGGGGCGTATTCGCGCTGCCCGCCCGTGGCTCCGCCCAGGGCGCCGGGCATCTGCACACTGTGGGTGACATCAAAAATGACAGGGGCAAATTGGCGCATGATGCTCATTGAGCGCATGTCGACGACCAGGTTGTGATAGCCGAAGGAAGCCCCGCGCTCGGTGAGGCAGACCCGCTCATTCCCCACGTCTTTGATTTTATCCACGGCATACTTCATATCTTCCGGAGCCATGAATTGACCTTTTTTTACGTTGACGGGCTTTCCAGACTTACCGGCAGCGATGAGTAGATCGGTCTGGCGGCAAAGAAACGCGGGGATCTGCAGGAAATCAACCACTTCCGATACCGGGGCAACCTGGATGGTCTCATGCACATCAGTGATCACTGGAACTTCAAACTTCGTGCCGATATCCTGAAGGATCCGCAGCGATTCCTCCATCCCAATGGAGCGGAAGCTCTTATCGGAGGTGCGGTTGGCTTTATCAAAGGAGGATTTGAAGACATAGGGCAGATTGAGGTGAGCACAGCTCTCTTTTGTTTTCTCGGCAACCCGGGCGCAAATATCCCAGCTTTCAACCACGCACGGACCGGCGATGATGAGAGGCTTTTCTCCTCCGATGGAAACTCCAGGGATGATTTCAAATTTGTACTGCATGCTTACTCCCGTAGATCGCTTTGGTAAATATCGTGAATGCGGATCAAGCCGCAGAATTTCCCGCTGTCATCCACCACTGGCAACACTGAAATTTGGGAGGGACGGTTTTCCATCAAATCAACCGCTTCTTTCAAAGATGCATTCACAAGAACCGTGATTGGATTCCTGGTCATCAGGTCCACAGCTCTTAGAGCGCGCATATCCTGATCAATTTGGAGGATCCGGCGCATATCCCCATCGGTGACCAGCCCAAGCAAACGCTGCTGGTCATCCAAGATGCAGGCAGCGCCCAGCGGGAATCTTGTCATTTCAATGACCACTTCTCGAATCGTCGAGTCGCCGGATACGCAGGCAATTTTTTCGAGCGGATGGAGCAGATCGGCGACATTGAGCCAGAGGTTCTTCCCCAGCTGACCGGAAGGATGTAATTTCGCAAAATCGTTTTTATTGAATCCGCGCGCCTGAATTAAAACGGCAGCAAGCGCATCCCCCAAAGCCAAAGCCACCGTGCTGCTCGAAGTAGGCGCCAGGTTGAGAGGGTCGGCTTCGCGCAGCACACTGGCATCCAGAATAACATCCACAGCCCGTGCCAGGGGAGAATTGATATTTCCGAGAATACCGATCAAAGGTGATTCAAACTCCCGGAGGACTGGAATTAATCGAACCAATTCGGCGGTTGTGCCGCTTTTTGAAATGAGGATGGTCGGGTCGCCCGGGGTGTAAATTCCCAGATCGCCGTGGACTGCCTCAGTCGCGTGCAGGAAGACCGCTGGGGTTCCGGTGCTGCAAAAGGTGGATACGATCTTCTGCCCGATATGACCGGATTTCCCGATGCCGGTGACGATCACTTTACCATTTTGATGATCCAGCAGAAGGTTTATTGCCTGAAAAAAACGTTTGTCGAGTAAATTTGCTGTATGCAGGATGGCATCCGCCTCCGCTGATAAGACGGCTTTGGCGAGCTGCAAGCACTCATTTTCAAGGATTTCAGATCGAGGATTCATAGTCTCATACTATTTAATCAGCCTGCGAACACGTTCCAGGTCATCTGCAATATCCACTGAGTTGGGGCGGTATTCCGTTTCAACCGTCTGGAAGCTGTAACCTGCCTCAAGGAAACGCAATTGTTCCAATTTTTCCGTTTTCTCGAGGGGGCTATCGGGTAATTCGTAAAATTGGGTCAGTACAGCTCGATTGTATCCATAAACCCCGATATGTCCCCAGAAAGTGCCGTGCTGCAGCCAGGAATCAAATGGAATATCCCTCAGATAGGGGATTGGGCTGCGCGAAAAATAGAGAGCGCGTCCATCGGACGCACGGGCAACTTTCACCACATTGGGCGATTGGAGTTCTTCCAATGTTTTTATTGGAAATACCGGCGTGATCAGCTCGCAGGGAACGGATTGCCAGCGGTCAACGAGAGCATCCAGCATGCCCGGGTCCACCAGGGGTTCATCCCCCTGAACGTTCAGGATAAGATCGGCATCGAGCTGGTCAATCAGCGAAGCAATCCGTTCGGTGCCCGACTGGCACTCCGGGCTGGTCATGAGCACCCGGGCACCGAAGGCTTCGGCAACCTGTTTGACTTCGTCCGAATCGGTGGCGATGTAGACCTGGTCGATCTTGTTTGCCTGTTTCACCCGCTGCCAGACGTGCCAGATGAGCGGGTGACCGTGAATATCGGCGAGCACTTTGCGCGGTAAGCGGGTGGAGCTAAGACGGGCGGGGATGACGGCGATTGTTTTACTCATGTGAATTTTTCTTGATATCCAATATTAGTTGCATAGGCAAAATGGCTTTAAGAATTCTTTTGATATGTTTTTTTTGAAACAACTGGCTCGGACGAAGTATGGTAGAAAGGAATAAATGCCATATTCTTGGAATTCTATTTGCGGACCGATTTGAAGCAAACAAGTGACCTCTTGCTAACCATATCCGAGAGTTACGAATTCTATATAAATTATTCCTGAAATCCTTATCAAAAGAATATCTCAATGCTTTGGCATCTTCGTGGTACATTTTCATTGTTTGATTAATTGACTTATTGTCTCCATGTATCCTGAAACCTGCCAGTGTGTCTTCAATGACTTTAATACCACCCTGCTTGCATGATCTATAAAAGAGTTCTCGATCCATTGTAAAGTGAAGATCTTCCCGCACCCATTTCCCAGCTTTTTCAAGCGTTGCTGAGGTCCAGAAGGTTGATGCCTGTGGCAGAAGCCATTGATCAGGGTTGACGATTGATAAATCAAATCGATCTGATGAAGGGATAATTGGTTTGCAAGAGGTTCCCGTGTGTTCAGATACTGAATTTATGAACGCCAGGTTACCCATGATTGCCGAGTATTCGACAGAATAGTTTTCTGCGACAGCCTTGAATGATTGAGGGTAATAGACATCATCGCTATTCAAATATGCAATAATTTCACCTGTTGCTTTTTTCCACCCCTTATTGATTGCATGGCTCTGACCCCGATCCGGTTCGCTGACCCAGTAAGTCAGCCAGGGTTCGTACTTCTTGATGATCTCCACGCTGCCATCCGTGGAGCCGCCGTCGATAATGATGTATTCCAGGTTGGGGTAACCCTGCAGCAGCACCGAGCGGATGGTCTCTTCGATGTACTGCCCCTGGTTGAAGGAGGGCGTGACGATGCTGATCTTGGGCCAGGGGGAGCCATCTGGCATGGTGGGGGGGAGCGGCGGGGTGGCTTCTGTCCACGGCCAACCAAGTTTGTTTTTGACAGAGGGAAAACCTATTAATTTCAATATTTTAACCTAAAAAAAGTGAGATCTGGCTCAATTCTCATAAAAAGTCGATCTAATTCTCCATATTTGGAAGGAAACTTATGAACTAACCAAGCGAGGAAAGAAACTCTTTTATTTACGGCAAAGGGAGGGAGCCAACGTTTTATATTCCATCTTGAAATTTTATCCCAATATTCAGGGTAACTGGTTTTAAACTTAATTGAATCTTTCTCCCAATCATAATTTGTTCCATTAGAAACAGTCATTTTTCCTAAATGAGTTACTTGAGTTGCACCAACTAATAATGCCTTGTACCCCGATCTTCTTATTTGTAGTAAAGTTAAAATATCATTGTACCCCCCCGAAAAATTTTCATCGATACCATTAATCTTTTCCAATACCTCACGTTTAAATATATTTAAATTCAATGTCATAAAAGTCGGTTCACATGTTTTTGCTTTTCGGACGTAAGAATAAATTTGGCCTTGATAATCACATCTATCTAGGTAGGGAAAAACGCATCCAACGCGTTCAACAGTGATGACTTTGTATAATTTTTGTATCGCGATTGGGTTAACAATAATATCAGATGCCATTAACCCAATATATTGACTTGAGAGCATTTTCCAGCAATTGTAACCTTCTGCAAATCTCAATTCTTTACCTTTATGGACGTACATGATTTTTTCTTTTTCACATATAAGGCGAATTTCATTGTCGCCTTCTAAACTACCATCAACCAATAAAATATCACCGACAATATCTACGATTTTTAACGATTGTATTGCTAACCAAGCGCTCAATCGAATAGTTTCAGGATAGTTAGGTCGCCAATAATAATTCACTATAAAATCAATGTTTTTCATGGAATATCCAATTTCGAATTATGATCAGTTAAAAATAAATTGTAGGAGGTTTGTTGAACCAATATTTTACCCAGCACACATACTTTCTAAAGATTTTAAAGCTGCTATTAATGGAACCTCTGTATTAAAATAATAAATTCTAAGTAAGGATAATCCTGATTGGACGGTCTCTTCCTGATTCTTCTTTTGATTGAAAAAGGGAGAGACAATGTTGGTCTAAGACCAGTGAAAAACGTTGGGCTTAGTTGAAAAAGAAGTGCGATTTTCTCCGACCAAGGACAGCCGAATTTCCCCGCTAGGAAATGTAGATATTTCGGCTAGAATTCTAGCGATTTCTCTCATCAATTACTTCCTGGTAGAGACTAAGATACTCTCTCGACATACGCTCTAAGCCGTACTCATTTTTGGATATTTGGGCGGCGCGCTCCCCCATTTTTCTTAACTGATCAGGTTCATTTATTAACGAAATAATGCGTTTTGCCATTGCTTCATCATCACCAATAGGTACTATGTACCCTGTTTCATCCTCGCGAACAAGCTCTGGAATTCCCCCAGCATTGGTTGAAACAACTGCCTTTCCGCAAGTCATCGCTTCAATAATCACTAAACCAAAGGTTTCAGCTTTCGCTGTATGAATAAAAAGATCGCAAGCCTGATAATATTTGGCAATTTCTTTTGAGCCTTTTATAAAAGGTATTTCAACCATCCAAATACCATTGACGAATTCCTTTCGAGATTGCTCGCCACCAAGTGCTATCAGGATTATAGGTTTATCGAAAGATTGTTTTTGTAGACGAACGATAACCCTGTCCAACATTTCAAAATCCTTAAATGGATTTAGTCTTCCGTAAGCTGCCATGAAAAGGATAATGAATGCCTGTTGGTCCAGTTCTAAAATATAACGAGCAGTTGTCTGTGAGTCGGGTTTAAAAACCTCTAAATCAACCCCATTTGGAATTACCCTGACAGGTAGATGCGATAAAAACGACTCTTTTGCGCGCTGAGCTAACCAGACACTTGGTGTTACTAAAGTTAACTGACTCTTTAAGAAAATGGACTTTTTTCTTTCCCAGTTGAATCGGGTATTATCCTGCTCGACAGCCGGATAAATGTCCAAATGGGGGCATTCACCACAACCAGTTCGCCATCGTTCACAACCTAGGGAACATGCACAATGGCCTGTATATAAATACTCATCATGCATAGTTATCAACAATGGTTTCTTTTGGAATATTGACGTCAACATGCGCAGGTCAAAATATTCATTATGCAGATTGTGCATGTGGACGATGTCCTCACTAATCTGAAGCTTTTTGACCATATGGCAAGATTCAGGATAATGATAATTTTCTTTGCCTGTTTTATGTGCATATTCAAGAAAGGGCGCTTTGATGTCTTTTACCAATTTATGGATAAGGTATGCCCCTTTGATTTGGGAGTTAAGTAGTCGTTTATCAATCTTGTCCCAAAGTTGATACCAATCCGTTTTAGGAATCTCGTAGACAAAAGGAAAATCGGACTTGCGATGCCCGACAAGCATTTTCGAATCTATACCAAGTGCTAGGTAATATCTATGCAAGTCCATGGCAACTTTTTCGGCGCCGCCTCCAATATCTTTGCTATTAATACTCAAAATTTTCATAGAATACTCACTAATCATTAGAAGAAGAAAATAAGTAACGAAACTTTCACATCATAAATAAAAATCAGAAATTGTGACTCTTGTTTTATCTCTGAACTAATTTGCATGCGCTCAATATTCCGTGGGTTATATTTGTGTTGTTATACCTTTACATACTTAGACTGTCTCATTTTTGATTTTCGCTATCACATGGTTTCTAGACTTCAAAACCTCATAGTCTTTTTAATAATTAAAACTATAAAGCTAAAAATTTATAGCTTTTATCAGTTAGTTAATTTTCAATAAATAACAATTAAATTACTGACAGGTTAGCCCCCGATACCAAATTGATTGCCTACTTTACCTAGTTAGCTTTATTCTAAAAACGGATTACAACCGGAACTTTACTGATCAATGTCATTATTGTATATCGAATGTAGGTTATCAAAGTAGCTGACTTTTCCATTTACTCTCCATGTAGATCGGCCCCCAACGACTATCCGGGGGAAATGCTAGTCCTAGTTTGTTATTCCATATTACATTGAAATAAATAGCATTACGAATAATATCGATATCATAGCTTCCATTTCCCCAATATAAAGATAGGCTATATAATCCTGGGGTTAAATTTAGTTTTGTTATCTCTATTAAAACTTCATAGACGCTCTGCTGAGGTTCAATTATGATAGATACTTTATGTTGAAACATGTTAGAAGCGAATAGAGTGTCCCCAAACCGATTTCTGATATCAATTCCTAGGCTAGCTTTTTTTGTCACATTTTGATTAGCTTCAAAAATGACTTTAGCTTTAAATTCTCCATTTGTGTAGAATTCCGCTGAAGATTTACAGCCTGTATAAAGTTCACAACTAACCATCACCTGTTTCGAGTTTATATCTCTTCCTCTGTGATTCGTTAAATCGACAAAAGATTCTGCTTTGCTAGTGTTGCTAAAATATTCACTAATAATAGAATCGATGTCACCTGAATTAACAATTACTCCACCCTTAATTTCGATCCCAGAATTGCAAATTTGCTTTATCGCTCCCATATTATGGCTCACAAATAGCACCGTTCGTCCTTCTTTGCTGGCTACATCCCCCATCTTGCCCAGGCACTTCTTCTGAAACTCCGCGTCGCCCACCGCCAGCACTTCATCCACCAGCAGGATCTCGCTTTCCAGGTGGGCTGCCACGGCAAACGCCAGGCGCACGTACATGCCGCTGGAATAGCGCTTGACCGGGGTGTCGATGAATTTCTCGATCTCGGCAAAAGCCACGATCTCGTCAAACTTGCGGGTAATCTCCTGTTTGGTCATACCCAGGATGGCGCCGTTGAGATAGATGTTCTCACGCCCGGTCAGCTCAGGGTGAAAACCCGTGCCCACTTCGAGCAGGCTGGCGATGCGTCCCTTGACCTTGATCACACCGCTGGTTGGCGCTGTCACCCGCGAAAGGATCTTGAGCAGGGTGCTCTTGCCGGCGCCGTTGCGTCCGATGATGCCCAGCACCTCGCCCTGCTGCACCTGGAAGCTGACGTCTTTCAGCGCCCAGAGCGTTTCCCCGTCCTGGTTGCCGTGATCCTTCTCACCAATGCGGAGCAGAGGGTTGGGTTTGCCGCGCAGCTTCGCCAGCCAGACTTCCAGGTCACGCGATAAGGTGCCGGTGCCGATCTGCCCGAGGCGGTAGGATTTGCTTAAGTTTTCAACGGAAATGACGGTTTGGCTCATAGGGGATAGCTCATAGGGGATAGCTGATAGCTGATAGGAAATAGCTGGTAGGTGATAGGGGGTAGGTGATAGGGAGAAGATCATAGCTGGTAGGGAAGAGCATAGAGCTGGTAGCTGATAGCTCATTGCTGGTAGGAAGGAGATCAAAGCTCATGACTGGCAGGTGTGGCTATCAGCCATCAGCCATCAGCTACCAGCTACCAGCTATCAGCTAATAGCTATCAGCTACTATCGTTGGGGATGGAACGGATCAGACCGTTGAGCATTTTGCCAATTTCATCAGATAACTGCTCGAGGTGGCTCAATGCTTCGCTTTGAATCCATCCGCGGGATTGGAAGATATCCATCAAGGTCATCGTTTCATTCAATGAACCGCGGGCAACGTACAGAAAGTGGCGGAATTCTTTATGCGAATAGCGTCCTTTTCCTTCGGCAATGTTCATGGGCACTGAGGTTGCGGCGGCTTCCAATTGCTCCACCAGGCGGAAATGCTTTCGTTCAGAATCCAAGGATTCGGTCAGATCAATTACCTCGTTGGCGAACTCCATACTCTTCTGCCAAACCACCAGATCCTTATAGGCTGCCTGCGCACCCTTCCCATCCGTCATCCGCCGCCTCCTTCCATATCCTACCCGCTACCAACCATCAGCCATCAGCTCCAGCCATCAGCTCCAGCCATCAGCTCCCAGCTATCAGCTAATAGCTATCAGCTCCCAGCTACCAGCCATCAGCTACCAGCTAAACCGTATCCATGAATGTGGCTTCGACGCGATTGAAGACCACCGTACCGATGATCACGATCACGACCATAAAGCCGAAACTGTACAGCAGGTCGAGCGGATTGACCGTTCCTGCTCCCAGGAACCCGTAGCGGAACGTCTCCACGATCGGCGTCATGGGATTGGCTTTGATCAACATCTGGTACTGCGGCGGAATGGAAGAGACCGGGTAGATGACCGGGGTGGCATACATCAACAAACTTACACCAAATGCCACCAGGAAGCGCAGGTCGCGGTACTTGGTGGTCATCGATGAAATCAGGATCCCCAGACCGAGCCCCAAGCCTGCCATCATGAAAATCAAGACTGGCGAAAACAGGATCCACCAGTTGGGGTGGAAAACTGTTCCGCGAATGGCAAAGTAAGCCATGAATCCCAGGAAAAAGACGAATTGAATGCCGAAAGTGATCAGGTTGGAGATCAGGATGGAGACCGGCACGGTCAGACGTGGGAAATAGACCTTGCCGAAGAGCTGCATATTATCCACGAAGACGGTGGAGGTCTTGGTCAGGCAGGTGGCGAAATAAGTCCAGATGACCGTGCCGGACATATAGAAAAGAAACTGCGGCAAGCCATCCGTGGGCAGCTTGGCGATGTTGCCGAAGATGACCGTGAAGGTGATGGTGGTCAGCAGCGGCTGGATCAGGTACCAGAGCGGACCCAGGATCGTTTGCTTGTAGACCGAGACAAAGTCGCGGCGCACAAACATGGCAATCAGGTCTTTATAGCGGAATAACTCAGCAATCGGCAGCGCAAACAGGCTGCGCTTGGGCTTGATCACCAGCGACCAGTCATGCTCATCCAACGCAGGAATCGTGCGCTCGTCAGTCACTGCGCCGCTCCTCATCGAGGCACTGGCGCAAGGCCGTCACCACCTCGCGCACCTGCTCTTCCGTCATCCCGGCGTAAAGCGGCAGGGTCAGTTCGCGCTGCGCCGCCAGCGAAGCCACAGGCAGATCATCGACGGTCTCATTTTGGGCTCTGTAAGCGCTGAAGTGTGGGATCAACGGGTAGTGGATGCTGGTCTGGATGCCGCGCCCCTTCATTGCATCCATCAAGCGGGCCCGCTCAACCTGAGCCGGCAGGATCACTGGCAGGATGTGGGCGCTGCTGGTTCCGCGCGCCTGCTGGAATGGGATCGTGATCTCGGGGGTTTGTTCGACCAGCAGTTCGTGGTAAAGCGCGCTCAGCTCGCGCCGGTGGGCGTTATTGCGCTTCAGCTTGGCCAACTGCACCAGCCCCAGGGCGGAGCTCATCTCGGTTGGGCGGTAATTAAAGCCCAGCATGGTCACGTCATAGCTCAGCGCCTGGCCCTTATAGCGTTCCCAGGTCAGGCTGGTCATGCCGTGCGAACGTAGCCGCCGCACCCTGTCGGCCAGCTCGTCATCGTTGGTCGTCACCATCCCGCCTTCGCCCGTCGCCAGGTTCTTGTTGGAGAAGAAGCTGAAGCCCGCCGCCTTGCCCCACGCTCCGGCTTTACGCCCATCCAGGCTTGCTCCCGGGGCGTGTGCCGCGTCTTCCAGCACTATCAACCCATGCTTTTCGGCGATCCTTAGGATGGCGTGCATGTCGCACATATTTCCGCCGTAATGCATCACCAGGATGGCCCGGGTTCGCGAGTTGATCTTGCTTTCAATACTCTCGGGCGAAATGCACAGGTCGGTTTCACCCTGGCTATCGGCAAAAACCGCTTCGGCGCCCACATAACGCGCCGCGGCCGCGGTGGCCACGAAAGTCAGCGCCGGCACGATCACTTCGCTGCCAGGCTCGATCCCCGCCGCTTCGCACGCCAGGTGCAATGCCACTGTGCCGTTTGCCACCGCGAAAGCGTGCTTCACGCCCAGGTGTTCGGCGAACGCCTGCTCGAAGCGCTGGGTCACCTCGCCCATCGTCAGCCAGCGGCTGTGCAGAACAGACAGGACCGCGTCTTCTTCTTCCTGACCGTAATCTAAATCAAACAGGGGTATTCGCCACATCATTCAATCACCCTCCGGTAAAAATTCCGCTCGCATGCGCTCAAAATCAGACACCGCCTGGTCGTAGTCGTCCGGACGGCCCAGGTCCATCCAATAGCCTTCGAAGCGAAAGACCTTGACCACCTCATTTGCTGCCAGCAGCTTGAGAATCAGGTCGGGAAAGTCAAAATACTGGCCTTTGGGGATATACTCCAGCACCCGGGGGTTAAAGACGTAAACCCCCATGCTTACCACAAAATTGTAGGTCGGTTTTTCGATGTAATCGACCACCCGGCTGTCGCCATCCAGCCGCAGTACACCCAGGTCGATCTTCACATCGCGGGGATGGACCGCCACCGTGACCATGGCGCCCGAGCGGCGGTGGCATTCGACCAACTCGTTGAAATCGAGCGTGGTGAGCACGTCGCCGTTCATCACCAGGAAGGCTTCATCCAGCCCGCTGATCTGGCGCAGCGGGCCTGCGGTGCCTAGGGGTTTGTCTTCATAAGAATAGCGGACCGGCAGCGCCAGCCGCTCGCCGTTTTGGAAAAATGCCTGCAGCAACTCTGCCATGTGGCCCACCGTCAGGATGACGTCGTCCACCCCGGCGCGCTTGATCTGGCGCAGCAGGACCTCCAGGATGGGCATGTCTCCGATCGGCATTAACGGTTTAGGGATCACCCGGGTGTAGGGCGCCAGGCGCGCTCCCTTCCCGCCGGCCAGGATCACAGCTTTCATAGGTCACTCCCTGTTCTGCTTACTCTGCAGCCGCTGAATGCCGGCACAGTCAGGTATTTTGCCTGATCTGCACCGGCCGGGTTGAGTCCACAATTGGTTTTTTTAATGATTCACATCCTGATGAGCAATTATTTTATATAACGATTTGATGAATAGAGCGCCAGGTGGCTTTTCATCCATTTTAATGTCTGGCTGAGGCCGTCATCTAAGGAAACCAGGGGCGACCAGCCCATACGTTCCAGCGCCTTGTGGTTATCGGAGAGCAGGCGCTGCACTTCACTTTTTTCGGGGCGCAAGCGCACTTCATCCTGGACAATTCTGACCGGCCGGCCGACCATGGCGATGACCTTATGCGCCAAGTCTCCGATCGTGATGGCCTGGCCGGTACCCAGGTTGATGGTTTGACCTTCCAACCCCGGTGTTTCGGCGATTTTCAAGAAACCAGCCACGGTATCGGTCACAAAGGTGAAATCGCGGCTTGCATCCAGGTTTCCCAGCCTGAGGTCATCTCGCGTCAGCGCCTGGACCATGATGGTGGGGATCACTGCCCGGGAGGACTGGCGCGGGCCATAGGTGTTGAATGGGCGCAGGGTTACGGCGGGCAGTTGATAGGTGCAATAGAAGCTCTCAACCAGCTTGTCCGCCCCGATCTTGCTGGCAGAATACGGTGACTGCCCCTGCAGGGGGTGGTCCTCGTCGATGGGCACGCGCCGTGCCGTGCCGTAAACTTCGCTGGAAGAGGTATGCACTAGGCGCCGTACCTGGGCATCTCTGGCTGCCTGGAGCACGTTCAGCGTGCCCATCACGTTGGTTTCGACCACTTCCGCCGGGTGATCATAGGAATAAGGGATGGCTATCAACGCGCCCAGGTGAAAGATCGTGTCGCAGCCCTGGGCAACCGTTCGCACGGTGGTCAGGTCGCGCAAATCGCCCGGAAAGATTTCGAGTGTGGAAAGCAGTGCGGGATCCAGCAGACTCAGCAATCCCGTGTCGTTGCGCGAGTTGTAGCGCACGAAAGCCCGCACCCTGGCTCCCCGGCTCAACAGTGCTTCCACCAGGTGGCTGCCAATAAAACCGCCCGCACCAGTCACCAACACATTCTTGTTTTTCCAATCAAAAGACATCGCTGGATCCTTCAACTTTTGGGTACCCCGTAACCCGGTGTGCGGACACTTTCGGCGAACATGCCCTGGATTTTTTCAATCACATCGGGGACGAAAATCATGGGCAGACTCGTCCTCTCGCATATGGAGAGGATGCGGTCTTTGTCGTAAGCCTGGGCGTTGCCGATGGCGTAGAAGAGAAGCCCAACATTATGTTGGCGGACCAGATCATCGATATCAGTTGTCGTGCCCAAAACTTTAATGCCGTCGTAGCGCATGCCTTGTTTTTGCGGATCATCATCCACGTACCCAACCACCTGGTAGAAGGGGCGAAAATCTTGCCGCCTGAGCATCCAGGCGGTAAATTCTCCGGCATGGCCAGCGCCGATAATGAGCGCCCGCTCACCGGTTCCGATGCCACTCTTGCGGAAATTGATCCAGCGGGTGGCGAACCCAGTGATCAGGCGCGTGCGGTAACGAGCAACTACAAACCCTGCCACCACAACCACCGAAATGGTAATGATGAATGATTCAGATAGACCAGATTTAATTGGGGATACCATCTGCAAAGCAATAAATAAGGTGGCAACCGCGGTGCAAGATAGAAATAATTTAAAAACGTCTGCTGCAGCTGCTCGCTGCCAGGAAACGTTCTTCAAACCGAAAAGAGTATTCGAAAGACTAAAAGCAACCGCCAGGCCAATTCCCAGTATGATTGCAGGTCCCACTCCTACATCCAAAGGCTTAATCAATCGCCAGACCACCCCCATCAGGGTAATCACAGACAGAGCGATCACGAAATCAATAAAAAACCAGTTGACATAAAGGCGGATAAACCGGGAGAGTGGACCGCCGTACAACCATCCTTCAGGGATTTTATGCTTGCCAATCTGTGGAATCATGATTATGAATGTCCAAAACAGGGTGTCAAAATCACTGATAATGCTGTGGTGGCGGATGTATAACCGGTCCAGGCGCATTTTATCGGGCAGGATGAAATCCAAATATTCCCCCATTACATTTTTCGCATTCAGCATATGCTCTTCATCGTGATAAGAAATGCTGGCTGGGCTGGTGATGCCGGGACGAACCGATAAAATTTCCTCTCGGTAATATTTAGGTAGATTATTGAAAATTTCGGGATCCTCAGGGCGGGGTCCGACCAGGCTCATATCCCCGACTAGAACATTCCAGAGCTGTGGCAACTCATTTAACTTGGTATACCGCAGCCAACGGCCAAATGGAGTTATCCGGTCATCCCCGTTGGCCGTTATGCGAGCACCTTGATAACTTTCCGGCCGCTCATACATGGTACGAAATTTTAGAATCCGGAAATTTCTCTCGCCCTTTCCTGCACGAAGCCCGCGGTAGAAAACGGGACCTGGGTCGTCTTGCTTGATGCGTACCGCCACAAAAAGAAAAAAGGGCCAAAGCAAGATTAACCCCAGACAGGAAAACACAATATCGATTCCCCGTTTGAGGGTATTACTCCAAAAATGGTGTCCATTAATATCGATATTGATTTCAGATTTTGTTTTTTCGCGTATAGTTTCCAAGAGACTCCCCTTAACCAGCCACTTTTTAGGATTCCGCTACTATATTGAAATTTCTCCGGGTTTTGAGTAGTAGGTCGTTTTTTCGAGCATCCGCCCTTCCGACATATCCACATGGATTCAGAAAGCAAAAGGTCCTACATTAACTTCCATCCATCCGCTCGATTAATGGGGCTGGATAGAGGAATAATTATTGTTTGTAATTTGTTCTACCGGTAATTCGACGGGAATTCGCTCATCCCGAACACAATTAATCAAAACTCTCACCCTGTCATTGCCAGAAATACACTTATCAAAAATCGCCTGATACTCAGCGAAAGGCCCTTCCTTGATCGTCACTCGATCCCCTTGTTTAAAAACCGGCGCTTGCACGCTTCTAACCTGATTGATCTCATTTACTTTATCTTTAATTGCCGATATAAGAACATCCGGAACGGTTGGTGGCATTCCATCGAATGCAACCAATCCATAAGAACCTGGGAGCCATCTAAAGAAGGAAGGTGAAATTTTCTGCAGGTCCACATGCACGAAAAGATACCCTGGAAAATATGGTTTGAACTTGCGTGCTCTTGGGTTGATTGGTTTTACGTGAACAACCGGATAATAGATTTCGATTTCGGTCTGGCAAGCCAGAACTTGCCCCCACAAAAAATCTTCCCTATTTGGTTTACTGCGTAAAATATACCACCTATTTGACATCGGTACACGATTTGATAAATATTAATAAAAAAAAGACCGAAACAATTATTATTATTGACAAACCGTCTTAAATTAAAATATTATCACCAAAGCAAAGATTATGTAAGGGTTTTTCTGTAAATTCAAGTCGGAAGTATCCAAAGATATTTAACAATCATTTTGTAGACTTGTGCAATAGCGTTTGCCAATCTGCCATTCTTCACTGATCTTCATGAGCAAGGCAGAAATCAGACGCAAACAGGATGTCCCGTTTGGAAAAACGCCCACTACTTTTGTCCGCCTGCGGATTTCTTTATTTTCTCGCTCCAGACTATTTGAAGTCCGAATTGACTTTCAATGTTGAAGAGGAAAACCAAAAACAGAAAAGCTATCAGAAAGGTTTTCCTCCAACCAGGCAGATAATTTAGGTACTGAAGTTGCATATTTCACGATGGTCAATTGCAAAGATTCTCCTGCAGTCTTACGATCCGGAGCATTGAAATTGGCTCGAATATCTGCGGCCAACTCGATACGCATGGATTGTTTAGGCATATACGATCCATCATTCTGCTGCAGATGAAATTGGCAGCGTTGCCAGGGCACCCGCATCATAAGTATTACAATTGCCGGGAGGATACCGATCTGACATCCTGGCTGGTTTATTTTATTGACTTACTCGCGCATGTATTTACGCTGGCAAAAGAAGAAGCCGTACGATTGAAGGAAGCGCCATTGAACCCAGAGCCGGATGCGCTGCGGCGTTTGGATCATCGCCCCCGGATTGTGCTCGAGCTATTTGCCAGGCAGGAAACAATCACAACCGCGCTGGTGGCGGAGACATTGGGACTTTCTGATCGGATGGCGCGGAATTTAATGCAGGAATGGGTGGAATAAGGCTGGTTGGAAGTTTCAGATATTGCGCGCAGGACTCGTGCATACCGCTTATCGGCAATTTATCGGCAACACATTGGTAGTTTATCGGTAATCCCGGCTGAAAAAGAGAAATGATCTGCGGTGGGTAAGGTAATTGTTTTGGCGAATCAATAAGAGGGAATACACATCTTCCGGGCGAAGTCCTGAACGATGCGTAGTAACTTATCTCTTGAATTGTGAGATCGAATTTGATAAAGTCTGGTTGTGGGGAATGTTGAGCGATCCGAATCAGCCAGTCATTCCATAAAAGAAATTTGTCTGCCAAATCATTTTTATGCAACTTATGATTTCATTCCCGCCTGGCATAAATTTCGAGCGAATGCTTTTGAAGAACAAAAATAAAAGTCTAATTGCCTTTATTCGCCTTTACTTTAGCGGGCAGGGCATGAATCTGCAATTACACAATTCTTCTTATTTCATAAGGATATGCATACGTCCCTTGAAGGTTATATTGATTCCAGGGCTGGTCTATTTGGATGGATATTTATATTTTGCTCAAGACGATTAAAGTCTTTTTGTGGAAAGTTGGAGCTTGCTAACCGCGATGGCGAAAAGGGTCTCAAGGTTGTCAAGATCCAGGCAAACGGCTAACGCTCGCGGATGAATGGGGGGTTGGAATTGGTGATAGAATATTGAAAAAAATATGGAAGAAAAACCCGCCTTACCATACATCACAACATACTGTCCAAAGCTTGGTTCTCAGGCTGATGTATTTAGTTTGTACGCTTATCCATCGGCTCTCAACTCCTGTTTTCAGTGCCGCAAACCAGTCACACCTAATTTTACCCACCAGGAAACCTTTTGCCTGGCGGTCGATCATTCCATTTGTCCGGTCTATGGGCTGCCCGCGAACAAAGGTTTTCCGGCACGCCTGCGCTATAAGCCTCCCGTTGACCTGGGCCCGATCTGGCAGGCTGCCTTCACGGCTGCGCTGATCCTGGCACTGGCGGGGTTGGTCTGGCTGGGCTGGAAACCCTTGGCTCGCTTTGTGCAGGCGCCCGAATTGACCCGGCAGGCGGCCAGCAGCGCCCTGCCGCTGTTTCCCCTGCCTGCGCCGAGCCAGACCCTGCTGCCCTCAACCACACCGGTTTTCCCAACCGCCACCCAGAGACCATCTCCGACGCCAACCATCACAATTACAGTCACTGCGATTGCCAGTGCCACGGCAACCAGCACGCAGGTGATGCATGTATTGGATATTCCTTTCAGCGTAGGCCCGACCCGTTTTCTGCTCCATCGCATGTTGGCTGGCGAATCTTTGGATGGACTTGCCCTAAAATATGCCAGCTCGCTGGAAGTCCTGCGCAAGGTCAATATGTATATCCCATCGCCAATGATAATTGGTCACGTCATCGTGATCACTCCGGGACTGAAGGTTGTCGACCCGGCTTTACCGGCCTTTGAGCCGTATGTGATCCCGGATGTCGTGATCACGCTGGAAAGCCTGGCGAGCCGGCTGAAGGTGGATCCGGTTTTGTTGAAATATTACACTGTCTGCACGGATCCGTGTCGATTTTTCGCTGGCGAGTGGCTGATCATTCCTCGGCTGCGGTAACGCTACTAAATTGATTCGTCGCCTGTTTGCGGCATAACCCATATGGTGTAAATATTCCATATGGGTATTTTTATTAAGATTCTACACACGCGCCTCGGAGAATGGGGTTCAGAGTATTAAGTTTGTATCTTCGCGTAACGAACATTTTAAAATCTATTGATATGAGATTCCCCGCTCCTTAGAATTTTAAATAGAGAAAGGAGCGTGCCATGGGCGAGGGATCTGGAACCTAAAGAAGCATTACCAATCCCATCGCAGAATGTACTGCTCGAATTGGCGCGGTTGAGTTTTCGTCCAGGTAACTGACAAAGAGATTCGTCGACGAGCCAGAGTGGTTGGAGTTTTTCCAAATGAGGCTTCCTGTCTGAGGTTGATCTCTGCCTTGCTCATGGAAACCAGCGAGAAGTGGCAGATCGGAAAACATTATTGTGTTGGCAAGTCATTCGATTATTAAAGGACTATGGATATTTCTGACTCGAATTTACAGAAAAAGGTTGCTTTATCGAATTAATATCGGGGAATCGTCATGGAGTTCTGATTTTACTATTTATTAGTAAATCAATTAGTAAGTCGACAATACATTTTTCGGGGATTTACAATTCTATTTGGATTTGCTTTGGATCTGGATCTCATCCATCCTTTCTGCTGCCTGCTCTTTCTAGTTATCCTCCAGTTACCCGGTTGGCGAGATTTCTGCGGTTTTCTTCATCGGGGCGTTTGGTTATCCTCTCCACCTCAGTTTCGGTCAGGAAGTTTGGTCCTCCCAAAGAATAAGTGCCTAATAGAATTCTGGCGGATTTAACCGCCATGGCAGTGATATTCTCCACTTCCTGGGCGGTCTTTCCAAGTGCAACCATTCCATGGTTAAGGAGATAGAACAAGCGTGGGGCTTCACCGTTTTGCTCCAGATAAACTTGGATCTCTTGCCTGAGCTCACGCGCCAGCGCCAGACCAGGATCGGCATACCCTAGGATCAAGGGTCTCTTACCCAGATACAAAGCTGTTTCAGAAAATAAATGTCCGCTCAATACCTGGCGCGCATTCCGACTGCAAAGGACGGAATTCAAGGCTACAGGGTGCGTATGTCCGATAAAAGAGGCGCCGCACAGTGAATATGCCAGCCCGTGCAGCAGCGTTTCAATGGAAGGATGTCTCCCGCCAGGGTCAACTTTTGCTTTGTCCAACTCCTGGTGGATCTGTTCATCCGATAGGTCACCCATTTCCAGCATGCCTAGCACGGATTTCAACTTCACCTTGGAGAAACCGTCTGCAGAGATTTGATTCAGGCAGGCGCCGCTGGCTTTGACCCAAAAAGTGTCCTGATCACAGCGGGCAGATGTATTGCCATCCCCCAAAATTACCAGGTCTCGCTCCGGCTCTCCCAATCGCTGTGAAAGCCCGATCAATTGCTCAAAAATGACAGTCTCGTTTTCATCCATTAAATAATCCTGTCACTACCGCCATCAATCGGGATTTGTACACCCGTGATGTTCTCGAACAGTGGACCAAGCATTTCGGCAATGAATTCTCCAACGTAGCGGCTTTTGATTTCCACCCCCAGCAAATTCCGTTTTTTGTAATCTTCCACACTCAAACCATAATGGGCAGCGCGCGCTTTCAATACTTCTTCGGTCCAAATGCCGGTATCGAATACCTGATCGGGATGCACCATGTTGACGCGGATGTGATCTGCGGCCCATTCCAACGCCGCCAGACGCCCCAATTGTGTCACTGCAGCTTTGGAAGCCGAGTAAGCCGCTGCACCTGCACCTGGCGCCAATACATTTTTAGAGGCATTGATAACTACCCGCCCATATCGCGGCGAGCGTTTTAACAGGGCATGCGCCTCACGCAACAGAAACAGGTTGGGGTCCAGGTTGATGTGCATCACTTTCTGCCAATCACTGAGACTCAGGTTCTCAATTCGGATCCCGGGTGGAAAGATACCGGCATTCAACACCAGCATATCCAATCCGCCAAATTTTCGCCCCCCGTTTTCAATTGCAGCTATGGCGGCAGTTTCGTCTGTCAGGTCTACCTGCAATCCCAGGTAAAGCGGGTTCTTGAAAAGATCGACCACGACCGGGTTGATATCCAGGTTGATAATAGCTGCGCCGCGAGTCAATAAAGATTCAACGACTGCTTTACCGATCCCGGAGGCTCCACCGGAGACCAGCGCAACTTCCCCGTCAAACAGCCGTCCCTGTGTGTTCTGTACACAAATAACTCCAAGACCGGGTTCATTGAAAGTGAATGAGTTAAGTCCACTTCCATCCAAACTGTCAATTGTTGGCATATCAGCCTGGGCAGCCTGATCTTCAGATAAAGATAATGTAACAGGGTTTCCAATTTTCCGGGAAACCTTCAAGCGCAGGTCAGCCATGTGGCTGAGAAAATTTTCGGTGGGTACTTTCATGTAAAACTCCAATTGTGATGGAAGCGCAGTTTTTCTCCAGCAGTTCCATCACAATTATATCTTCAGGATTATCCTGTGTATACAATCAGGCTTTAGAGCTGTTCTTGATTTCCTGATAAATTTCGAAGGCTGCCTCGGGCGAGGCGTCTTCGTGGATGATGGCTTGCAAGGCGCATGCCATAGCTTGCGGGGATTCGTTTTGCCAGATATTACGTCCCAGGTTGACGCCGATCGCGCCTCTCTGGATGCCGTCATAAACGAATTGCATCACTTCCAGGTCATTATCTGTTTTCGGTCCGCCGGCGATAACCACGGGAACCGGGCAACCCTGCACAACCTTTTCGAAATCTTCACAGTAATAAGTCTTGACCACGGTTGCACCTTGTTCGGCGCACACCCGGCAGGCTAATCCCAGGTAACGGGCTGTCTTCTTTTCTTCTTCGCGTCCCACGGCTGTGACTGCCATGACTGGCATGCCATAGTCATTGCAGGTATCCACCAGCTTTGCCAATGCCATAATGGATTGATGTTCGTATTTTCCACCGACGTAAACGGAAATGCCGACAGCAGAGGCGTTTAAGCGCAGCATTTCTTGAATGGAAACGCTTACTTCCTCATTGGATAGATCGTCCCCGATCATGCTGTTCCCGCCTGAAACTCGCAGGATAACGGGAGTTTCCATCTTGGGATCAAATGTCGAACGAAGGGATCCGCGCGGTATGAAGACCGCGTCGACATACTTCAAAAGTGGTTGTGCAGTCTGGCCTGGGTTTTCAAGCTTATGTGTCGGGCCTTGAAAGTAGCCGTGATCCAGTGCCAGATAGAAACAATGTCCATCCGGCTTGATCGTGCGCGCCAAACGATTTGCCATACCCCATTCCATAATTATTTCTCCTTTTTATTGAAACGATCATTAATGTTACCGGGTCATACATTTGCTCCAGGTCGAATGACCAGATATCCTTTTTGGATCAACCAGTGATGAAATTGATAGGTGCTGTGAATGCAGTCAGATTTACAGATGCCGCGGAGGGTTTCGTAGCGTGGAGAGGCTTCCTGCTCTGAATCAAGTAAAACCTGGATCGGACAGGCAATATCCTTGCAGAATTCACGGCGCTGATAATCAATGTACCCTTCAAGTGACATGATTTTCTCCTTTGAAAGGAAACTTCTTAATAAGGGGGGTGGTAAGTGGGGCGTTTTGAGCGTG
>JAJYOU010000025.1 GCA_021795965.1 Chloroflexota bacterium
TCCAGCATCTCTACCGCCTGTCAGCGAGAGATCCACCCAGCGGTAGCCGCGCACAATGGCGCGCTTCGCCATTTCAGCGAAGAGCAGGACCGCCACACCGGTATCCCAGTATTCGGGCAGGACCGCCACGCTTTTGATGGCGAGGCAGGCGGGTTTTAATTTCTGGTAACGGAGCGCCTTGAGATAATCCCAGGGGCGGCGCAGCCCGTTCAGGTGAATGCTGATCTCGTATAAATTAGGGATGGCAGGGAACCAGCCGACGCTCTGCCCATCCGCCTCGGCGAAGAGGACCAGCTCGGGATCTGCCAGGTCTTTGAGCGGCAGGACCATGGATTCGATCGCGGCGCGGTCATAAGCGACGAAACCCTGCAGGTGCTCGAGGGCGCGGTTTTCCAGGAGCAGGATGCGGTCGATCTCGTTTTCAACATCCGACAGGTTGACCGGTCGGATGCGGAAACTGCGCCGGGCGCTGATCTTATCAGCCAGGCGGTAGAGATGCTGGATTTGCGAGTCATTTTCATCCAGGGGGATTTCATAAGCCAGACCGTCATCGTAGCGTTTGCCAAAGCCGTATTGTTCGAAGAAAGCCTGGTAATAAGGCGGGTTGTGCCCGCAGAGGACCACCGGCGGACGATCGCGCCCCTCGATCAGGATGCCGCGTCCATTTTCGCGGTCGAGGTTGTAGGTGCCGCAAAGCATGTCGAGATTGTGGGCACGCGCCCATTCCTCGGCTTTTTTAAAAAGCGCCTGCGCCACGTCCGCATCGTCGATGCACTCGAAAAAGCCCAGGCTGCATTCGCGCGGATCACCGGCGCCCTCGTGCGAACAACATATCGTCCCCGCCAGTTTGCCGTCGCGGTACGCCAGGAAGAAATCCGCGTAGCCGGCTTTGAAAAAGACGCCGCGCTGTGAATCCGTGATCTCCATACGCTCAGACCAGATCGGCGGAACCCAGAGCGGATCATGGCGGTAGAGTTCCCAGGGAAAAGCATTAAATTCGCGCATCTGCGCGCGGCTCTCAGCCCGGATGACCTGGATCATGGCTCATCCTCCTGCGCAGCCTTGCGGCGCTCCTCGAGCTGGCGGGTGATGTTCTGGTAGTTTTCGCGCCCGAGCGGGAAGAGCAGGGTGAAGAGGATGCCGAGCATGAGGGTGAAAGCCGGGATCGGTCCGGTCACCATGCGGATGCCCTGGACGGCTGACTCCGGTTGTTTAAGGCTGTTCGCCACGTAGCCGCTGGATTGGAGCACCAGCAAAGCCAAGGGCACCGCAATGGAGGATGCAACTTTCTGCGCAAGGGTGATCATGCTGTAAAACATGCCCTCCTGGCGATCACCATTCTGGAGTTCGCCGTACTCAATCGCATCGGGGATGATTGCCCAGGGCAGGACGTGCATGGCTGAAACACCGATGCCTGCCAGCACTGAAAGGACCAGGATGAAGGTCAATCCCGTCTGCGCGTTCAAGGAGGATAAAACCAGCAGGACAACTGCCAGGAAGGCGATGCCGATGATGTAAGCCCAACGTTTATTCAGACGGCGCGAAATCAGTTCCCAGAGCGGCAGGGCTGCCATGGCTACCACGAAAATGGTCGCCATGATCAAATCGGACTGGTCCTCGCGCTGGACCACGTATTTAACAAAGTAGAGCAGCATGACCTCGATGATGCTCATGGTGACACCGTTGAACATGAACATGATCAGACCAAAGATGAAAGGACGGTTGTGAAAGGTGACGCGGAGCGATTCGCGCACCCCGAGGGTTTCCTTCTTCTGGATGAATTCGGGGCGTTCGCGAGTGCCCCAGAAAACCAGGAAAAGCGGCAGGACTGAAATCAGCCCGAAGATCGCCCCCATCCGTAAGACATTCCCGGCGTGTTCAGGATGAAAACCATCCACCATCCAGATGGGAACGGTGAAGGCGATCAGACCGCCGAGGATGGAAAAGAACATGCGGGTGGAGGTCAACCCGGTGCGTTCGTCGTAATCATCCGTCAGCTCGGGGGTGAGAGCATAGAAAGGCATGTAAACGAATGAAGCAGCCGTATCGAAGAGAGCATAAATGAAGGCGTAGTAAAAACCGAGCATGAGCGGATCATGGATCGGCGGCTGCCACCAGAGCAGGGCAAAGGTTAACCCGAAGGGAATGGCGCCGAAGAGCAAAAACGGGCGGCGGCGCCCCCAGCGGGTGCGGGTGCGGTCGGAGATGTAGCCGACGATCGGGTCATTGATGTAATCCCAGGTGCTGCCGATGAAAAACGCCAGGGCAGCGATTGCCGGGGAGACCCCGACCACATCCGTCAGGTAGAGAGCGAAATAGACGGTCAGGATGGTGCTGGTCAGGCTGAAACCGAGATCACCCGAGCCGTAAATCCATTTGTCGCGCAGTCTGAGTGCCTTTGTCATGTTCTTCTCCGCGTGGATTGAATTATTTAATGATTAGAACACTGGAATACGACTTTCGTGATTGATTTCAGCAAACCTGCGCTCAGTCTTTCATTTTCCATTCCCCGCTCGAAACCAGCGAGCCGCTGGCATCGTAAATTTCATAAAACAGGTCCATCGGGACGGTTTTATTGAGCATGGCTTGAGCCGGGCAATATTTGAGCGCCGATAATTCAATCGCGCGCAGGACGGCTTTTGGATCGATATCAGTCCCGCTGACCTTGTAGAGGATGCGGGCATGCGTGAAGACATGCGGATGAGTTTCAGACTGGTCAGCCTGGACCGAGACTTCAAAGGCGCTGACTGCCTGCTGCTTCTTGGCAAGGATGGAGATGACGTCCAAAGCGGTGCAGCCAGCCAGGCTGATCGCCATTAATTCGAGCGGGCGAAAACCGTCATCGTTCCCACCCACCGATGGATCCGCCCCAATTGGCAGACTGAACCCCGACCCGGCAGCGTTCCCGGTGAATGTCATGCCCTGACTCCAGGTTACTTTTGCATCCATGATTTGCATCTCCTCTGAATTAATTTAATAAGACAATTTTACACCCGGCAGACTGCAGAACAGGCTTGGGAGCGTTCCCTGGAACCTGCGGGGTGAAAAATTGAACGGTTGACCCGAAAATGAAATCAAGACACCCCGCCATTGCTGGAGGGGTGCCTTTGGGTTTTCGTCTGTGCTGCTGGAACAAAGCCCCAGAATTCATCGCGTGATATTTTTACTTTTGAATGAGCGGCGTGACGTACTTTTCGAGCGTGTCGCGTGTGATCGCGCCGGTCCAGGTCAGCAGGACTGTGCCCTGGCGGTCAATCACGAAAGAGGTCGGCAGGTTGTTGGTCTTGAAAGCAGTTGTCGCCACAAATTTCGGATCGGGCCAGACCGGGAAGGTCAGCCCGTGGCTTTTGACAAAATCAGCAACTTCACTGGCTGGCTCGCCATCTTCAATCGCCACCACCACAAATCCATCCTGGTGATGCGCCTGGTAATAATCGTTGAGCGTGGGCATCTCTTCCTTGCAGGGCGGGCACCAGGTTGCCCAGGCGTTGTAGAGGACCACCTGTCCCTTGTAATCAGCCAGCGAGACGGACTTGTTATTCAGATCCGTCAGGGCAACATCCGGCGCGGCGAAGTTGACCGCCTCCGGCTGGACCCCGATGGATGCCTGGGTGACGGTTCCCTTGGCCCAGTTGATGCCGAGGAATACCCCGAATGCCAGCAGGATCATCCCAATGCCCACAGCCAATAAAACCATGATCTGCTGTTGTGACTTTTCCTGACGGCGCGCCTGTGCGCGTGATTTATTGGCGGACATATTTTATTTCGCCAATTGCTTTAATTCAGAGAGCATGTAGTTTTCGGGAACTGCGCCCACCACGCGATGCTCACCTTCATTGACAACCGTATCGGGTACGGCGCCAATGCCGTATTTTTCAGAAAGTTCATAAAATTCCATGGCTCCGACACCTTCAGCCAGGATCATTTTCGGGTTTTCCATCGCCATGGCATGCGCGAGCAACACGGCTCGCGGGCAATGCGGTCAGGTGGGGGTGGTGAAGACTTCCATGTGGAGCGGCTGGGTCAGACCCTTGAGGTAGGTGCGCATTTCGGGGGAAAGACCGGAGTCGCGGTTTGAAACCATGAGCAGGTCATTGATGAGGGTGCTGAACTCGTGACCTGACGGCACACCCAGGTAGCGGATGCCGTAATCGGTGACGGTTTGACCATCCCTGGCGTTGACCACGATGGCGGGGGCTTTGCCTTCCACCTTGTAGAGCTGCGCCATTTCGGGTTCAGCCTTCAAATCGTGGACGACGAGCGAAAGCTTGTCAGAAAGCGGGATGACCTCTTCGAGAAGCTGGCGGGTAGGTTCACAGGTATCACTGCGATCTTCAGAGATAAAAAGATCAACCTGGACGGGGTTTACCAGTTTTTCAAAAATCTGGCGAACCTGGGTAACAATTTCATCTGGGAGTAAACGTTCCATTATCATTCCTTATTTAAGCAGGTTAGCATCCTTACAGGATGGAATTTCACCTATCAGGTACAGGCGCCGATGGTGCCTTCGTAAAAACCGCAGACCGGGCATTCGAGATCGAGCATGCCGTTGTATTCGAGGCGTCCGAGTCCACAGCGCGGGCAGGGTGAGCCGCGGCGGACAGGCTCTGAAATCGCTTCGGGCAGGAGCAGCACGGAATCTGCGGCGGGAGCCGGGGTGGCTTCGGGCAGGCGTTCGGGCGGTGGTAGGGGCGGAAGGGCAGCTGGACGGCGGATCATGGTGGGGTGAGAAGTGCTTTCAGGCTTTGGTTTTGAGAAAATCATCCAGGTTGAGCTTGCTGTATAAACGCTCGCGCACTTCCGGAGGGATTTCATCCCTTTCGATGCGGGATTGGTAAAGATAAATGGTGCGGGTGGTTGTATCGAAGACCACCCGGCAATTCTGGCAGCCTTCCATGTGGCGTTTCAATTCTTCGCACATTGATTCTTCAAGATCGCCGTCGATGTAGGACGAGAGGTTGAGCAATAAATCCTGGCAGGTGATGCCGTTTTCATGGGTATGGATCATTTTTACTTCTCCAGCGCCATTTTCTCAGTGTAGTACGCCGATAATTGTTCACGTAGAAAAAGGCGGGCGCGCAGCAGGCGTGTTTTTACGTTCGTTTCCGTTAATGAGAGCGCCTCGGCGGTTTCGCGGATGGATAAACCTTCCACGTCTCGCAGGAGAAACACGCTTCGCAGTTTCGCGGGCAGGGTCTGGATCGCCCGATCGAGCTGTTTTTGAGCTTCCACATCCAGCAGTTGAGCCTCGGGCAGTGCGGACCAGTCAGCCATTTCTTTGGGCTGGTAGGTGCCGCCTTCCTCGTCTTCAACTTCCTCATCCAGCGAGTAAGCTGGCTGCTTGCGCCGCATCATCATGAGGGCTTCGTTGGCGGCGATGCGGTAGATCCAGGTTGAGAGGCTTGAGCGTCCTTCAAAATCAGCCAAAGCCTTGAAAACCTTGAGGAAAGTGGTCTGGAGGACATCTTCCGCATCCTGGGCATTGCCGAGCATGCGGGAAGCCAGGCGGTAGATGGAAGGAGAATAAGCCTCGACGAGTCTTGCCAGCTCATTCCGGTCTCCAGCGCGCAGTAAATCAAGTGAAAGTTCAGGTTCTATTTCTGTCATTTTAGATGTTCCAGCCAGGAAAAGGTTGCAAGATATTTCAGCATGCAGGAAGTATAACCGATTGTGGAGCCGCTTTCCAACCCGCGCGGTGATCCGCAAGGCTGGTGCGGACTGGTGCCAAAAAGGAGGTTTCCCCCCAGAAAACGGGAGGAAACCTCAAAGTCAGTACTGTATCAATGTCCCCAGCCGCAAAGCGGCGTTGGGAGCGGCTGAAAAATGTCAGCCGTTAATTACCCCAGGGACCATGTCCGCTGCGGTGTGTGCTGCCCTGACCGTTGCCATTACCAACGCCCATGCCTTGACCGAATCCATTTCCCTGGCTGTTGCCATTAGCGGGAAGGGATTGGAGACCGGGAGTAGGAGTGGGTGTGGCTGGAGTGAGCGTGGCGCGACCTGAAACGATGGAGCCAAGGTTTTGCCGGCTGCCAGCAAAGACGACTTTCATCAACTGTCCCCAGTTGGTGACGGTCTGCCCGTTCGGCAGTGTCAGCCCGCTGTAATTTCCACTCTGCTTCGCCTGAAGGATCAGGGCGCATTGAGAGCTATCGCCGACGAGCTGGTAAGACATCCAGCAAGCCTGGGCAATTTCACCGTAACCCGCCCCAGAGGTCTGGAGGGTTTCAACGCTGGAATATTCCAGCCCGAAAAAGGATGCCAGCAACGCGCCGACAGGATTTTCCGTGGGGGCAACCTGGCTGGCTTCCGCATTATTCGCGCCGTTGACAGAATTGGCGCCTGCCAGGCGGGGAGCTGCCAAAACAGTGCCGGTCAGAGCTCCGACCGCCAGGCTGGCAAACAGTAAACCCATCAGTATTTTCTTCATAATCGTCCTTTCAATTTGTATTTTGGATGAAAAAACCATCCAAAAATTTAAACCGGCGTTTAGAAAGTTAAACGTCACTTTTCACTATAGTCTGCTTGTATGAGATGTGGATTAATTTTTAACAATATTTTTGTAAGAATCCGGCTGCAAAGGGGCTGGGAAGCAGCCAAAAAGGCTTAACGGGACCTTTTTCCCGCGCGTGACGCCGACGGCAGGCAGGGTTCCAGGGTTGCGGAGGCTGATTTTAAGGAAATATTCACCCGAATGCTGATACAATTCTTGCAGATGAAACGTATTTTCTTTTTCCTCTCCATCCTGACCCTGTTGAGCGGGATGATCCTGCCGGCGCAGGCAGCCCCGCTGCAGGCAGGCGTAAGCGCCTACGAGCTGATCGCGGCGATGAATTCGCTCAGGGTTTCGAACGGGTTCAAGCCGCTGGTGGAAGACGCGATCATTGACGCCGTGGCGCAGGATACCGCCTCGACCATGGCTGCCAACCAGCTCTCCTCGCATATCGGCAACGTCTCAGGACGGCTGGCAGCGGCAGGATTCGGCGGCGGCTCAACCGTCTGGGGCACTGAAAATTTCGCGGTGGGCATGTACCAATCGGTGGACGCCATCATGCAGGTCTGGGCTGACCCCGCCCACATGCTGCCCGCCACCCAGGGCGCGTACTGCGCGGTGGGAGCGGCGACGGCACAGGCGGCGAACGGCTTCACTTACTACATCCTGCAGGCAGCCTACACCTCGGGCAAGGCTTGCGGCACCTACACGGCAGGCGGCGGCAGCTCGGGGACCGCTGCGGCGGGGGGAAGCACGGGCAGCGGAGTTTACGTCTCACAGGTGATCGTGCCAGTCTACCGCGCCACACCCGGACCGGATGGGAAGATTTTTCACACTGTCCAGGCGGGTCAATCCTTCTGGGCAATCGCCATCGCTTATAAACTGACCATCCACGACCTGGAAGTGTGGAACAACATCTCGCGCAGCAGCGGTCTGCGGATTGGGCAGAAGCTCTTCATCCCGGGCGCTGACACCGTTGGATATTCGACCCCGACCCCGGTTGGGCAGTTCGTCCCTGCCACGCCGGGCGCTGACGGGCAGATCGTGCATACAGTCCAACCCTACCAGACCCTGATCCTGATCGCCCAGGCTTACGGCGTGAGCGTGACTTCGATCACGGCGCTGAACGGCATCCTGGATACGTCCCCGCTCCAGATCGGTCAGAAGCTGCTGATCCCCTCTGGCGGCAACCTGCAGGTGACGGGCACGCTGGCTGCAACCCTCTCGCCCATTCAAAAATTGACGCCTGAGGACGGGAATTACTATCACGTCGTCCGCGCGGGTGAGACGCTCTCGTGGATTGCGAATCTGTACGGGGTCAACCTGGTGCAGTTGATGCTCTGGAATAACCTGGATAACAACTCGATCCTGATGCCGGGGCAAAAGCTGCTGCTGCAGATCACGCCGCCGGTAACGGAAACCCCCACCCCGAGCATCACCCCAACTGCGAGCGCAACCCCCTCACCGACGATCACAGCGACCGGGACGCTGGTCACCCCAACCCTCGCCCCGAAAGCCCCCAACCCGTTCAAGGGGAAGGGCGTGACGCTGGTGCTGATCGGGATGCTGACGTTTTTCCTGGTCAGCTTCTGGATCTGGCTCTGGAAGCGCAAACCTGCCTGAGTGCTTGCATGTTAATGTTAAATGTCATATGATACAACTATCAATTAACCCGAATTAAAGGGAAGTTTGCCACTATTTACAGCCCAGCAGGCGTTATATCATCAATACAATGCTGCAAAGACTGACACACTACCCGTTATTCGAGGAATTGAGCCCGGCTGATCTGGAGATCATCGCCCCGCTCTTTACCCTGCGCACTTACCCGGCTGGGACTGCAATGATCAGCCAGGGCGAGCCGGCGAACTGCCTGTTCCTGTTGACCCAGGGCAGGCTGGAACTGCGCTATAAGCCGTATGACGGGGCTGTGATCAAGCTGACCAGCCTTTCCTCGGGCAGCGTTTTTGGCTGGTCGGCGGTACTCGGCAACCCGGTTTACAGCTCCTCAGCCATCAGCCTGGAAGAATGTGAAGTGCTGGTGATCTGCGGAACGGATCTGCACGACCTGCGCCAGGCGCACCCGCGCATTGGCAACCTGATCATCGAACGGCTGGCGCTTTCAGTTTCAGCGCGGCGGAGCGAAGGGCAGGATCAGGTCACTTCCATGATCCACAAAGGGATGAACGAGAAGTCATCCGCCATGAGAAAGGTGCAGCAGGATGGACAAAACGCGGAGCGAAGCGAATGAAGAGGCAATCAGAGCGCTGATCAGCAACCTGAACGATTATATTGAACAGTATCACGGGGGTTCAGTGGAATTTATCAGCCTGGATGGAGATGTTTTGAAAGTACGACTGGGGGGCGCCTGCCTGGGCTGCCCGCTCTTACCGGCGACCCTGCACGGCTGGGTGGCTGGGACGGTGCGGCAGTTTTTCCCGGGGATTGAGGTGGAGGCGGCGTAAGCAGAGGCGGGTGGAAGTAAAAGGGAGGCGTGTTGGAAAAAGAATATTTTGCACATTCCAAAGACGGATTGGATAAATCCGAATGGCAGCGATTAAGCGATCACCTTGTCAACACTGCCAAGCTGGCATTTGAGCTGGGTCGCGATGCGGGAATTTCTGACCTGGCTTACACCGCTGGTTTATTGCATGATATTGGCAAATATTCACAGGCTTTTCAGCGCAGATTGGAAGGCGCGCCACAGCGGGTTGATCACGCTACCGCAGGGGCACAGGAAGTTCTAAATCTTTTCCAAACAAACCAGCAAAAAACCATCGCCAGATTACTGGCTTATACAATTTCAGGTCACCATGGCGGCTTATTGGACGAGGGCACTTCAGCCGATATGGCTGGAGAAAGCACTTTACAGGGAAGATTAAAAAAGAAAGTGCAAGATTTCAGCGCATACCGGAATGAACTCGACCTGTCAGCCATTTCATTAAAAATATCTCCCCTCAAACGTACTAAAAACCTGGGTTTCTCCCTAGCTTTCCTGACCCGAATGTTGTATTCCACCCTGGTGGATGCTGACTGGCTGGAAACTGAAACTTACATGAACGACGGCAAGCGACCTCGCGGGGGGTATGCTGACATTGAAACCTTATGCGCGCGATTTAACCAGTTTTTAAAGCGCTTTGATTCCCCGAAAAATGCAATCAATCAGAAACGTAGCGAAACACTAAATGCCTGTCTGGAAAAATCCAATCAGCCGCAAGGTATTTTTACCCTGACGATCCCGACTGGTGGAGGCAAGACTCTGGCATCCATGGCATTTGCACTCAACCACGCCGTCCGGTACGGATTAAAACGAATTATCTATGTCATCCCTTTTACCAGTATTATCGAACAAAACGCAGCCGTCTTTGAGGATTGCCTTGGAAGCGAAAATGTTTTGCAACATCACTCCAATTTCGACTGGGAACAGGTGAGAGAGCGGGTCAATGACAACTCGCGGGATGATGAAACAAACAATGCTTTCCTAAAACTTAAACTTGCAGCTGAAAACTGGGATATCCCGATCGTGGTTACGACCAATGTCCAGTTTTTCGAATCTCTTTTCGCAAGGCAAAAATCGCGCTGTCGAAAATTGCACAACCTCGCTAAAACAGTCATTATTTTTGACGAGGCGCAAATGATTCCACGCGAATACATGAAGCCATGCATGTTATCCGTCCAGGAATTAGTCCTGAATTATTGGGCAAGCGCAGTATTTTGTACTGCAACCCAGCCACTGTTAAATCAATTTATGCCAGAAATTCCAGATTTTGTCGAACTGGCTCCTGACCTAAAAGAGTTGTACAGTTTCTACAAGAGGGTGCAAATTATCCAATCCGGAACCTTGAAAGACGAAGAACTGTTGGAGAGAATGAACTCCTTAAACCAGGCTTTATGCATCGTGAATACCCGTAAACACGCGAAAGGACTTTTCGAAGGGCTGAAGGAAGATTCCCGTTTTCACCTTTCAACCCTGATGTGCGCGGCACACCGCAGGAAAACACTGCTGAAGATTCGGGAAAGATTGGCAAACGGGGAAGATTGCCGCGTAGTTTCGACCCAGGTCATGGAGGCGGGCATTGACGTGGATTTCCCGGTCGGATTTCGAGCACTGGCAGGGTTGGATTCGATCATTCAGGCTGCGGGACGAGTGAACCGGGAAGGCAGACAAAAGAGCGCAAATATCTTCGTCTTCGAACCTGATACTGAATTTATCAAGCGCGAGCCCACCTTCATCAAGCAAACTTCCGAGGCAGCCCGAAGTATTTTGCGCAAATATAGTGAAGATCCCTTATCCATGGAAGCAATACAGGATTATTTCCAGTTATTGGACACTCTCCAGGATCCTCAAAAATCATCGGATGCTAAAGGAATACTGGATTGCCTGAGCAGGAGCGGGGGGTTCGATTTTAAGACCGCATCAGAAGCTTTCAAATTGATCGAGAACATTACTGTGGCTGTAATCATCCGGTACAACGATGAAGTTACAGATTTGGTCAAAAAACTTGCTTACCTTCCGAATACGACAGAAATTCGTCGCAAGCTGCAGCCATATTTGGTTAATATTTATGAGAATGAATTTGAAAACCTGAATTCTTTGGGAAGGATCGAGATGGTTTCTGATGCAATCGCAATTTTGAAGGATGACCCGACTTTTTATAGCGACCAAACAGGCATTATTCTGCCTGCCAGGGAGAGCGGTAGCGCGATTTTCTTTGATTGAATTCCAAAAAGGAGGAAACACAGATGGGATACGGAATAACCATTAGAGTCCGCGGCGATTACGCCCTTTTCACCCGACCAGAAATGAAGGTGGAACGGGTCAGTTACGAGGTTATCACCCCCTCAGCCGCGCGAGGAATTATCGAGGCGGTCTACTGGAAACCTGCGATTCGCTGGGTGATTGATAAAATTCACGTCCTGAATGAAATCCAGTTCACCAATATTCGCAGGAATGAGGTCAGTGAAAAGGCGTCAGAAAGCGGAGCCAGGCAGAGGATGAACGGTTCTGCTGAGCCGTTTTTCATCTCGGCAACGGATTCCCGCCAACAGCGTGCCTCCATGGTTTTAAAAGATGTTGATTACATCATTGAAGCCCACTTTGAATTGACCGATAAAGCCGGGGCGGAGGACAGTGTTGAAAAACATTACAACATGGCACTGCGCCGCCTGCGCAAAGGACAATATTTCCAGGCTCCCTGCCTGGGAACCCGCGAATTTGGCGCCCGGGTGGAACTGATCGAGGATGGGCAAATCCCGGTAAGCTCACTTGGCGATCAAAACCTGGGCTGGATGTTGTATGATCTCGATTTTTCAAACCCGCAGGACATCCAACCCGAGTTCTTCAAAGCTGAATTGTGCAAAGGGGTGCTGGATCTGACCGGGGTGGAGGTGAGGCGATGATCTTACAAGCCTTAACCCGCTACTACGACCTGCTGGCGAAGGACCCGGAAATTAATATTCCACCACCGGGTTATTGCACAGCCGGGGTCAGCTTTGCCCTCAATCTTTCGAGAGGAGGCGAATTGATGGATATTTTTCCACTTTTTCAGCAGGTGCAGATGGGGAACAAATTGGTGGAAAAGCCCCTCCGTATGACCGTTCCTGAACAGGTGAAAAAGACTTCGGCGATCAATCCAAATTTCCTTTGTGAAAACAGCGCTTATATTCTTGGGATCAGCGCGAAAGGGGGTGTGGATTTTGGACCACTGCGCTTTGAAGAGTTTCGAAAATTTCACCAGGAACTGCTCCCAAAAGCCAATTGCCCTGCCGCCCGTGCCATCCTGGCATTTCTGAATGGTTATGACCCTGTTAATGGCAGGGAACACCCAACCATCAAACCCAACCTTGATGCCCTGTCAGCCGGCGGGAATCTGGTCTTCATGGTGGATGGAGTTTACGCGCACGACGACATTTTCATCAAACAGGTCTGGGATGCCTATAAAGCTGGCAAGGACGCGGTGCTGGCACAGTGCCTGGTGACCGGCGAAGTAGCCCCGGTTGAACGCCTGCACCCGAGCCTGAAAGGCATTCGGGATGCAAATCCGACAGGCGCCACCCTGGTTGGGTTCAACGCACCCGCTTATGAATCCTACCACCGCGAGCAGGGTCGTAATTCTCCAGTAAGTGTCAAGGCGGCTTTTGCTTATACAACCGCACTCAATTATTTGCTTTCTTCGGCAAACCCCCACCGCAAGCTGCTGATCGGAGATACCACCGTTGTCTATTGGGCAGAAAGCGAGAAAAAAGGTTTTGCAGATGCCTTTGAAGGGATTTTTGAGCCTCCCCTGATTGAGGAACCCTTAGCCCTTGAGAATGAAGGACGCAAGCAGGCTGAACGGAAACTGAAAGAAGTGGCGGGAAAAATCCGGCGCGTGCAAAAGTTGGATTTGGATGCCATGCTGAGAGACCTGAAAGAGGACAATCCGCGTTTTTACGTGCTTGGGTTGGCTCCCAACGCGGGGCGGGTCTCGGTGCGTTTCTTCCTGAATGATCCATTCAATAAAATCATCGAACGCATGCTGCAGCATTATCGCGATCTGGAAATTGTCAAGGAATATGAAGACCAGAACACGTATATCACCGTGCGGCAAATCCTCGATGAAACCATATCCAAAAATACCAAAGACAAGGATGCTTCGCCGCTGATGGCAGGGTCCGTCATGCGTTCCATCCTGAGCGGCGCGCCTTACCCTGCCGCATTATATTATGCCATCATCAACCGCATCCGCGCGGATATGGATGATGATAAAAAGCGCATTCGCAAGATCAATTATGTGCGCGCGGCAATCATCAAAGCTTTTCTTACCCGAAAACATTGTCATACATCCAGGTACCAGGAGGTTCTCGTTATGACTCTCAATGATCAAGCCACCACTCCCGCCTATGTGCTGGGACGTTTGTTCGCTGTGCTGGAAAAAGCCCAGGCAGAGGCGATTGGAGATGTGAATGCCAGTATCAAGGACCGGTATTTCACATCCGCCTGCGCCTCGCCCGCGAGTGTCTTCCCCGTCCTTTTGCGGCTTTCCCAGCATTATTTCGCCAAAGCCGAATATGGTCGTCATCTTGACCGGCAGGTCGAAGAGATCCTGGGGCTGCTGGATATCCAGAATAATCCGATTCCCGCACGATTAACTCTAGACGAACAGGGAATTTTCGTCCTGGGATATTACCACCAGCGGGCTGCTTTTTACGTCAAAAATAATTCATCCTCCGAAATTCTTTAAACAACGAAAGGAAAATCAACCATGAATACACCTATTTCCAACCGCTATGAATTTGTCCTGCTCTATGACGTTGAAAACGGCAACCCGAACGGCGACCCGGATGCCGGGAACATGCCGCGCATTGATCCGGAGACTGGTTATGGCATTGTGACCGATGTCTGCATTAAACGCAAAATCCGCAACTATGTCGAACTTGTTAAAGGTGACGCGCAAGGTTTTCGAATTTATATCAAAGAAGGCATCCCGCTCAACCAGAACCACGCTGATGCTTACGCAGCCATCGGGCTAAAAACCGGTGATAAAGCAAAATTGGACAAGGTGGACGAAGCCCGCAAGTGGATGTGTGCCAACTTCTTCGATGTCCGCACCTTCGGTGCAGTCATGAGTACGGGCGATAATTGTGGACAGGTTCGCGGACCGGTGCAGATCAATTTCTCCCGCAGTATTGACCCCATCATCCAGCAGGAAGTCACCATCACCCGCCAGACCGTGACCAAAATCGAGGATGCCGAAAAAGAGCGCACCATGGGACGAAAACATATCGTTCCCTACGGGTTGTACCGGGCGGAAGGATACGTCGCGGCGAAACTTGCCAATGATGAAACAAAAGGCACAGGGTTTTCAGAAGATGACCTGGCTTTGCTCTGGGATGCCCTGGTCAATATGTTCGAGAACGACCACTCGGCTGCGCGCGGCAAGATGGCACTGCGAAAATTGGTCATTTTTAAACACGCGAGCGAACTGGGAAATGCACCCTCACACAAATTATTTGAACTGGTGAAAGTGAACCGAAAAGCTGAAGCAAACCCGCCGCGAAATTATAGCGATTACATCACCAGCGTGGGAAATGCGCCAGAAGGCGTGGAGATCATTGAGAAATAATGAGAAGTGAATACACCGCGGACGAACTTTTACCTCTCTCCGGCATCCAGCATTTCCTGTTTTGTCGCCGCCAGTGGGCACTCATTTATATTGAGCAGCAATGGCAGGAAAATCTGCTGACCGTCGAAGGGAAACTGTTGCATCAGCAAGCAGATAATCCATATTTTACAGAAGCCCGTAAAGGTGTAATTATCTCTCGCTCGGTGCCAGTTGCCTCCTATCAATTGGGGTTGTCAGGGATTTGTGATGTGGTCGAATTCACAGAATCCGCGGAAGGTGTGGCATTACCAGGGCGGGTGGGCTTGTACCTGCCTGCCCCGGTGGAATATAAACACGGGCATGAAAAACGCGATCCTTGTGATGAGGCGCAAGCTTGTGCCCAGGCAATCTGCCTTGAAGAAATGCTTTCCGTAAAAATCCCAACGGGCTGGCTATATTATGGCGAAACCCGTCACCGAGTGGAGGTGGAATTCACAAACGAATTGCGCTCGTTGGTCAGTAAAATGGCGGAGGAAATGCATGCCTATTTCCAGCGTGGTTATACACCCCGTGTCAAACCTCAAAAAGGATGCCGATCCTGCTCATTAATGGATATTTGTTTGCCTGATATGCAAGACAACGAAACCACTGCGTCCAGTTATATAAAGCATCAAATCGAGAGTGCTTGAACCATGAAAAAACTCGCCAATGTCCTGTATATCACCAGTCCCGAAGCTTTTTTATCCCTGGATGGAGAAAATATTGTCGTCAAAAAAGATGAGTTAAGCTCCACTCACCTGCCTTTGCACAATCTTGAAAATATTGTCTGTTTTAATTACCAGGGTGTCAGTCCGGCGCTAATGGGCGCTTGTGCGGAGCGAAATGTGGGTTTATGTTTTTTGACTCCCAATGGGCGATTTCTGGCGCGTGTAACTGGAAAGGTCAAAGGCAATGTACTTCTGCGGAAAAAACAATATGTTTTTTCAGAAAATAGCGACCTAAGCTTGCCCATTGCAGCTTCATTTTTGCTCGGAAAAATATCCAACTGCCGAAAAGTACTTGAACGTGCCATTCGCGACCATTCCATGCTGGTAGATACCCAGGCTCTCAATTCTGTATCAGATTCTCTCAAAAATGACCTGCAGGAAATTCTATTATGTAAAACAATTCCAGATTTGATGGGATTTGAGGGCAGCGCTGCTAAACTTTATTTTGGGGTATTTGACCAGTTGGTGCTTCAACAAAGAGAATCGTTCAGCTTTAAGGAACGCTCCCGCCGACCACCGTTGGATAATATGAATTCATTGCTTTCCTTTCTTTATACACTATTGACGAATGACGTTGCATCGGCGCTGGAAGCTGTCGGGTTGGACCCATTTGTTGGTTTTCTGCATCAAGACCGACCAGGACGGCCCTCCCTGGCGTTGGACTTGATGGAAGAGCTGCGTCCCTTTTTTGCAGATCGCCTGGCGCTTTCTCTGGTTAACCGAAAACAGATCACTTCGAAGGGGTTTATCAAAAAGGAAAGCGGAGGAATTTTAATGGATGACGATACTCGAAAAACGGTTTTAACTGCCTGGCAGGAACGAAAGAAAGAGGAAATTATCCATCCCTTTTTAAAAGAACGTATTCCCTTTGGCTTATTGCCACATGTTCAATCCATGCTGCTGGCTCGCTTTTTGCGTGGTGATATCGATGCCTATCCACCTTTTTTCTGGAATTGATAGGTGAAGATATGATGGTTCTGATTACCTACGATATTAATACTGAAACTGCGGCGGGGCAAAAACGCTTGCGGAAGGTTGCGAAAGCCTGCCAGAATTATGGGCAGCGTGTTCAAAACTCGGTTTTTGAGTGTGTAATCGATCCGGCTTTAATGAAGCAATTGCAGGCAACCCTTGAAAAGATGATAGATATTAAAAAAGATAGTTTGCGTTATTATTATTTGGGTGACGATTGGCACAAACGGGTGGAACACGTTGGAGCTAAGGTCAGTATTGATCTCGAAGGAACGCTGATCGCTTGAAGATTAATTTTGCGAACCCAAAGCTCACATGGAATCTTCGGTGGGTTCGCAGAGGAAATGATGGTATTTTAATAAAATATGGTCCAAAAAGATGGGGCATAGATCATTTTTTTGATAAGCTTTAATATGTTTACCCAATATATGGGCACTCGATAGAAAAATGCCCATATTTTGCAGTCGCCTCCCTCGCGGGAGGCGTGGATTGAAACACTTGGCATTCGTAATTAATCGATATCCATCTTGGAGTCGCCTCCCTCGCGGGAGGCGTGGATTGAAACAGATAAGGCAATAGATTTCGCCGAGAAGCATCCAGTCGCCTCCCTCGCGGGAGGCGTGGATTGAAACGAACCCGGCGGCATACATCCAGGTGGCGGGGAAGGTCGCCTCCCTCGCGGGAGGCGTGGATTGAAACACATTAGATGCCGATGGTATGCTCCATGCAGTGATGTCGCCTCCCTCGCGGGAGGCGTGGATTGAAACTGCTTGCAAGTCAGTTATTGGAATATCACAAAGTGTCGCCTCCCTCGCGGGAGGCGTGGATTGAAACAGCGATTTCGTTCAGTGTGCACGCTTGCCCGTTGTGTCGCCTCCCTCGCGGGAGGCGTGGATTGAAACCCCACGAATTGAAAGTTTCGAGTTGTACGGTTGGGTCGCCTCCCTCGCGGGAGGCGTGGATTGAAACAAGTGCCTGGCGTTCATGTCGATATCCTTACGCTGTCGCCTCCCTCGCGGGAGGCGTGGATTGAAACACTCTCATGCCGCGCAAGGCAACTGTCGGAGCAGTCGCCTCCCTCGCGGGAGGCGTGGATTGAAACTCGGGAATTTGAGCACACGGAAGTAGGCGATTGGGTCGCCTCCCTCGCGGGAGGCGTGGATTGAAACGATACGGTTTTTGCGCTTACTTTGCGAGATGCCAGGTCGCCTCCCTCGCGGGAGGCGTGGATTGAAACAAAAACATATAATTCATTCGGTCGATCGTCCAAGTCGCCTCCCTCGCGGGAGGCGTGGATTGAAACGACCATGAAAAAGTTTGACCGCCACGATGCAGTTGTCGCCTCCCTCGCGGGAGGCGTGGATTGAAACGTTTGTCGCCGTGGCCGATCTGATGGTCATAGGGTCGCCTCCCTCGCGGGAGGCGTGGATTGAAACTGACTGCTCACAAAGCCAATGACAAGTTGGTCTGTCGCCTCCCTCGCGGGAGGCGTGGATTGAAACTTTACGATGGTGTTACGTCTGGCAGTGGAGCCGCCGTCGCCTCCCTCGCGGGAGGCGTGGATTGAAACACTGCACAGGAGCAATACAAATCATCAATCCCAGTCGCCTCCCTCGCGGGAGGCGTGGATTGAAACCCTCCTTTGGTGAGAGTACAGACTGCCAGACCATGTCGCCTCCCTCGCGGGAGGCGTGGATTGAAACTCGTAATGCGTCCAATGCTACACGCGCATCAATGGCGTCGCCTCCCTCGCGGGAGGCGTGGATTGAAACCGTATATATACAGCGTATTATATATATATCTTATGTCGCCTCCCTCGCGGGAGGCGTGGATTGAAACTTTAGATGCTCTACAGGGAAAAAATGAAAACGAATAGTCGCCTCCCTCGCGGGAGGCGTGGATTGAAACCAGTGATAGCTTCAGATTGACGCGTCTCAAACGTTGTCGCCTCCCTCGCGGGAGGCGTGGATTGAAACTAGCGATAATTCACTCGCTGTTAAAATATTGTGTCGCCTCCCTCGCGGGAGGCGTGGATTTTAATGCTGGTTGACCAATTCGCTGGCTACACGCATACGTAATGATCGCATTACCTGCCCTACTCTTTATGAACGAAGAAACGCAGCAGCAGCACCAGCCCGAGCAGGATGAGGGCAGCCGGCCAGAAGTAGCCGGCATAGCCCATGGCAGCCGGCGTGCCGAAGAATGCCCCAAAGAGGATCAGCACCAGCGCCGGGATGTACGCCCAATCCATTTTACCGGAAGGGTTGGGCAGGAGCGCCAGCAGCAGGAAAGTGAGCCCCAGCCCGAAGAAGAGGATGCCGGGCGCCAAATCCTTGGCGAAAGGCTCGAAGGTGGCGATGGCTGCCAGGGTCAGGAGCGCCCCACCCGGGAGGATTGCCCACCAGCGGGTGTGATCGCCGAAGTAGATGATGAAAAACGAGAGCGCCAGCGCGCCGAGGAAAATGCCGCCGCCAAAACCGGCAACAAAACTGGAGATGAGCGTGTTGAGCGCCATGCCCAGCAGCGCCATGGCTGGGATGACCGCCCACCAGTTGCGGTGCGCATCCCGGACGTAGCTTATGAAAAAATAGGCGGCGAAGATCAAGAAAAGCGCGCCCAGGAAGAACTCTGCCGCATGAAAGACCAGCTTGAGCTTTTCCAGCAGAAGCAGGACCCCCAACACGATCAAACCTGCACCGATCCAGATTCTGATTTGCACCCGCTGCATAGCCTACTCCTTCCATCCAATTTGATGCATCCGACCCGCCTGCAAGGTCAGCCGACCCTGACGGAGTTCGCCCCGCCCTTGAGATTGATATCCACGCGGTGTGGATTTTCGGCATAATCCGGCGACTGGTAATGATTGCCGCTGGAGTTGAGGAGCGGGAAGCGCACGCGATCGACATCCAGCGTGGAGGCGCCCTGCTCCATCAGGATGGACGCGGCAACCCCGTCCGGCAGCTGCAGGTCAAGCGTCGCCGCACCGGTTTCCAGGAAGACTTCGGAGTGCTCAACGCTGGCGGGCAGCTTGATGTTGATGGTGGAGGCGCCAGCTTCGAGCCGCAGCGATTTGAGGTTGACGTCGGTCAGGTCGAAGTCGAGGCTGCTGGCGCCGGCTTTGACCTTGAGGTTGAGCGGCACGGCGCAGGTCAGCGCGAACTGCCAGTCTCCCTCATCGGGACCGAGGAAAGGCAGGAAGTTGGGTCCGGCGTTCAGATCGACCAGCAGGCGCTCGCCGCTGCGATTATGCTTGATCTCGAGGGTGCTGCCGCGGGTGCCGCTGAGGGCTGTGCCCTCGGGTGTGCCGCCGCTGAAGCTGACAGACCCAAGACCGAGATCGAGGTTGAGGTCGAGCTGGGTGGCGCCTTCGAGCGAAAGCTCAAAGGGCTCGGCGCTGCTGGACGTTCGCGGCAGGATGTTCGAAACCAGGATCCAGACGCCGAGCAGGATCAGGGCTGCCGGCCAGAACCAGCCCAGGATGTCATCGATCAGGTGCAGGGCTTTGAGGAGAAAGAGGACACCGGTCAGGATCAGGATCAGACCCCAGAATACATTTCCACGTCGCATAACGTTCCTCCAGTTCTCTTATTTGCGTTTCCAGAGACCACGCACCACGATCCAGACACCGATCACGATCAGGATGGCAGGCAAGCCGTAGGGACCGAGGATGGTCATCCGGCCGAAGATGGATGCGAAGATCAGGAAGAGGATGCCGCTCGCCAGGAGAGAGTTGGCGCCCGCGCGCAGCTTGAAACTGTTGCGGCTGAGCAAACCTGAGAGCATTTCGCCGATGCCGGCGAAACCCGGAATGAGGGTCCAGAGGAACATCCATGAGCTGTAATCCCCGCTCATTTTTTGATAATAGAGGATGCCGCCGATGCCGGCGACGATGGCTGCGGGAATGGACATGCTCGTTGCGCCGACCACCAGTCCCACCAGGAAGATCAGTGCGCCTATGGCGACGATGTTGAGCGGGTAAACCATGTAGAGGCTGGTGAGCTCCCGCCACTGCGGGAACTGGAGCTGGGCGATGAAGTGTCCGCCGAGCAGGATCAGGACGATCCCGAGGGCAAGCTGACTGCGATTTCTCATAGTGACTCCTTTATTTAACTCCATTTGCTGATTATTAATTAATTATAATGATTGAATCAGGATTGTCAAGTTCACTTTTGATATTTTGAATTACCCTTAAAGATTATCAATATTATCAGGCTGACTCTTCTTAATTTACGAGATTGATCTTAATAAGTTGCAGATGTGGAAAAAAGTGAAGCGGCGCACCAACCAGGGGTGGCAGCAGGCTTCAGCCGTCGCAAACGGATATCCCTCTGTCCAAATTCGGAGCTGACAGGAGCCTGCCCTGCTGTGGTTGGGGTGGAATCAACCTGGAAAATGGAAGACCCAATCCCCTGCACAGGTTGTTGGCGGGAACGCCTATTTTTAGCACTCACGCTCGCTTCGCCTGGTAAGTTTATTCATGGATTGGCTACACGCAAATGATCGAATGGCGTTCGCGCTTAATTACCACGATTATTACACTTGCGGCTCTCCGGCGGAAGGC
>JAJYOU010000001.1 GCA_021795965.1 Chloroflexota bacterium
CATCAAAAGCCGCCACCTGCCGGGCGACGGAAAGCATCTTATCGCCAGCCGTGCGTATCCCGATCATGGTCATGGTGGTGTAACCCATGCGGAGCGGGTTCGTGATGCCCACCACGCGGATCAATCCCAGCTCCTTCAAGCGGTCATACCGGACCCGGATCATCCCAGGCGAAACTTTGAGATGCTTGGCAATCTGGGCAAAGGGCACCCTGCCATCCTGGCGCATGGCTTCGATGATATAGCGGTCAATCTCATCCAACCCTTCGGTATACTGATTATGGTTTATGTTGTCCATAAACCTATTCTATGCATATTCTGCATTAAAGTCAACCTTTTAATGATGATTATAATCTTTTCCAGGCTTTTCACTGAATATTCAATTAAAAAGCACAGGCTCGGATGAGCCTGTGCCTGTCCAACATTTAAAGCGTGATCAGTGGTCACCCCCTGACTGAAATTGCAGGAAAAACTTATTTCTAATTGCTGCCCTTGATTTCAGTCCAGAGTTTGTCATAGAGGGTGGTGGCGTCGCCAACGTCATCGATGCGGTGGGCCGCACTGACTGCTTCGGCGGGCGGGTTGGTGATGGGCGATTCGTTGAATGGGTTGTAAAGATCAGGCGCATTAGCCTTGGCATAATCCAGGGCAGCCAGATCAGGATTCAGATAGGGGAAATCGCGCAGCATCAGGTAGAACAGATCGCCCTGCATGGTGTAATTGATCCAGGCATAAGCGGCATCCAGATGAGGGGCGTTGGCGGGGATGGCGTAATTGTCCTGCCAGATGACCGCACCTTCGGTGGGATAGACGAACTTGAAGGCAGGATTTTCCTGCTGAGCGGTGTAGGCTTCACCCGTCCAGACGATGCCCAGGTCGGCATCTCCGGCGATGAGCGCGGTTTTAGGGCTGTTGCTGTCAAAGAGTTTCACGCCGGGGATCAATTTGGCAAGTTTTGCCTTGGCTTGATCGAGTTGGGCAGAATCCTTGGTATTGACATCAAACCCCAGGGTCAGGAGGGTCATGCCAATAACCACTCTCGAATCATCCAGCAGGACAATTTTGCCGGCGTATTCCGGGTTCCAGAGATCGGCGTAGGAAGTGGGTGGAGTCTTGACCTTTTCTGAGTTGTAAATGATCGCATCCAACCCGCCTTCGTAGGGGATGGTGTAAATGTTGCCCGGGTCAAAGGGCTGGTTCATGTACTTGGGATCCATGTTCTTCAAAATGGTCAGTTTGCTGTTGTCCAACTTTTGCAGCAAGCCTTTGCGGATCATGAGGCTGACGATGTAATCTGTCGGCTGGATGAGATCATAGCTGGTGCTGCCAGAGGAAATCTTTGCATACATTTCCTCGTTGCTGGAATATTCGTCATGGTTGATGGTGATGCCGTAGACTTTTTCGAAGCATTCCTTCCATTCGGTGGGAATGTATTCCGTCCAGACGAAGAGGTTGAATTCCTTGGAGGTCACGTCCATGCGCGGGTTGGGCTGCGGGCAGACAAATCCGGAGGAAGTGGTGAATTGTTCGACAGCCGGGGCGCTGGTTGGAGCGGTGGTCGCTTCAACGGCGGCGGGAGCGGTGGTCGCTTCAACGGCAGCTGGCGCTGTGGTGGGGTTTTGCACAGCCGGTGCGGCTGTGGGCGCTCCTCCACAGGAGGCTAATAAACTACTCAAAATTACAACGGTGATGAGCAATTTCCAGAATAACGGTTGTTTCATTTTATTCTCCTTTGGTATGAAACAAAATTGAAGCCCAATTTGACCCTGCGGGCAAAATACACGAATTATTTCCAGGCTTTCTGGCTGCGACTCTCACGACCCTGCAGCCACTGCAGCGCCAGGACCACGGTAAACACCACCAGGATCCAGACGGTGGAGAGCGCGTTCACCTGCGGAGTGATGATTTTTCGCAGCAAACCGAAGACATAGATTGGAAGGGTGGTCGAACCCGGACCATTGGTAAAAAAGGTGATGACGAAATCATCCAGCGAAAGGGTGAAAGCCATCAGGGCGCCTGAGAGCACACCCGGCATGAGCATGGGCAGGGTGACGCGCCAGAAGGTGACCAATTCATTCGCCCCCAGGTCCATGGCAGCTTCTTCAAAGGATTTATCGAAACCCTGCAAACGTGCTCGGACCACCATGGTCACAAATGGAATGCTGAAAGTGATATGGGAAACGATCACCGTCGCCAAGCCCATGCCGAGACGGGCTGAGCCGGTCAGGTTCAAGACGTTATTGAAGAAGGTGAAAAGCTGGCTGAAGAGAGTCAGAATCCCGATGCCCATGACGATTTCAGGAATGACGATGGGGATGTAGAGCGATAATTCCGAAAACGCTTTCAGCCTGAAATTGTAGCGCTGCAAAGCCAGGGCAGCCATGGTGCCGATGACCGTGGCGCTGATTGTGGATGTAAACGCGATAGTTAATGTATTGCGGGCAGCGTTCATGACCTCCCGGTTTTTTGCCAGTTCACAAAACCAGTGGAATGGACCGCAGGGACTCTGGACGACGGTGGTGCCGCTCATCTGGAGCGGACCAAACTGGGTGATGAACCCGGCGAAAACAATGTTCGTGCGGGAGGCGTTGAAGGAATAGGTGATCAGGACGATGATAGGCGCATACAGGAAGAAATAGACCAGGAACGTCATGACCTTGACGAAGAGAGAGCGGCGGTAAGGGTTCATACGGCGATAATCTCCTCACCGAAGCCAAATTTCCGGGTGTAAAAGTAGGTCACGATCAGGGTCATCACCATCAGGATGAGGGATGCCGCGCTGCCAAAGGTTGGGTCGCGCGCATCCAGGAATTGCCGCTGGATGAGGTTGCCCACCAGCATCACTTTTTGACCGCCGAGGATATCGGAAACAATGAAAGTACCCATGACCGGGATAAAGACCAGGATCGTACCGGCGACCACCCCCGGCATGGAGAGCGGCAGGGTCACCCTGAAGATGGTGCGGAGCGGATTGGCGCCCAAATCTGCTGCGGCTTCGTAAAGCGAGTTATCAATTTTCTCGAGCGATGTATAAATCGGCAGGATCATGAAGGGCAGGAACTCGTAAACCATGCCCACCAGGACCGCCCCGGGAGTGTATAACATGTCGAATGGGGTAAACGGGATGTGAAAGAGACCTGCGAACGCCCCGAGCAGCCCATTTAAAACGCCCTGCGTGCGCAGGATCATCATCCAGGCATAAACGCGGATGACGAAATTGGTCCAAAGCGGGACGAGCACCATGAAGAGGAAGGTTGTGCGGCGCTTTGGGGTTGACCGGGCGATGAAATAAGCCAGGGGATAAGCCAGCAGGATGACCAATACGGTTGTTTCCAAAGCCAGCCAGAACGAGCGGACGGTAATATCGACATAGAGGGGATCGAAACAGGAGGCGGCACCATTCGTGCAGGTGGTTGAATATCCGAACAGGCGGGCATAATTATCGAGGGTGAAGGTGTAAATGACCCCGCCATCCGCGCTGCGCCTGCCAAAGCTGACCACCGTCGTCAGGATCAAAGGGATGATCAGGAGACCCACCATGAAGAGCAGCGTGGGGAGGATCAGGATCAGTCCCTGGATATTTTGATTTTCTCGTAATTTTTGCAACATGTTCTTCTCCTATTCCCCTGGAAGAACGAGGATATTTTCAGGCATGATGGAAACCCAGGCGGTCTGCGTGCCCTGGTGATATGCCCTGGGGTCGAGGGTGGAGATATGGTTCTGCTCCCAAACCTTGAGTTTGACCCCGTTTAAATCCACTTCCAGGCGGGTGTCGGAGCCGATGTAGGCGGCATTTCTTACGATGACTTCAAAACAATTCTGGTTGAGCTGCGGAGTTTCGACGAGGCGGATCTTTTCAGGACGGATGGACAGGACCACCGGGTCGCCCACCTTGTATTCCTGGCGCGCGACGCCGGTCAAGGTGGAATTCACCCGGGGAACCTGGACCCTGACGGTGCCATCCCCGCTGGATTGGACGACACCCTCGAGGAAATTTGTTTCGCCGATAAAATCTGCCACAAATTTACAATTCGGTCGCTCGTAAATTTCCACGGGAGCGCCAAACTGCATGACTTTGCCCAGGCTCATGACCGCAATCCGGTCGGACATGGTCAAAGCTTCTTCCTGGTCGTGGGTTACAAAAATGAAGGTGATCCCGACCTCGCGTTGGAGGGATTTCAGCTCCAGCTGCATTTCCTTGCGCAGTTTCAAATCCAGCGCGCCGAGCGGTTCATCCAGCAGAAGAACCGTGGGGAGTTTGACGAGCGCCCTTGCCAAGGCAACCCGCTGCTGCTGACCGCCGGAGAGCTGGCGGGGAGAGCGCCTTTCCATCCCGTTCAACTTGACCATTTCCAGCACTTTTCCAACCCGGCTCTTGATTTCCTCGTTGGAAGTTTTTTCCATTTCCAGACCGAAGGCAACATTCTGGAAAACGGTCATGTGCTGGAAAAGCGCGTAACTCTGGAACACGGTATTGACTGGTCGCTGAAAAGGAGGTTTGCGACCCTGCCCCTGGTCACCGATGTAGACCTCGCCGCTGGTTGGCCATTCAAAACCCGCGATCATCCGGAGGGTGGTGGTTTTTCCGCAGCCGGAGGAACCCAGCAGCGAAAAGAACTCTCCATTCTTAATTTGCATATCGACATGATCTACTGCATTGACGTAACCCCCTTCGGGCGTGGGAAAGGTTTTTACTACGTCCCGCAATTCAACAGCAAAATCGGGCATGCCAAATCTCCTCTACATTTTTTTGCTCATTTTGATGATCAAGAGAAAAAGATTTCATCAAAATTGTCATCACCACAACCTTGAGTTAGAGCGTTTTTGCCACCTCTTCCACCGTATCTGACAACCTGTTCAAACCTTCGTCGATTTCCTGGTACGTGATCACGAGCGGCGGTTCGATCCGGATGGTCTGGGCGCTCGTCAGGGTGCCCGCCACCACCACTCCCCGTTTGAACATGCCTGCCGCCACTTTGTAGCCAATTTCGGGGGATTGGAAGTGCTGCCCGATCAAAAGGCCCTTGCCGGTGACGCTTTTGTAAACGGAGGGATACCGGGCTGCCAGCTCGAGCAATTTTGGCATCATGTAAGCACCTTTTTCAGCAGCCTGGAGGGGAAGATTTTCCCGCAGGGTGACGTTGATCGCGGCGATGGCGGCAGAGCAGGCCAGGGCTCCGCCGCCGGTGGTGGTGGTGTGCATGAAAGGATTGGGATACATCATGGGCTTGAAAATTTCTTCAGTGGTGCAGACGGCGCTAACCGGCATGACCCCGCCGCCGAGAGCCTTGGCGGAAGTGAGAATATCGGGGGTGACATTCCAATGATCGACGCCCCACAATTTCCCCGTCCGCCCGAGACCGGTTTGAACTTCATCAGCAATCAGCAGCGTGCCGTATTTTTGCGTCGCGGCGCGGATGCGAGGCCAGAAATCATCCGGCGGGACAATCGCGCCGGCTTCGCCCTGGATGGGTTCAAAGATGACCCCGGCGACGCCAATTCCAACTTTTTCACAAATTTCAAGCTGTTTTTCAACCGCGTCGGCATCCCCAAAGGGGACATGATAGACCTGACCGCCGTACAGGGTTCCGAGCGGCTGGCGATAATCAGATTTGCCCATCAGCGAAAGCGAACCCATGGTTTTGCCGTGGAAAGCTTTGACCGCCACGATAAAAGCAGATTTTCCTGTGTAGAGCTTGGCAATTTTGATGGCAGCTTCAACCGCCTCGGTGCCGCTGGCGGCGAACCATGAATAGGATAAATTGCCGGGGGTGACATCCGCCATCAGGCGCGCCAGGACGCCGCGTAAAGGATCGATCAGTTCCTGCGAAGGCATGGGAGTGCGCATCAATTGAGCCTGGACCGCAGCCACAACTTCCGGGTGCGCCCAACCATGACTCATCATGCCGTAACCGCCGAGGAAATCAATATACTTTCTTCCAAGGACGTCTTCAAACTCTGCACCACGCCCGGTCCATTCCACCGCCGCCCATTGACCGGATTCTGTGACTGATTTGCGGTATTCGAGCCAGTTGCGGTTGAAATAATTCGCAAAATTATCTTTCGATTCGTCAATGATCCACCTGGCTGTTTCCGTGTCAGGCAAGCCGGGTTTCTTAATCAAATCCAGCCATTTTTCAGCATAATTCATCGCGTGGTTCAGATCTCTTGCCATAAATTCTCCATCTCTTTAAAAAACCAGCTCCAAGGGTGGAAACAAAATTAAAATTGTCGAGACCAATCTTTTGGCCAGCGTTCGACGACGACTTTCTTCTGGGTGAAGAACTCAACCGCATCCATCGCCTGACCGTGATTATCGCCAAAGAATGAATCTTTCCAGCCCGAGAAGGGGAAGAAAGCCATTGGCGCGGCGACGCCGATATTGATCCCAATGTTGCCCGCCTGGACTTCGGAGCGGAATTTGCGCGCAGCCGCGCCGCTGGAGGTAAAGAGGCTGGCTTGATTGCCGTACTGACCAGCGTTTGCCAGCGCTATGGCTTCATCGAGGGTGTTGGCATGCATCAGGCTGAGAACGGGTCCAAAAATTTCAGTGCGGTGAATTTCGCTGCCAGGGTTGACATCTGCCAGGATGGTCGGGCGCACAAACGCGCCATTTTCGTAACCCTGGATTTTCGTATTCCGTCCATCCACCGGGACGGAAGCCCCGTCGCTGATTCCCTTGCCGATCAATTGTTCCACCCGGGCTTTGCGCGAGCTGGTGATGACTGGTCCCATCTGAACGCCGTCATCCAGACCATAACCAACCTTGCGGGTTGCGGCGGCATCGCAGATCATTTCCATGAAAGAGCTGCGCGCTTCCCCAACCGTAACCGCCCAGGAAACCGCCAGGCAGCGCTGCCCGGCGCAGCCAAAGGCTGAATCGGCGATGATGCGGGTTGCCATTTCCATATCTGCATCGGGCAGGATGATGACGGGGTTCTTTGCCCCGCCCTGAGCCTGGACCCGTTTGCCATTCTCGGCAGAGCGGCGGTAAATGTATTTGGCGGTGGAAGTGGAGCCGACAAAGGTGACGGCGCGGATGGCGGGATGGTCCAAAATTCCATCGACCGCATCCTTGCCGCCGTGAACCATGTTGACCACACCCTTGGGCAGACCGAGCTGATCGAGCAGGCGGTAAATGACCATCATGGTCATCGGGACGCGCTCGGAGGGTTTAAGGACATAAGTATTCCCGGTGGCGAGGACATAAGGCAGGTACCAGAAAGGGATCATGCCGGGGAAATTGAAGGGAGCCACCGTGGCGCAGACCCCGACGGGCTGGCGCAGCATGATTTCATCGATCCCAGGGGCAATATCTTCGCTGATTTCGCCCTTGCTCATCATGGGAATGCCGCAGGCAACTTCCACATTTTCAATGGCGCGGCGCATTTCGGCGCGGGATTCCTCGAGGGTTTTTCCACATTCGAGCGTGATGGTGCGGGAAATCTCATCCAGGTTATCTTCCAGTAAGAATTTCAATTTAAACAGGTATTGAATACGATCCTGCGCCGGCACTTTTCGCCAGGTTTCAAAAGCCTGGGAGGCTGCCCGGGCGGCTTGATCGATATCGTCGCGACCGCAAAGAGGGGTTCGCGCTTCGACTTCCCCGGTTCCGGGGTTGATCACATCCAAGTACTCGGTAATTTTCGGTTCCACCCATTCCCCGTTGATATAGTTCGCAATTTTCATCATATTATTTTTTCACTTTCTTCCCAGATAAGGATTTAGAAGACTGCACTGTGGCAGTGATCATAAGGTTGGGTACTGATCAGTGGATGTTTGCATCCGCAATTTCAAGCGCTTTTTCCACAATGGACAGCCCTTCATCGAGCTGCTCGCGGGTAATCGAGAGCGGTGGAACCACGAAAAGGATGCTGCCCATGCTGTTCGCCATGATAAAGGTGAAGAGACCGTTCTGCCGCAGGAATTTCCCAACTTCTGCCATGACCGCGGCGGGCATGATTTCCTTCGAATCGCGGTTTGCTACGATCTCGAGCGCGGAGAAGAGACCGATGTACCGGGCATCACCGACGGAGGCATGTCGATTTTTGATGCCTTCAAGCGCCTTGCCCAGGTATTTGCCGAGATGGGCGGCATTCTCGATGAGGTGATCTTCCTCGTAAACTTCGATCGTGGCGAGCGCCGCCGCACAAGCCAGCGCATGCCCGTTATAAGTCAGACCAGCATAGAGGTACTTGTCGTCGAAATATTTTGCAATTTTTTCTGAAACAATCACCGCTCCAAGCGGGACATACCCGCTGGTGATACCCTTGGCAGTGGTGATGATATCGGGGGTGACGCCCCAGTTATCCACCGCGAACCACTTCCCGGTCCGGCCCCAGCCGCTCATGACTTCATCGGAGATGAGCAGGATGCCGTATTTGTCGCAAATCTCGCGCACACGCGGCCAGTAATCATCCGGAGGCACGATTAAACCATTGGAACCGACGACCCCCTCCATAATGATCGCGGCAATTTTATCGGGACCTTCGTAGCGAATGACCTCTTCGAGGTGGCTGATGCACTCACGCTGGCAGGTTTCGGGCTTCTGACCGAATGGACAGCGGTAGCAGAACGGATCCAGGAAGTGGACCCCGCCCGGCATGGCTGGTTCAACCGCCAGGCGGCGATAGTCGCCGGTGAGGGCGATCGAGCCGTGGGTGGCGCCGTGGTAGGAGCGGTAGCGAGCCAGGATTTTGTGCCGCCCGGTGTAGAACCTGGCGATCTTGATCGCGTTTTCGTTGGCTTCTGCGCCGCCGAGGGCGAAAAACGTCTTTTTGAGGTCGCCGGGGGTTACTTCTGCAAGTTTTTTACCGAGCAGTCCGCGCACGTCGGTGGCGTTGCCGGGATGGACAAAACATAATTTTCCCGCCTGGTCCTGGATGGCTTTGACGACTTTTGGGTGCTGGTGACCAATGTTGGTGTTCATGAGCTGGGAGGAAAAATCAATGTAGCGTTTACCGTCGCTATCCCAAAAATAAATTCCTTCCGCATGATCGACCGGGATCGGGTTGACCTGTCCCTGGACAGACCAGGAAAAGAATGTAAATTCCCGGTTCATATTGACAATTTCCTGCGCGGTTAATTCCGACATACAACTCTCCTTAAAGTGTGATGGGGTGAAATGCTGAATTATTTCATTATTTCACAGTTTTGACGATTTCGGAATATACGTTGAGTGTGCGATCGATATCAGCTTCGGTGTGAGAATAGCAGAGGAACCAGGGTTCGCGCGGATCGAAATCAGGCATGACACCGCGATTGATGGCTGCTTCTGCCAGGCGCAGGTAGTATTCGCGGTCGCTGGCAGCCCAATCGCGCTGGCAGGTTGCCTGCTCGAGCCCAATGGCGAAGCTGAACATGGCGGGATAGCCATTGAAGGCAACCGGAATGCTGTTATCTTCGAAGATTTCCTTCAACCCGGTCATCAGGCGCCCGCCGCGGGAATTGAGGGTGGCAAAGACCGGTTCCCGCTGCATGATTTTCAATGTGGCATAAGCGCCGGCAATTCCCGGCTTGTTATTGGTGTAAGTTCCGCCCTGCGAAACACCGTGACCGATGATCTCCATGATTTCTTTCTTACCGCCAAAGGCGGCTGCCGGGTAACCGTTGCCAAGCGCCTTGGCGTAGGTCGCAAGATCGGGTTTTAGGTTGTAAAATTCCTGCGCCCCACCTGCGGCGATACGAAACCCGGTCTTGACTTCGTCCAGGATAAAGAGGGCGCCATATTCAGTGGTTTTCTGCCGGATCAATTCGAGAAAGCCGGGCTCAGGCAAAATGGCGCCGCAGTTGCCCTGGCAGGGTTCCGTGATGACCGCCGCGATTTGATCGCCGAAAGACTGCATGACGCGCTCAAAGCCTTCAAAATCATTGAACGGCAGGGTGATGATCTTCTCTCCCAGGACACGCGGGATGCCTGAGGATGCGGCAACCGGGATGGGGCTGCGACGGCTGCCATAAGATTCGACCGGCGCATAAGTGGACCAGAGGGTGTAATCATGAAAACCGTGATAATTGCCTTCGAATTTAAGAATGATTTCCCGCCCGGTAAAAGCCCGTGCCACCCGGATGGCGTGCATGGTTGCCTCGGTGCCCGAGCAAGCCATGCGGACCATCTCGACCGCCGGGCACATCTCAACGATCATTTCGGCAACTTCCACTTCCAGCTCGCCGGTCATGGCAAACAAGACACCGTTTTGAACTTCTTCAATTACCTTTGCATCCACTTCATCATAAGCATGCCCGAGAATGATCGGACCAAACGCCATGCGGTAATCTATATATTCATTGCCATCCACATCCCAGAGATGCGAGCCTTTGCCTTTCCGGACGTAGGGGGTGATATCCTTGCCCCAATAGCGAAAATTTGAATTTACGCCGAGGGGCAGAACACGGCTGGCACGCTGCTGCAGCAATGAATTTTGCTTGAAGTTATTCATGATTTTCCTTTGTAGAGGATTTTATTGATCATCGATCGTGTTGGAGATAAAGCTGGCAGGGAGCTTCCACTGATAGGTGTCTTTCAAAACGACTGGAACGATTTTCGTGGTGGTTTTACGCACCCCCGGGATCTTCCCGACGACTTCTGTCACAAATGCATAGATTTCGGCGTTGGTTGTGCCCAAAACCTGGATACTGACATCCGTTTCACCGATGGAACACGCCACGTAGCTGATGTTTTCAAGCGCGGCCAACTTGTTCGCCACGTCCATGATCAGACCCGATTCAATTTCCAGCAGGACATCTGCCACCACGTTCAGGCCCAACCCTTTCGGGTTTATAATCGCGGAGAGGTGGATGATTTTGTTATCCACCAGTCGGTCGATTCGATAGCGGACAGCCCGCTCAGATTTGTTCCCAAGCCTTCGGGCGATCTCTGCAGCCCTGACCTGCCCGTCTTCCATCAGGGCGTTGATGATCTCGTAATCAATCTTGTCGATTTTGAACATATAGAGCCTCTTTTATTTCCGTTTCGTACAATAATATTACTATTTATCGATGAAATAGTCAAGATTTTTTGAAGAATTGGCAGCGCTGCCCGGAGGAGATCTTTTTGATTTTGCTCCAGGTTTTTATTGACAAAAAGTGGAACTGAAGTATAATGAAAAGTCGGCATTATTCCCGAATTTGAGGAGACAAACACATGACTTTACCAAGCGAAACACCAACAGCCCCCGCCAGTGAATTGAAACCAAAGACCAAGCTGACGGGGAAAGTTGTTAAAACCACTCTAGCAGGCGTGCTCGTCGACCTGAGCATGGAAGTACCAGGGATCATCCATATCTCTCAATTATCAGAAACACCCGTCAAGCGTGTGGAAGATGTTGTACAGGTTGGTCAGGATGTGGACGTATGGGTCAAAAAAGTAAAAGCTGATCGGATCGAATTGACGATGATCCAGCCAGTGGGTCTTGATTGGCGCGAACTAAAACCTGAACTGATTGTGAAGGGCAAGGTTGTCCGGCTGGAAACGTACGGCGCATTTGTGGAAATCGGTGCAGAGCGCCCCGGTCTGGTCCACATCAGCGAGATGGCTCATGGTTACGTGAAAACCCCCGGCGACGTTGTTAAAGAAGGCGACGAAGTGGATGTGATGGTGCTGGATGTGGATCGGAAGAAGAAACAGATCCGCCTGAGCATGAAAGCCGTCCTGCCCAAGCCCGAAGAAAAAGTGGAAGTTGAAACCCCCGCCTCTGCCCGCCCCGAAAGAAAACGCGGCGGTAAGCGAGCCAAACCACGCGATGAAATGGTTGAAAACTTTGGAACCGAAACCCCTTCGGAACCGGATCCGACCGTTTTCGAACTTGCCTGGCAGGCAGCCCTTGATCGCGCGAAAGCCGAAAAAGCAGCCAAATCCAAAAAAGGAAAATCCGCAGACCACGATCAGGATGAAATCCTTGAACGGACGCTCAAGAACCGGTTACCCACCAACTAATTTAACCGGATATAAACCTCGCAAAATGCGGGGTTTTTGTTGACAAAAAAGAGTGAATACGATATTATTTGTCTTATTTACTGGTGATCAAGGAGACTTATATGTTAAAGGAAGTTGAAACCGGAACCAATCAAGACACTGTCACCCTGACCGAACCCGCGGTTGAAGCTGTTCGCGGCATATTGAGCGAGAAAAACCTCGAAGGTTATTCGCTGCGCGTCTTTGTCGCAGGCAGCAGCTGCTGCAGTGTAAACTTCGGCATGGCACTCGACAATAACATCGGCGAAACAGATCTTATTTTTAAAACCCAGGATGTCCAGCTGGTGGTGGATGATCAATCGATCGAATACCTGCGCGGCGCAAAAATTGACTATATCAATGACCCTGTGCGCGGTTCAGGCTTCTCAGTTTCGAGCCCGTCTGCCAGTAAGAATGACAGCTGCGCCTGCGGTACTGAAGGTCACGAGCACGGAGAAGGCGAAGATTCGTGCGGCTGCGGCGGAAGCTGCAGCAACAATTAACCGTTCGTCAAATCAGAAAATTAAAACAGGCTGCCAGTTGGCAGCCTGTTTTTTTCAATGTCTGATTTTCGCCGCAACCGGCTTTTACCTGCCGCGCAGGAAAGAAATCAGCCCGCCGAAGGCGCCGATCAATGCCAGGATGACGATCACCAGCCCGAGGGGAATTCCACCGGATTTTTCACTGACCACAGCGTAGGTTGCTATCACCAGGGGAGGTGCGGGGGTATAGGTCGCCAGGCGCGTGGGTGTGTACTGGGGGATGAAGGCAGCCAGCAGGGTTGGGTCAAATGTGGGGGTGGTGGCAGGGGTGGCGGTGGGCGGAGGTTCCACAATTTGCAGGTTGGCATTTGGCGATAGACTGATGAGAGGTGCATAGACCCAGCCGACATTGCCGGGAACCCCATCATACTTGATTTGAATCCAATCGCCCCCGGGGGAACGACCCAATGCGGGGGCAGTTTCTCCCGGCAATAAAACCCCGATCGCATTGTAGAGGTAAGAACTGGGACCAGCCCGGACGTTGATTTGCTCCGAGTAGGTGACTTTAATGGTTGGACCGGTGGGAGTGCCGGTCACGGTTGGGACGGAGCCGGTTGGCTGTTGGGCTGCAACCTTTTGCGCGCTCGGAACGTTAAATAGAAAAACCAGAACCATGATCATAAAAAAAAGAATTGCAAATAATTTCTTAAATCGAAGCATTCACGCACCTGTCTATCAAATTTTCGTAAGGTGATTATAATCGATACCATGGAACAACGAATTTATCACGGCGATATCACTCCCCAGGACCTGGCTCAATCCCTGTTGGCATATTTCAACCGAGGCAACCTGCGAGCGCAGGTTTACGGCGCCGAGCAGGAAATGAACGTCCAAATTTCAACGCGACCCGGTGCGCAAAGCGGCGGATTAACGGCAGTCACCGTCCAACTGAAACAAATCGAGGATGGGGTTGCAGTCACGATCAATGAACAGGAATGGCTCGGTCTTGCGGCGAGCATGGGGCAGACCGTGATTTCAACCCTGGTCAATCCCTGGAACCTGCTCAACAGGCTGGATGACCTGGCTCAGGATGTTGAAAACCTTCAAATCAACGAAAAGATCTGGAGCGTCATCGCTGCGGTCAGCCAGACCCACCGCGCGAGCACACAAATTTCTGAAAGGTACCAGCGCCTGGAATGCCTGTACTGCGGCACGGCAAACCCGGTTGGGGAGGGCAGTTGCATCGCCTGCGGCGCTCCACTTGGAAACATCCAGCCGGTCACCTGCCTGAGCTGCGGCTTTGTTCTACTGCGAGGCGAAACGACCTGCCCGAACTGCGGCAGACCCGTCCGCAGGTGAGGTTTTCACTCAATTCAAAAAGGGGCTGTCCAAATGGCTGCCTTTTTTTTCTTATTTACCCAAAACATCCTGGTTGACCAGGTAAGGCAGCCGCTGCCCTGCCAGACCAGCCAGCAGGTTATCGCAGGCCATTTCTGCCATGCGCCGGCGTGTGCCATGCGTGGCTGAGCCGATGTGCGGGACAACCAGGCAGTTCGGCAGGCTGTAAAGCGGGTTATCAACCGGCAGCGGTTCGGGGTCGGTCACATCGAGTGCGGCGCCGGCGATCCACCCCTGCTGGAGAGCCTCAATCAAGGCATCCTGCGAGACAACCTGACCGCGCGAAGTGTTGATCAGGATGGCGGTAGGTTTCATGCGCTTTAGTGCAGCTTTATCCAGGAGACCGCGGGTCTGAGGGGTCAGCGGGCAGTGCAGGCTGACGAAATCACTCTCCGCCAGGAGTTGATCCAGCGAACAGTATGTTGCAGCAGAGGAAGAATCAAGGGTCGGATGCTGGCGGGAATTTGTATAAAGGATTTTCATGCCAAAACCGCGGGCGCGTTCGGCGACTGCCTGCCCGATTTTCCCCATGCCGACCAGCCCGAGGGTGGCGCCGCGCAGATCAGCCCCCAGCCATTGGGTGGGAGACCAGGTTTTCCACAATCCATCTTTGGCATCGCGCGAGGCTGCCGGTAAAAGCCGGGCAGTCGATAGGAGCAGCGCCAGCGCCAAATCAGCAGTGGCATCCGTCACAACGTCGGGGGTATTTCCAACCGGGATTCCGCGCCGGGTGCAGGCTGCCAAATTAACATTATCGACACCGCCAGCCATGTTGCTGACGATTTTCAGCCTGGGAGCCGAATCGATTAATGCCTGGTCGACCTTGTCGGAGAGGAAACACAAAATACCAACGGCTTCATCCATCTGTTCCAGGAGATGAGGGGCAAAACCAGGAGGATCGGCAGGTCCAACCAGTAAACGAACGCGACCCTGAAGTGAGGAAATCCAATCGACGGGCAAAGGGTGAGTGAGAATAACGAGAGGCAGTGCCATGAGTGCTCCTTTTGGAAAATTGGTTCACCCTGTTTTTACCAGCGGAATGGATTTTTTTCAAGTGCAAAATGGTCCATTCCGAATATTTACCAATTTATATTTGTGGTATTACAATTCGGATGTGCCAAACCGTTTCAAATTATCCGACCTGTTTCGAACCAAGAGAAAACCTGATCCCCATGCCTTTAATTGATCTTGAGAAAAGACTTCAAACTTTGATCGAAATCCACCTGGAGAAGCTGCTGCCCAATCCCCTGCTGAGGGAGCAAATTGGACAAAAATTTGCCAGTGCAATCAGGACGAACATTCACACACAAAGTTTGCAGAATTCAAACTATAGTGTGCCATCAAATTTTTACCTGGTCGTAAACCCATCAAAGGCTGCAGATTGGGAGAAAAATCCGCGCATCCTGGATGAATTGACCAGGATCCTGATCTACGTAACAGACGAAATGGGAATCAAGTTTGAGGTTCCACCGAGTTTGACCCTGGTCACTGATGCGAATAAAGATGTTGATTTCTTTGATGTGCGCACCAAACCCCAAAATAACGTGGCGGAAACCCAGGGCATCAGCCAGGAATTGGATGATTCCCAGCCTCAATCAGCCTTCCTGATCATTGGCGGCAAGCGTGTCTTCCAGCTTGACGAACCGGTCACCAATATCGGGCGAAGATTGGATAATCATCTCGTCCTGGATGATCCAAGAATTTCCCGATACCACGCCCAGATTCGCCTGCAAAAAAACCGCTTTGTAATTTTCGATTTAAACTCAACCGGTGGAACTTTTGTGAACAGCATCAAAACCAGCCAGAGCATTTTGTACCCGGGTGATGTGATTTCACTGGCTGGGCTGGCGCTGGTGTTTGGGCAGGAAAGCCAGTCAAAAATCAGCAGAAAAGGGGATACCACCCCCCTGGTATTGAATCCCGCTGACGCAGCATCTCCGCGGAAAACCAAACCGCTGCCCCCAAAAGATCCAGCCAAATGAGCAGCGTCATTTTGCTGGTATTACGTATTTTGGCAGTCGTTGCCCTTTACGGGTTCCTGGGAATGGTCCTGTATCATCTCTGGCATGAGCTGCAATTGACCGCCAGGTCGCTCGAGAAAAGGCATTCACCCGAACTTGACCTGTTGATCGATACCCCGGATGAGCCGCAGCGCAGCCTGCACTTTAACCTGGAGCGCATCACGATTGGGCGCGACCCGGATTGTGACTGCATCCTGACCCACTCGACTGTCTCGGCAAATCACACGCAGTTAAAATTTCATCATGCCCAGTGGTGGATTGAGGATCTGAATTCGACCAACGGCACACTCCTTAATAGTGAGCAGGTCAAGATTCCGACGGTGGTCATGGATGGTGATCTGATCAAATGCGGGCAGGTTCTCCTGCTGGTGCATTACAGGTCTGAAAACGACGTTTCAGAAGGAGAACAAAATGAATGATCAAATCTCGGCTGGGATCATCGGCGGGTCGGGGCTTTACGCCATGCAGGGGTTGGAAGATACGCGGGAAGTGATGGTGGAAACACCATTTGGAAAACCCAGCTCCCCCATCATGATCGGGAGGCTGGCAGGGAAGAAAATTGCTTTCCTGGCAAGGCATGGAATCGGGCATTTCATCAACCCGACCGAGGTCAATTACCGCGCAAATATTTATGCGCTCAAAAAGATAGGCGCGAGGCGAATTGTCAGCATCAGCGCCTGCGGTTCTTTAAGGGAAGATTTCAGACCCGGCGATATCGTCATTCCCGATCAAATTTTTGACCATACTCGCGAGCGGCAGCGGACATTTTTCAGCGGCGGGCTGGTGGCTCACATCGGCGTGGCAGACCCATTCTGCCCGGATCTGAGCCAGCGAATTTACGACGCGGTCAAAGCTTGCGGGGCAACCGTTCACAAAGGCGGAACCTTGATTACGATCGAGGGACCGCGCTTTTCGACCAAAGCCGAATCAAATGTTTTTCGGACGTGGGGCATGTCCATCATCGGGATGACCGCCTCCCCGGAAGCATTTTTAGCCCGCGAGGCTGAAATGTGCTACACCACCATGGCACACGTCACGGACTACGACGTCTGGCACGTGACCGCAGAACCCGTAACGGTGGACATGGTCATCGAGACCCTCAATAAAAACACCAGCATCGCGCAGGATTCCATTCGCAACCTGATGGCGACCATCGACGAACCCGAGACATGCAACTGCACCGATGCGCTTTCGAATGCCCTGATCACCAACCCGGCAGTCGTTCCACCAGAAACACGGGTAAAACTCGACCTGCTGGTTGGAAAATATCTAAAATAAGGATGGACGGTCTGCCTGACCCGGCGCTGTTCATTAAACCAATCTCATTAAATCATCTGCCTTGGTTCCGCTAAACTTTTACTTTTCAAGACCAAAGAAATTGCAGGGTCTTTTATTGACCCTGACAATGGTTTTTTTATTTCTTTATTCGCTGGGATTGACGCTTTCACCCGGAGCGCGCTACCAGGGTCTGGATGTGAAACTGAGCTGGAGCCATTGGATCGGGTTTGCGATCTGGTGCGCAGCCATGTGGAGCGCGAACTTTTTCATCGAACGCTTCGCGCCCAACTCCGACCCCTACCTTTTGCCCCTGGCTGGAATTTTAACCGGCTGGGGCATCATGACCATCTGGCGCCTGGAGCCGAATTTCGGGCTGAAACAGTCGATCTGGCTGCTGGTTTGTGTTGGAGTCCTGATCGCAGGCTTGAAATTCAAGAAAATTCCCGAAGTTCTCTACCAGTATAAATACCTGTTTTTGCTGAGCGGTTTGCTTCTGACCGCATTAACCCTGATATTTGGGACCAATCCAACCGGTGCAGGACCGAGGCTCTGGCTGGGCTGCTGCGGGTTGTATTTCCAGCCTTCCGAGCCGCTCAAACTGCTGCTGGTGATCTACCTGGCTGCTTTTTTTGCCGAACGGATGCCAATCCGTGAAGGGCTCTTCCCGCTGCTCTTCCCATCCCTGATCCTGACCGGGCTGGCGCTTGCCATTCTCATCTCCCAACGCGACCTGGGCACAGCCAGTATCTTTATCTTTCTCTACGCAGCCATGGTTTACATGGCGAGCGGGAAAAAACGGGTGCTGCTGGCTGCCTTCGGAATGCTGATCCTGGCTGGATTGGTGGGATATTTTTTCGTGGATGTCGTCCATTATCGCCTGCTCGCCTGGCTGGATCCCTGGGCGGACCCGAGCGGAAGGTCTTACCAGATCATCCAATCGCTGATGGCTGTTGCCAACGGCGGCTTGTATGGTCGTGGCCCGGGATGGGCTCGCCCTGGCTGGTGCCGGTGGCTCAATCGGATTTCATTTTTACCAGTATCGCCGAAGAGACCGGGATGGTGGGGAGCATCGCCTTATTTGCCATCCTCGCCATTATGGTGCTGAGAGGGTTTTTAATTTCACTGCGAGCATCCTCAAACTTTCATCGCCTGCTGGCAGCCGGAATCACCACTTATTTTGGGGCGCAAAGTATTTTGATCATCGGCGGCAACCTGCGCCTGCTGCCCCTGACGGGGGTCACCCTTCCTTTTGTTTCCTACGGGGGATCCTCACTGCTGACATCCATGATCGGCTTGATGCTGCTGATTCACTTCAGTTCTGATTCTGAAGATGAACCCGTCAGCCTGGCACAGCCAGCCCCCTTCCTGAATGTGGCAAGCCTGATCGGCGTGGGGCTGCTGGCTTGCGCCCTGACCTATGGCTGGTGGTCAAACATCCGGGCTGATAACCTGCTGGCGAGAACTGATAACCCGCGCCGGGCGATTGCAGATAAATTTATCAAGCGCGGGTCGATTTTGGACCGGCAAAACCGTCCGATCGACATTACGGTGGGGCAGCCCGGAACCTACACCCGGAAATATCTTGTTCCAGAGCTGTCCCCGATCATCGGTTACACGCAAGATACTTACGGACAGGCTGGACTGGAAGCATCCTTCGACCCCTTCCTGCGCGGTCTGAGAGGCAACCCCACCCTGCAGACCTGGTGGGAAAATGCGCTTTACGGGCAGCCCCAGGCAGGCTTGAACATCCGCTTGAGCCTGGATATTGACAGCCAAAAACTGGCTGACCAGGCATTGGGCGATCAGCCCGGCGCCCTGGTTTTATTGAATGCACAGACGGGTGAAATCCTGGCGATGGCATCTCACCCATATTTTGATGCGAATCACCTGGACACGCTTGGCGAAAACCTGGCAGCCTCGCCTGAAGGTCTGCTTTTGGATCGCGCCACCCAGGGATCCTACCAGGTTGGAACGAGTGTTCAACCTTTCCTGGATGCGGCTTTTAATAACCAAAAAGTGGATAACAACGAAATCATCTCCCTTTTCTCAAAACTGGGATTCTATAAAAACCCCAATTTGGATTTGCCCGCTGCTGCGGCTGCGCCGGAAGGGACCTTCTCAAACCTGTCCCTCAGCCCGGTGCAGATTTTGCCGGCAGTGGCAGCTTTGAGCTACAAGGGCATCTGCCCGGTCCTGACGCTGACCAATGCGATCGAGATCAGCGGGTCCGGCTGGACAGCCATCCCGAGCAATGAAAAACCAGCAACCTGCTTCAGTGCAGAGGGTGCCATGCGCGAAATCGAATTACTCCGGCTGGGCGGCAGGCCTTTTTGGGAATACACCAGCACCAGCTCCAAACAGGATGCCCATGTCACCTGGTTTTTTGCCGGGACCATGCCGAACTGGTCGGGCACACCGCTCGCGCTGGTGATCGTGATTGAAGAAAATGACGTGCAAAAAATCAGCCAAATGGGTGAGAAACTGATGAAGGAATTGACCGGGTCCTGAACCGGGCAGATTAAAAAAAAAGGCTGCATCCCAGGCGGGAGGCAGCCTCAATCAAACGAAGGAACTATTTGGCGTTATAACCAGGGCCTTTTTGGAAGAAATCAGCGTTAGCCTGGGCATCCACCGATAAATCAAAGGTATCACCGCTGGCTAATTGTTTGGCGGTTTCCAAAACAACCGCATTCCCGTGATGATCTGTGCCGGTGTAATGACCGGTCAGCCCAACGCGGTTGACAAACTCGCCGCCCTTGGCGGTATATGTTGAAGGAACTTCATCTTCAGGGAAAATTGCCGCGTAAGGACATTCGGGAACACAGGCGCCACAATCGATGCATGTATCCGGGTCGATATAGAACAACGGCCATTGTTCCTGCGGCTTACCGGGAATGATACATTCAACCGGGCAGACCTCAACACAACCGCTGTCGCGCAGACACAAACTGGTGATTACATGAGTCATAAATATTCCTCCTTGTTAATTAATTAGATGATCGATATATTGGTTCATTGAGTCGATATTTTGTTTCAATGCAAGTTTACAAATAAATTTTACCATGAATAACAGGAATAACAATTTTTTACAACCCCGGAAAGAGGAATTAATGTCCATCGAAAAACGAATCCCCCAACCCAACTCCAGGATGTGTTTCATCTGCGGCTTGCAAAACCCGGTGGGCTTGAAGCTGCGCATATTCCAGACTGAACCCGGTGTGATTGAGACCACTTACACCGCACCGGAACATTTCCAGGGCTACCCGGGAGTGCTGCACGGCGGGATTGTGGCAACCATCCTGGATGAAATCAGCGGTCGGGCGCAAATGGGAGATCCTTCGGCGCCGAAATTCATGTTTACCGCCAAAATTGAAGTGAAATATCGAAAGAACGTTCCGATCGGTAAACCGCTTAAAATCATCGGCAGGGCAGGTCGCTCGAAGGGTAAAACCAGCGAAAGCTGGGCGGGGATCTACGACGAAGAGGGAACTTTACTGGCAGAAGCGAACACACTCCTGATTAACGTGCCGAATGATCTGCTGGATGTCACCAACCTGGAGGCACTCGGCTGGAAGGTTTACCCGGAGTAAAGCGTTCACGATCTGAAAAAAGGTTTCCGGTTCCCAATACCGGTTCGTGTCATTGGACCCAAATTAATTGACCTGCTTCCTGTATAATAAAGGTTGTCAGACATATTTTTAATTGCTGGAGCAACCATGATCCTCGAATATATCCGTCCGCAGAAATTGGATGAAGCATTGATGTACCTGGAAAAACCCAATCACTACCCCATGGGGGGTGGAACCTGGCTGAGCATGAAACGGGATGAGGCTTACGTGGTGGTGGATTTGCAGTCCCTGGGTCTTAATTCCATTGAGAAAAAAGGGAACAACCTGAAAATCGGTGCCTGCGCAACCCTGCAGGACTTATATGAATGGGTTGACTGCCCGCTCGGGTTGAAAAAAGCCATCCGACTGGAAGCCGGTCACAACCTGCGCAATGCAGCCAGCATTGCAGGCAGCCTGGTGACCTGTGACGGTCATTCCCCCTTCGCGACCAGCCTGCTGGGGTTGGATGCAAAAATCAGCTTCGCCGGCAAACCCGCGGACAAAGAGATCAGCCTGGGTGATTACCTGCCAATGAGACCCAAGGGTTTAATCACCAGGATCAGTATTCCTCTCAACGTTAATTTCGCTTTTGAAAGTGTCGGGAGATCAAAATACGACCAACCGGTGGTTTGTGCAGCGGTCGCGCGCTGGGGCAGCGGGCGGACCCGCCTGGCATTGGGCGGCTGTTTCGCAAATCCAACCCTGGCGATGGATGGCACCGAAGCGGATGGCATTGAAGCCGCCGCACAAAACGCCTTCCAGGATGCACAGGATGAATGGGCTTCCAGCGCCTACCGGCGGGAAATTGCCGCCACGCTGGCATCCAGATGCCTGAAATCCATGGACATCTGAATCAATATTTTTAAATAAAGATCATCTTTAGAATTGTTATCGCAGGAGCAGAAATGTCTTTCACATTAATCGAAGAAAAATTAATCCCTGAAATCAATACCAGGGGCAAGCTTTACATCCACGATCAGAGCGGGGCGCGCCTGCTTTCGCTTTCCAACCAGGATGAAAACAAGGTTTTCGGCATCAGTTTCCGCACCCCGCCGCCGGATTCCTCGGGGCTGCCGCACATCATGGAGCATTCGGTTTTAGATGGCTCGCGGAAGTACCCGGTCAAGGAGCCTTTTGTTGAAATTATCAAAAGTTCGCTGCAGACCTTCGTCAACGCGTTTACATATCCCGATAAGACCTGCTACCCTGTTGCCAGCCAGAACCTGAAGGATTTTTACAACCTGATCGATATTTACCTGGACGCAGTCTTTTATCCGCTGATCTCAGAAAATACCTTGCGGCAGGAAGGCTGGCATTATGAATATGACCAGGACAGGAAAACTTTAAGCTACAAGGGCGTGGTCTTTAACGAGATGAAGGGCGCTTACTCCTCGCCGGATGACCTGCTGGGCGACAGATCCAGAATTTCCCTCTTTCCAGACAACGCCTATGGTCTCGACTCGGGAGGCGATCCGCTCCACATTCCAGATCTGACCTACGAGCAATTTAAACATTTTCACGATACTTATTATCATCCGTCCAATTCCTATATTTACTTTTACGGGGACGATCCGGAAGACGAACGGCTGCGGATTTTGGACGCCTGGTTGAACGACTTTACAGCAAAGAAAATTACCTCCATCATCCAGCTCCAACCCGATTTTGCGGCGCCGCTGAAACTGACCTACCCGTACGATTCGGGCGATTCGAGCGACGCCAAGGCTCATCTCACGATCAACTGGCTGCTGCCAGAATCAGTCCAGACCGAACGCACCCTGGCATTATCCATCCTGAGCCATATCCTGCTGGCAACCCCCTCCTCGCCCCTGAAACGGGTCCTGATCCAATCAGGTTTGGGGGAAGAAGTCAGCGGGGGATTTGAAGAACAACTGCGGCAGACGATGTTCACGGCTGGACTGAAGGGGATCCAGCCGGAAAATCTCGCTAAAGTTGAGCAGCTGATCATGGAAACCCTGGGTCAGCTGGAGTATGAGGGACTCGACCCCGAGACGATTGCTGCCAGCCTGAACACGATCGAATTTCAATTGAGGGAGCAAAATACAGGCAGTTTTCCTCGCGGTCTTTCGATGATGCTGGGAGCCCTGACCACCTGGCTTTATGACGGCAATCCGTTCGATGGTCTGGCTTTTGAGGCTCCGCTGCAGCAGGTTAAAGAAAATTCGAAGAACGCGGGTTATTTTGAATCATTAATCCGGAAATATCTGCTGGACAACCCGCACCGCAGCACTGTCATGTTAATCCCTGACCCCGCAGAGGGAAAACGGCGCGAGGCGCTTGAAACGGAAAGACTGGCAAAATTCCTGGCAGGCATCAGCAGCCAGGAGCTGGAAAAAATCATCGCCGAGACAGCCCACCTGCACCAGCTGCAGGAAACTCCTGATTCACCTGAAAATCTCGCCAGCATTCCCAGCCTGGCGCTTGAAGATATCAAAAAGAGCGTTTCTACCATACCGACCCATGAATATCAATCCGGCAAGGTGCGAATCCTGCATCACGATTTGTTCACAAATGGGATCATCTACCTCGACCTGGGGTTTGATTTGCACAGTGTGCCGCAGGATCTGCTGCCTTACTCGGGCTTGTTCGGACAACTGCTGCTGGAAATGGGCACCGAAAAAGAAAACTTTATCAAACTGAACCAGCGGATTGGCAGGGAAACCGGGGGAATCCGCCCCGCACCGCTTAATTCGATGATCCGCGGGCAGGAGGAATCTGCTGCCTGGTTGTTCATGCGCGGAAAAACAACCACTCCCCAGGCGAACGCGCTGCTGGAAATTCTAAAAGACATCCTGCTGACCACGCGATTTGACCAGCCAGAAAGATTTCAACAAATTGCACTGGAACGCAAATCGAATTTGGAAGCCAGCCTGATCCCGGGAGGTTCCGGGGTGGTCAACCAGCGGCTGAAAGCGCGCTTCAACAGCGCCGGCTGGCTGGCTGAGAAAATGAACGGCATCGACCAGCTCTTCTTTCTGCGCGAATTAACCAACGAGATTGAGCACGATTGGAAATCCGTGCTGGCAAAACTGGAAGCCCTGGCGGACATCCTGATCAACCAGGCAGGAATGATCGCAAATGTGACCAGCGACGCTGCCAGTTTCCTGAATTTTCAGCCTTTGCTAAATTCCTTTATCGAGAACATCCCCCAGAAGAATTTCGAAAAAGCAGCCTGGGAGATATCCTACAATCCAAAAAATGAAGGGCTGACCATCCCCGCCCAGGTAAATTACGTGGGCAAGGGAAGCGACCTGTACCGGTTGGGCTATGAGCTGCACGGCTCGGCGCACGTCATCAACAAATACCTGCAAACAACCTGGCTTTGGGAAAAAATCAGGGTCCAGGGCGGGGCTTACGGCGGGCACAGCGCCTTCGATCCGAATTCCGGCGTTTTTAATTTTGTCTCCTACCGCGACCCCAACCTTTTGTCCAGCCTGGAGATTTATGATGCAACGTCAAAATTCCTGCTGGAGCTGGATTTATCGGGCGAAGAATTGAAGAAAGCCATCATCGGGACGATTGGCGACCTGGATGCCTACCTGCTGCCAGATGCAAAAGGTTGGACCGCCATGAACCGGATTTTGCTCGGGATTGATGATGCGCAGCGCCAGCAGATTCGGGATGAAGTCCTGCAGACGCGCATCGATGACTTCCGAAATTTCGGCCGGGTGCTGGCAGCAGCAGCCCAAAAGGGCGAGGTGGTGGTGCTCGGGTCGGCGGATGAAATTGAAAAAGCCAACCGGGAGAGAAAAGATTTCCTCGTAATCAGGAAGGTTTTATAAATATTTCCCGGATAGTAATGAGCGCATCTTTTAGAAAAATTGGTTGAGGCTGGCAGGCTTTTGTGGAAACTTTACCCGTTAATTCCATTCTCCAGGGTGACTGCCGGGAGGTGCTGAATACACTGCCCGACAATTCGGTCGATTTGATTTTCGCAGATCCGCCTTATAACCTGCAGCTGCGCAAGAGACTGTACCGCCCGGATTTGAGCAAGGTCTCAGCCGTCAATGATGCATGGGATAAATTTTCCAGCCCGGAGGATTATGATCGCTTCACCCGCGAGTGGCTGACGGAATGCAAACGGGTGCTGAAGCCTGCCGGCACAATCTGGGTCATCGGGACATACCACAACATTTTCCGGGTCGGATCCATCCTGCAGGATTTAAATTTCTGGATTCTGAACGATATTGTCTGGTTGAAAACGAACCCCATGCCAAATTTCCGCGGCGTTCGCTTTACCAACGCCCATGAAACCATGATCTGGGCTCAAAAAAACCAGGCAAAACAATATACCTTTAACCATCACAGCCTGAAGTCCCTCAATGATGATTTGCAGATGCGCTCAGATTGGCTGATCCCGCTGACAAAGGGCAGGGAACGCATCAAGAACCAGGATGGAAAAGTCCATTCGACCCAAAAGCCTGAAGCTTTGCTCTACCGGGTGATCATGGCAAGTTCAAAACCGGGCGACATCATCCTCGACCCATTTTTCGGAACTGGCACCTCCGGCGCCGTGGCAAAAAAACTAAACCGGAAATGGATCGGGATTGAGAAAGACGAAAATTACATCAAAATTGCGCAGGAGCGGATTGATTCGATCACGCCCGCACCCGAGGAGACGACGGTCATCATTAATCACCGCCGCGAACCGCGCATCCCATTCGGTTCGCTGCTGGAATGTGGATTGCTGCAGCCTGGTCAAAAATTATTGCTTAATCAGGATGATAGCATTTCAGCTACAATTCAATCAGATGGAAAGATCAGCTGTGCGGGACAGCAGGGTTCCATCCACAGCCTGGCGAGAAAACTGCTGAATGTTATTTCCGCAAACGGCTGGGATTGCTGGTGGTATGTTTCAGCGGATGGTGAAAAGATCTCGATCGATGAACTCAGGAAAACCGTCAGGGCACAATTTCACACAAACCAACAAGATCAGCCAGGCAGATGAGTTTGAGAATTTCTTCCAATTTTGATTGGATTGCCCGGGCTGGCTGGTAAACCTACACGAAAGAAAGCACGTTCGATGGAAAATCAGGAACAAAAAACCATGCAGCTTGTTTTGACGATTAATGGCAAACCAGAGGCGCTGGATTGCCAGGCGGGTGAGACTTTATTCAGCGTTATCCGGCGGTTGGGATTATACGGCGTGAAATACGGCGATGAAGACGGCGCAACCGGCGCGGATACGGTCATCCTGGATGGAAAACCGGTCAATTCTTCATTGATGCTGGCAGCCCAGGCAGAAGGACACCTGGTCGTGACCATTGAAGCCCTGGGGGAACACCCGGACCAGGGCTGGAGAAAGACGGATGGTTTACACCCAATCCAACAGGCTTTTGTGGAAAACGGCGCGATTCAATGCGGCTACTGCACACCAGCCCAAATCCTGGCGGCGAAAGCCTTGCTGGATCAGAACCCGAACCCGTCTGAGGCAGAAGTTCGGGAAGCCATTTCTGGCGTGCTCTGCCGCTGCACCGGCTACATCAAACCCGTGCAGGCAATCCTGAACGCGGCAGCGGTGCTGCGCGGGGAAGCGCTACCAGGCGCTGTCATAAGTTTCGGGATTGATTCGCTTTTCAGCGCAGATCGAGATTTAACGACCCCAACGAATCAAACGGGAAATATTCAGACCAAAGCTCTGACAAAAATGGTGCATTCCCCCCGCCAAAGCCCCTATGCCACGGTTGGGAAACCCGAAATAAAAGTGGACGCGATCAAACTTGTCCAGGGAAAACCTGCCTTCACCGCCGACATGGAACCGCGCGACATGCTGCACGCCAAGGTCTTGAGGTCGCCATACGCGCACGCACTCATCAAGAAAATTGACGCAGAGAAAGCCCGGCAGCTGCCCGGTGTGGCGGCTGTGCTGACCTGGAAGGATCTGCCGCGCGTGGTCTTTTCGACCGCGGGACAATCCGACCCAATCCCCGGACCATTGGACACGTTTTCGCTGGATCACAAGGTCAGGTTCGCCGGCGACCGGGTCGCCTTCGTGGCAGCCGAAACAGTGGAAATTGCCGAAAAAGCCTTGAAATTAATCGATGTGGAATATGAGGTCCTGGATCCCATCCTGGATGCAGCAGAGGCGATGAAGCCGGGTGCGATCCAAATCCACGACGAAGCCGAATATCAAAATTTCGCAGATTCAAACCCGAAGAAAAACCTGGCAGCAGAAATCAGGATTGACATTGGCAATGTGGACGAGGGATTTAAAGAAGCAGACCAGGTTTTCGAAGGTGAATATATCGTTCCAAAGGTCCAGCAGGCGCACATCGAGCCTCACGTCTGCCTGACCTATTGGGATGAAAATGACCGGCTGGTGATCCGGACTTCGACCCAGGTGCCATTTCACGTGCGGCGGGTGCTGGCTCCAGTGCTCGATCTGCCAGTCAAACGCATCCGGGTCATCAAGCCCCGCATCGGCGGTGGCTTTGGCGGCAAGCAGGAAATCATGATGGAAGATGTGGCTGCGCACCTGACCATCGCGACACGCCGCCCGGTGCTTTATGAATATACCCGGGAGGAAGAGTTCATTGCCTCCCGCTCGCGGCACCCAATGCATATTCGCATGAAAACCGGTGTAAAAAAGGACGGCACAATCACCGCCAACCAGATGGTTGCGCTATCAGATACCGGGGCTTACGGCTGCCATGCGCTGACTGTGACCGGGAACACGGGGCACAAGGCGATGGGGTTATACGTTGGCGACGGCAAATATCGAAAATCGCCCAACATCCGTTTTTACGCGGATATTGTTTACACCAACACCCCGCCCGCCGGTGCATTTCGTGGCTACGGCGTGCCGCAGGGATATTGGCCGCTCGACCGGCACCTGGAAAAAATCGCCCGGGCGCTGGGACTCGACCCGCTCGAATTCAGACTCAAAAACGCCATTCACGCCGGGGAGTACCATCCCTTCAGCACCACCTGGAACGAAGGCAGGGCACCCCATCCCGAGATCATCAACACCGTGGGGCTGGAAGAATGCGTCGCCCAGGCACGGGCTGCGATTGGTTGGGATGCCAAAGCTGGCAATCCAGCCTGGCACTTCCCGGACCCGGTCCACCAGCCCAACTTGCGTAAAGGGATCGGGGTGGCAATGGCAATGCAGGGATCTGCCATCCCCTACCTGGATATGGGTGGGGCATCGATCAAGATGAACGATGACGGCTCCTTCAACCTGCAGATTGGCGCCACCGATCTCGGCACCGGCTCAGACACCGTCCTCTCGCAGATAGCCGCCGAGGTGCTGGGCGTCCCGCTGGATGACATCATTTGTTATTCCTCGGATACTGATTTCACGCCCTTTGACAAGGGAGCTTACGCGTCCTCAACCACTTACATCTCGGGAACGGCTGTTGCCAAGGCAGCCCAGGATATTGCGGCTCAAATTAAAAAGCGGGCGGCAAAAATACTGAACGCCAAAACTGGTTCAAAATCCAGCTACCAGCCTGAAGATTTTCAGCTGGGGAACCGGCAGGCAACCGCGCCTGATGGTAAATTCGTCAGCATGGTTGAAATTGCGCTCGACAGCCTGCATCATAATGACCAACAACAAATCATGGGAATGGCATCCCACGTCTCGCCTTCCTCCCCGCCGCCTTTCGCAGCTCAATTCGCCGAAGTGAGCGTGGACATTGAAACCGGCGCCGTGGTGGTGGACCGGCTCGTGATCGCGGTCGATTCGGGCACCATCATCAACCCGCTGACGGCATCCGGGCAAATAGAAGGCGGCATGATCCAGGCACTCGGCTACGCGGTTTGTGAAGAAATGAAATATGATCAGGCTGGGAAAGCGCGTGAAATCGATTTAAAGGATTATCATATTTTCAGGTCGGACGAAATACCTGAGCTGGAAACCATCTTCGTCGAAACTTTTGAGCCGAGCCATCCCTTCGGGGTGAAAGCTGCGGCTGAAATCCCGATGGACGGGGTGGCACCGGCTGTCGGAAATGCCATCCAGGACGCCACCGGCGCCGTTGTTGATCAAATCCCTGCGACCCCGGAAAGGATCTGGCGGGCGCTGAAATTGAAAGCGCAAGCCCAGCAGGAACACGCAGCAAATCCTTGAAATGATCAGGTTTTCATTAGCGACAGGATAAAAAATGGGAAACAAATCAGATACGATTTACGTGACCGGTCATCTCAACCCGGATACCGATACCATCGCTGCCGCGATGGGGTATGCCTGGCTCTTGCGCCAACGGGATGGGTTGGATACGGTGGCTTCGCGGGCGGGAGCCTTGAACCCGCAGACTTCCTGGATCATGAAAAAACTTGAACTGGAAGCGCCTTACCTGCTGACGGATGCCTCCCCCAGGTTTGACTCGGTGGTGCACCAGCTGGATACGGTCTTGCCCAATTCAAGCCTGAGTGATGCCTGGTCGCTTGCCAGTCGAACCGGCGGGTTGGCGCCTGTCGTATCTGAGGACGGAATTCCTTATGGAATCGTCAATGGTCAAAGCATTTTTAATTTTTTCCAGGAGGTGATCGGACCACGCCTGGATATGAGCGATCACCGGATTGTGGACATCATGTCGGCAGAGTGCAAAGACGCGGCTGATACCGGAGTCCCCAAATTCCCGCTGAATGGGCACATCCGCGATTCACTCAGCCGCATCCTGCGCGAGGAGCATACCGATTTCTTCGTGGTGGATGACACCGGTCATTACAGCGGCATCTGTCACCAGCGCGGGGTGTTGAACCCGCCGCGGCTGAAGATCATCCTGGTGGACCATAACGAACCCCGCCAGGCAATTGCAGCGCTCGAGGAAGCTGATTTGCTCGAAATACTTGATCACCACCGGCTGGGAAATCCGCACACTCACCAGCCGATCAAATTCACCGTGGATACGGTCGGTTCAACCAGCACGCTGGTCTCGGAACAAACCGCAGAAGCAGGCTTATCCATGCCGCCTGCGCTGGCGGGGATGCTGCTTTCCGGTCTGCTCTCGGACACCCTGATTCTGACCTCTCCCACCACAACGCCGCGGGACAAGCAGGCTGCAGAACGACTGGCGCGCTGGGCATTTGTTGGGAACAGCCCGCTCAAAGGGGAAACCATTCAAAGTTTTGGGATGGCAATTCTATCGGCAGGCGCGGGTCTTGCAAACAAGGATCCGAATGATATCGTCAGCACCGATATCAAGCCGTATGAAGCCGGTGGGTTTAAATTCGCGATTGCCCAGGCTGAGGTGACGGACCTGCTGCAAATCCGGGAGCATTTGACTGAACTGCAGGTTGCCCTGGATGATTTAAAGGAAAAGCGCGGACTCGATTTCACCGCCCTGCTGGTGACCGACGTGGTGAGAGGTTCGAGCCGGCTCTTCATCTCAAAAAATGCCCCACCAATCCTGGACGAGCTGCCCTTTCCGCCGCTGCCGGATGGCACACGCGATGCCCCCGGAATGGTTTCGCGCAAAAAACAGCTCCTGCCTGCCATCCTGGGAATCCTTGAAAAATGAATCAAAACCTTTACCAGATCGCTGCTGACCTGCAAAAACGTGAGGAGAGGTTCGCAATCTGCACGATTATCTCCGCTCAGGGTTCCACTCCGCGCCATGTGGGCAGCAAAATGCTGCTGGGTGAGAATGGTGAGTTCTTCGGAACCGTCGGTGGAGGCGAATTGGAACACCGGGTTTTGGATGAAGCCCGCTTAGCGATCGAAGACGGGATACCCCGGAAATTAAGTTATTCCATGACCGACCCGGAACGGGGCGACCCCGGAGTTTGCGGCGGGCAACTGGAGGTCTTTGTGGAGCCATACGTACCTGCGCCAAAAATCATCATCATCGGGGGCGGTCACGTCGGAAAAGCGGTCGCCCACCTGGCAAAATGGCTTGGTTTCAGGGTGGCAATTTCGGATGACCGGCCAGAGTACTGCACACCTGAAATGAACCCGGATGCGGACGAGTTTTTCCCGGTGGAAATGGCAGAACTACCGCAGCATGTCGCCATCAACCGGCAGACCTACCTGGTTCTGACCACGCGCGGCACCGCGACCGATATCCCCGGGCTGCCGGTTTTGCTTGGAACCCGGGCTGCTTATATCGGTATAATCGGGTCCAAACGACGCTGGCTGACCACGGTCGAAGGACTAAAAAAGCAGGGAGTAAGCGAGGATGCCATCGCCCGCATTCATTCCCCGATGGGTCTCGAATTGAACGCAGAAACACCGGAAGAAATTGCAGTCAGCATCATGGCAGAAATAATGATGCTGAGAAACAGGACCACTGGAAAACCGATGCAGCTTAAACCCTAACGGGAAGAGGGATCAGCCGGGCGTGTTCCAGGCACCGCTTGGGAAAAGGACGCAGAATTCCCAGAATTTGGCAACTTTTAGCCCGGGGCTGCGTATATTGGCTTGAAAGACAGATTTGCATAGACTATAATTAATGGGTCGAGCTGAGCTTACAAAGGAGATCACATGGCCAGAGTTTTTGATGTCATTGAATACCGCAACGAAATGGTGGATGAGATTGTTCATCGTTTTCCAGATGATACGAGCATCGGTGATTTCCGAATTGGCTCGCAGGTGATCGTCCGCGATGGACAGGCAGCCGTATTTTTCCGCAATGGACAGGCGCTGGACGTGTTTAAACCCGGAATGCACACCATTACCACTGCAAACATTCCAGTCCTGATCGATTTTTTTGGTAAATTGTTCAATGACCGGACGCCCTTCCCGGCTGAAGTTTATTTTGTTTCCCTGAAAGAGTTTGTCAACAAAAAATGGGGAACGCCGCAACCCATCATCGTGCGGAACAAGGGAGTGGGACTCGGGATTGCACTGCTGCAGGGCTTCGGCACCTATTCCTACCAGGTCAGTGATCCGCAATTATTTGTCACCAATATCGTCGGCAAGCAGGCTATCTTCAGGACGAGTGAAATTGAAGACCGGGTCAGAACGGTCTTACTCTCCAAGCTGCAGGATTTGCTGGGAGAAACCGGCGCGAATAAAAACGTGCTTGAAGTGATCGCCCTGACAGAAGAAATCGGTGCAGGCGTGCGCGCGAAGGCTCAGGATGATTTCGCCGCGCTGGGCTTGACGCTTAAATCCTTCTACATTGGGAATTTGAAACCCTCGGATAAATCAGCCCAGGAATTGCGCGACATGGGCATGCTGGACATGAATGTTTACACACAGCTCCAGGCTGCAGACGCCATGCGCGATGCCGCCAACAACCCGAGTGGCGGCGCTGGCTTGACTGCCGGCATTGGAGCCGGGATGGGCATCGGCAACCTGATGGGTCAGGCTTTGCAGGGAGGGATGCAGCAACCGCAGCAATCCCAGCAATCCCAGCAATCCCAGTCCACACAAAACGGCGAGAGCAACGGCAACGGAACGCCGGAAGTGATGACGCCTGCTGAAGCGGCCGCCATCCTGCGGGTTTCTGAAGAAGACGTGATGACCGCCATCAACTCGGGCGATCTCAAGGCGAAGAAACTTGGCAGCGCCTATCGCATCAGCAAATCTGCGCTGGAAGATTTTCTAAAAAGCTGAGCGGATTGAATTACTGAATTAAAAACTTTCTCCCTTTTTTCGGGAGAAAGTTTTTTTGTTGCCTGGGTGTTTTTAGAGATGAGAGTTTATCTCATTTTGAAGAATTGGGTCATCTTCATGGCGAGATTCAAATCGCCGGATAATTTTAATTTTCCACCCATGAAAGCCTGCATCGGATCCAGCTGCCCGGTGAAAAGTTTGATGTAATCATCGGAATCGGCGGAAAGGGTCATCTTGGGATTGGGATGCAAACCCTGCTGGACATTGACCTTGCCATCTTTAATTTCCGCATACCAATCTCCGGGCTCATTGCCCGAGAATTTGAACTGCAGGACCACATCCAGCCCCTGGGCTTTTTCAGGGACAAAAGCAGAAGGCATTTTGGACATTAGTTCAGCGATTGTAAGTGGCATTTTTAATTCTCCTGAATATGCTGATAAAAAAGATTCTGATTATTGTAGATTTTCGAAAATGGTGGCTGCACCCATTCCACCGCCAATGCACATGCTGACCATGCCGTACCGGGATTTTCGGCGAGCCATTTCATAGATCAACTGGGTGGTCAGCTTGGCACCGGTGCAGCCGAGGGGATGACCGAGCGCAATTGCGCCCCCGTTGACATTCACTTTCTCGGGATCCAGCTGCAGCTCGCGCACGACTGCCAGGGATTGGGAAGCAAATGCCTCATTTAATTCGATCAGGTCAATATCCTGCAGGCTCAGGTTGGCTAGTTTAAGCGCCTTCGGGATGGCAACGATCGGACCAATTCCCATCAAATCGGCGGGCACACCCCCGGTGGCAAAAGCAACGAACCTGGCGAGAGGTTTGAGTCCCAGCTGCTGGGCTCTTTGCGCTGACATGATCGTCACGGCGGCAGCTCCATCAGAGGTTTGCGAGGAATTCCCGGCAGTGACGGTCCCGCCTTCTTTAAAGACTGGTTTTAATTTTGCCAGGGCTTCCACCGAGGTATCGGCACGCGGACCCTCATCGCGATTGACCACAAATTTCCGCGGGGTCAATTTCCCATCGACCATTTCCTGGATTTCAACTTCCACGGGAACAATTTCCGGGTCGAACAGACCGGAGGTCACCGCGGCATTCGCGCGCATGTGTGATCGATAGGCAAATTGATCCTGGTCAGCCCGGCTGATGGAATATTTTTCAGCCACGTTTTCAGCGGTCAGGCCCATGCCGGTGAAGATCTCAGGATTGTTCGCCGCAAAATAGGGATTCGGGGCAAATTTGGTGCCTGTCATCGGGATCAGGCTCATGGATTCGGCGCCGCCGGCGATTGCGATTTGCATCTGCCCAGCCATGATCGCATAGGCTGCATGGGCAATCGACTGGGAGCCGGAGGAACAATAGCGGTTGATCGTCTCGCCGCTGACCGTATCCGGTAGACCGGCGCGCAGCAAGACCGTCCTGGCCATGTTCAAACCCTGTTCCCCTTCGGGAAAGGCGCAGCCAAGGATGACATCATCCACATCAGCGGGGTTAAGACCCGGGGTTCTTTTCAACAATTCCGCAATCACTGCAGCCGCCAACTCATCGGATCTGACGGTGGTAAAGCCACCGCGTTTTGCTCTACCGACAGCCGTCCGTGCAGCTGAAACAATTACCGCATCTCTTGGTTCCATAATGTTCTCCTTAGTTGCGCAGAGGTTTTCCGGTTTTAAGTAAATTCCACATACGCTGCTGGGTTTTCTCGTTACCGCACAGGCTCAGGAAGGCTTCCCGTTCAAGATCGAGAATGTATTGCTCGGAAACCCAGGCAGGACGGCTGAGTTCGCCGCCGGTCATGACATGAGCCAATTTACCCGCGATCACCTTTTCATATTCAGTGATGTATTTTCCTTCAGCCATCATGTGAATGCCGATCTGAAGCGCGGCAAGCGCATCGCGACCTGCGGCATAAATATTTTCAGGCGCCGGGGGAACGTAGCCAGAGGCGGCCAAATGCATGGCTTCCCGCTTGGCTTCAGTCAAAAGACTTTCGCGTTTCATCACGATCCTATCAGCAGGGGTCAGGAAGCCAGCCTGTCGACCTTCTTCAGCGCTGGTGGCGACTTTTGCCAAGCCGATTTGTTCAAAAACCCTCTGCAAAAACGGGATGACTTCAGCACCCGCGGTGCGCATTGGCGGGTTGATAATCCGCCGCAGCAGCTCCTTGGTGCCTCCGCCGGCAGGGATGACGCCTGCGCCCATTTCAACCAGACCAACGTAGAGCTCTCCACTCGCGACAGCCCGGGCGCTGTGCATGATGACTTCCGCGCCGCCGCCAAGAGCCAGACCCGCTGGCGCCACGACAACCGGTTTGGTAAAGTAACGCATGCGCATATTTAATCCCTGGAGCTTTTTAATCGATTCGTCGAGTGCATCCCACATTCCCTGCTGGGCTGCGACGACCACCATGAATAGATTGGCGCCTGCGCTGAAATTTTCAGCTTCGCTGCCAATCACCAGGCCGTCGAAATCCTGATCAACCCGGTCCAATGCTTCAATGCTGATATTGAAAATATCATCATCGAGTGCATTCATCTTGGTATGAAATTCGACCTGGGCAATCCCATCACCCATATCATAGAGGGTTGCCCCGGCATTCTGGCTGATGATTTTCTGATTTTTCAAAATAACCATGCCCTGAGGGCGGGCGATGGCTTCGTACTTGCGGCTGGTGAGATTATAAATTCCCACCGGCTGACCATCCTGAACCTGGTAGAAAGTTTCACAGCCGGCTGCAAGCATTTCGCCAACCCAGGCGGCAGGTGGAAAACCTTCTTTTTCCATCAGGTCGACCATTTTTCGGACTCCGAGCATATCCCAGATTTCGAATGGACCGGCTTCGTGACCAAAGCCCCAGCGGACGGCATCATCAACCGGTTTGCCGGTATCCGCAACTTCCGGGAGAATGGCTGAAGCATACTGGAATGACTGCAGGGTCAGCGCCCTGATCAACTGGGCAGCACGATCCGTTTCTTCCATCAGGACGGTGAGACGCTGACCGAGATCCTCGATTTCGCGAACCTTGGAGATCGAATCAAAGCGGACCTTGGTGGGCGGTTCGTGGGTCAGGGTCTTTAAATTGAGGGACCAAAATTCTTTACCGGTTTCGGTTTTCACTTCCTTGTAAAAACCGACCTTGGTCTTATTCCCCAGCCAATTTTTTTCCTCCATGAATTTGATTAACTTGAGCGAAGCCTCATCCTTAAGATAAGGCATGGCGTATTGATCATAGGGAATCCCGAGGGCAAGGTTGGTGCCGACGTGATCCCAAATATCGATGCCGACCAGGTCTATCAGGCGGAAAGTGGCAGTGCGGGGGCAACCAATAATCGGACCGGTGACTGCATCAACTTCATCGACGGTGTAACCGTTCTTGAGGATGTAGGACATGGCAAATGCACCCGTTCCAAAGCCGATGCGGTTGCCGATGAAATTGGGCGTGTCCTTGCAGGGAACAATGCCTTTGCCAAGCCGGTATTCCCCAAAATGGGAAACGAAATTGACCACCTCCGGATCGGTATCGGCAGTTCGGATGATTTCCAGCAATTTGAGATAGCGGGGAGGGTTGAAAAAATGGGTTCCAAGAAAATGCTTCTTGAAGCTTTCGGAACAATTGGCAGCGATATCCTTGAGCGGGATGCCTGAAGTGTTGCTGGAGACGATCGAATCAGGCTTTCGCACAGCATCAATGCGCTCCATCAAACTTTGTTTAATCTTCAGGTTTTCAACGATGACCTCGATGATCCAATCGGCTTTGCCAACCAGGTCAAAGTCATCTTCCAGGTTGCCGGTTTTGACGAGGGTGTACTGATCAGTGGAAAAAAAGGATGCAGGGCGAGATTTTTTTACCCGGTCGAGACCTTCATCCACGATCTTATTGCGGGCGGCTTTGTTACCGAGTGGGGCATCCTTTGGAACGATATCCAGGAGAGAAACAGATACCCCCGCGTTAGCCAGAAGGGCTGCAATGGCTGCCCCCATGGTGCCAGAACCAATCACAACTGCGTTATGAACTTGAACCTTCATAGCTCCTCCTCAAGCGAGATGGATTACAAAAAATTCTCAATGCGACCACCAGAATTTGGGCAAGGATGATTTTGAAAATCGAGGCTGCCGCAAGCTGACAATGCCAGGAGGCGGACGACGGCTCAGTTTTTGCCTGAGCCGGGACCGCGCCCCTGCCTGGTGGACCAATCAATCCTGCGCAAAAAGCATCTTGTTAGCGCAGGTCTGAACCGGAATATCCCAGGATCTGACGAGCCACCACCAGGCGGTTAATTTGCCCGGTGCCTTCATAAATATCCGTAATTTTTGCGTCGCGGAACCATTTCTCCAGCAAGTATTCGCGGCTGTAACCGAGCGGTCCCATGATTTCGACGGCTTTCTGGGTGACACGGGTGACGATATCTCCAGAGCGAACCTTGCTCATGGAGGATTCAAGCGCATTGGATTTTTTGTTGTCAGCCATCCAGACTGCCTTGATCACCATCAACCAGGCAGACTTGACCTGGATCTCCATGTCGATCAAATCACGTTCGATCGAGGTCAATTTTTGGCGTGGTAAACCATAGCGAATGACCACCCCACGCTCAGCAAGCATGGATTTGACCTCTTCCAGGGCTGCCCGGGCGACACCGATGCCGGTGGCTGCGACGAGCGGACGGGTGGCATCGAAGGTTGCCATGGCGCCCTTGAAACCGGTGGTCGTCTTTTCGACCGTCGGGCTGCCGAGGATATTTTCAAACGGCACACGTGCGCCATCCAGTGAAATGGATGCCGTGTCGCTGACCCGGATACCCATTTTGTCTTCCAGCTTGGTCACCTTGACCCCGGGAGTACCGGCTTCGATAACGAATGAGCGCATGCCCGATCGACCGGCGGATGGATCGATCGAAGCCCAGACGACGATGAAGCCCTTCCCGAATTCGGGATGCTCATTAAATGACTTATCGCCGCCAGTGACAAATATTTTTTCACCGGTGATAACCCACTCGTTGGTTTTTTCATCCAGAACCGCGCGGGTGCGAATGGCGGAGGTATCGGAACCTGCCTGGGATTCGGTCATGCACATGGCGGCGAAAGTTGGTTTTTCACCGTTAAACCGGCTCAGGAATTTCTCGCGCTGTGCAGGGGAACCGGCTGCCTGGACGGCTGCCGCACCCAAGCCACCGCCGGGTGTAATGAGGTACATGCCCACATCACCCCAGGATAGAATTTCGAGTTGATTGGCAAGGACCTGGTAGGCAATCGAAGGTCGCTTGGGCTTGTTCGGATCATCGGATTTCTTTTCTTCCGAAGGCGCCAGCGAACCTGCTGAGCCGCCGCCCATAGCTTTCATGGCGGTGTACATGAACTCGATGTAGCTGTAGGGAATGGCGTGTTCGTTTTCATCCATCTCGCGTGAGATTGGGCGCATCATATTATCAGCCACGGTCTGGAGTAAGAAACGAGCCTGCTCAACCGGTTTGGGATTTTCAAATTCAATAGTCATGATGATCTCCTAAACAATAGCCAATCCAGTAAAGGTTGAAAAACCGCGCCCATTGCGCATCCACATTTCAACAGGATGATCGCGAATGTAACCATGACCGCCCAAAATCTGGACGGCGCGGTCGGTCACGAGCATCGCCATATCTCCAGCGGACGTGGCGGCAAGGTAAGCCGCTTCAATTCCATCCGGTTTGGCGGTATCCAGTTTCCAGGCGGCTTCCCAGGTTAACAAGCGGGTGGCTTCAATTTCAATATTCATTTCAGCCATCATGAACGCGATCGCCTGTTTTTGGGCAATTTTGACGCCGAAGGCATCCCGTTCCTTGGCATAATCGCGTGAATATTCAAAAGCCGCCCGGCAACCCCAACCGCGAGAGCGGCATTTGCCACCCGGAGGGAAGCCAGCACCAGCGCAAAATCTCCTTCGAGCAGGTTGGAGCCTGGGACGCGGACCTTATTCAAGGTCACCTGGTACAGCGGAAGGGCATTTAAACTCATTAATTTGATCCGGTCTGAAACCTGCAGCCCAGCGCTGTTTTTCGGAACGATAAAGCCCTTGGTGACGCCATCCAGGGCAGCATAGACAATCATGCTTTCTGATTCGGCTGCGAAAGGAACATAAGTTTTCGTACCGTTCAGGACGTAACTGTCGCCATCCTTCACGGCGGTTGTTTTGAGTTCATTTGGATCAAAATCAAAATCAGGTTCGATCAAGGCAGCGGTAAATGGACGCCACTCGCCTTCAATGACCGGGGAGATGTACTTTTCCTTCTGTGCTTCGTTGCCACAGAGCAGAATGGGGAGGGTAAACAACCCGGGCGCCATCACCGCCAGTGCGCCGGAGAGATCGCCCCATCCCAATTCCTCTGCTGCCAGGACTCCGGTGACGACTGACCTCTCGCCAAAACCGCCGAAGTTCTCGGGAGTGGATGCCTGCAAGACCCCAAGTTCCCAGCCTTTATCGACTAATTTTGGGGGAAGTTTTTTTTCTTCCTCGGCATCGTGAGATGCGGGTCGCAAATCATTCTTTGAATAGCGCGCCACGGCATCAATCAACATTGCCTGTTCTTCTGTCGGGGTAAAACCATACATTGCCTGCCTCCTTATTTTTGCTTGAAACCGAACAAGAATAGATCGGTGAATTGATCAGCGATTTCATCAATACTGAGGTCACCGTCAGATCTGTACCAGGTAATTGTCCAATTCATGACTCCAAGCAAGCCCCTGACTGTAAGCGGGATGTCAGCAATTTTGAATTCATTGGCAGCAACCCCTTCACTTAATAACACCCGCCACATGTTTTCAAATTGATCGCGCTTTGGGATGTGTTTGCCATGGAATTCCGGGTCAAGCGAGCGATGTTCCAACAAAAGGACAGAAACCAGGTCGCCATGTTTATTTAATGCATTCAAGTAAGTGTGAACCGCCAGGCGTAATTTTTCTTCATACGGAATATTTTGCTGCATGACGAAGGCCATTTGTTCAATGATGAAATCCAAGGCCGTATCCAGCAATTCCAGCAGGATTTCCTGTTTGGAAGAAAAATAGTGATAAAGACTGGCTTTTTGAAGCTGAACAGCTTCAGCAATATCTGCCATGGATGCGCCGTGGTAACCTTTGAGCCTGATTACCTGGGCTGCGGAATCGAGGATTGCTTCTCTGCTCATAAACAAACTCCCTACCGACCGTTCGGTAGATTAATAATAGCAGAGCATGAATTGCAAGTCAAGGGTCACCCGCGTTTTTCCCGCGAAATTGGATGACTCTCACATTTTAATATAACCAAATTCGACCGAAATTCAAGTTTTCAACTTATGCTATAATGAATTTATGATGGAACAGAATCCTGCCCTTCCGGAACCGAACGCGGTCAAGCCTGTGCACGAGCGCCGGGAGCGTCGTGTTGTAATTATTATTTCGATTATCCTGGTGGTGATCCTGCTTTTACTGGGGCTCGGCACTTATGGTCTGACCCTTAATCCGGCTACCACCCAGAATATTCGAGATATCTTCATCATCTTCATGGCTCTCGTCTCGATCGTGATTGGGGCGGCGATGGTCATTTTGATCATTCAGGTTGCCAGTTTAATTAATTTATTAAATAACGAAATCAAACCAATCCTGGATGCAACGAATGAGACTGTCGCCAATCTGCGCGGGACGACCCAATTTTTAAGCGAAAATATGGTTGAGCCGGTTCTGAAGCTCAACTCTTACCTCGCTGGAATTCAAAAATTGGTGGACCTGCTGGGCATGAAGAGAAAATAACCCTGTTTAAACTATCGCAAAGAATTAAAGGAGAAATTTTATGTCTGATCATGATGAATTTGGTGCTTTCCTGGTGGGATTTATTTTTGGAGGTTTGACAGGGGCTGTTGCCGCTCTGTTGTTGGCTCCTCAATCTGGAGAAGAAACCCGGGCTGTCATCAAAGAGCGCTCGATTGAACTGGCTGACCGGGCGACGGTTGAAGCAGAAGAAGCCTGGAAGCGCGCCGAAACGACGGCACAAAACGCCCGCACAAAAGCGGATGAATTAGCCCAGCAGGCACGCATGCGCGGGGAAGAAATCAACCTCAAGGCGCGCAAACAGGGCGAAGAATTGTACGATGCGGCAGTGGAAAAAGTAAAAAAGGTCACGAGCCGCGTCAGAAAAAGCGAGATTGAAACTCCCGGCGAAGAAACCGAAGAATAAACATCCAAACAAAAAACGAGAGGGTTTGACGGAACGAGGTCAGACCCTCTTTTTTGTTTTCACAAAGCCGTGCGCCGGCTGCTTCGGTAAAACCAATGGGAACAACCAGGCATTGAATATGTTAGAATAAAAACATGGAAATTCAAATTGCGGTTGCAAAAATCAACAAATATGCTGTGACCGAAAGCGGAGACACCATCGAGGTGGTTGAACGACCCGGCGGCGGAATTTCGGTGGTCATGGCAGATGGACAATCCTCCGGCAAAGGTGCAAAAGCAATTTCCATGATGGTGGTAAGGAAAGTGATCGGGCTCCTGGCCGAAGGGGTGCGGGATGGAGCTGCCGCACGGGCAGCCTCAGACTATTTATTCACCGAGCGGAACGGCAAGGTTTCCTCCACGCTAAACATTCTTTCGGTGGATATGGCGAGCGGGACGATCGTCCTGGCGCGGAACAATGAATCGCCCATGTACATCGCGCATGGAGACACAATCGAATGTATTAACGAGCCCAGCCATTCGATTGGCACCGCCCGGAACATTAAACCGGTCATCACCGAAATACCGATTGAAAAGAATCTGACCGTGGTGATTTACACGGATGGGGTCGTTCATGCCGGGGAAAGACGTGGAACTCCGCTGGATGTGAGCACAACGCTGGTCGGATTACTCGAAGAAAGTAATCCATCCCCGCAGGAAATAGCAGATGCACTCCTGGCACAGGCGATCCACATGGACGATAACCGCCCTGCGGATGACATCACCGTGGTTGTGCTGCGAGCCACCCAGCTCAGGGGCGACACTGTCAGGCGGATGACTGTCAGGGTCCCGATCAGGATCGTTGACAAGGAATAGAACGCCTTTTTTAGTCAGGCAAAGACAGGTTTTAGCCTTCTCAGACACACTCCAGCCAAGAGGCAAGTTTCGCAAAATTCAGGATCAAATTCATCGCATCGACGATCGTATGGAATCTTCTCCAAAACCGGTCAATCCGCACAAGCCTTTGGTAGGGGTTGTGGGCGTCTGCGCCGCCGGGAAATCGACCCTGATTACCGGTTTGACCTCCCTGGGAGTCAGAACAAGGCACATTGCCCAGGAACATTCTTATGTCAAGGACATGTGGAAACGGATCACAAACCCTGATTTCCTGATATTCCTGGATGCCACTCATTCCACCACGATCGCCCGGAGGCATTTAAATTGGAATGAAGATGAATGGGCTGAGGAACAAAGACGATTGAGACATGCCCGTGGACATGCCGATTTATTGATCGAGACGGACAACCTGACACCCGAAGAAGTATTGAGCCAGGTTGTAATTTTTTTAAAAAAGGCTGGTTATTTTCAAGAATAAGGAATGAATTTCTTGAATCCTGGTTCATCCCACACTCCCAATCGCACAAATTTAACGGTATAATGGAAACTTGCCATCTCTCCAGCCTCTGGCTGGTATTTTTATGAATGGAGAACGATACATGAATCGTCGTCCCTATACCACACTGATTATCGTTGTCATCCTGGTTGCATTTTCTATCTGGATCAGCCTGAGCAAGACAATCAGCGTTACCAACCCCTTTAATTCGCAACCACTCTTTTCGCGCAACGTCGATATTCGACTTGGTTTGGACTTGCGAGGTGGTTTGCAAGCCCTGCTGGAAGTTCCAGAAGGGATCTCTGTGACCAGTCAGGATTTGGAAAACACCAAAGCCATCCTGGAAAGCCGCGTGAACGCACTGGGCGTGAGCGAAGTGAACATGCAAACCGCTCCTCCGCGCCGCATCCTGGCTGAATTTCCAGGAATTGATAACCCTGAAGAAGTGGTTGCCGCGGTCAAACAAACAGGCATGCTGGAATTTGTGGATTTCGGCTCCACCACGCTGCCAGTCGGGACCGTCATCAAGACAGATCAGGGCTCCGCACTGACAGCCACCCCGGCGACAGACACGAAGACTCCCGCTGAACAGCGGGTGTATCACACGGTCATGACAGGCACTGAACTACAGACCGTGAACGTCCAGGCTGCCACCACCGGCGGGTTTGAAATCGCATTCTCGCTGAAAGCTGACGGCAGTAAAATCTTTGGAGATTACACTTCGAAGAATGTCGGCAAGTACCTGGCGGTTGTGCTGGATAAAAAAGTCATTTCCACGCCGAAAATCAACTCAGCCATTACCGGTGGGTCGGGTGTGATCACCGGGAGCTTCACCCAGGCTGAAGCGAATACTTTCGCTGTGCAGCTGCGTTACGGCTCCCTGCCCGTGCCCGTCCAGGTTGCCGAGAGCCGGACCGTTGGTCCAACCCTGGGCGCCGAGTCCGTGCGAAAAAGCGTTCTGGCTGGTTTCATCGGCCTGGGGATCGTGATCCTCTTCATGTTGTTTTACTACCGCCTGCCAGGCTTTGTGGCAGATTTGGCTCTGATCACTTATGCCCTGATGTCCCTGGCGCTTTTCAAGATCATCCCGGTGGTTCTCACCCTGCCGGGTATTGCCGGTTTTATTTTGAGCATCGGCATGGCAGTGGATGCAAACATCCTGATTTTTGAACGGTTGAAAGAAGAATTAAGATCCGGTAAAAACCTGCACCAGGCGATTGACCTTGGGTGGCAGCGAGCTTGGCCATCGATCCGCGATTCCAATTCATCGACCCTGATCACCTGCTTCATTCTTTATATCTTCGGCAGCACCTTTGGAGCAAGCATGGTTAAAGGCTTTTCGGTGACCCTGGCGCTGGGTGTGATCGTCAGCCTTTTCACCGCCATCATCGTCACGCGAACTTACCTGCACACATTGATGGATAACATTAAATCCGTCGATCACCCGCGCTGGTTTGGGCTGTAGGAGGAATGACCAATGAATATTATTAAGCACCGTTACCTTTATTTCGCAATTTCCCTGCTGGTGATCATTCCAGGACTCATTTTCATGGGCATTCACTGGGCAGAAAAACCCGCCGAAGGTCCGCTCTCCCTGGGAATTGATTTCACCGGTGGTTCCCTGCTGGAAGTTCAATTTGCTTCCGGCGTCCAACCCTCCATCGAAGACGTCAAGGCAATTTACAACCAGTTTTCCAGCGATACCGTTCAAATTAAGGACCCGGTGGTCCAACCGCTGGGTACTGATTCGCTCTCCATTCGCTCCAAGGCAATGGACGATGCAACCAAGGGTAAAATTGTCGCCGCCATGGAAAGTAAATTCAACACCAAGATCACGGTTTTGAATTTCACTTCGGTCAGTCCCTCCGTCGGGCAGGAAGTTGCCCGTGCGGCTGCGGTTGCCGTGGCTCTGGCTGCGATCGCGATCCTTGCTTACATCTGGTTCGCCTTCCGCAGTGTGCAGCACGCCTTCCGCTACGGAACCGCGGCAGTGATTGCCATGCTGCATGATGTGCTGGTGGTGGTCGGTGTGGAAGCCATCCTGGGAGTGACCCTCAAATGGGAGGCAGATTCCCTCTTCCTGACGGCACTGCTGACCGTGATCGGTTTTTCAGTTCATGATACGATCGTGGTCTTCGACCGCATCCGGGAAAACCTGGGAATTTACCGCAAAGTTGATTACACCACCGTGGTCAATCATTCCGTGGTCCAGACCTTAGACCGGTCGATCAACACCCAGCTGACCGTGATGTTCACTTTGTTTGCGCTGGTGCTGTTTGGCGGCGAGACCATCCGTCACTTCGTGATCATCCTGCTCGTGGGTGTCTTCAGCGGAACCTACTCCTCCATTTTCAATGCCTCGCCCATCCTGGTAGTCTGGGAAAACAAGGAATGGAAAAACTGGTTCAAACGCGGCAAAAAAGAAGAAGCTGCGGCTGCCTGAGAATTTATTCGATACAATGAAAAAAGCGCATCAGCTGATGCGCTTTTTTGTATCCAGAACTTGCCTGCCAGAGTGAACCTGATCTAAAAGACAATCGCCCGTTTCCGGGCGATTTTTTTGGCTGGGGGCAATGGATTTGAACCACTACTGAATGATCCAGAGTCATTTGTCCTGCCATTAGACGAGCCCCCAATTTGTTTAGCGGGTGGTATTCTAACACGGCATAAAGAAACCGGCAAGTGAAAACCGCTTCTTTTTTGTTTTAAAAGCCAAAGGGCTGGCTTTGGATTTAGCCGCAGCCATCTTTCAAATTGAGTCCATTTCTGCGCGGGGTCGTGATTTTCCAGCAGCAGAGAAGATCGTGACCACCTGAAATTGCCACCAAATCGTCAATTTTGAGATGTGCAAGCGGCAAAGGCATACCTTTCTGCCTTCCCGGATGATTGGACCTGAAATAGCCGAACTCGGCAGGTTTTGCAGGTGTAATTCGGAATTCTGTTTGTTATAATCAATCAATTAAATTATTTTGTCTTTTTGAGTAGAAGGACTACGCTTATGGAAACCAAACCAACACCAGCCCCGACGGATTTCATCCGTGAAGCTGTCGCAGAAGATCTGCGCCTGGGACGTTATACCTATGTTCGCACGCGCCTGCCACCAGAACCCAACGGCTACCTCCACATCGGTCATGTCAAAGCGTTTTTGATTGATTACAACATCGCCCATGAAAACGGCGGCGAAGTGATCCTGCGTTTTGATGATACCAATCCAGCCAAGGAAGAAACCGAATATGTGGATGCCATCAAGGACGATGCAGCCTGGCTGGGAATCCATTGGGCAAAGGAAACATACGCCTCAGATTACTTTGACCGGTTGTATGAATGGGCGGTCAAACTAATCAAAATGGGCAAAGCCTATGTGGATGACCAGAGCGCGGAGGAAGTCAGTAAAACCCGCGGCACGCTGACCGAGGCAGGCATCGAAAGCCCGTTTCGCAACCGCAGCATGGAAGAAAACCTGGACCTGCTGGAACGGATGAAAAATGGTGAATTTCCGGATGGCAGCCGCATTCTGCGCGCAAAAATTGACATGGGGCACCCGAACATGGTCATGCGCGACCCAGCCATGTACCGGATCATCCACGAACCTGCCCATCACCGCACCGGCAGAAATTGGTGCATCTACCCAATGTATGACTGGTCGCACGGGCAGAACGATTCAATGGAAGGGATCACCCATTCGCTTTGTTCCATGGAATACGAGATCCACCGTCCGCTTTACGAGTGGTTTTTGGAACAGCTGGGAGAATTTAAACCGAGGCAGATTGAATTTTCGCGCTTAAACCTGACCTTTGCGATGATGAGCAAGCGCAAGCTTCGCAAGCTGGTGGAAATGGGAATGGTGAAGGGCTGGGATGACCCCCGCCTGACCACCCTGCGCGGCATGCGCCGGAGAGGCTACACCGCCCAGGCTATCCTCGATTTTATTAAAAAAGTCGGCGTGGCAAAAAACACCAGCTGGATCGACTTTGCCCTGCTTGAATCCTGCGTCAGGGATGATCTGAACCGCCTGGCGATGCGGAAAATGGCTGTTTTAAACCCGCTCAAGGTGGTGATTGATAACTATCCCGAAGACCTGGTGGAAGAGATGGACGCAGTCAACAACCCGGAAGATGCGGCTGCGGGCAGCAGGAAAGTTCCATTCTCAAAGGTTTTATTCATTGACCAGGATGATTTTCGCGAGGTTCCCCCGCCGAAATATTTCCGCCTGTACCCCGGCAATGAAGTCCGCTTGCGCTACGCTTATTTCATCAAGTGCGTCAGTGTCGTCAAGGATGAAACGGGAAAAGTCAGCGAAATTCACTGCACCTATGATCCAACCACCCGCGGCGGAGATGCCCAGGATGGCAGGAAAGTTAAATCCACCATTCACTGGCTCTCGGCAAAACATGCCATTCCAGTCGAAGTGCGCCTGTATGAGCGCTTATTCACGCATGAGAACCCGGATGAAGGCGATGATTTTCTGTCGTTCATCAATCCTGAATCTCTCGTGATCCCTGAAAATTGCTTCGTTGAACCATCGCTGGCAAACGCGAAAGCTGGGGAACATTTCCAGTTTGAGCGGACCGGTTATTTTTGTGTGGATCAGGACAGCCAGCCCGGGAAAATAGTATTTAACCGGACCGTGACTCTCAAGGATGCATGGGCGAGGATCGAACAAAAAACGAACCAGTAACTCGAAATAAATTGCTGTCCAAGAAGTAAATCTTTGGGGGCCCTCAAAAAAAAGGTCCAGGGATTGGCTACAATGAACACGGACAAAAAAACTGGCGGAAATCACCCCACCAGTTTTTTTGTCCATGCTCATGTTTGGTAATTTTTGGCTTTTTTTTAGGAATTTGTTCCTCCTAATTTTTTACTTCTTGGACAGCCCCTTAATTCATCCTTCGATATTAAATTGATGCTGAGGGGAGCAAGAAAAAAATTTAATCAAATGCCTTCAACCCTCGCAAAAATTCTATGAGGGGGTTTGATGTGAGGGATAGATTTTTTCCCATTCGTCTCGTAATAAGTTGCCCAAAATAATATCGGGGTTCCCCTGAGAAGGTAAAACATCCCCATCCGGTTCGATGTATAACCATGTTTTTCCTGAACCTTCGTGCTGCGAATATTCAGATGTTTCGAAAGCGACAGGATTAGCAGCAGAATAAGGAACGGGTAAGTCAGAAACCAGGTGAAAACCTAACGATGCAACCAGGTTTCTCAATTCCACGAATTTTTCCATTAAATTTCTATCAGCGAGACTGAGGGAAATGTTCTCCACTCCGGTATCCTTCAAACGGGTTAACAACTGAGGCGCCTGGTTAATATTCGTTTCAAAAACGGTCAGGTGAACCGTTAGGAAAATATCAGCTTCCACCGCATTTTTAATGGATTGCCATTCTGGCTCGTGCTGAGCGGGAAGAATAATCATCAAGTGGTCGAGACCGGTATTCAAAAGGGTTTCGAGGTAATCCTGGGAAACCAATTTAATTCCATCAGTTAACAAACCTGAAACCTGTCCATTTTTCTCGGCATGATCAATCAATTCGAGCAAATCCGCCCTGAGGGTGGCTTCTCCACCCGTGAAGATAATGTGAGGTACCCCAGCCGTCCAGGCTTTGTCTAATATGGTCTTCCATTCATCCGTGGACAATTCCCGGTCAACCCTTTTGATGGGCGCATCAATTGGATCGGTGCCAGGCGGTAAGAGGTATGTCAATGCACAATCCAGGCGAAGAGGAGCTGTCAGCTCAGCAGAGTGAAGTTGAACCGGTTCAAATCCGAGGTTTGAAACAGGGTCCAAATCTGTAGTATTAATAAGCTGATTAATCTTCTCTACAAATTCGGAATAGTCATTTAGAGCCTGGTTCCTGCTGATTCGATATCGAGAGGAGATCAATTTCGCGGCATAGGTAGGATCCTCGCCCTTGATGAAATAAAAGGCGTATTCCGCTGCGCTGGGATTTAATTGGAGGACGGTCGATGCATTCAAGATGAGGATACCGGTACCATTTTTTTGCATTCGCAGGTGAACCCGGTTTGAATTTTTTCCCTCGCCAAAATTCTTATGATAAAGTCCCTCGGATAAAGGTTTTGCCGGGGTAAACCATTTTTTTATCCAACCAGGTAAGTTCATCTTTCCTCCATATAAAATTCATCCAGGGTTGTTTACATTTTCGTTTTTTTAGTCAGAATAAGTCCATGAAATCCTGAACCTGCAGGGTCTACTGGTTAAATTCGAGCGGACATCCTCCGCCACATTCTGAGATTAAAGCGCACGAGTTGCATTTGACCGGCAGATTTTTTCGCTCACGCAGGGATAAGCACAATTCATGATTCCAAATCTGATCCCAGTCCGAAGACAAAAGGTTTCCTACAGGGGAATAATATGACTGGCAGGGAAGTACAGCTCCATCCGGTTCGACGCACATATTGTAAAGGGCTGCGGTGCATCCTTTGACACCGAGGTTTAACATTTGCGGATCGAAGCCGCAATACTGAGTGGGCGTATACCAGATCAATTTCTGGTTTCTGGCTTGAGTTTTTTCGCGGGCAAGCTGAAGAAGTGAGGTTAGCTCACTTTCGGGCAAACCGGTCCCGACGGTTGCACCTTTACCTGAATGAATGAGTGCATTTAATCCAACCGTTTTTAGACCAAGCTCGCCAAATAAATCAAGGGTTGCTGGAATGGTTTGGATATTGGTTTTCAACATGGTCGTGTTGGTCATGACATATAGTGGAGAGGCGAGCGCATTCTTCAGGCCGGAAATCGTCTGATCAAACGCTTTCGCTTTGACCATTTCGTTATGAACTTGAGCCGAATTAGATTCGACCGTAATCTGGACGTGGTCCAAACCCGCGTTGACCAGGCTGGTTAGATACTTCTCATCTGCAAGCCGGCGACCATTGGTATTGAGCCCGGTTATTTGTCCATTCGCTTCAGCATATGCGATCAATTCAGGCAGGTCCTCCCGCAAGGTGGGTTCACCACCCGTGAAGACAATGTGGGGGATGCCTAAATTCCAGGTAATATCGAGAACTTTTTTCCATTCGATCGTGGAAAGCTCGGTCTGGATGCGGTCACGCTCGTTGTAACAGTGACTGCATTGATTATTGCAGCGGTATGTCAGAGCCAGGTCCATACGGTATGGAGCGGTTGGTCTCGTGCTGAAAGGAGGAATGGTGTCCAAATCCATTTCGTGGATTGGACAGGCTCCATCCGGACGGGTAAGCTCCATGACCTGGGAACTGATCAAGTCCCAATCCTGCCTGACTTGATCTTCGCCGACTTGAAATTTTTTTCGAATGATCTTGACTGCTTCATCTTCCGGTTTCTTTTCCAACACCAATTGTGCAATCAGGCAGGCTGTCTGATTCAAATGCATGACCCGGTTGGCATTGACGATCAAAGTGCCATGACCATCGGGATCAATGCGGAGGTGGACCCTGCTTTTCTCATATTCAGTATTGACCAGGTAATGAAACAAACCTGTTTTCAGGTCTCGGTCTTCTTTTTTAAACCCCCTAACGAAGATGTTTCGTAGTTTCTCAGGGAATACGTTAGAAATCACCAATCACCTCAATCATTTTCTTCGATTAACGTCCACCACCGGCACAAGCGCAGGCACAACCAGCACAGGCACAGGCGCAGGCACATCCCCCTGAGTGACTCCCTCCTCCACTACTGGATCGGGTTGGGACCGGGACCGGGTTGGTTACATTTGTAACGCCTCGCGTAAAAGTGTTGACATCTCCCAACACATTATTTGAAAAATTTTGAATCCCTCCGACCATCGAAGATGCCAGATCGGCACCAGGCAGCGAAACCCGTCCGGAAGGTGCAGCTGACATCCCAGGGACCGAGGTCGAGGATGGGCTTGAGGGTCCAAAGGTTGGATCATAACGACCCCACCAAGTTGGGACAAAAATTGGACTGGAAAATGTACGGCGGGTTCTTCCGTCAAAATCATTATCCAGCATGGTCCAATCCAGGTTATCTTCATACAACTGGCTTTTAACTTCAGGAGTGCCAGCCTGATTAATTTCCTGCCAGGCTTTTTCGTTGATCGCTTTGTAATAGTCCAGGGTTTCCTTGCGACTGAAACCTTTCATTTTCTCGGTGACGCTGTTTACGAGAGAAACCGTCATTGCCCTTAATTCTCCCTTTCTTTCGGGATCATCTTTCTGCATGGCTGCAGCAAAATCTTTTTCATAATCTCGAAGATCTGCGGGAGGGGGATCCATCACCTGCACTTTTAATGGATCCTTCGATATGACCTGGAGTGCATTTTTCTTAATGGTACTGAAGAGTATCATGGTCATCACCTTGTCAAGTGGTTGACCCAATAAAATCGCTGCTTCCACGGCGGTTAGACCGCGCTTGATACCATGCCCTTCAATGGAAATGACAGGTTTAATATATTGAAGTTTCCGTTTGCGATCACTGTATATACCAATAGCGGGCAGACCGATGATGAAGAAACCAAAAAAGCAGAAAAACCCTAATACAGGTAGACAGGTCAAAAAATCAAAAAATCCGCTGCCCGATACCTCGGTCACAATCGCGCTGTCAGGGATATATTTTTTAGGGAATGAAGCCCCGAAAGTGTATTGGGTTGATCCATTTGCATCCGGTGAATTCCACGTATAAGTGATTCTTCCCTCGGAATCATAACCGCCGGTGGGATCTTTGCTCCCAGGCCAACTTCCAGACGTGTTATGGTAGCGTGGTTCGGTCGATAGGACTTCGGGGGGGAGGTGGAAAACTACAGTTAAATCAGTATTACCATGAACGTATTGTGAACCAAAATAGGTGGGGGAAAATTCACTGCTCGCGTAGGTGGAATCGGAAGTGTCGGGATGGAACATGTTCGTAATTTTCCCAACATAGGCATGAACAGTCCCAGATTTTGTAATCGCGTTTGATCCCAGATCGAGGGCAACTCCACTTCCATTTCCCTGATAATCACTCGTCACTGAAATATTGCTTCCAGCGACATCGGCTGTAATGGAGGACCTTTCAAAATCAGAATTGGGTAAACCAAGATCAACAAAATCTATTGGATGCGCACCCGGATCATTTAAAAAAGTTAATTGATAATCGAGCGACATGCTGCCATCTTTGTTTAAATAAACATTCACAATTTCGTTGGTTAATTGAAAGGAATAATCAGACTGTGCCAAAGCAGTTCCGGTCATGGAGAAGATGAAACCCAAGACAAGCAGGATGGCAATCCATTTATTTTTCATGACGCACCTCTTCCAAAAGGTTACCACTTCGGTTCTTCAGTAAGCTGATAAGTAGCACCGCAATAAGGACAGGTCACAACGGGTGCACCAGCCATCATTTTGACATCAGCAGCAGAAAGGACCCCGCCACAGGATTGACATTTCATCTGGTTAATTTTTGTTTCTCCGGGGAGGTCGAGGTTCATGACGACATTTTGATTAACTGTTTCTGTTTTCCGCAGTCCAAACCAGGTTAATACGGCGCCGCAAATCAAGAAGAAAGCACCAATTAATGAAGAACTAATCCCAACTGACATGGAAGAATTATTGTAAGTTGTCGAGCTCGCCCCCAAAATATTCAACGCACCATACCCCAAGAGACAGAGACCGATTAAAAATAAAATTCCTGCCCCGATGAACAATGCCGCTCGTCCCATACTCACCTCCAAATAATTCTTAAAAAGTCGAATCACCACAGAAATAATTAACTTAATGTTATTTTAGCCCATTTATGTACGTGATGCACAACAATTAGTTGCTTCATTACTTGCTTACAAAAATTGGAGGTATGTCTTCGGTGATAAAATTAAAAAAACCGGTAGGATGCAATTAAGCTGTTTTGTAAGACAATGGTCCCGCGCAGGTAACACTTTCCCAAATAACATATTCCGCTAAATTCCTTTTCAGCAGAAAGAATATCAAGGAAACCAGCAGTCATGTCCTTAAAAGATCAATATTTATTCTGGAAAGAATCAAAACTTAATAGAACCCTTGAAAAATTCCCGGAAAGAAAACCTGTTTTTCAAACCAGTTCAGGCATTCAAATCCCGCAAATCCAGATCCCTGATTATGAAATTCCTGGTTATGCAGAAAAGTTGGGCTTTCCAGGGGAATTTCCCTACACCCGAGGGGTGCAGCCAACGATGTACCGCGGACGTTTCTGGACCATGCGCCAATATGCCGGTTTTTCAACTGCGGAGGAATCGAACCGCCGGTATCGCTATTTGCTGGGAGCAGGTCAAACCGGACTTTCTGTGGCATTTGACCTACCCACCCAAATCGGTTATGACGCTGACGATCCGATGGCGCTGGGTGAGGTCGGTAAAGTAGGTGTATCCATCTCATCCGTCGAGGATATGGCGACACTTTTCCAGGAAATTCCATTGGACAAAGTCTCAACTTCGATGACGATCAACGCCCCGGCATCGGTTTTATTGGGGATGTATATCAGTGTTGCCAAGCGCCAGGGCGTGGAAATGAAATCGCTGAGGGGAACCATACAAAACGATATTTTAAAAGAATATGTAGCGCGAGGTACTTATATTTTTCCACCCGGTCCATCCATGCGGCTGATCACGAACATTTTCGATTTCTGCGCCAGAAATATCCCGGGGTGGAATACCATTTCTGTTTCTGGTTATCATATCCGCGAAGCCGGCTCGACCGCAGTGCAGGAGGTGGCTTTCACATTGGCGAATGGAATTGCATATGTGGAGGCAGCGTTGAAGACCGGATTGTCGGTGGATGATTTTGCTCCGCAAATTTCTTTCTTTTTCAATGCGCACAATAATATTTTTGAAGAGGTGGCTAAATTCCGTGCTGCCAGAAGGATGTGGGCAAAAATAATGCGCGATCGCTTCGGAGCAAAAAAAGCCAGCAGCTGGCAGCTTCGATTCCACACCCAGACAGCAGGTTCCACCCTGACAGCCCAACAACCTGAAAACAACATTGCGCGGGTAACCATCCAGGCGCTTTCGGCAGTTTTAGGCGGGACCCAATCCCTGCATACCAATTCGATGGATGAAGCTCTCTGGCTTCCGACCGAAAAATCAGCACGGATTGCCCTGCGTACTCAGCAAATTATTGCTTACGAATCTGGAGCAGCGGATTCAATTGATCCATTAGCCGGGTCGTTTTTAATTGAATATTTGACAGATCAGATCGAAAACCTGGCTGAGGCATACATCAAACGAATTGATGAGATGGGAGGCGCGCTTAAGGCAATCGAAAACGGTTTCATGCAAAATGAGATTCAAAACGCAGCTTATGACACCCAAAAAGAAATTGAAAAAAAGGAACAAATCCTGGTCGGTGTGAACCAGTTTCTGATTGACGAACCGGTGACACTCGAACGCCAAAAAATTGACCCAGCCATTGAGGCGGCAGCCTGCCTGAGACTGGCAGAATTGCGTAAAAAGAGGGATCAGACGAGAGTCAGTGAATTACGAGCTCATTTGGAGAACGCTGCGCGAGGCAGTGAAAACTTAATGTCCATCCTGATCGAATGCGCGGACGCAGACGTGACCCTTGGAGAGGTTTGCAATACGCTACGAGGGATCTGGGGGGAATACCAGCCTACCAGTTTTTAAATTCGAAGGTAACCTTTCCTTGCAAAACGCACTGGGTGTTCGAGGGGTTGGCGAATTATTATTGTTTTCGCAAAATTTTGGTACTGCGATGGCAAATAAATTCCATCGGTAATAGCTTTGAAATTAACAGGTTTCGACTGGGAATCCGACAAAACGTAAATCCCTCGATTTGAATGTATATACAAAAAATTGAGCTGGGGGGTTCTTATTAAAACATCTTTCCACATCTTGATTTTTCTAGATTTCGCGGATATAATAACCCATCTTGAGACGCCGTCTCGAAACATGAGACACAATATGGAGATTTATGCCTTTAAACCAGACACAAAACCTGCAAGTTGTGATCAATTTTCCCAACGATAAAGAACTCTTTGTGCCCGCAGCGGGTGCATCGAATTTGAACGGTCTCAAAAGTTGCCTGCACCCATTGGCTGGTAAGAGCAGGAACCCAAGGTGGTTATACCTGACGAGCAGTTGCTTTTTATCTGAATTTTAGACGAAGCACTGCGCGTTTTTTATTCCAGAATATCAGGTTAAAGTTGAGTTATTCTGTGAATGTTTTTCAAAATTCCAGAATAGAAAGAGATAAAAAAAGCCATGTCAGAAACCCGTATTGCTGCATACCAACTGGTTGATTATTTGGAACAATTAGGGGTTGAGGTTGTGTTCGGATTAACTGGACATACAGTAATTGGGTTTTTGGATGCACTTGGTCACAGCAAGAAAATACGCTACATTTCTGCCAGGCATGAACAAGTCGCTGCGCATGCCGCAGATGGCTATGCGCGTGCATCGGGGAAACCCGGCGTACTCATGACGCACCTGGGTCCGGGTTTGACAAATGCAGCCACCGGTGTTGCGAACGCAGCCCTGGATTCAATCCCGATGGTGGTGATTGCCGGTGATGTTCCTTCCTATTATTTCGGTCGTCACCCACACCAGGAAGTTAATTTGCATATGGATGGGGACCAGTACGAAATTTATCGTCCATTTTGTAAACGCGTTTACCGGGTGGACCGAATTGAAGATTTCCCCCGCATCGTCGAACGAGCCTTTCATCTCTCCCAAAGCGGTCGTCCGGGTCCTGTCCTGGTGGATGTTCCCATGGACATGTTTTCTGCAGATTTGCCCGTGGGTGCTTTCAAACAGACTCCCACACCGATGGTAAAACCGACGATCGATCCAGCAACCGCTGAACTTATTGCCCGCGCCCTGGCGGATGCTGAAAGACCCGTATTATATGTCGGCGGAGGCGTGATGGGTGCTCGCGCAAAAGAAGAACTGACTGCCCTGGCTGAAGCCCTGGAAGTTCCGGTTGCCCATACCTTGATGGGTAAAGGCTGCATGAGCGATTCTCATCCACTCTTATTGGGTATGACCGGTTTCTGGGGGACACCCATTGCGAATGACACCTGTAGAACTGCTGACTTAATTGTTGCAATCGGCACCCGTTTAGCCGAAGCAAATTCGAGCTCTTGGGATTCGCGTTACACCTTTGCAATTCCACCTACTCGTTTGATCCATGTGGATATTGATCCTGCTGAAATTGGACGGAATTACCCGACAGAACTTGGCGTGGTTGCGGATGCCAAGAATGTTCTCGGGATGGTTGCCACTGCAGCCAAAGGCATGACCCATCGCAACCGTGGAAATCTCCGTGAAAAGATTGCCAAGGGACGAGCAGAGTTTGCATCCAACTGGGCTGATCAGTGGACTTCGGATGAATATCCACTTCGTCCTGAGCGCATCCTGAGCGAGGTCAGGAAGGCATTACCTGAAAACGGGTTCCTGGTTACCGATGTTGGTTGGAATAAAAACGGTGTTGCCCAGCAATTTCCGATCACTATACCGGGAACATTTATCACTCCGAGCGGTTTAGCCACGATGGGGTTTGGTCCGTCCGCTGCCCTGGGCGTCAAGGTTGCAAATCCAGAACGGGCGGTTGTAGCGCTTGTAGGCGACGGCGCTTTCAGCAATCAAATGTCGGTTGTGGCGACGGCAATGGAAGCAGAAATCCCTGTTGTGTGGGTAGTCATGGACAATGCTGCTTTTGGCACAATCGCTGGGCTTGAGAAAATGCATTATGGTTGGAGTTTTGGCAATCTCTTCGAAAGTGAAGGGAAAGAATACAGGGTTGCGTATGCGGATGTTGCCCGGGCATGCGGCGCCCAAGGTTTCTTCATCCAGCAGGCAAATGAATTAGGGCCAGCCTTAAGACAAGCTCTTTCCTCGGGAATCCCCACTGTTGTTCACGTTCCAATGCAAAACATCCCAACCCCTACACCCGGTTATTGGAATATTAATGATATTTATCGTAAGGGTGAATAAATGGGATAAAGAGGAAAGATTTTTTCTGGATCAGAAATTCGAAGAATGTCCTTTAGATCGATATTAATTACCATGTGGGTTTGGAAGGAGGTGAAACCTGGATAAACCTAGCGAGTTTGACTTCGTACCAATTTTTACTCGGAAATAATGAGGAGACTTACCAAAGGAGAAATAGAATGAAACTAAAAGGTCTTTATATCTTGCTGATCCTGGGGTTATTGATGACTTCCTGCGCCCCTCAGGCGACCCCAACCCAAGCACCAGTCGCACCTGCCGCTACCGTAGCACCAGCTGCAACTGCAGCACCGGCAGCAACCGAAGTTTCCAAGCCTGCCTGTGAAAAACCAATCAAAGTGGCAATCATCGGCGCCATGAGCGGTACAAACGCAGTTTTAGGCGATTGGATGAAAAAAGGCGTGACCCTCGCCATCGAGCAGAAAAATGCTGCCGGAGGCGTTCAGGGCTGCCAGGTTGAGCTGATCATCTATGATGATGAAGCCGATCCGACCAAATCTGTTGGTTTGGCTCAAAAAGTTGCGACGGCTGACAACGTCATGGCTGCCTGGGCAACCACCAACAGCAATTCTGCCCTGGCAGATATTCCGATTTTCGAACAGTATAAAATTCCCCAACTGACCAACGGCACCAATGTGACCATCACCCAGCAAGGCAGCGCATATATTTTCCGCGTCAATCCTGCTGGTCCAGCTTATGAAGATCCGTTGGTGGATTACCTTGTAAAACAGGGTAAAACCAAGTTCGCCATCATTGGGGACAATTCTGCTTATGGGAAAGGCGAAGCAGCCTATCAGATTGCAGCTCTCACCCGTAACAAGTTGACATCCCTTGCGACTGAAGAATACGGCATTGACGACAAGGACTTCACCGGGCAATTGACCAAGATCTTCCAAACTCAGCCTGAGGTTCTATTGTTAGCTGCATCTGAAGTTGCTGGTGGTTTGGTAGCCAAACAAGCTCGCCAACTCGGTTTCACCGGGATCATCGCAGGTGGTTCAGCGATGGGAACCCCCAAATTTGTAGAAACTGCAGGAGATGCGGCTGAAGGGGTTTACTTTACCTCGCCATATCCTGGCAACGATGCCAATGATACTACACGTGCATTCGCAGCGGCTTACAAGGCTCGCTGGGGTGAAGATGCAGAAGTTCATGGAGCCAACACCTATGACGGCATGAACATGCTCATGATCGCAATGGAAAATGCCAAGCCCCTGACACCCGAAAATGTTGCTGCAGAAATGCACAAAATCTGCGGTTACGTGGGATTACAAGGTAAGTTCTGCTACAACGACGCTGGTGAAGGAATCACCTCCACAGTCTTAGGTGTAGTCAAGGGTGGAAAGTTGACTTTTCTACCCTAACCATTAGGTTCGATGATTCTCGGAGGCGACAATTGTTGTCTCCGAGAATCTCATTTTGAAAACTTTTCCTCTGTTCGTTTGAGACGAAGGGATTGTGAATGAATACGACCAGTATCTTTATCCAAACTTTAATCGGTGGCATAGGGATTGGCAGTCTTTATGCGTTGATTGCCCTGGGGTACTCAATGGTCTATCGCTCGATGGGCCTGGTAAATTTTGCCCATGGCAGCATTTACATGGTCGGCACATATTTAGGGATTATTTGGTATACAGGGCTGGTTCTTGGTTTGCACGTATCCTATCCTGTTGCATTTATCATTGGCGTTCTGCTGAACGGTTTGCTCGGAGTTCTGCTTGAACGAATTTTTCGTCCATTAGCAAAACTCGACCTGATGTTTATGCTGCTTGGAACAATCGGGTTGGGGTTTGTCCTTGATAATCTCGCGGTGATTATTTTTGGAGCAGAAGGATTTGCAGTTCGATCCCCTTTGCCAAACGCACCGATCAATATTGCCGGCATCCTGGTTCTACCGCAGATGCTATTACTAATCTGTGTCTCGGCGCTCTTGATGGTTGGATTACAGGTTTTTTTATCCACGACAAAAACAGGGAAGGCAATGCGCGCTTCGGCAATGGATCACGATATTGCCAGCGCAATGGGAATTCCTGTGAATAGAATGAATGCTCTGACTCTTGCAATTGGGTCAGGGCTCGCAGCTGCGGCAGGCATCCTGGCAGCACCAATTGTTTACGTTAATCCGGCAATGGGTGCAGCTGTAGGTCTGAAAGGATTTGCCGCGGCAATTTTAGGTGGCCTCGGAAGCATCCCCGGTGCAATCGCAGGTGGCTTAGTTTTTGGCGTGGTTGAAGCCATTTCTGCTGGTTTCATTTCCTCGTCGTACACCAAGGGAATCGCTTTTTTTGTTGTAGTGATCGTATTGATGCTCAAGCCTTCTGGAATAGTTGGTGAAACGGTGATTGAAAAGGTTTAAGCGGTTGATAGGGCAATTCAATATCAGGCTTAGTTAATGTCGAATTGGCGAAGAATTGATTTCGGCATTAATTGACTGAAAGGTACTGGAGGCTACATGAGGAAAAAAACGATCATTATTCGAGCGCTTCTATTTGGGGGCGCAGCCCTGATTCTGCTATTCTTTCCGTATATTGCACAGAACCGTTACCAGGTTCATATCATCAATATGGCGGGTATCTACATCATTCTCAGTCTTGGACTGAATCTTGCAATGGGTTATGCCGGGCAATTCAACCTGGCGATGGGAGCACTTTGGGGAGTGGGGGCTTACACTGCAGGTCTTCTTAACACCAGATTGGGACTTCCATTTTGGATAAATTTGCCTGCGGCAATGATCGTTGCTGGTCTAATTGGTGCAATTGTTGGTCTTCCTTCATTGAAAGTGCGATCACATTACCTGGCAATCGTGACCATCGGGCTGGGTGAAGTCATTAATATTATCCTGATCAACGAGGAAAAGCTTACCGGCGGAGCGCTTGGTGTTTCACGCATCAAGATGCCAAATTTTTTCGGTTTCCCGATTAATACTGATGAGCGCTTTTATTACATTATTCTGGTTGTCGTTATTCTTGGTTTTCTTGTTACGCGTCAAATTCTCAAGCATCACATAGGCAGGTCTTTCCGTGCCATCCGCGATGATTACCAAGCTGCGAAGGCGATGGGCGTCAATACTGCTTATTACCAAATACTTGCGTTTATCATCAGCGCAGCATACGCAGGGGCAGCCGGTGCATTATTTGCCCATTTGAATACTTACATCAGTCCAGATATTTTTGAATTCAAATCCACCCTGTTCGTGATGACCATGACGATGGTGGGAGGAATGGGCAGCCTGGCTGGTTCGGTTGTTGGCGGTTTGACTTTGCCTATTTTGCAGGAATATTTACGAGTGATTAAGGATTGGCAATTAGTCGTTTATGGCATATCCATCATGATCGTTGTCCTGTTCGTTCCAGGTGGAGTCATCGAATTGACCCGGCGAATGCGAAATTCCCGGAAAATTCATTGGCCCTGGTCCCCCAAGCCAGAAGAAGAAAAGCTGGAGGAGACGAATGTTTCTGAAAATTGAAAACCTGAAAATGCAGTTCGGTGGCCTGATCGCAGTCAACGACGTCTCGATCAATGTTGAAAAAGGCGAGATTCATGGACTGATCGGTCCAAATGGTTCGGGTAAGACTACGATTTTCAACGTATTATCGGGTTACTACAAACCAAGCGGTGGAAAAATTGTTTTCGATGGAAAAACAATTTCAAATTTGCCGGCATATCAAATTACGGCGGCTGGATTTGCGCGTACATTTCAAAACCTGCGATTATTCAGCAGCATGACCGTGCTAGACAATGTGCTTGTGGGAATGGGACATCACGCGAAAACCGGACTGTGGAAAACAATTTTAAATCCGGTTGCTGTCCAACGCGAAGAAAATATTTTTATCGAAAAGGCAATGAATTTTCTGAATCTGCTCGAGGTGGCTGATTTCGCAAATGAGCTTGCAACCAGTTTACCTTACGGTTCTCAACGCCGGGTTGAGATTGCCCGTGCACTTGCAACTGATCCTCAAATTATCCTGCTGGATGAACCGGCAGCAGGTTTGAACGAAATTGAAACAGAAAAATTACGTGAAATTCTGATGAAGATTCAAAATACAGGCGTGACCATTTTACTGGTTGAACACGATATGAAACTCGTGATGGGCATTTGCGATGTAATTACCGTTTTGGATTACGGTAAAAAAATCGCTGAAGGAACAGGCGCAGCCATCAGTAATGATCCAGTGGTGATAGAAGCGTACCTGGGGCAGGAGGATCTGTGATAACCGTCGAAAATCTTCATACGTACTATGGCAATATTCATGCGGTCAAGGGAATTTCCTTTGAAGTCCGCAAAGGGGAAATTACCACGCTGATTGGAGCAAATGGTGCGGGTAAATCCACGATCATCAAAACAATCGCCGGTTTATTGCATCCAAAAGTGGGGACGATTTTGTACGATGGTGCCCCAATTCAAAAGTTGGCTGCGGATCAGATCGTACGTTTGGGAATTGGATATGTACCTGAAGGGCGGCGTGTTTTCCCGGTCTTAACCGTCGATGAGAATTTGGAAATGGGCGCATACCACCGCTCAGACAAATCGGGAATTATCGAGGATAGAGACCGGATGTATGAAATATTTCCAAGGCTCAAGGAGCGCAGTAAACAGCTTGCCGGGTCATTGAGCGGCGGAGAACAACAAATGTTGGCAATAGCGCGGGCTTTAATGTCGAAACCGCAATTGCTCCTGATGGACGAGCCGTCGCTTGGTCTGGCGCCAATTTTAGTCAAGCAGGTGTTTGAAATCATCACCGAGTTAAACAAAAATGGAATGACAATTCTTCTCAGCGAACAAAATGCACGCAGTTCATTGAAGATTGCACAGCATGGGATCGTGATGGAAACAGGCAAAATTCGCTTTGCCGATACTGCAAAAGCTCTGCAGGAAAACTCCATTATTCAACAAGCTTACCTTGGTGTGGGCTAATTCAAATTCATTTTAGGAGGTAGCATGGGTAAGATCAAAGTTTTATTTCCATTCAAAGATGGCAAGGAAACCTGGCTGGGACTCGATACACCTGGTTTTCGCCGAAAAGTTTTCACCACTGTGAACAAGGAACTGGTGGGCTCAGAACACATTGTGGCAGGATTGACAGTATTCGAACCAGGTGAAGTTTCCGCTATTCACAATCACCCAGAATCTGAAGAAGTGGACATCATCATTCGTGGCAGCGGGACTTTGGTTGATGGTGACGAACAAATTCCTTTTAAAGAAGGCGATTGGATGTTTATCCCAACAGGAGTTTTTCACCAGCATAAAAACACCGGCGTTGAGCCACTCTGGTTAATTTGGATGTATACTCCACCTGGAGAGCTGCCAACGACGTAATTGGAATGGTATTCTAGGAATCAGGGTGTCGATTCCCTGAAATTATATTCAAAAGATAAATCTTTAGTGGAAAAACAGATGAAAGCTGCTTTACTTATTGCACCTGGAAAAATTGAAATAAACGAAATTACACCACCGCAATTAGGCAAGGATGAAGTATTGATTGCTCCGACCTTGCTTGGAATTTGCGGTTCAGATGTTTCATTGTTCATGGGACATCGCGCCCCGCCATCGTATCCACTGTTGATCGGGCATGAAGTTGTGGGCAAAGTCATCGCCACTGGCGAAGATGTTAAACATTTAAGCGTAGGACAACGTGTGGTGGTCGAACCAAATTATCCCTGCGGGGTCTGTTCCTACTGCGCTGCGGGACGCGGAAATATTTGTCCGAATAAGAAAAGCCTGGGAGTCACGATTCCTGGATGCTTTGCGGAGCAGTTCGCCGCCCCGGCTGAATTTGTGTGGGCAGTCTCTGACGAGATTTCCGATGAAAATGCGGTGACACTTGAACCACTGGCTGTATCACTCCATGCATTGTGGCAATCCGGTGTTCAGATTGGGGATACCATCGCAGTGATTGGATGCGGTGCAACGGGTCTTTTATTGATCCAGGCTGCAGTTTCCCAGGGCGTCCGAGTCTTTGCACATGATAAATTAGAGAGCAAAATTGAGATGGCTCGCAAGCTGGGAGCTCAAATCAATCAGGAAGCAGATATACAAAAATTGTGGAAAGACGAAGGGGTAACGACCGTATTTGAATGTGCAGGGGCTACTCCGACCGTTGAGCTGGCGTTAAATTCCGTTCCTCGCGGCGGTCAAGTAATTCTCGTGGGTCTCGCGTCGTCCCAAGCCAACTTTACACCGCTCAAGTTTGTCCGCGAAGAACTTCGAGTAAGCGGCTCTATAATTTACAACCACCCTTCTGATTTTGCAAGAACGATTGCCCTGGTGGAAAAGAAAGTTTTATCACCCAAACAAATTGTCACTCATACCTTCCCATTCGGTGAAATCAATCAAGCTTTACAACTCGCCAGCACTGGCAAGGTAGGTAAAGTCTTATTAACCATGGTAGGTTAAGAATTTGTACGGTTTTGACCAACAAAAAAGTCCGATACCTTGCGGTGTCGGACTTTTTTTGTGCCTGTTTAACTTTCACTTTTAAACATTTGCGAGTGAAAACTTTTTGAGATAAATTTGCCGGTATTGATGTTTTTTCAACCTAAATCATTTGGCATCAGGCAAAATAAAATTATTTCTTATTTTCCAAATTCCAAAGTAACGCCTGTAAACCCGCAAAATAACTCCACCTGCCAAAGCCGGCGCAGACGCCCAGGCAAACTGGAGCGATCACGGATTTATGGCGAAACTCCTCGCGGGCGTGCACATTGGAAAGGTGAGCTTCGACGACTGGCAGCTTGACCGCTGCAATGGCATCGCGCAGAGCGATACTGTAATGTGTCAAAGCACCCGCATTCAAAACAATTCCATCTGCCCATTTGTAAGCATCATGGATCGCATCCACGATAGCACCTTCATGATTTGACTGGAAATCTCGAAGTTCAACATTCCTTTCGGCGGCATATTGTTTCAAATCTTTGACGATGGTTTCGAGGGAGTCTGTTCCGTAGACTGCAGGATCGCGGATGCCCAACATATTCAGATTGGGTCCATTCAAAAGCAAAATTTTAAAGCCCATGTTTTGATCCTTTTCTCCGTTCTGGTTAAAAAGTTTCGGTACCGTAGAATTCGCCGAAGAGTTCTTCTTCTGATGGACGGTCTTCAGGAATCGGTCTGCTGACCCAGGTTACATTCATGTAGTGCTTGAGGTGGATATTTTCGGAGGTACTATTGCCACCCCAGGTGCCGCATCCCAGGCTGGAGGTCATGGGCATGCCATTGGTGAACGAGCCGGCATTCGCTTTTGACTGCGGCTGGCGAACCATGATGCGACTGACGGGTGCCATGAGTGCCAGTTGGTTGACATGTTCATCATTGAAGGAGTAAATCCCGCAAGAATGTCCCTTCCCGCCAACCTCGTAAATCTGTTCGACCATTTTCAGCGCGTTATCAAAGCCGCTGTACTTAAAAATTGCCAGGACAACACATAGTTTTTCGCTTGAAAATAAATACTCTTTTCCAATATGTTCTTCCTTGACGATGATAAATTTGCGATCCTCGGGAATGGAAAAACCAGCCCGGTTTGCAATTCGTTGTGCTGAAATGGCGACTGTATCGGAGGTGCGGTGACCTTCAGCATCCCAAAGAATAGCCTGCAATTTATTTTTTTCGTCTTCAGAAGTTAAATATCCACCTTCTTTAACTAGTTGATCGAGAAACCGGTCATAGATGCTGGCTTCAACCACTAAATTACCGTCAGCAGAGCAACCGGAGCCAAAATCTGAGGTTTTGCTCATGCGAGTATTGCGGGCGGCATCCGCGATATCGGCGGTTTCGTCGATGACCATGGTCGAGTTTCCAGCTCCGACGCCCAGTGAAGGTGTGCCCGAACTATAAGCTGCTCTAACCATTTGCTGACCGCCTGTAGCCTGGACGAGGTCGCAGATTGCCATCAGTTCCTGCGAAAGAGGAATGCTCGGATTTTCGACGCACTGGAAGAGATCCTCAGGCGCGCCTTCGCGTTTGAGTGCTTCGCGCATGAGACGAACCGTTTCAAAAGAGGTTTTTTTACTGCGAGGGTGCGGCGAAAAAATGACGGCATCCCGGCACTTCATCGCAAATATACCTACTCCCGGGGGGGTGAGTTCTGGGTTGGTGGTGGGTACGATTGAGGCTATAACTCCAACAGGTTTGGCATATTTGATGATGCCTTTTTCGGGAATTTCTTCAATAATTCCAACACTTTTTTCTCTGAGGACGTCACGCAAAATTCCCATTACTTTAAAGCGCTTACTGACACGTCCGACGGGATCACCAAGACCACTTTCTTCAACCCCCATCACGGCGAGATGCGTGAACGATTTTTCATTGGCAACCGCCCAGCCAATTGCCTGGCAAAGGCGATCCACCCGGGCCTGGTCATAATTTTCGACTTCTTTCTGGGCAATGCGGGCTCGGTTTAAAAGTTCAGCGGCATACGCCTTTTCTTCGGGAGTAATTGATCTTGCTGCCATTTAATACCTCCAATTACAATCAGTATGGTTGATTCAGTTTGTTTCTGGCAATTTCCTGTCAGAGGGTCCATCATATCCATGATCTACGGGGTCGATCCGGCGCATGGGGGTCATCCGATTAATCTCCTCATTAGCGTGGGCTAAAATTCCAGTCAGACGAGCAACCATAAATAATGCGTTTGAAAGACTTGGGGGAAATTTTATTTCACAAAGGATTGCTGCGGTTGCGCCATCGATATTAATTGGAAATTCCTTGCCAGTGCTACGCTTCAAAGCTCGGACGATTGCCTGGGCAGATTCAAGATATAAGCCGGAAACACCTGCATTTCTTGCCAATTCAAAAAGGCGCTCGAGGCGGGGATCCAGCTTTTTATGCTGCCTGTGCCCAAACCCGGCAATCCTGCGACCAACCTGGCGCCATTCTGCCACCAGCTTATCGGCTGCGTGATCCAATTCATCTTTTTGACCGCCAGCCAAATCATAAACCTTTTGAATGGCTTCCATGGAATCTTCCACGGCAGCGCCGTGAAATTTATTGAGAGTAAGCAAGCCGGCTGCAGCAGCTGCACCTAAAGGTGCACCGCCAGAAGCAGTGGTGCGCGCGGCAAGAACAGAGGGAGCCCCCGCGCCGTGATCTATGCTAGCCACCATTAAGGCATCAATCAGCCTGGCAATTTCAGGTTCTGGAAGTTCACCCGTGAATAATAGATATAAAACCGAAGGAAATGGGACGACACCGATCAGTTCGATTAAGTTATAACCACGAATGATGATCCCGTTTTCGGTTGTAGAAGAAAGGCTGGTGGTCCAGTGGTAATCGCCCATGATGGTTCCTAATCTGGAGTGTTGGAAAATTGAAGAGTTCGGCTGAGTTCTAATTTGGATTCTTTTGGAATAAACCCCATTGCCTGTGATATTTTTCCTGTAGCCTGTTTAAGCAATTCAGCGTATTCTTCCATCTTTTCCTCTGAAAAGCGTGTGCTGGGTCCAGAGATGGTAATTGAGCCTATTATTTTCCCGGTCATATCAAAGATTGGAGCGGCGACGCAGGATACCCCTTCAACACGTTCGCCCTGACTGATTGAATAGCCACATTCCCTGATCTGTTCCAATTCCTGATTTAAAATTTTTGGATCCGTTGTCGTGTTGACTGTCAATTGTTCAAGAGATGCGTTTTTAAGAATTTCATTTTGCTGCCCCGGTGGCATGTAAGATAGCATTACCTTGCCACTTGCACTGGCATAATACGGCATCCTCTCGCCTATCCGGGCGACCCAGCGCAATCTGTGTGAACTTTCGATGCGCTCGATGCAAATACGCGTCATTCCATCTGGAATATCGAGGTGGACGGTCTCTTCGGTTTTTTGGTGTAATTCTTCCATGTAAGGGCGGGCTTCAGCTCTGAGATCGAAGCTGCTCATATAGACTGACCCCCATTTTAGAACTTTGGACCCCATGCGGTAGAGGTGGGTGTCTTTGTCCTGGGTCAGAATACCCAGGGAGGTCAAGGTCACCAGCATCCGTCCGACCGTGCTGGGATGCAGCTCCAATTGCCGGGCGATCTCACGAACGCCTAATTCCGGCTGAATATCACGAAAGCAATCCAAAATAGCAACTGCTCGATGAATACTTTGTGTCTCATTGATCGGCATAGTCATATTATTTTGTCCCATTATTGGAGACGCTGTCTCAAAAGTGAATTATAATTGGGTTGAGTAAAAAAATCAAGCAACAAACAGTATTTTTAAGCGAGATCTGATCCGAAAAATAAGCGCTACAGCTCTCGTTTGAGGGCCAGTTTTCGCTCCTTACAGATGTAAAAAAATACCCGCAAAGACTTTGCTTCCAGGGTGTAGATCCAAAGGTCATAGACATCTTAACAGGCAAGTATATTGTCAAAGGTCCTCTAATAAGGGACCTATAAAACAATCCCAAATTTGATTTGAGAACGAATATGGTTATCCAATCAAAAGCGCCATCAAAATTGCTGAAATCTTACCTTGCTCTTGGAACGGGAACACTTTCGCTAAGCTTTGCCGCGATGTTCATCCGGTGGGCGCAAGCACCTGGAGCGGTCACAGGATTTTACCGGTTGTTTATTTCGACAATCATCCTTTTTCCATTCTTTATAAAACGAAATTTTAAGAGTCACATTAGTTGGTCTGATATTGTTCCCCCCCTGCTGGGCGGGTTATGCATGGCTATAAATTTCGCCTTATGGAATACCTCCCTTTTTTATACCAATGTTGCCAATGCTTCCATGCTGGGAAATATTTCCCCTCTTTGGGTATCGCTTTTCGCCTGGTTAGTGCTGCGAGAACACCTCAAGAAACAATTTTGGATTGGTCTCCTGACTATTCTCCTGGGTATCATCTTAATCATGGGCGGAGATTTTTTCTTAGACCCGCACCTCGGTTTTGGCGACATATTGGCGATCAGCGCTTCATTTTTCTCCGCAGGTTACATTCTTATTACGCAGTGGGGGCGAAAAAACCTCGATTCTTTATCGTACACCTGGATTAATGGAGCCAGTGCCAGCATCTGGTTGTTCTTAATCATCATTTCGTTAAAAGATCCTTTAACTGGTTTTCCTGCGCAAACCTGGATAATATTTGGGGCAGCTGCAATAATTACCCAAATTATTGGTTACATGGCAATTTCGTTCTCGCTTGGTAATTTGCCAGCTTCGATTGTCTCTCCAACTTTGAATTTACAACCTGTATTCGCTATTATTTTAGCTGTGCCTCTTCTGCAAGAGATTCCAAGTGCAATCCAGATCATCGGTTGTTTGTTTGCGCTCGGGGGCATTTACATTATTAACTATTCATACCAGCGAAAAAATGTTTGAACTTTGAATAAGGAAAAGGGGTATTTTTAGGTGAAACGGTTGCCAAAAAGCAGGAAATAGTTATACTTGACGAGAGGTTGTCTGATAAGACCATCGTTCGGATCATCCTCTATTTTAGGCTTCCCCTTTTTTCTTTTAATTCATTCAATCTTCCAGCGCGTAGACGTTGATTAACCGTAAATGATATTTTGCAACAAAAATTTTGCAGGAGCGAAAATGGGAATTCCTTTTCCAGTTCCAAATTCGAATTGTATCCCTTCGCCGGTAGAATTCTTTTTCGAGCGAGAGAATGAAATTAATTTAATGCTTGATTTCATCATGAGGGATTATGATCAACTCTCCTCTGGAAAAACCTGCGTGATTGACGGTCCGGATGGAATAGGGAAAACCGAGCTGTGCCAGGTGGTTGTGAACCGCCTACCCGGGGAATATTTTGATGCAAAAGTGTATATAAAAATTGAAGAGTCAGAAACAGGCGATGAACTTCTGCACAAGATTCTGGAAATTCTCATTCACGTTTTTAATCCCCTGGCACTTCTTCCTGATGATCCCGCGGTGTTACAGCGTCAATTTCAATCCGAATTGAAAAATAAAAAAGTACTGATCATCTTGGATGATTTAGAGAATATCGAACCTGTTTCATTAATCATCCCGACAATTTCGTGCATTTTCCTGATCACTGCAACAAAACCGCTTGAAATCCCGAATGCGTTGTCCATCCATCTCGGAGGGCTTTCTCAAAAGAGTTCAGAAGCTTTGCTGCAAAATATTTGCCCGCGAACAGGTCAATATACAGCCGGGATGGCTTCCACCTGCAGAAATAATCCCCTCTATTTACGTTTAATTGCAAGACTTTTAAATTTCCTCCCTGAGCTTCAAGTCGATCTTTGCATGGATGATTTGCGAAAACGATTTGAACAAGGCGGGGTTGATCAATATGATTTCCTGACTGAACCTTTTATAACCTATATATTGGAGCAAATTCCTCCAACCCAAAAACTATTTATCAACCAGCTCGGGGTGATTCCTGAAGGATTTAGGGAAAATCTGGCGATCGAGTTGGACCAAATGATTTCGGGTGAAAACGATCAACCCGAAATGACCAGAGCGAAACTTGAGGCGTTAATCCGATTAAATTTTATAACGCATGATCCTACAAGAAATTATTACCGCATGCAAGCAACCGTACAAAAATTTGTTTTGAGAAAATTTGAGAATGCATTTTCAGCATGGTTCAGCCTGGCAAAAATTTATGCAGACCAGGTTGATTGGTTCACCACTCTGGCTGGCAAAGATGCAGATGGATTTCTGCTTGCAATTTCAGTATTCGATGAGCATAAATCAAAGATTAAGAAAATCATACGTTTTTTACAGGACCACCCTGTTAAAGCATTGGATGAAACAAGGTTGGAGCTTTTTCGCCTGGTTCATTTGTTTGGACAGTGCCGTTTTTTCCCTGGAGCTGAGATGGTTCCCCTGATGGAATCGGAGCTGGAAATTGCAGCGCGTCTGAATCAAAAGGAAAAAATAATTTCGGTTTCCAAAGAACTAGCCAGAATTTGCCTGGCTGTAGGAGAAAAAAAGAAATCCCAGTTATATGCTCGGATCCAGGACAGCCTGGTTGATGACTACGCGAAAGATAAAATCCGGGAGATCCTGGAAGAAATTCGAAATGGCAGGCAAGAAGATTTATCAACATTGGAAGCATTCAAGGCGCATGAATCGGGAACAGAGTCATTCAATTTGAGCCAATTTCCGATTGACAAAACAAAAATAATCCTGACTGGGTTTATGGGAACAGGTAAAACGACGATCGGAAAATTACTTTCAGATTCTCTCAAGTACGAATTTATTGATACAGATGAATTTATCGAATCAAAATACGGAATTTCAATCAATGACATTTTCAAGAAATACGGGGAAGAGGAATTTCGAAAAATAGAGCGCAGTATTGTCAAAGAAATCGGAGTTAAGGAATCTATTGTGATTTCGACGGGTGGACGGCTAATGCTTGATCCTGAAAATGTCAGCATTCTCAGCCGGAATGGCCGGGTTTTTTGCCTGGTAGCGACGCCAGATGAGATCTTGACGCGCGTTTCAAAGGATAAAACACATATTCGACCGTTACTGAGCGTGCCGAATCCAAAAGAACGCATTGTTGAATTGTTACAGGAACGGAATGACAAGTATCGGAGGTTTCCACAAATAATCACGGACCAAAAAGAGCCAACATCCATCGCCAGAAATTTAATAGAATTTATAACGACAAATCCAAAAAGCATTGTGGTCGAGAATCCCCATAAAAATTACGAATACATCGTCGGCGCCGGGTTGCTGCCTTTTATCCGGCAATTGACAGGAATTGAAGGTGAAATTGTCATCATCAGCGATGAGGTTGTCAATGCTTTGTATGGTCCAAGTTGTGCTTCAATGGGTCAAATTATTGAAATTCCCTCCGGCCGGCAGAACAAGTCCCTTGAAACCGTGCAATCTGTTTATGATCAATTACTTGAAAAAGGCTTTGATCGAACTGGAACCATCATCGCTTTAGGGGGAAGTGTTGTGGGTGATATAGGTGGGTACGTGGCTGCAACATTTATGCGCGGAGTAAATTTTCTTCAGTGCCCAACCAGCCTCCTGGCAATGGTGGACACCAGTGTCGGTGGAAAAACGAGCATTGATCTTCCACAAGGTAAAAATATGATCGGAGTTTATAAACAACCTGCCAAGATCATTGCGGATGTCGCCACACTTCAAACCCTGCCAAAATCAGATTTCGCTTCTGGGCTGGCGGAAATCGTCAAATATGGCTTGATTGCAGAATCCAATTTGCTGGAACAGGTGGAAGATGGGGATCTTGGAAAAAACTGGAATCAAATCCCATTAAACATCGGCGAATTACAAAACCTTGTCGCGCAGGCAATCCAGGTCAAAATCAATATCGTGCAGACCGATCCATTTGAACAAGGACAGCGTCCGATATTAAATTTGGGGCATACTTTCGCTTATGCGATTGAACAAGTCAGTGGCGATGCTTTTCGCCATGGTGAAGCAGTCAGCATTGGGTTGGTCGCCGCGGTTAATTTGTCTGCCAGGTTGGGATATTGCGATGCTTCCCTGCAGAATCGAATTGAAGCCATTCTAAGAAGTGTAAATTTGCCAATACAAATACCAACGCAACTAAAACCTGATGCGATCTTTCAAGCCATGCAGCGAGATAAGAAAAAACAAGCCGGGCGATTAAGATTTATTTTAATTAGTGGAATTGGACGAGCATTTGTTTCTGATGAAGTTCCCAAACGAGAAGTAATGGAAACTATCTCGGCATTATATGATTGACCAAGATCCTACCCTGTAAAATCAATTAAACCAGGTTGATCAAATAAAAATTGGCACCTGACAAGGAAGCCTTTATTTCAGATCAGGGGGCAAGCCTGCTGCAACCGGTCCAATTGTTTTGTTTTTTGATTGTATTCCAGTTAAGCCACATCATCCGATGGATGGCTGTTTCCCATGACCTGCATGACACCAGGGAAGAAGAGATGCTGGAAATTTCGCGCCATTTCCTCCGGGCTGATCGGCTCGGACTGATTCAACCACCAGGCAAGGCTTCCCATCAACGCCCCACTAAAGTAAGCTGCAAGCATTTCCAGCGGGACTTCCTGCGATTTGCTTTGTGACATAGATTGTTTGCGAGTGCGAATAATTTCATTGATAGAATGGACAATGATTTCCTGGATTTGCTCAACGATGCGCTGTGAACTTTGACCGCGCAGCAGGATCCGGTAAAGGTCCGCATTTTGGGATGCGTGTTCGAACACCACCAAGAGCGGCATGAGGGGAGCCTGGGATTCAGTTAATTCACTTTGAGAGTGGTTTGATTTCCAGATCAGGACCGGGATTTCGGAAAGCTCCTGCACACGGCTGCTGGCGATCTCGCGGAATTCCTCAAGAAGCAGGTCTTCCTTATCTTTGTAATGCAGGTAAAACGTTGCCCGTCCCAGATTGGCACGCTCAGTAATTTCTTCCACGGAGAGAGCATCAAAACCCTTTTCCTTGACCAATTCCAACAAGGCACTGCGCAGCGCCTTGCGTGTGCGCTGGATGCGCCGGTCTATCTTGGGTTGGTCCATGAATTTTGCGTCCATGTTTTCTATTTTCTTGATCTCCCTTACATTGGGCTTGACAAGTGCCTTTCCCAGATTATAATAGGCACAGTCTATTAGTGGTTTTTGTACAATACTAACCTGTGTATAATTTCCCCTAGTTTTACTACATTATTCGTAAAAATGGAACCCATCAACTTTAAAGGAATGTTTTTTTGAGTGTCACAAATGTTCATTCAACCCGAGAAAACCCTGGCAGCCCGCTGGTTGAACTGCGCGATGTTGTCAAGGTATACGAAAGCGAAGCCGGGGAATTTACCGCCCTGGACGGAATCAACACACAAATTTATCCCGGGGAATTCCTGGGAGTCATTGGCAAGTCGGGAGCGGGAAAATCGACCTTTCTAAATATGATCACCGGGGTGGATACCCTCACCCAGGGTGACGTGTTGGTTCGGACGGAGGGTCAGGAAATTTCCATCCACCGGTTGAGCGAAGATGCGCTGGCTTTATGGCGCGGGCGCAACCTGGGCGTAGTTTTCCAATCCTTTCAATTACTGCCGATGCTGACTTTACTGGATAATGTGATCCTGCCAATGGATTTGTGCGGCGCCTACAGCCCGCGCGAAAGCCGGAAACGAGCCATGGAACTGCTCGACCTGGTGGAAATTGCTGAACACGCCAACAAACTGCCGGCGTACATCTCTGGCGGACAGCAGCAGCGCGTGGCGATTGCCCGCGCATTGGCGAATGACCCACCCATTCTGGTGGCTGATGAGCCAACCGGATCGCTGGATTCTGTCACGGCGGATCATATTTTTAGTGTTTTTGAACACCTTTTGGAACGCGGCAAGACCATCATCATGGTCACACATGACATGGCTCTTCAGCCACGCTTCAGCCGCCATTTGCTGATCGCTGATGGAAAAATCATTTCGGATGAGAACCCGGCGGGGTCGGGTCTCCCGCTAAGTGCAATCCAGGCGAGATAATATGGAATTCACTATACGCAACTTTCCTTCCAACCCAACGAAAACTCTGGCAACTTCCGGTTTGACGACCGAAACCCAGGGTTCGCCCATGATTGACCTCCGCAAAATTGTCAAAATTTTTAAAAATGCAGCGGGCGAGTTCACCGTGCTCAAGGGTATCGACTTAACCATCCAGCGCGGACAATTCGTCTCCATTGTGGGCAAATCAGGAAGCGGAAAATCGACTCTCCTGAATATGATCACGGGTATTGACCACCCCACGCACGGACAGGTTTGTGTCAATGGCACCGATCTCTATACCGGTAAAAACGAAAGCGATCGTTCGTTGTGGCGGGGTCGCAACCTAGGAATTGTCTTCCAGTTTTTCCAAATGTTGCCAATGCTAAGCCTGCTGGAAAACGTGATGCTGCCAATGGATTATGCCAACATGTACGATTTTGACGAACGCCCGAAACGAGCGTTGGAGCTTCTGACCCTGGTGGGACTGGAAAAACAGGCTCGTAAACTACCATTGGCTGTATCCACTGGACAGCAGCAGCTAGCGGCGATTGCCCGGGCACTGGCTACCAACCCACCACTGCTGGTGGCGGATGAACCCACCGGTAACCTGGATTCCCGGTCTGCTGACCACATCATTGAGTTATTTGACCAGCTGGTCAGGGAAGGCAAGACAGTGGTGATGGTCACCCACGATTCCTCCCTCACCGCCCGAACGACGCGAAATATCATCATCTCTGACGGTGAATTAATCGATGAAACGGTTGCAAAGACCTTGCCGCTGCTCAAACATCGACAAATGCTTGTGGTGACGAAGAAGGCGGAGCGGATGACTTTTCAACCCGGGCAGGCAATCCTGAATCGCAATATCCATGTCGATTCCTTTTTCATGATCGCGCAGGGTGTTGTAGAAATTGTTCTACAGGGAAACAAAAGCGAAGATTTGATCGTATCGCGCCTGGTACCCGGGCAGTATTTTGGTGAAGTGGAACTATTGCGCGGGGATAAATCGATTGCCAGCGTTCGAGCGGCAGCGGATAACCCGGTCGAACTACTTGCGCTCAAACGGGATGATTTTTACGTCTTGTTGAAGGAATCCCCTTTAACAGAAGAAACGCTCGAAAAGGTTGCACAACAGCGCCTGGAAGAAAATAGATCCTTGGATCGACGCGGGCATTCCACTGGCGTTCAGAAAGATTATGATGAGACCTCGCTGGCGTAAAGTAATTTCGGATTTATCTGATAACTGGCTTCGCACTGCGCTGGTGGTTTTTTCGATCGCGGTGGGGGTGATTTCAATCGGCGTGATCACAGGCGCATATTTCATTATTTCAAATGATATGAGCGCCAGTTATGCGGCTAATAACCCGATGAATGTGGAACTGCGGATGGAAACCCCGTTCAACAATGACCTGCTGAGCATGGTGAAAAATATTCAAGGGGTTGCCGATGCAGAAGGCAGGCGTATTTTTGCCATCCGGGCACGCATCCCTGGAAGTACACAGTGGAACTCGCTGGACATGGTGGCGATCGACAATTTCAAAAAGGTCAATATCAACCTGCTGAAGCCGATTTCAGGGGCAACCATTCCTGGTAAGAAGCAAGTGCTGCTTGAAAAGAAAGCTCTCGCGACCTTCAACGTGCAGGCTGGGTCCGTGCTGGAGTTTGAGCTGCCAGACGGAACGATCATGAGCATGCCTGTTGTTGGCGTCGTGCAAGACCAGACTACCGGAGCCGGGGATTTTCTGGCAGCGCCATTTGCCTATATTAATACGGATACATTGACTTATTTGGGGCAAAACAGTGGATTCAACCGGATGTTCGTAACAGTCAGCGATGGTAAAAATGATCAAGAACATCTGCGCCAAATGGCAGCGAACATCAAGGACAAGCTGCAGAAATCGAATATCAACGTTACACGTTCGAGGGTGACCAAGTCCAATGAGCACCCGATGGCATCCACTGTGCAAGCCATTTTGGGCATCCTGCTGGCACTTGGTGTGCTGATCCTCTTCCTTTCCAGTTCATTGATCGCAAACACTCTGAGTGCCCTGCTGAACCAGCATTTGCGCTACATCGGGGTGATGAAGTTGATCGGTGGACGGCGCAACCAGATTTTTGAGATGTATATCGCGTTGATCATGGCTTTCGGCTTGATCGCACTGTTGATCGCTGTCCCGCTCGGCGGTCAAGGTGCATACGCTCTTTCATCCTTTATTGCGAATAAATTAAATTTCAGTCTGCTGGGATATCGCATTGTTCCGCTGGCTTTTGTGGTCCAGATCATTATTGGCCTGGCGGTTCCGCTTTTAGCTGGTCTCCTGCCAGTTTTGAACGGCTCACGCATCACGGTGCTGCGCGCCATCAGCGGTGAAACCAGCCGTGAAGTGGAGGGGAAACACGCTGTAAGCGCCAGAAAAGAGACAAGCTGGGAACACTTCCAATTAAAGGCAGTGCATGCCCTAGCCCGGCGCGGGATTCACATACCCCGACCACTCCTGATTTCACTGCGAAATACTTTCCGACGCCGCGGACGTTTGATCCTGACCCTCTTCACGCTGACAATGGGTGGAGCAATTTTCATCGGGGTCTTTAACGTACGTGTGACCCTGTTTGATTATATCGATGCAATTGGAAAATATTTCAAGGCGGACGTGACCGTCAGTTTTGACCGTCCGTACCGCCTGGAAAAAGTTGAAATGGCTGGTATGCAGTACCCGGGAGTGACCCAAGTTGAAGGCTGGGCTTTTGCAAACGCAGAAGTTCTTTTTCCAGATAAGACAGTTGCCGACAACCTCCTGATATTGGCTCCCCCGATTAACAGCAAACTGGTCGAACCGATGCTGATTGCAGGTCGCTGGCTGCAACCAGGTGACGAAAAGGCAATCACGGTCAGTGAAAGTATTAAAAACGAGTTTCCCAACCTGGAACCAGGTCAGAGCCTGCACATGAAAGTGAACGGCAAGGAAGACGACTGGAAAGTGGTGGGAATCTTCTCTTTCGTCAGCCAGCAGGGCACGATTGCTTACGGCAGTTACGATTATATTTCGCGGTATGTCAATCTCGTGGACCGCTCGGTTTCATTTCGCTTTGTAGGGCACAACCTGGATGAGGCAGCCCAAAAGCAAATGGCTGAGGGTCTTGACAAATATTACCGGGCAAAGGGATATCATGTCACCGAGGCGCTGACAGGTAAATCCACACTTTCGACTGCATCGGAAAGCTTGAACATCCTCGTGACCTTTCTCCTGGTGATGGCTTTGCTGACAGCCTCGGTCGGGTCGATGGGTTTGGCGGGGACCATGGGAATGAACGTGCTGGAGCGAACGCGAGAAATCGGGATCATGCGTTCAATCGGAGCCGTGGACAGCGAGATCATGAGAACTGTGATGGTGGAAGGTATGATCATCGGGGGTATTTCATGGCTGCTCGGCGCCCTGTTGTCGTTTCCATTTACCTACATGCTTTCAACCATTGTCAGTATGGCAGTATTTAATTCCCCGATTGCCGTACATTTCACCTGGATTGGATTTGTGATCTGGTTGGTGGTTGTGCTGGTGCTTTCCGCACTGGCAAGCGTCCTGCCAGCTCGCAATGCTGCGAGCCTGACCATCCGGGAGGTATTAGCATATGAATAATTTATTTTTGGAGACAGACCGCAAAACCATAGCGCCGTGTTCAAACTCGCGGCTTTCCATGCAAACTTTAAGGAGTAACACCATGAAAAAGAACCCTCTTCTCTACCTCTCGAGCATTCTGCTTGCACTTGCCATTTCCGCCAGCGCATGCTCCGCTTTAACGGCTGTGCCAACCGCGAGCCCGAATGCCACCGCCACAGAGAGTGCCCCTGGCGACGTCAGCGCTGAAGGAAAGCTACTGCCTTCCCCAGCCATAAAATTAGCCTTTGCCCAAGGCGGCGTTATTTCCGAGGTGCTGGTTAAACCGGGTGACAGCGTCGCCGCCGGGACGGTTCTCGCGCGCCTGATGGGCGTTAAAACGGTCCAAGCCGACCTGGCGGCAGCCCAGGCACAGTATAACCAGGTCTATAACTCGGTCATGGCACAGGACGCCGCCAACCGCAGCAAAGATTTATACAAGACCCAACCAGGAGATTTCACCCTGCCACCCTGGTATTTCAACCAGCAGGAACAACTCACCGCGGCTCAGGCGGCGGTGGACCAAGCCCAGGCTGAGCTGACAAAAAACCGGGAGAGATTAACCAACAAGATGCAGACCAGTGGGGCTGAATTTATCAAAGCTGAAACTGATCTCGCCACGGCACAGGCAATTTATGATGTTGCCAAAAACCTGAAGGATCGAATAAAGACTGGCAAAGAAATTGATGACCTGACCCGCAAACAGCTCTCATTGCTACAGCGCGACTTGTATTTACAATCGAAGGGCGTGGACCCAAAGTGGAATGTAAACATCACAAATATGAACAAAGATTTACGCGACGAGGCTCAACAAGTCTTTGACGATGCCGAGTCAGCCCTGAAGGATGCACAGACCGCTTTTGATGATGCCTCATCGACAGATGGCGCCAAGGAAATACAGAAAACCCGGGCACAGGTGAGTATTGCCCAGGAACTGTATTACACGGCGCTGGACAAATACCGCTCGCTGCAGACTGGTCCGGAATCACAGGCGCTGGCGACAGCCAAGACCGCGCTGGATAAGGCTTCGGCTGCACTTGAAATGTTTGAATTGCGCACACCAATCGCTGGAACCATCCTGAATTTTGATCCGTCTGTGGGTGAAGTCGCCGCACCCGGGGTGCCGGTGGCATTCCTGGCAGATACTTCGCATTGGACGGTTGAAACCAAGGACCTGGCAGAAATCGACATCGCCCGGGTGGCGATTGGCCAGAAAGTCTCCATCAAACTGGATGCCCTGCCAGACGAAGAGTTTCCCGGCAGCGTGACCAAAATCGACCCGGTGGGTCAGGAATACCTGGGCGATATGACCTACAAAGTCACGATCACCCTCGAAAAGGCAGATCCGCGCTTCCTGTGGAACATGACCGCCACGGTGGATATTCAGGCAAAATAATTAAAATAAAAAATGCTGCGTGATCTTCGAAAAGATTTGCAGCTCACTTAAGAGAGAAATTGCTCCATCCGGTTATGACGCGGCTTTGCACCGCGTCATTATCGTTAAGCTGGTACAAGAATTTCGACCCTCAAAAACACTTTTAAGAAACCAGGGTTAGAAAAAATTAGGGAAGTTGAATAATCGCAAGTTTTGAGTGAAATATATTGCTCCTTCGATTGCTTGATTTGCCTAAAAATACAATCTATAATAATATTTAGAGAAAGTTTCAAAATTATTTAATGTTTGGGAGGATCCTCACTCAAGCATATTCATTAATGGTGATTTAACCGTCTCCTGAAAATTGAGGTATTTTGATCAGCCATATTTTAGTTCCACTGGACGGGTCTTCGCTGGCGGAATGTGTGTTGCCGCATGTTTTCGCAATTGCGTTACCAAATAATACGAAAATAACTTTGCTTCATGTTTTGGAACGTCCTCGTGCAAAAGGTGATCAGGAAGAATCGATTGATCCTCTTGAGTGGCATCTGAAGAAACGTGAAGCGGTGATCTACCTTGAAAAAATTGCCCAACGATTTGAGGAAGCAAATTACAAAGTAACCAATGTAATTCTTGAGGGATTGCCGGCTGATACCGTCATTGACTATGCGAAAAACAACGATGTGACTTTAATCATTCTAAGTACCCACGGACGAGGCGGTTTAAGTGGATGGAATATCAGTAGTGTGGTTCAAAAAATCATCCAGCGGTCATGCAAATCCATCTTCCTGGTGCGAGCTTATAAAGATGTCAGCACAGAACCGGCACCGATCCACTACAAACGCATTTTTGTAGGATTGGATTGCTCTGTACGCGCAGAATACATATTACCGACTGCCATCAATCTTGCCCAAACCCACAAGGGCAAACTTATTCTAGGTTTGGTCCTGCCAAAACCTGATATTCTCAACCGTTTTCCACCTTCAGAGGAAGACCAGCAGCTGGTCGCAAAAATTGTTGAACGCAATCATCGGGTTGCGTCACAATATTTTGAAGGGTTACAAAAACAACTGACCATTCAGGGGGTTGAATCACAGATTCAACTCGTGGTGAGTGACAATGTCACAACGGCACTTCATGATATGGTGGACCAGGTGGAAGCCGATCTCGTGATGATGGTGGCTCATGGCCACACTGGTGAGGGTCGTTGGCCTTATGGAGGCGTCTCGACGAGTTTTATCCACAACGGGACAACTTCTCTGATGATCATGCAGGATATGCTCGCAGATGAGATAAAGCAAACACTCGCTGAAAACGTTGCGAGTGAGTCCAAGGGGCATTAAATCATGCAGTCCAACGTTCCAAATGCCGATGTTGAACCCGTTACGACATCGGATACTGTGATTACGGAAAAATGGTTAAGAGAACTTGCAAGAAAAATCGCAGCGCAAGCTGTACCCGTCCCAAACCCTATTAACCAAAATTATCTTCCCGTCCTTTTAAAATCATTGGGGGAATATCTCACTTCGGTTCACCATTATTTCGAAGAAACCAGCGGTTCCGAGGCAAGTGTTTCAAATACTGCTGAGTGGATGCTGGATAATTTTTATTTGATTGAACAAACATTACGCCAGGTGGGGGAAGATATATCTCCAAAGTTTTTCGAACGTTTGCCAAAGGTAAGAATTGATGGTCAAGAAACACTGCGCATTTTTACCCTGGCTTTAATACTCACTAAAACTACCGACAGCCGTCTTGGCATAGATCAAATCCAAAACTTTATTGAAGCATTTCAAAGCATTACCCCGCTTCAGATAGGGGAAAACTGGGCACTGCCGCCAATGTTGAGATTGAGTATTTTGGAAACATTGGTGGATGCCCTGGTACGCATTACGAAATTAAACATTCCGCCTTTAGAAACCCTGGATGAAAAGTATCCGGTGGTGATCAATCTCTGGGCTGAAAGTTCTGGCGATCGACGCCTCACTCCCAGAGTATCGGACGAAACCATCGTTGTTAATTGTTTCCTGAGCTTGAGGATGCTTGCCACGCAAAACTGGCATGAGTTTTTTGAGATTATCAACGTTGTAGATTCCATCCTGCGCAAAGATCCGGCGGGCGTTTATTCTCAAATGGATTTTGAGACGCGCAACCGATACCGTAATTCGATCGAAGAACTTGCATCCCATTCACATTTTGATCAAGCCGCAATAGCAAGTGAAGCGTTGAACCAATCCCAAAATGGAGTGTCGTTCAGGGCGCATCATGTTGGCTATTATTTAATCGGTCCAGGCAGGCACGAATTTGAAAAGTTGGTTGGCTATCGAACCCTGCATGAAAGATGGTTTCGCAAATGGCTAACGCAATATTCACTGCCAATTTACCTGACCAGTATTATTTCGCTCACATTAATCCTTTGCACGGCACTGGCTTCGTATGCGATTTATGCTGGTGGAAGTTTGCTGCAGATAATCCTTGCTTTTGCTCTGACCTTATTTCCCGCCTCAGCGGTTGCAGTAGATTTTGTAAACTGGCGGGTGACCCAAATCGTGCCGCCTCGCAGGCTTCCGAGACTTAATTTTAAAGAAGGGATTCCCGCCGAATCCGGTGTGATGGTGGTCATTCCATCTTTATTGAAAAATGAATCCGAGCTGAATTCCCTGCTAGATCAACTGGAAAATCATTATCTTGGGAATACCGATCCAAATATTCGTTTTGCTTTACTGACGGATTACGTTGACGCACCTGAAAAAGAATTGCCAGGAGAATCAGAATTAATCCAAAAAGCAAAGGATGGCATCGATCAACTCAATTTGCATTACGGAAATGAGGGCGTATTCCCTTTTTACCTCTTCCACCGGGAAAGATCCTGGAATGCAAGTGAAGATTGCTGGATGGGTTGGGAGCGCAAGCGGGGAAAACTTGAGGATTTCAATAAATTGATTCTGGGTAAGGATACTGGAAATTTTTCGTTCCAGGTCGGTGACCTATCTTGTTTATCCAAAATCCGATTTGTTGTGACATTGGATGCGGATACAACTTTGCCGAGGGATAGCGTCCGACAATTTGCTGGTATCCTGGCACATCCTTTGAACCAGGCTGAGTTCGATGAGAAAACCGGTATGCTGCGGGATGGGTATGCAGTGATTCAGCCACGTTTGCAAGTCCGACCCAATGTGGCAAACCGATCCATCTTCACTCGAGTTTTTTCCGGGGATATGACTCTTGATCTTTATACGAGAGCAGTTTCAGATGTTTACCAAGATTTATTTGGTGAAGGGAGTTATGTCGGCAAAGGGATTTACGATGTGGCAGCATTTGAAAAATGTCTGGATGGACGCATCCCTGACAATATGCTTTTAAGCCATGATTTGTTCGAAGGAATGTATTCACGCTGCGGGCTGGCATCTGACATCACTTTATTCGAAGATTACCCAACCCATTACCTGGCATTTTCAAACCGCTTGCATCGTTGGATCAGGGGGGATTGGCAACTTCTTCCCTGGTTACAACCACAGGTTCCACATAAATTAAATGGAAAAATCCAAAACACCCTTTCCGGGCTGAGTCTCTGGAAGATCATTGACAATTTGCGGCGAAGCCTGGTCAGCCCATTTACTCTCGCATTTCTAATTTCAGGTTGGTTCCTCCTGCCCGGGATAACGCTCGTTTGGACCTTACTGGCTCTTTCACCAATTGCTTTTTCAATTTTGATCGGCTTAATTTCATCAGTACGCGCCAGAGGAACGGATCAATTCCCTGAGACAACATCCAGACCGGTCCAACAAGCACTTTTATATGCTTTTTTTGAAATTGTATTCCTGACCCATAAATCACTGGTTGTTTCTGATGCAATCGTTACAACTATTTATCGGATGACAATCACGCATAAAAGACTCCTGCAGTGGGTCACGGCGGCTCATGTCATAAATATCTTTGGGAAAGAATTAAAAGTACAAGTCGCCTGGCGCGAGATGTTCCTAGCACCCATTTTTTCCATTTTATTATTTGTGCTGGCGTGGCTCGTCAATCCCATTATTTTATGGGTGGCTCTGCCCTTCCTAGTATTATGGATTTTATCACCTCAAATTGCAGCAAAAATCAGTCAGCCAATTTATCGTGAGCAGAGCAAAATCACTCCACAGCAGGAAACCTCCCTGCGGCAGCTGGCTCGATCGACCTGGTTGTTTTTTGAAAAATTTGTTGGCCCAGATGATCATTGGCTACCCCCAGATCATTTTCAGGAAGATCCTCTCGGACTGATTGCGCACCGCACATCCCCCACTAACATTGGATTGCTTTTGCTTTCTACTCTCTCTGCATGGGACCTGGGGTATATTGGTCCCCGAGAAATAGTGATACGGGTGCAGAACACCCTGGACGGAATGGATAATTTAAACAAAGAACGCGGACATTTGCTGAATTGGTATGATACACGCACTTTGGCACCTCTGACACCGCGTTATATTTCCACCGTGGACAATGGCAATTTAGCCGCCTGTCTTGTCACTTTACGACAGGGGTGCAGAGATATCGCAGATAAACCAATCATTCGCTGGGAAGGATTGATCGATACTCTGGACGTTCTGGATACGACTTTAAGCCATGCCCATCTTGGTAAAGATGCGATTGAATTGCACAAAATTATTGCAAATTTACGGGAAAAAGTAAATAAACTGCATCATTCGGACCAATTCAACTCCCATCTGCTGGTGGAACTTTTCCAGGAAAGCCGTACTGAACTGGAAGAGTTGTTGACCCAATCCATCAAATCTTCAACAGAACAGTTGGATGCCGATACGATCCGCGGCATCTCAGTCTGGATCGAGAGGGTTCACCATCACATGTTTCAGGTTCGACAGGATATTGAAATCCTGAGCCCCTGGGCATTGACAATGTTTCATATTCCGCCATTTTTTTCCCAAAATAATCTCAGCCCCGATCTTTCCTTCGCATGGCAGGAATTCAGATCCAGCCTGCCTTTCAACCCAATTCTTGAAGAAATCCCTAATATTTGTTCGCGATCGTTATCAGTAATTGATCGGATCGTATCCATTCTCCCTCTGGATGAAGAGGATGCAATTTCCTGGTGTCATTCAATGGCAATTCACATTAAGAATGCGCAGGAAGCTTCAAGTTCATTAATAAATGATCTCAATTTAATTTATGACCGGATTGATACCTATATAGAGGAGATGAACTTCAACTTTCTCTACAATGCACAAAGAAAAGTTTTTCATATCGGTTACAACGTGGATAATGGACAACTCGACTCGAGTTATTACGATTTGCTTGCATCAGAAGCACGGTTGACCAGCCTGCTGGCAATAGCAAAAGGAGATGTACCGCAAAATCACTGGCTGCATCTAGCACGTCCAATCACCCAGGTAAATGGGGCGCGCATCCTGCTTTCATGGAGCGCAACAATGTTCGAGTACCTGATGCCTGAATTACTGACACAACATTATCCAGATACATTGCTCGAACAAAGTTGCCGCGGCGCGGTGGACTATCAAATCTCTTATGGACAAAGCAAGCATGTCCCCTGGGGGATTTCCGAATCCGGTTTCTATTATTTCGATAACAATCAAGCCTATCAATATCGCGCCTTCGGTGTTCCCGGGCTGGGTTTTAAGAGAGTCACCGGTGATGATCTTGTCATTTCACCCTATGCTTCCATGCTTGCGTTACCATTTGCGACTCAATCTGTTTTGCATAATCTTGAACATCTTAAAAAATTAAATATGGTCGGATTGTATGGGCTGTACGAAGCCGTCGATTTTACCGCCGAGCGTCTCTCCACCGGGCAGGATTATGCAATCGTTCGTTCCTACATGGCGCATCATCAAGGGATGATCCTGCTCTCGTTATGTAACTCTCTTTGTGGAAAAAGTATGATTCGACGTTTCCATAGCGATCCGCGCGTTGAAACTGTCAAAATTCTTCTGCAGGAACAAACACCCATCCGCGCACCAATTGAACGAATCCAACCTAAAATGATTGGAACAATCCATCCGATTAAGACGGCGGTTTCGCTTGATGCATGGGAAGTTAAACCTGAAGCTCCGCATCCGCAGGTTCATTATCTCTCCAATGGCAATTACAGTCTTCTCATCACCGCTGCTGGAAGTGGCTTCAGCCGTTGGCATGATATTGACCTGACGCGTTGGCGGGCGGATGCAACTCTCGATCAATATGGGTCATGGATTTACATTAAAAACCGGGAAACGCACCAGTTCTGGTCGGCTGGGTTTCAACCTACATCTGCCACACCTCAAAGCGAGCAAATAAAATTCTACCCACATACGGTTGAATTTCTCCGCAGCGATGGAGAACTTTCCACAAGAACTCAGATCGTTATCGCTCCAAATGTAGACGTTGAGATCCGGCTCGTAACATTGACCAATCATAGTGCAGTGAAACTGGATCTGGAATTAACCAGTTATTCAGAGGTGATTCTCTCACTTCAATCCGCCGATGAACGTCACCCAGCATACAACAAACTTTTTATTGAGAGCGAATATATTGAATCCGAAAAAATGCTCTTATTTCGTCGCAGACCGCGTTCGGCTGAGGAAAAACCCGTCTATCTCGCTCATTTTTTAATTGGAGAAAAGGATGATTTCCAAATCGCCGGTTACGAAACCGACAGGGATCGATTTATCGGTCGCGGCAACACACAAAGAAATCCTTCGATGATCAAAGCAAATTTGCCCCTGTCGAATTCATCCGCCAGCCTGGACCCCATCCTAGCCATGCAAAGTCGTGTCCAAATCGAAGGTTATGAATCCCAACAAATTGCATTCGTGACACTTGCAGCGCCATCACGTTCAAAAGCAATCGAATTAGCTCACCGTTTTGATCAACTGCTGAAGATCAAAAGAACTTTTAGCGAGGCTCGTTCTCAAACAGAACAAGAATTAATTCAAACGAGCCTTACGACTTCCCAGATCGAACAATACCAAAAGCTTTTATCTGCGATTCTCTATCCCAGCAGCGAAATGCGGGCAGATTCAGAAACAATCGCATCGAATACTCTGGGACAATCTGGATTATGGCCATTCGCGATTTCGGGTGACTATCCGATTTTACTTTTACGCGTCAAGAATGAAGAAAACCTTGAATTGTTGAGCGACTTACTCCACGCACATGCTTATTGGCGCAGACGCGGCTTGATGATTGACTTCATCATTCTCAATCAGCGGGCAAATAGCTACGACCAAAGTTTTCAGGGAAAGATTTATCGCCTGTTGCCCCTGACAAATAGTGATGACTGGCTTGGAAAACGCGGAGGGATCTTCATCCTGAATGAAGATCAAATACCTGATTCAGAACGTATATTAATAGAAACTACCGCCCGGGTGATTTTGAATGGCGAAATGGGTACTCTGACCGACCAGCTGCAAAAGCTGGACCAATCGCCGATTCGATTGCCAGCTTTCGTTCCAATCCTGCCTTTAATTGAAAAAACGCTTCCTCTTGCAATATTGAAGCGACCGACTGACCTGTTATTTGATAATGGACTGGGAGGTTTTTCACCAGACGGTCGTGAATATATCATTTACCTTGATCGGGATCATACGACTCCTGCGCCATGGAGCAATGTCATCGCAAATCCTGAGTTTGGCTGCCTGGTTTCCGAATCAGGAATGGGTTGCACTTGGGCTGGCAACAGCAGCGAGAACCGGCTGACACCCTGGCACAATGACCCGGTCAGTGATCCACCAAGCGAGGCGGTTTATTTGCGCGATGAAGATACTGGCCAGGTTTGGTCACCAACGCCATTGCCGGCAAACGATCACGCGCCTTACCTGATTCGTCACGGAAGCGGATACACAATCTTTGAACATAACAGCCATCAGCTGGAGCAAAAATTAAAAGTGTTCGTCGCCCCAGATGCGCCGGTGAAGATTGTCACATTAATAATAAAAAACACCACATCCCGCACGAGACGCATCAATATCACATATTTTGCGGAATGGGTGCTGGGTAGCTCTCGTGAAAATATGGCTCCATATATTATTCCTGAATTTGAATCAGCCAGTTTGGCATTGCTGGCAAACAATCCATATAACCAGGAATTTGGCAAGCGAGTGGCTTTTTTGGCAGCGACGCGTGAACTGCAGGGATTGACCACTGACCGGGCAGAATTTCTCGGCTCAATGGGAAACTACGCCCACCCCCTGGCGCTCGATCGCGTGGGATTAACCGCAAATATCAAAGCTGGTAATGATGCCTGTGCAGCAATCCAACTTTTATTATGGCTCGCGCCAAACGAAACCAAAGAAGTTTCTTTTCTTCTCGGCGAGGGACAGGATCGCGAGGATGCGCTTTCCTTAATTACCCATTATCAAAACCTTGAGAATATCGAAAAAACATGGAATTCGCTGGAAGGTTTTTGGGATGACCAAATCGGCAACATTCAAGTAAAAACCCCGGACCCCGCGATGGACCAATTGGTCAATCGTTGGCTGCCATACCAGGCGCTCTCATGTCGAATTTGGGGCCGAACAGCGTTTTACCAATCCGGCGGTGCTTTCGGATTCCGGGACCAACTCCAGGATGTACTCGCGTTCACTTACACCAAACCTGAGATTCCACGCCAGTTTATTTTAAAAGCTGCGGCGCATCAATTCGTGGAAGGCGATGTTTTACACTGGTGGCATCCTCCTGGAGATAAAGGAATACGGACTCGCATTTCAGATAATATGCTTTGGCTGCCATTCGTCACCGCCCAATACATTCATGCGACTGGAGATCAATCCATTTTGGATGAACAAGTCTCATTCCTGACTGGTGATCCATTGAAAGAAGGGGAATATGAATCCTATGGCAAGTTCCCGACTGGCGTAAGCGGTACATTGTTCGAACATTGCCGGCGCGCAATATCCAAAGGTTCAACCGCAGGAAAATATGGTTTGCCCTTAATGGGAGATGGGGATTGGAATGACGGAATGAATAAAGTTGGCGCGGGAGGAATTGGTGAAAGCGTCTGGCTCGGGTGGTTCCTTTATTCAACATTAATCAGTTTTGCAGAGGTTTGCAAAGAAGAGCAAGCCGCCGCTTATCATAAACAGGCCGAAATATTGCGAATTTCTCTTGAAAATTCCAGCTGGGATGGGAATTGGTTCCGGCGGGCGTACTATGATGATGGCAAGCCCCTCGGTTCCATTCAAAATAACGATTGTCAAATTGATTCGATCAGCCAGTCATGGTCAGTCATATCAGGAGCGGGTGAGCCTCCAAAAACCTTGCAAGCGATGGAATCCTTATACCAGCGGCTTGTCAGAACCAAGGATGGTTTGATTTTGCTCCTCACTCCACCATTTGACCGAAGCCTTCATGATCCAGGATACATCAAAGGCTATCTACCGGGAATCCGTGAGAACGGCGGACAATACACTCACGCAGCAATTTGGGCTATCTGGGCTTTTGCGGAGCTTGGACAAAATGAACGGGTATCGGAACTTTTTAATTTCATCAATCCAATCCAGCATAGCGACACACCCGATAAGATAGCCCTTTACCGCGTGGAACCATATATCATTGCGGCAGATGTTTACAGCGCGCCACAACACCTCGGTCGCGGAGGGTGGACATGGTATACAGGCTCTGCCAGCTGGATGTATCGTTTGGGTGTGGAAAAAATTCTTGGCTTACAACTCAAGGGGAAACAGCTGACAATCAAACCATGCGTCCCGGCAGGTTGGAATGAATTCGAAATACACTATCGTTTTGGAAAATCGTTGTACCATATCCACGTGGATAATTTAAATCGTACTGATACCGATCACATTAAATACACCCTGGATGGCAATTCGGTCAATGAGGATCATGTGACCCTGGCAGACGATGGGAATGAACATATTCTCCTGGCCAGTATGGCATGAGCAATAATTTGTCCTCCAAAATCATCCTGGGTGTTATCTAAAAAAATCATTTCTCAACCATTTCCAATCATGGATTTTTTCGTAGTTTCACAATTTTTAAGGTATTAATGTATAATTTTATGAATCAGACCAGTTCTGGTCTTTATTACATAAGGAGAGAGAAAATGAAAGCTTTTAAATTTGTTACTGGATTGCTGATCCTGGCTTTCCTCCTGGCGGCATGCGGTAGCGCGCCAGCCGCCCCGGCTGCTGCCACAGTTGCGCCTGCAGCCAATGCTCTTCCCGATTTAGGCGGGAAAAAGATCATTGTCGCTGTTGAAAACGCTTATCCACCCTTCAACTTCATCGACAAGGCCACCAATAAGGGCGCAGGCTGGGATTATGATGCCTGGCAGCAAATTTGTAAACTCCTGAATTGCGTGCCGGTGATGACTGAAGCTGCCTGGGATGGCATTTTTGAAGCCGCAGCCGCAGGACAGTATGACGTCGTAGCAGATGGTGTAACCATAACGGATGAACGGAAGCTCAAGGTTGACTTCTCTAATTCCTATATGCATTATGGCCAGGTCATCCTGGTTCGAGCAGATGAAACCCGCTTCACTGATTCCAAATCACTGGCTGCACTGACCACTGCGCTGGTTGCTTCGCAGCTTGGGACCACGAATGAAAAGAAAGCCATCGAAATTGTCGGTGACAAGCGCGTTAAATCATTCGACACCTTCGATTCATCCGTCCTGGCTCTGATGTCGAAAGACGTCGATGCAGTCATTATGGATCAACCCGCTGCAATGGGCTTTATCGCAGCGAACAAAGGCAAACTTAAATTCCTGCCTGAGCTTCTCACGAGCGAAGATCTGGGCTTCGTGTTCAAGAAAGGCAGCGATCTGGTTGCCCCTGTGAACGCAGCCCTGGACGCCATGAAAGCCAGCGGTGACCTGGATGCCCTTTATCAAAAATGGTTTGTCGATTACGTTCCTGCCACAAACTAATCCCTTAGTGATTAATTAATTTGAGGGGCTTGAAATCCATTATATGGATTTCAAGCCCCTCTCTTGGGAGACTTGAATTGACTACATCAACTGAAAATATTGGTGAGGGGAAATTATTTCCAGCCAGCAACGACCTTTCCAAATGGCCATGGTGGGCATTGGCTCTCGCCCTCGCAGCTATCATCATCATTTATAGTATTTTTACCTCTGTAGCCTACTCAGAAGCTTTTAATTTCATTAAGGAAGGTATTTTCACCACCATACGCGTGACTTTGACAGCGTATGTGATGGCAGTTGTTGGCGGGCTATTCCTTGGGCTCGGTCGAGTCTCCAAGAATGTTTTTTATTATAATTTTTCAACTTTGTATGTTGAATTGATGCGCGGCATCCCCATGTTAGTAATCATTCTTTACGGGGCATTTGTGGTTGTCCCCCTGGGATTGGATTTGATCAATGGGCTTGGTTTGTGGTTGGTCAGTGTTCCAGCCTTGGCAGGGGTTGGGCGGTCTTTTCAGCAATTAAATATTCAACAGGTGGATATGAGCTGGCGAGCGATTTCGGGACTTGCCATGGGATATGCCGCATTTGAAGCCGAAGTCTTTCGCGCTGGCATTCAATCCATTGAAAAAGGGCAGATGGAAGCCGCCCGCTCCCTGGGCATGAATTATTTCCAGGCAATGCAGCATGTCATTCTCCCTCAGGCATTCCGGCGTGTCTTACCTCCACTGGGAAATGATTTCATCGCCATTTTAAAAGATTCTTCCCTGATTTCCGCACTGGCGGTTCGTGACATTACCCAGCTTGGGAAGTTATTCCGAGCTCGTTCTTTTAGTTCCTACGAAGCCTACAACACCATGGCATTCTTATATTTGAGCATGACAATCTCATTATCCCTGGTGGTTAAGTACATCGAGAGGAAATTAAAAAGTGGTCGATAATCAGGAAACTGCACCAATAATCATGATCGAAAATGTTTGCAAAAACTTTGGAAAAACCCGGGCTTTGCAGGGGGTTTCCATGACCGTTCATCGTGGAGAAGTCATGATGATTCTCGGACCAAGCGGATCGGGGAAATCGACCCTTCTGCGGTGCATCAATATGCTTGAAGAACCCGATTCGGGTCACATCCTCGTCGATGGAATTCCAGTTATGCACAAAAAGACCAATATTAATTCTGTGCGGGCTGAAGTGGGCATGGTTTTTCAATCATTTAATTTATTTCCACATTTGACTGTGCTCGGGAACATCATGCTGGCACAGAAAATTGTGCGCGGGCGTGCGAAAGGTGAAGCAGAAATCGTTGCCCGCCAGCAATTACAACGGGTGGGAATTCCTGAAAAAGCCGAATCATTTCCGAACGAATTATCTGGTGGACAGCAGCAGCGGGTTGCGATAGCCCGCGCACTGGCTATGAATCCCAAAATCATGCTTTTCGATGAACCAACTTCTGCTTTAGACCCTGAGATGATTAAGGAAGTGCTCGACGTTATGCTTGCCCTGGCCAAGGAAGGCATGACCATGGTCGTTGTCTCTCACGAAATGGGTTTTGCACGAGCTGCAGCGCATCGAATCGTATTCATGGATGCTGGCAGGATCGTTGAAGAAGGCATACCAGATACCTTTTTTAATAATCCCCAGGAAGAACGTACCAAAGCTTTCTTGAGTAAAATTCTTTAAGGTTTTGTGACCATAATTTGGAACAGATCATTATCTTCCCCGGAATTCGATTCGGGGAAGTATGATTTAACCTTTCGAACATTGGAGGCAATCGAAAGTCATCGACCAGTTCCTATTTCAGTGGAGTGATTTTCAGGCAAAAAAGGACTAAACCGAAATCTGTATAAATCCTTTCTTACTGCAAGATTAATTAATTCAAAAAAGGTCAATGAAACGTTTCAGTTCATAAAAATGATTATGTTACAATCTTTTTAAAATTCATCACTGAGGGCAGAATTTGAACACTTTGCAGTTTATATCGGTCCTTTTTGGGAAAAATCGGTAGAGAGGAATGTCTAGGATGGATCCTGTGATCGAGTTGGATGGAAAATCTCTGACCATTGAGCGAGTGCTTGAAGTTGCAATCGGGCAGGTACAGGTCAGATTATCTGCGGAAGCATTATTAAAGGTTGAGCGTGCAGCGAAAGCTGTTGAGAAAATGCTCGCAAATGGAGAAATTGTTTACGGTGTGACAACAGGGTTTGGAGCGTTCAAAGATCGCATCATTTCCCCAGACCAGGTTGAAAACCTGCAGCGAAATATCATCATCAGCCATGCCGTGGGAACGGGGGATATTTTTGACATCCCAACCACGAGGGCGATCATGCTGATCCGCGCAAATACCCTCTCGCATGGACATTCAGGGATAAGACCTTCAACTCTGCAATTGTTACTGGAAATGCTCAATCGTGGAGTCCACCCCAGAATCCCGGAAAAAGGGTCGCTGGGTGCGAGTGGAGACCTTGCCCCCCTGGCTCACATGGCGTTGGTCATGATCGGCGAAGGAGAAGCACTGTATCAGGGTGAAATTTTGAGCGGTTCGGAAGCCCTGCGCAGAGCGGGGCTTAAGCCGATCGTTTTGGCGGCAAAAGAAGGATTGGCACTCACGAATGGCACGTCGGTGATGTGTGCAACTGGCAGCCTGGCAGTGGCAAAAGCCGAACAGTTGAGCCGGGCTGCGGATGTTGCAGGCTGCATGAGCCTAGAAGCGTTACACGGCACGGTTCTGGCTTTTGACGAACGCATCCATGCCGTCCGTCCACACCCGCGCCAGATTGAATGCGCGAGTTTTTTGCGTAAAACACTCGAAGGCAGCCAATTTACCCGTCTGCACGACCCAACGAACGTCCAAGATGCCTACACTTTGCGCTGTATCCCTCAGGTTCACGGAGCTGTAAGGGATGCGATCGCTTATGCCCGCTGGGTGATGGAAATCGAACTCAATGCCGTGACCGACAATCCACTGATATTTTTTGATGATGAATCGGGGGAAGTGACGGTCCTCTCAGGCGGCAATTTTCACGGAGAACCCATCGCAATTTCGATGGATTACCTTTGCATCGCGATAACTGAGCTGGGAAACATCTCTGAGCGCCGAATCATGCGGCTGACGGACGGCGCCAGTAATGCACAGGTACTGCCCCCGTTTCTCACCAGGGATGGCGGGCTGAATTCAGGCTTCATGATCACCCAATATACTGCAGCAGCCCTGGCAACTGAAAATAAAGTCTTATCCCATCCAGCGAGCGTGGATAACATCCCGACGTCCGCCAATGTTGAAGATCATGTCAGCATGGGAAATACAGCCTGTTTAAAAACACGACAGGTTTTATTAAATGTAGAACATATTCTTGCGATCGAATTAATGGCAGCCGCGCAGGGAATCGACTTCAGGCGCGAGGTCCAGGGCAGTGAGGCTAAGCTTGGGAAAGGTACCGCCCCGATTTACGAGCTGATCCGAAAAAGCGTGCCTTTCATCTCGAGGGATGTGATCATGTACCCATTCATTAATGCGGTGAAATTATTGATTCAAGATGGTCAAATTGACAGGGTGATACAGGAGAGTGTAGATGGAAGAAGTTGACCTCATCATCCAAAATGCCGGACAGGTGGCAACTTGCAGCAGCCCAGCAGGTCCAAAGCGCGGTCCAGAAATGCAGGACGCCGGGTTGATTTCAGATGGAGCCATCGCCATCCGTGGAAATGAAATTGCCGCGGTGGAAGAGAGAAAATTCATCCAGAGCAACTATACCGCCAGAAAAATTATCGATGCACAAGGGATGGCAGTATGCCCGGGTTTTGTGGACCCACACACTCATGTGGTTTATGCGTCCAACAGGGTTAATGAATTTGAGCTCAGGATAAAAGGCACCTCGTACCTGGAAATCATGGCTGCGGGGGGCGGGATCGTCAGCACAACCCGGGCAGTCCGATCGGCAAGCGTGAACGAATTGGTGGATCAGGCATGGTCGAGACTTGATGCCATGCTTCAGCTTGGAACAACAAGCGTTGAAATTAAAACTGGTTATGGACTGGATGCAGCGAATGAAATGAAAATGCTGGAGGTGATTGAAATCCTTGCCAGCAAACACCCCTGCACAATCGTACCGACCTTTCTCGGCGGGCATGCCATTCCTTCGGAATTTAAAAACAACCCGGAAGATTACGTTGACCTGGTCATCGAGAAAATGATCCCAGAGGCAGCAGAGTGGTACGAAAGATCGTTGTTCAAACGAAATAAAATCCCGTTTTGCTGTGATGTTTTCATCGAAAATAACGCTTTCAATTTCGAACAATCCCGCAGAATATTCAATGCAGCCAGCAAAGCTGGTCTCGGCATCAAAATTCACGCAGATGAATTCACTTCGCTGGGGGGAGTGTCCCTGGCAGTGGAATTTAATGCGTTATCAGCGGATCATCTCGACGCCACAAACGCTGAAGATCGAGCCCAGCTGGCAGCTTCTCATACCATCGCGGTGGTTTTGCCCGGAGTAAATTTCAACCTGGGGAGCAGCCAATTCGCGAATGCGCGGGCATTGATTGACGAGGGCTGCGCGCTGGCTTTAGCAACCGATTTTAACCCTGGCTCGGCTCCCTGCCCGTCTCAGCCATTAATCATGGCAATTGCCAGCCGGTACCAGAAGCTGCTACCCGCTGAAACTTTGAATGCCTGCACGATCAACGCTGCGCACGCCCTGGGTTTGGGAGACAGGGTTGGTTCGATCGAACCAGGGAAAAAAGCGGATTTGATCATTTTAAAAACAGCTGATTACCGGTTCCTGAGTTATGAATTTGGCGGCAATCTCGTTGATACAGTCATCAAAAACGGAGTGGTACAGTGAAAAGGGACTGATGGTTTATTTCAATTAAAACATCAAAAAACGATATAAATCGTAACGGCTAAAACTTCCAATTATTTAATGAAAGGGGATATGAGCCAAGTTTATCCAGCAGGTTCATTTTGACCTGATTTTTTTTAATAAAAAACCGATATTTTTATTAAAAACCGGGTGATGGTGTGCTTTGATCCGGTGTGACTGCGCTCATAACTGCTCTGAAGGATACAGCGGCAATGACGAGCAACGAACCCCATAAAGCCATGGGTCCGGGCTTCTCACCCAGCACCAGGAAGACCCAGACCGGGTTCAAAATTGGTTCGAGAGTTAAAATCAAGTTGGATTCAAGCGCGTGGACATGACGGATGGCGAGGGAGTATAAAACGAAAGATAACCCGATCTGGAAGATGCCCATGAAGAGGATAATTCCGACCGTGGAAGGAGTGAAGGATTCCTTGAACATGAAGGGAAATCCGACCACCATCCCGATTAAATTACCAATAAAAATTATATTCGCTGGATTATTTTCCCTCTGGCTGCGCATGATGATCATGACCACTGCGAATAAAATCCCGCTCAGGATGGCAAGGATATTACCGGTAACCCCGTCCAGACTCAATTGATCGCCGAAAAATAAAAATAAACCTGTAAAAATCATTGCCATGGCAGTCCAATCCACCCAATGTGGTTTTTCCTTTAAAAAAATATAACCGAAAATCACCACATAAAGCGGGGAGGCATACTGCAGGAAAATGGCATTGGCTGCGGTGGTAAGCTTGGTTGCCATGACAAAGGTGATCTGGGTTAGAACGTAACAAACTGCACCCAATAGTTGGAGCTTTGAAATCCGGAATTTCGGTTTGCGCAAATAGACCCAAAAAACAACCAGTGCGACCAGGCTGCGTCCGCCCAAAATAGCCATTGGCGACCAGCTAATTACTTTAATCCACAAACCGCTGGTGCTCCATAAGGCAGCCGTGATGACCAACAATAAAACTGATTTTTTCCGTGTTTCGGATGCAGTCATTTTGAAAATTCGCCTTTTATAAAATAATCTGGTTCTCTATAAACTATTTCTGTCAATAAATGGAAATAAAATATTCCGGCAGAAAAGTTTTATTCCCGAACCTGTCAAGCGCGAGAAATTATCCAGATGCTGGAATGCTTTGCTTAATCCTTAAAACCCGTGTTATGGAGATCGTAGTAATAACCCTTTTGTTCCAGGAGTTCAATATGAGTGCCTTTTTCGACAATCCGACCATCGTGCATCACCACGATCAAATCAGCCCCCTGGATGGTGGATAAACGGTGTGCAATCACGAACGAAGTGCGCCCGCGCAGTAATCTCTCCAATGCCTTTTGAATGATCAATTCGGTCTGGGTATCGACCGAAGAGGTGGCTTCGTCGAGGATTAATATCCTTGGATCAGCCAATAAAGCCCTGGCGAAGGAGATTAACTGGCGCTGTCCAACACTGAGCATGACGCCGCCTTCCTGGACAATCGTATCAAAGCCATGCTTCATTTGATCGATGAAATCAGTGGCGCCAACTGCGGTTGCTGCTGCCCTGATCTCGGAATCCGTCGCATCCAGGCGTCCAAAAAGAATGTTTTCTTTGACCGATCCATTAAAAAGGAATGGGTCCTGCAAAACAATCCCCATTTGAGAACGGAGGGAATTTTGGGTCACGCTGCGCAAATCATGCTGATCGACCAGGAGCGCCCCGGAGGTTGGATCATGAAACCTGGAAAGCAGTTTGACGAGGGTGGTTTTCCCTGCACCGGTCTCACCAACAAGGGCGACTGTTGATCCGGCGGGAACTTCAAGGCAAATATCCTCCAGAACGAGTGAGGGGTCATCGGAATAATGAAATGAAACATGGTCAAATGAAACGTCGCCAACGATTTTTGGTAAATCCATCGCTTCTGGAGAATCCTGGACTTCGATCGGGACATCCAGCAAACCAAGGATTCTTTCACCCCCAGCCATTGTGGTCTGGAGGGCATCAATCCGGCGGAAAAGGTCGCGAATCGGTTCAAAATAACGGTCAATGTACAAAACGAAAGCCACCAAAACTCCGGCTGAAATCTGCGAGCCAAGGACAGCAGTCCCTCCAAACCAGACCACGAGGGCGGTGGCAATCGCACCAAGAACATCGACCACCGGGAAATAGACAGATGATATTTTGGCTGCATTGATCGACATTTGGAGATGGTAACGATTTGTAAATTCGCTGAACTGCTGGTAATTCAGTTTTTGGCGGGAAAAAGCCTGGACAACCCTGACCGCGTTGATATTTTCAGCAAGAACGGAATTTACCCAGGAAATGGCAGCACGAACTTTGCGGTAATTTCGCCTGGCTTCTCTTCTAAAAATGTAAGTTGCCAGCGCCATAAACGGCAGCACCGTGAAGGTGATCAAAGAGAGCTTCAGGTTCAGACTGAGCATGGCAATGATGATGCCAATCAGGACGAACACATCCCTGACAATTGCAAGCATCCCCCAGGTGAGGAAATCGCGCAAAACCTCCACGTCATTGATGACGCGGGTGATGACCCGCCCAACGCTATAATGGCTGTAAAAATTGATGGAGAGTTTTTGGAGATGGTCAAAGAGAGCTTTCCTTAGATCATAAATCACGACCTGACCCACGACTGCCATGTTCCTGACACGGAAATAAGTGCAAATCCATTGAATGATCGTCGTGGCAACAAAAAGCAGGATTGTTTGGCGCAAGAGGGGAATATTATTGGCTGTAAAACCGTTATCAATAGCGATTTTTATGAAATAAGGTCCTGCAACGGAAGCTGCAGAGGCTCCACCCATGAAGAATAAAGCCAGGATCAATCGCCAGGAATAGGGGCGAATAAAACCTGCCAACCTTTTGGCAACCTGAGGGTCAAAATTTTTATTATATTGCTCTTCAGATTGGGTAACGTAAGCGGGAGGAGTAATGGTACTCATTGGTCCTGGTCCCCCATCGGAAATTTTTCTATTGGGGTGGAATCCTGATTTTCATCGAGCATTTCAATTTCCTGTATAAACTTGTCGCTTGTCATGAGCTGCAAATCATGGATTTCGCGATATAGACCTCCCTGGCGTAATAAATCCTGATGAGTGCCCATTTGAACAATGCGGCCGTTTTCCATGACAAGGATCAAATCTGCTTTTCTAATTGTGCTCATGCGGTGGGCAATGACAAAAGTTGTCCTGCCACTCATCAATGTGTCCAAGGCTGCCTGAATCTGTTTTTCAGTATTAGTATCGACCGAGGAGAGGGAGTCATCCAGAATCAAAATTCGCGGATCCATCAATAATGCCCGCGCAATCGCGACCCTTTGGCGCTGCCCGCCTGAAAGCGTCACTCCCCTTTCACCGACCACTGTATCGTAACCGTTCGGCAGGCTAGTGATGAATTCATGTGCCTGGGCGGCTCGGGCAACAGCCTCGACCTCCTCGGGTGTGGCGTCTGGTTTGCCGTACCGAATATTATCGCGAATGCTGTCTGAAAATAAAAGCGAGGTTTGGAGAACGATGCCTATTTGTTTGCGGAGACTGAAAAGATCGACGTCCCTCACATCCAGACCATCCACCAAAACAGCCCCGCTGGTGACATCATAAAATCTAGGGATCAAATTTGCGAGCGAAGTTTTGCCTGAACCCGTTGGACCAACCAGGGCAATCATCTGGTTTTTCTCAACTTTTAAGTTGATTTCTGAGAGGGATTCCCTTCGTTCATCCTGATAGATTAAGGATACATTTTTAAATTCAATTTCTCCGCTCAATTGCGGCAAAACAATAGCCTTTTGAGGGGATTGGATTTCAGGGACATGATCCAAGATTTCCCAGACTCTTTGGGAACCTGCCGCCGCTTCACCGCTTGCGTTAACCAACCAGGCAAGCTGCTGTGCGGGTGCTGCCAGCATCAGCAAATAAGCATTGAAAGCAACCACGGTGCCGACGGTCATGGTTCCAGAAATTACCATTTGCCCGCCAAACCATAGAATCAAAATGGTGCCAACCGTCACAAGCCCCCCGGTGGTCGGCATGACCAAAGCCCAGCCATTTACCACCTTCAAACGCGCCTGGTAATAATTTTGATTCGATTCTTCAAACCTATTAATTTCATAGGATTCACGTGAGAAGGCTCTCACCACCTGCGCACCGGTTACATTTTCCTGAAGCCTGGCAGATAGATCTCCTAGAGCAGTATCCACCTTATAAAAAAGGACGGTTATGCGGTTGCCAAAATCGACAGCAACCCACAAAAGGGGAATGAAGGGCAAAAGAGCGATCAAGCCAAGCTGCCAATTTGACGTCAACATGAGGACCGTAATACCCAAACCCAGGAATAAAAGCTGAATCCACTCAATCAGGCTGGAGCCAGCAAAATCCTGGATAGCCCGGACATCCTCGATGCAGCGTGAGATCAGTTGACCGGTCTGAGCATGATCGTGGAATGAAAAAGGCATGTACTGGAGATGGTCATAGAGCCGGTTGCGTAAATCGTAGCCAATTTTAGATGCCACCCATTGTGAAAGAAATTTTTGAACGAGACCCAAGGCTGCAGAAAATAATCCCAATCCCAAAAGAAGATATGCAGATCGAACGATGTAACCCGGCTCACTCTTCATTAGCCCGACGTCAATCACCCCCTGGATAATACGCGGTACAATTAAAGACAAAGCGGTCATACTCAGTAAAATTAACAGGTTGGTGATCGTCTGCCATCGGTAAGGTTTAATTGCTTCAAGAATACGGAAAAGTTTTTTCATAAGTATTAATGATTAATCAGACTCGCGATTGATTTCAATTCTTTCAATTTTGCCACCAAATGGAATTTCATTTGTCTGAAATTGAGGTGACATTCATCCTCAAAGATCATGATATTTTAATTTTACTGAAGAGAACATCATTTTTCAACGCGAAGGATTTGTAACCATTGCGATTGAGGGAAATAAATTTTATACTCATTGTTTGAGACGATCGATCCAAGGCTAAATCACTTTTATCACATAATTTCTCGGCATGACCAAACCAAAATCTGAAAGGGAAAAAATGGACCCAAAATACAGGCAACTTCTCAAGATCCCTGCCAACCGCTTGGATGAAATCAACGCTGTGCTCTTAAATCCAGATTCCCGGGTGATGAACGAGTTTCTGGCTGTTGTGGCAAAATATGGCACCCCCGAAGAAATTAATCGAAAACACCGGGAATCACGTAAGTTGGATAATCTCCTCAAAAAAGTTGATGAAAGAAAACCGGAATATCGAAAAGAGATTGAATGGCTGATCTCTGAGCGGGATAAAGGATCATTCATTTCCATCCCTGATTACAGGAGAAGTGTTCTCGGAGATAAAGCTCAAATAACCAGGTTTAAAGACGAATTGGCGGTTACTTTGGAAGTATCAGCTTTACAATATTTTCCATGGATTCGCCGGATGGTCGAGAACGCGATCCAAAATAAAAGCCTAGTTCCAGGTCGATTTATTGCGGTCCGAAAAATGAAGGAATCTGAAAATGACGGAGACCTGCCCGCAATTGTGGCGGCGCTGGATATCATGGGAGCATCCTTCGTCGAAACGCTAGACACAAAGGGAACGGATGGGTCCAACATTCATTTGAATGGACCGGCAACCATCACGGGTTATTTCGGCGGTATTGGTCAGCCCAATGAGCATGCCCTGCAGTGGTTAGATGAATTTTTATATTACTACACGAATTACGGCGTACAACATGTCTTAAATTTCAACGCAGGGACCATTTTACTCGGCTTCCTGCTCTACCGCCTGGGTGTGGACATCCAGTTCAAAATTTCGGTATTTTTCGGGAGCGACAATCCGTACCACGCGCTTTGGATTTTAACCGCTGCCAAGCTTTTCAGCCGAGATGATGGGACATCCCCGCTGGTGGGATTTAACTGGGCAAATTCCATCAATAATGAGACACTGATATCGAGCGCACAATTTCGCAAAGAACTTGGTTTTGAAAACGTCGTCCGTTTTGAACATCACATTACCGAAACCTGGAAATCGATTGTCATACAACCTTACAACCGGCGAGAGGAATTGATGCAAGTTGCCGGATTGGTGCCCAATATTGCTGCCAAGCATGAAGGCGGCGACCCGGAGATCGATTCGGGACGCGCCCATCCTTCAGATCTTCTTGATTATTTTAGAGATAAAAAAGAAGTGATCGAGAGCGGGGACTGGGAGGCTCTCTACCAGAATTTCAGCGATAAAGTGGATGCCTGCAACCTGACTGCACAACGCCTGACCGAAAACGGTTTATCTTTCATTGCCGCAAAGAATTTGCATCGATAAGCATATCTACACGCAAATAAAATTGAGCGGGAAATCCCCGCTCAATTTTATTACCTGATAAATAAACTACAATACCAATCATTGACCATTGATTGCGTTTAAGATCGCTGGAGCAACCCCTGTCAGATCGCCGATTCCCTCGAAATAAGAGTGCAGATTTCGATTCCCAAGCAGGAAAAGGGGAACGGGGTTGAGAGTATGATGACGGGTGGAAAGATCTTCGAGGTTGCCATGATCGGACGTAAGCAGAATCAGATCTTCGGGGCTCATATTTTCCACGATACCGGAAAGAACCTGGTCGAACTGTTCAAGAAGATTGACTGCATTTTCCATATTCTGCCGGTGACCGGCATGATCGGTTAACCAATACTCAAAGAATGCAAAATCGTATTTTTGCGCCACTTGAATAAAGTTCCTACCCGCCGCAATTGGGGAGAAAATGGGAACCGAAGGCACATTTAACTTCTCGTGCCAACCTTTACCGGTTAAATCAGCTGAGACCGCATTTCCTGCCAAAAGATCTGCAGTCGTGAAAAGCTTCAGACCAACATTCGTAACCGCCAGAGGGATGGCTGAATAAATCCGCCTGCCTGAATGGATGTGATGAAAATATTCCGAAGGATAGGCATTGATCAGCGCAGCAGAGCGACCACTGCGAAGCAATTCTCCGAAAATACCACCATCCCGAAGATGAAACGCGGTGGCTTTATCTGGTTTTGGTCCGTAATGGTAGCCAATCTCGGCAGGAATATTCCTTCCCGTCAGTAAAGAAGCCTGTCCGGTGGCAGATTGAGGCAGCCCGGGAACATTGAGAGTTGGATCGATGGATAATAAACTGGCTCGCTCGTTTTCGAAGCCTGCCGAGGAAGCAGTAAGGCGCCCCCCTTTTAACAGGCTTTGTAAATACGGCATATCCGCCCGGGAAAAAGGATTGGTTTCGATATCATCCAGCCCGAGACCAACTCCATCCAGGAACATAAAAACGATTGTCATTTTAATTTCTACTTTTGCTCTGGTTTTTTAAAAATAAAGTATGCAGAAGGTCGTCCGCGTTGATCCTTGTTAACCTGGCTTGAAACAAGCAAAAATCGTTTTTTCAATTCTTCAACCTCTTTTTCAGTAAAACCGACCTGATACTTTTCAGACTCTGGGTGCAAGAATCCGTAAACGAACCAAATTCCACCAGGTTTTAAGATTCGGTCGAGCGACGACAAATACCCCTGTTTTTCATTCCAAGGCAAAGAGTGAAAACAGCCCAGATCGAGCGCCAGGTCGAAATCCCCGTGGATACCGTTCATATATACCACGTCTCCGACGCGCAAATCAACACTGAGATTAGCGGTTTTGGCTTTGGTGCGCGCTTGGCGAATTGCTGCGGGAATAAAATCCAAACCAGTCACCTGCCAACCCATTTGAGCTAGGGTCACAACATTAGTCCCGGTGCCACAACCCAGGTCGATCGCCCTGCCTGCCGGAATGGCGGAGATAAACTCGATTAATTCTGGAGGCGTGATCCCGCTATCCCAGGGAGGTTTCCGAAGATACCAAACAAAGTACCTCACTTTTCGCAAAATCGACATAAAACAACTTTCTTAAGATATACTTTCGCTGTTAATTAAAGGGAATTGCAGCGGACCATTATGACAATTTTGTGACATTTTTGCTTTGACAATTATACAGACTTCTCTTAAAATTTAAGTTCATATTCTCTATCTGAAGTAATTTAATCCATCTTATCGAGGAGTAGATCTCCATGAAAGAGTACACAACTGATAACCTTCGCAACATCGCTCTAGTCGCTCATGGCGGCGCGGGAAAAACGATGATGGCGGAGGCATTTCTTCATTATACGGGCGGCACGACGCGCCTGGGGAAAATTGAAGATGGTTCCACCATCTCTGACTATGATGAAGAAGAAATTCGACGCAAGATTTCGATTTACACCAGCGTTTTACCCATTGAATACCGTGATACAAAGATAAATCTTTTGGATACCCCCGGATTCACCGACTTCATCGGCGAAGAAATTTCTGCCTTGAGTGTCGTCGATGGGGTTATCCTGCTGATCGATTCTGTTTCTGGGGTCGAAGTAGGAAGCGAACTGGCATGGAATTATGCGGATCAGTTCAATTTACCGCGGTTCGTTGTGATCAATAAAATGGATCGCGAGAACGCGAATTTCGAAAAAGCATACGCTTCGATCGAAAATCATGCCTCCACAGCCGGAAAACGCCTGGTCAAAGTTCAACTCCCGCTGGGTGAAAAACTGGACTTTAATGGAGCGATTGATTTGATCCATATGAAAGCTTATGGCGGGGATGGCAAAAACGGAAGTGATATTCCCGCAAATTATTTGGCGGCAGCTGAAAGCTCTCACCAGGTACTGATGGAAGCGGCTGCCGAGGGAGAAGACGAGCTTCTGGAAAAGTATCTCGAAAGCGGCGAATTGAGTCAGGAAGAGCTGCTGAGGGGATTAAAGAATGTTGTAAAAAGTGGATCTTTTATCCCAGTTTTTGTAGCTGCAGGTGGTCACGAAAAAGGGATCGGACTCATTTTGGACGCGCTGGTGGATCTCATGCCGAACCCGGCAGAGCGCCCAGCAGTCAGTGTCCACGGCAAAGATGGAGATGTATCGCTTAAACCAGTGGATAACGGATCTCCTGTTCTTTACGTCTGGAAAACCACGGCAGACCCATTTGTTGGAAAAATGACCTATTTCAAGGTGCTTTCCGGGACTGTAGCAGCCGATGTGCACCTTTGGAATAATACAAAATCGATTGACGAACGCCTGGGCGGATTGCATTTTCAGCGCGGCAAAGAACAAATCGCTATCAAGCTCATCCACGCAGGTGACCTGGGAGTGGTGTCCAAATTAAGTGTGACGGCGACAGGCGACACACTCTGTGAAAAGAACCACCCTGTGACTGTGGATGTGCCCAAATACCCAGCGCCACTTTACCGTGTGGCAGTGCATCCCAAAACTCAAGCCGATGCAGCCAAGATTTCTCCAACCCTGACCCGGCTTTGCGAGGAAGACCTGACCTTGAGCTGGGCGAACGAACATTCAACCGGTCAGACTATTCTATCAGGCATGGGCGACCAACATATCGATGTTGCAATCCGCCGAGCCCATACAAAATTCCAGGTTGGAATTCTAACCGAGGAACCCAAGGTGCCTTACCGAGAAGGAATCACCCGCAAAGCCAGCGCACAATACCGACATAAAAAGCAAAGCGGCGGATCCGGGCAATTCGGTGAGGTCCATCTCCGGATTGAACCCTACCTTGATGGCGATTTTGAATTTACTGATGAATTGGTTGGGATGAACCTATCCAAATCCTACCTGCCACCGATCGAAAAAGGGATCCGCACCGCCCTGGAAAAAGGTGTTTTTGCCGGATACCCGCTGAGCAACGTCCGTGTCATTGTTTATGATGGCAAAGAACACCCTGTCGATTCAAAACCAATTGCATTTGAGACTGCTGGTCGTGAAGCTTTCAAACTGGCTGTCATGGATGCCGGTCCGGTGCTCTTTGAGCCCATCATGAATATTCATATCACCGTGCCCGATGCCAATATGGGCGATGTGATGGGTGATTTAAATACCCGCCGCGGACGCGTACAAGGTACTGAGACCGAACGCGGCAGAACCACCGTTAATGCCCTGGTTCCTATGGTCGAAGTGCTGCGTTACACCACTGATCTACGCTCGATCACCGGCGGACGCGGGTACTTCGCGATGGAATTGGATCACTACGATATCGTTCCGACACACCTGGCGCAACCCATCATGGAAGCACATAAGAAAGAAATGGAAGCCAAAAAAGAAGAGTAATCATCCGATTGCAGGAAAAGAGGGAGCTTCAAAAAGCTCTCTCTTTTTTTATTTACGATCATTTTAGTCCAATTACTTGACATTATACAGGAATCATGTAAAATGATTCAAATGAAAAATTACCTGGTTGAATTAAAGTGCTTGTGTCAAAGGCGGAGCTCGTAAACCGTCTTCAGGCGATTTAAACTGACAGTCAACTGCTAAAAGACGGGCATCGAACTCCGCATGTGGATGAAAAGACATGGTGTTTGATCACCGGTCTTTTTTTGTTAAGCAGTTGACTGATTTTTTTAATCAATCCAATATCAATTCAAATAACAGGAAACAATCCATGAAAATCGCAAACGATATCACTGACCTGATTGGGAACACCCCACTGGTCAGATTGAACAAGATAAGCAGCGGAGCAAAAGCCGAAATCGTCGCCAAACTTGAATTTCTAAACCCGGCACACAGCGTCAAGGATCGGATTGGTTTCGCCATGATCGACAGCGCTGAAAAATCAGGTCAACTGAACCACGACAAGATCATCATCGAACCAACCAGTGGAAATACAGGGATTGCATTGGCAATGGTGGGCGCCGCCAAAGGCTACAAGGTCATCCTGACCATGCCTGAAACGATGTCCAAGGAACGCAGGATGCTATTAAAAGCTTACGGAGCGGAACTAATCCTGACACCAGGCGCGAGCGGGATGGATGGTTCGATCAGGAAGGCTATTGAACTGCGGGACTCTGATCCGGAAAAATATTTTCTGCCGCAGCAATTTGAAAATCCCGCAAACCCGCAAATCCACCGGGCGACCACAGCCGAAGAAATATGGCGCGACACCGATGGCAAAGTGGATTTTGTCGTGGCGGGTGTGGGAACTGGTGGAACAATCACCGGGATTGCCGAGGTCCTCAAAGGCAGGAAAAAAACGTTCAAAGCGATTGCCGTTGAACCTGCCTCATCCGCCGTACTTTCTGGCGGGACAAAAGGCGCCCATAAAATCATGGGAATTGGCGCGGGGTTTGTTCCGGGCGTGCTGAATACCGGTATCATCGATGAAATTATCCAGGTGAGAGACGATGATGCGATCCAGACCGCAAGGCGATTGGCAACAGAAGAAGGATTGCTGACCGGTATTTCTGCTGGCGCAGCCACCTGGGCGGCAATACAGGTGGCTAACCGCGATGAAAATTCGGGAAAAATGATTGTTGTGATTATTCCGGATTTTGGTGAACGTTATCTCAGCACGGCTTTATACGCTCACCTGGCAGAATAATTTAAAAATAAACCCTCCTGCTGAACCTAATGGAACAGCAGGAGGATGGAGGCAGGCATGGCAAGCAACACCATTTTAATTAAAAGAAAATCCCCAGGGATTTTACGTTATTTTTCAATGATCCGGCTTGACGTAATCTCCGCCCTTGAACGGGACCCGGCAGCCCAGTCTTCACTGGAAATACTATTACTTTATCCGGGGCTGCATGCAGTCTGGATCCACCGCATTTCCCATTGGCTGTGGCAGGCAGAAATCAAGCTGCCAGCACGCTGGCTCTCGCAAATGGCGCGCTGGCTGACAGGGATTGAAATTCATCCCGGTGCCGAAATTGGCGAAGGTCTTTTCATCGATCACGGCATGGGAGTGGTGATTGGGGAGACAGCAATCATCGGCAGGGACGTCACTCTTTATCACGGTGTGACGTTGGGAGGCACCAATCTCGAAAAGGGTAAGCGCCACCCGACGATTGGAGACAGGGTGACGATCGGCGCCGGGGCAAAAGTGCTGGGGAATATCATCATCGGCTCGGACAGCCGGGTGGGAGCGAATGCCGTCGTGGTGAAATCCGTGCCTGAAAATTCGGTCGTCATCGGCGTTCCCGGTCAAATTGTGCGGCGGGCACAGCCCCACCATGCAAATGACGCTCCAGACCTGAACCACACGACGATGCCAGATGTTTTGGGAAAAACACTGAAGGAATTACTTGAGAGGGTCGACCAGTTGGAGAATCTGACCAAGGGAGGGGCGAATCTTCCAGCGCAACATATTCACACCCCGCAAAATGATGACTGCTGGGAAGGGATTGATTTTGCAATTTAAGATTTGCCAACCCGGGAAGAGGAAAATGAGGTAAGATTTTTAAATGGCGACGTTGCGTGTACCTGCCCTGATGAAGATGTATATCGGCAATCAAAGCGAAGTCACCCTGCAGGGGACGACCGTGGCTGAAACATTGAACGACCTCATTTTCCGGTACCCGGCGATCAAATTTCACTTATACGATGATCATGGTGAATTGCGGCGGCATATCAACTTGTTTGTCAATGAGGTGAATATTAAGGATCTGAACGGAATCCAGACCCCGATCTGCGATTTCGACCGGCTGATTCTGCTCCCGTCCATTTCGGGAGGATAGACCAGTAATTGGAACAGGAAACGGATCGATGAATCCAGAATTATCCCATGAAGAAATCCAGCGTTATTCAAGACATATCCTGATTCCGGATGTGGGTCTTGAAGGTCAACGCAAATTGAAGGCGGCATCGATCCTGGTGATTGGCAGCGGCGGACTCGGTTCTCCCGTTTCACTTTACCTGGCTGCGGCAGGTATTGGGCATCTTGGACTGGTGGATTATGATCGGGTGGATGAAACCAATCTGCAGCGACAAATCGTTCACGGCAGTTCCAACATTGGCGATTTTAAGGTAGACAGCGCGCGCAGCCGGCTGACAGATCTCAACCCCAATATTCAGATCGACACTTACAACACCCCCTTCACCTCGGAAAACGCCCTCGGGATCGCAAAAAATTATGACATTTTAATTGACGGGACGGATAATTTCCCGACGCGCTACCTTTCAAACGATGTGGCTGTGATGTTGGGCATACCGAATGTCTACGGGTCCATTTTCAGGTTTGACGGGCAGGCAAGCGTGTTTTACGCAAAAAAAGGACCGTGTTACCGGTGTCTCTTCCCTGAACCGCCACCCCCAGGCATGGTACCCAGCTGCGGAGTAGGCGGTGTGCTGGGTGTGCTGCCGGGCATCATCGGAACGATCCAGGCAACCGAAGCATTGAAACTGGTGCTTGGAATCGGTGACCCACTGATTGGGAGACTCCTGCTTTTCAATGCGCTGGATATGTCTTTTGATTTTGTGACCCTGAAAAAGAATCCAAAATGCAGGGTGTGCGGTCCGAATGCAGACATCAAGGAATTAATTGATTATGATGAATTTTGCGGAGTTCCTGGTCACCAGCATGAGGATGAACCCAATTTAGCTAATGGGCAAATCACAGCCGTTGAGCTGGAAAAAGCCCTGGCTGGGAAAAACCCTCCACTGCTGCTGGATGTGAGGGAGCCGCATGAACTGGAAATCTCGGCATTAACGGGCGCGGTAAATATCCCGCTCGGCGGGTTGGCTGGCAGACTTGCGGAGCTGGATCCAGGGCGGGAAATGGTCGTGTTTTGCAAAACAGGGATACGCTCGCAAAGAGCCCTGGACTTACTGGCTGCAGCCGGTTTTAAGCGGGTAAAGAACCTCAAGGGTGGTATTAATTCATGGGCAGAGGATGTTGATCCGCGTCTGCCAGTTTATTAATTTTCAGGATGAGATTAATATAATTGTGCAAGATTCTTGGTTAATATTAAACACAATAATTTATTGGTTTGAAAATTTGACCGGTCCGAAAAACCTTCCCAATTAACTTTTAATTTTAAGTAGAAACTGAACGCCAGCTCGGATCCAGACTTTTGGATAAGCAACTTGACGGAAGCTGCCAGGGGTGAAAATAATACAGTCAAGCGGCATATTTATTGGGAAAGGCGATCAAAACAAGTGACCCTTTTATTCCCCTTGAAAGAAATCACAAGAGGAAAAATTTTGGCAATTAAATACTGGGCTGGTTTTTGCCACAAAAAAGGTCTTGAAAAAATAATCAATTTTTAACCGGATCCTTTAATTCGAGCGAAGAACCTGTTAATCCAAGAAGAATCAGGGTTTAGCAGGAACCCGAATCCAAAAATTGCCGGTTTTTTTGAGCAATTTCGGGCTGGGTATTGACACATTTCATCCGGGTGGTAAAATAGCCGACTATATGTTCAATTTGGTGATTATTCTCCGTGCACGTCGTCCGTATTTCTCTGCCGTCTTTGAAGGTCAGGGTAGTTCATCGTGGATGACGAGCCAGTGAAATAACCGGCTCAAGCGTAAACCAGGCGACCCTCCTTCTTTGGTGGGTCGCTTTTTTTAATTATTTTTTCTAAGGAGATGTTATGAATACAAAGCAAAAAACGCAGGTAAAGAAAGTTGTTCTGGCATATTCAGGGGGACTGGATACATCGGTGATCGTGCCCTGGCTCAAGGAAAATTATGGCTGCGAAGTCATCTGCTTTTGCGCCAACGTCGGACAGGGAGACGAAGACCTGACCCTGCTGGAAAAGAAAGCCATCCAGAGCGGCGCCAGCAAATTGATCACGCATGACATGCGCGAAGAATTTGCGTCAGATTATCTATTTCCAATGCTTAAATCAGGAGCGGTTTACGAGCACAAGTACCTGCTGGGCACATCCATCGCCCGCCCGTTGATCGCCAAACACCTGGTGGATGTTGCACACCAGGAAGGCGCGGATGCAATCGCTCACGGCGCCACTGGTAAAGGGAATGACCAGGTCCGCTTTGAGCTGACGGTAATGGCACTTGACCCGCGCCTGAAAATCATCGCGCCCTGGCGGGAATGGGACATCCGCTCCCGCGAGGATGCGATTGCTTATGCAGCCAAGCACAATGTCCCGGTCACTGCAACCATCAAATCAATTTACAGCCGAGATTCCAATTTATGGCACATATCGCATGAAGGCGGGCTGCTCGAAAATCCATGGAACGAACCCGAGGAATCCATGTACCAGATGAGCACCTCGCCCGAAAACGCCCCTGAAGAAGGGGAGTACCTCACGATTGATTTCGTGACAGGCAACCCGGTGGCAGTCAATGGTGAAAAACTTTCACCTGCCAAATTGATTGAGCGCTTGAATGCCATTGGCGGCAATCACGGCATTGGCAGGGTGGACCTAGTAGAAAACCGACTTGTCGGCATGAAATCTCACGGCGTTTACGAAACCCCCGGTGGAACCATCCTTCTTTTTTCTCACCGCGACCTCGAATCGCTCGTTCTCGACCGCGATACCAGCCATTTTAAAGAAATCGTCGCAGTGAAATACACCGAACTGGTTTACAACGGTCAATGGTTCACCCCATTGAGGGAAGCCATTGATGCATTTGTCAATTCGACCCAAGGACCTGTGACCGGCACGGTACGGCTCAAGCTGTATAAGGGCAACATCATCTCTGCCGGCAGGGAATCCAAATTTTCACTTTACCGCGAAGATTTTGCCACCTTTGGTGAAGAAGATGTATACGACCAGAGCCAGGCAGAGGGTTTCATTCGCCTGTTTGGCTTGAGCATGAAGGTCCGCGCTCTCAATGGACTGCCAGTTTCGGGGCTGGACATGCCTCAGCCTGATTACAGCCGATTCAAGAGAGATTAATCATGACACTATGGGGCGGCCGCTTCAGCGGCAAACTTGAAGAAAACGCCTGGAACCTGAATACATCCTTGCCTGTGGACAAACGGATGGCGATTCAGGATGTGGATGGCAGCCTGGCTTGGGCAGCCGCCCTGGTTCAATCCGGTATTTTAACCGGGGAGGAGTATGAGCAAATCTGCAACGGTCTGACGGTGATCAAACAAGAATTCAGCGAGCAGAATTTTCTTTTCATGGATGGAGATGAAGATATTCACAGCGCGGTGGAAAGGCGGCTGACCGAACTCGTTGGAGATGCCGCCCGGAAACTTCACACTGGTCGCAGCCGGAATGACCAGGTCTCGACCGATTTTCGGCTGTGGATGATGGCTGCCAGACCAAGGCTGATCAGTCAAATCAAACTTGTTCAGCTCAGTCTCCTGGAAAAGGCGGAAAACGCCGGCGAAACCTACATGCCTGGATATACCCATCTGCAACGCGCGCAACCGGTCCTGCTGGCGCACTGGTGGATGAGCCATTTTTGGCCACTGGCACGCGATGTGGAACGGCTGGATTCCCTCGAAAAACGCATCTCCATATTGCCGCTCGGCTGCGGTGCCCTGGCTGGCACGAGCCTGGATGTGGACCGGGAAGCCTTGGCCGAAAAGCTTGGTTTTGAGAAAGCTGCCCCCAACAGCATGGACTCGGTCTCTGACCGGGATTTTGCGGCTGAATTTCTCTTTTGTGCCTCAATGATTGGCATCCACCTCAGCAAACTTGCCGAACAAATGGTTTTGTTCAACAGCTCGGAATTCGGTTTTTTTGAATTATCCGACGAATATTCGACCGGCTCAAGCTTGATGCCGCAGAAAAAGAACCCGGACACATTTGAATTGACGCGGGGAAAATCCGGAGTCTTGATCGGTCTGCTGACAGGTTTGCTGACCACGTTGAAGGGTTTGCCATCCACCTACGATAAGGATTTACAGGAAGACAAAGCCCCAGTCTTCGCCGCTTACGACACTCTCATGCTGCTCTTACCCGTGCTGGCAGGCGGAATTCGGACCGTCAGCGCGAAGACCAAAAGGATGGAAGGAGCGGTCGATTCATTCATGATGGCGACCGACCTGGCGGATTACCTGGTGGATCGAGGTATTCCTTTCAGGGAAACCCATTCCATCGTCGGGAAAGCCGTCCGGATGGCAATTGAGCTGGGCAGCGGTCTGGATGGATTGACATTGGATCAGTACAAAAGCATTCATCCAGCATTTGAGCCCGACCTATATCAAGCCCTTAATCCTTTGGAATCGATCAGGAAAAGGAAAGCCCTGGGGGGCACCGCACCTGAAGCGGTTCAATATCAAATTCAACAAGCTCGATCATCTCTTAAAGGAGAGTAAAACCATGCTCAACGCAAATTGTCCCGAATGTGATGCGGATATCACCCTTGACCCAAGTGCAGAAGTGGGTGAAATCATCGTTTGCCCCGATTGTGGAGTGGATCTTGAAATAATCTCGCTCAACCCAGTAAAAATTGATCTCGCCCCAATGGAACAGGAAGACTGGGGAGAATAGCCCGGGAGGGCGAAAGACACCATGACAAAAAGATTGAAAATCGGCGTGCTTTACTCACGTGTGCGCGTGGAGGAAAAGTGGATATTTTCTGCGATGGAAAAACGCGGCATCGATTACGAGCGGCTGGATGACCGGGTCATTACTTTTGATCTTGAAAATCCGGCTCCATGGCAGACATTCGACGCCGTGCTGGAGAGGAGCATCAGTTTCAACAGCGGTTTATATGCCCTCAGAATTTTAAATGCCTTTGGCGTGCCGACCGTGAACAAAGCGTCGGTGGCGGAGATTTGCGGCGATAAATTGACGACGAGCACGATGCTGGCGAAAGCCAAGGTCCCCCAACCGCGCAACATGGTGGCATTCTCGACGGAGGCAGCCCTGGAAGCGATTGAAAGCTTTGGTTACCCGGTGGTGCTTAAACCGGTGGTTGGTTCCTGGGGTAGACTGCTCGCCAAGATCAATGACCGGGACGCGGCTGAAGCTGTGCTGGAACATAAAGCCACGCTGGGTTCCGCCCAGCATTCGGTTTTTTACATCCAGGAATACATCCAAAAACCGGGCAGGGATATTCGCGCGATCGTGGTGGGCGGAAACGTGCTGACTGCCATCTATCGCAAGTCTGAACATTGGATCACCAACACCGCGCGGGGAGGAGAAGGGGAAATCTGCCCGATCACCCCGGAAATTGAAGCCCTCTGTCTGAACGCGGCAAGCGCTGTGGGAGGGGGTGTGCTGGCAGTGGACCTGGTGGAACATCCTGAAAAGGGCTTGATGGTCAATGAAATCAACCACACGATGGAATTTCACACTGCACAGCCGATCAGCGGGGTGGATATCGCTGATGAAATCGTATCTTACGTGATGAATGAAGCTCGAAAAGGTCATCATGGCAAGGAGTAAGATTCTATGACAACCGTTTCCATCATCGGTGGTTCAGGGTACGGCGGCGGGGAACTGCTGCGCCTGCTGCTCAGCCATCCAAACGTCGAAGTAAAGCAGGCGACATCCCGCAGCCACCTGGGAGAGTATGTTTACCAGGTCCATCCCAACCTGCGCAAACGAACACAGATCAAATTTAGCGACCCGTTCAACCTGGAGACGGTTGATGTGCTCTTTCTAGCCCAACCGCATGGGCAGGCACAGCACAACATCGAGCAGCTGGTCCCACTGGCGGACAAAATCATTGATCTCTCGGCAGATTTTCGCCTGCGAAGCGCAGAAGATTACCAAAAATGGTATGGTGAACCGCATGCGGCGCCCGGTTGGCTGGAAAAGTTTGTTTACGGACTGCCTGAACTGCACCGAGGGGAAATTGCCGGCGCCAGGTACGTGAGCGGGGTGGGCTGCAACGCCACAGCGAGCAACCTTGCCCTGCTACCCCTGGTCAAAGCGGGTCTGATTGATTTATCGGCACCAGTGATCGTTGAAATCAAGCTGGGATCGTCAGAATCCGGAGTAGAAGGCAACACCGGATCCCTGCATGCAGAACGAGCCAACGTCATCCGGACTTTTTCGGCTTTTGGGCACAGGCACACCGCGGAAGTGATGCAGGAGCTCGGATTAACCGATATCTCCCTGACCATGACCGCAGTTGACCTGGTGAGAGGGGTGCTCGCGACCGCCCACGCCAGGGTCAAGCCAGGAGTGGGTCAAAAAGATTTATGGAAGGCATACCGCGCGGTTGCAACCGAAAATCCATTCGTGCGAGTGGTCAAGGAACAACGCGGCATTTACCGCGTACCTGAGCCGAAGATCCTTTCAGGGTCCAATTACGCCGATATTGGCTTTGATCTGGATGAGAGCAACGGGCATGTGGTTTCGATGTGCGCCATTGACAACCTGATGAAAGGCGCTGCGGGGACCGCAGTCCAATGCATGAACTTGATGCTCGGATTGGATGAAACCACGGGGCTGGAATTTGCCGGGTTACACCCTCTTTAACCTTTTGGAGTGAAAATGACTGGTTCGCTGATTGTGGTCAAGCTGGGCGGCACTGAAGGGGTGGATTTTTCGGCAATCTGCGCTGACGCCGCTGAAATCATCAAAACAGGTCAGAAACTGGTCCTGGTTCATGGCGGTTCGGCAGAGGCGAATGCCCTGGGTGAGGCAATGGGGATGCCCCCGCGCTTTATCACATCACCATCAGGCTACACCTCGCGCTATACCGACCGGAAAACGCTGGAAATCTTCCTGATGGCGGTCAACGGCAAGGTCAATTCGCTGCTGGTGGAACAGTTGCAGATGCTGGGAGTGAATGCCTTCGGATTGAGCGGATTGGACGGAAGAGTGTTGCGGGCAACCCGAAAGGATGCCATCCAGAGCGTTGAAAACGGAAAACGCAGGATGATCCGGGATGACTACACTGGCAAAATTGAGGAAGTCAACCAGGAGCTCCTGACAACCCTGCTTGATGCAGGGTATTTGCCGGTGATTGCACCCGTGGCAGTCAGCATGAATGGGGAAGCTTTAAATGTCGACGCTGACCGCGCCGCAGCCATGATTGCCGCCGCGCTGAAGGCTGAAAGCCTCGTTTTACTGACCGCAGTTGCGGGATTAATGAAATACTTCCCGGATGAGAACAGCCTGATCAGGCAACTTCCACAGTCGCAGCTCGCTTCAGCGCTGGAAGCCGCCCAGGGAAGGATGAAGAAAAAAATCCTGGGAGCCGAGGAAGCTCTCAAGGGTGGGGTTGGACAGGTCATCATCGCCGATGGACGAATCCAGAACCCAATCTCCACAGCACTTAAGGGAAATGGAACCGTGATCCAATGAACGCAGACCAAATCATTGAAACTGAATCCAGGCACACCTCGGGGCTGTATACCAAACAGCCGATTATCTTCGTGCGCGGCAGCGGAGCCTCCCTCTTTGATATCAACGACGTTGAATACCTGGACTGCAATTCGGGTCATGGGGTTGCCAACCTGGGTCATGCCCACCCGAAGGTGGCAGCCGCTATCGCTGCTCAATCCACCCGGCTGATGACGCTGTTTGAAACTTTTTACAACGACCAACGGGCTGAACTGATGAACCTGATGGGAAATTTTCTGCCAGGAATGGAAAGGGTATTCTTTTGTAACTCGGGGACCGAATCCGTTGAAGCAGCGATCAAATTCTCACGAATCTCGAGCGGCAGATCCGAGGTGGTTGCTGCCATGCGGGGATTCCACGGCAGGACGATGGGCTCGCTTTCAGCCACACATAACAAAAAATACCGGGAAGGATTCGAACCGCTCGTGCCCGGTTTCAACCATGTCCCTTTTAACAATATCGAAGCACTCGAGAAAGCCATCACGAGTGAGACTGCTGCTCTCATCCTGGAAGTGGTCCAGGGCGAAGGAGGCGTGTATGTGGCAGACCAGGCTTACGTGCAGGCTGCCCGCCGAATTTGCGATGAACACGGGACGCTCTTGATCATCGACGAAGTACAAAGCGGATTTGGGCGGACGGGAAAATTATTCGCAATCCAGCATTATGACGTGATGCCTGATTTATTGTGCTGCGCGAAATCGCTGGCAGGCGGGGTTCCGATGGGAGCCGTGTTGATCGGGTCGAAAGTATCGAACCTCAACCCGGGAGCGCACGGATCAACCTTCGGCGGGAATCCACTTGCCTGTGCGGCGGCAGTTGCAGCGCTGACCGCCATCCGCGAAGAAAACCTGGCAGAAGAGGCAGAGCGAAAAGGGAAATACCTGATCGCCAAACTTCAAGCCATCCATTCCCCGCTCATAAGGGAAGTGCGCGGTTTGGGGTTGATGGTGGGGATTGAACTCAAACAAAAAGTCCAACCCTACCTGAAGGCGCTCCAGGAAAAACATGTTTTGGCTTTAAGCGCCGGACTTGTGACCATACGCCTGCTGCCGCCACTCGTGATCACGTATGCACAAATCGACCACCTGGTGGAAGTGCTTGAAGAAGTGCTCGTTGGTGGAACTGCAGGCTTTGGCGAGTAAACCGTGTTTTTAACAAAAGGTGGAGAGATGGAATTTGAGCCTGCAACACTGACGGGATTGGTCTCCCATTACAGCCCCTCGGGAAGCGAAGGCGCGGCAGTCGAATGGCTGGTTTCGCGTTTTAATGCGCTTGGCTATACGCAATTCAAAAAAGACTCCGCCGGCAACGCGGTTGGAATCATGGGCTCTGGACCAAGGCAAATCATCCTGCTCGGGCACATTGATACGGTACCGGGAGAAATCCCTGTGCATGTGGTGGAAAACGTGCTTTATGGGCGTGGAACGGTGGATGCAAAAGCTGCGCTTTCATGTTTCGTGGATGCGGTCGCCCGAACGGGTATTTTGGAAGGCTGGCAGCTGGTGGTAATAGGCGCGGTTGAAGAGGAACGGGATTCAGACGGTGCGCGATATATCGCAAATCAATATCGACCCGATTATGCGATCATCGGCGAACCGAACCGCTGGGATCGAATTGGACTGGGCTACAAGGGCAGTGCCTGGGTAAATTTGACCATGCGCAAAGCACAATTCCATTCCGCACAGGCAGATAAATCAGCCTGCGAGAGCGCGGTCAACTTGTGGGTGAAAGCCAAACAGTTCGGGGAGGAATACAATTCCAGCCGCCCGAAGATGTTTGATCAGCTGCATCTAACCCTCCAGGAAATGGAATCTGGCACAGAAGGTTTTGAGCAGTGGGCAAGGCTCAGGATTGGGGCGCGGCTGCCAGTTGACATTCCGCCGCAAAAATGGTTCGAGATATTAAGCGGCATCGCTGCGGGCAGCAAGGTGGAGCTGCGCGGCTACCCGATCCCAGCCTGGACCTGTGAGAAGAATACTGCGGTTGTGCGGGCATTGTTGAGCGCCATTCGCCGGGCGGGAGGCACGCCAAGCTTTGTGTATAAATCGGGAACGGCTGATTTGAACATCGTCGCACCCAGCTGGGGCTGCCCGGCAGCGGTCTATGGACCGGGCGATTCGAGCCTGGACCATACGCCAAACGAATGTATTGACCTGGGGGAATACCGGAAAGCCGTCGAGTGCCTGGCTGACGCACTCATGACGCTGTGCAAAAATGGGTGAGAGCGGTGGTTCAAAACAATTTCGCGCGGTGTGGAAAAAATGAGTGCTTCCTGGAAAATATTCATCCCCGGAAGCAGCTCAAAATGAATAGGAACGATCCCTGCTTTTTAAAGATCTTGGACATCCTGTGCCAGGCGCCGGTAAAAAGCGCAGGTAAAAGATGCCCCGTTCGCAGCAACTCCCCTGGATAATATTAGAGGACAGATTGGCTCTGAGCGCGGAGTTCTGAAAGTTTCTGACGGAGCGTTGCCAGGCTGGTTTCGCTTTTCTCAATTCGTTCAAGTTCAGCCTGGATGAAGCGGGTGTAAGGGGTGATGCTGTCCTTGAGACGAGCGACATCCCCGGCGGCTTCGTTGTTGAATTGATCGGTCAAGGCAGTCAGGAGCTTTGTACGCAGGATTTTCATCTTGATGATAAAGGCTTCCTTAGCCTGTTTGCGCTTATAAGGAATGACGAAAAAGCCCAGGATGGCGAGCGTACCCGCAGCCACGATCCCGGTAATATCCAGGCTGGATGAAAGAACGACCGTGGTCAGCAAAGCCCCCAAGCTGACCGCCCCGACCTCGAGCAAAGCTGTTTGGGCGACGGCGGTTTCAACGGCAGAAGCCAGTTGACTGGCTTCCAGATTGCGGTCATAGGAATCGACAATGGTCTGGACGGTTTTACCGACCGAGTCGATCAACTCGCGACGGCGGGTATCGCGCGGATTGGGTACCTCGCCCACGATGTGGTCAAGATTGATTGAGCGGCGCCGCTGCAAATAACTCATAACCTGCTGCCACTCACGCTGGTCTTTTTGGACCAACCAGTCGATCATACGCTGGACCTGCTCCTCGATCTGCTGCGGGACATCTGCGAGAACATACTTCTCGAAATCGGCGCGGACTTTGTCACCGCGAACCAGCTGCTGGATATTGGTCAGCCGGAGGGTGCTGTCAAAAAAGTCGAGCCCACGCTGTTCGAGGCGCGTCAGAATGGTCTCAATTTCAGCCAGGCGCGGGGGAAGCTCACTGTTCAGCTCGCGTTCATAGCCGCTGACCACGGCAGCCAGCGCAGTGGTGGTTTCACGATCAATCTTAAGCTCGGAGGATTGGGTTTGAATGGACGCATCCACCTGCCCAACCAGGTTTTCGGCGACGCCAAGCGGGTTGCCAAACTTGAGCTGAAGCCTGGCACGATCATCGAGCGTGGAAGTGATGTATTCCTCAAGCGCATCCAGTCCGCTCGCGGCACGCAATTGTGCACGCTGGAGCGGGTCCGGTTCGGATGCAGCGCGCTGCGCGAGGCGGGCAGAGACCGGGAACAATTCGGGCGCATCCCCGAGAAGTTTTGAAGTATGTTTAAGGACAAATGCGGAAACTTCATCCAAAGCTGCCTTGTCTTCAAAAATATCAGCCTTATTGAGGACAAAAACAATCTTTTTGCCCCAAGCAAGAATCCGCTCCAGGAACTGGCGTTCACTTTCAGTGAGGGGATGATCGGCGGATGTGGTGAAAAGAACCAGGTCGCTGCGCGGGACAAATTCATCGGTGAGGCGCTCATGGAAGCGGATGATGGCATTGGTGCCGGGAGTGTCCACGATGTTTAATTCTTTAAGAAGCGGGAGAGGATGGGTAAAGATTGCCAGGCTTTCATCCATGACCTGTTCGGCAGCCTGTAGGCCCCATTTGACGAGTGTCACGTGCGAGGTGGTGGGGGTGGCGCCTTCGGGCAGGATTTTTTCGCCGAGCAATGCGTTGACCAGGGCACTTTTCCCAGCGTTGAATTCACCGACCACGACCACCAAAAAGAGCTCATCCAACTGGAGGATGGCTTGCTGAAGAATATCCAGTGAAGCACGCGATACTTCCAGCTCGGACAATTTCATTTGAATCTCTGCCAGTGCTTCCTTTTCATCACGAAGAAAAGTGGCTTGTTGATCGGTGAGCATGGTTTGTCGCATGGAATTCTCCCAGTTAATATTCTTTTTCCAGCAGGGTGGACGCCAGGGATTGAGGGGGTTCCGATTCCGGATTTTTCCCCAACGGCATCTTGGATCAAAAATAAAAAAATAATCTAGCCACCTGACACTTTGCAAAACTACCCTTAAATATCTTTAGCGAGACCGGCGCACTTGTTCTTTGCCGGTTGTGACAATCTCGATTTCCAGGGGAATAAGCATAAAAATGATGCTCTCAGCTAAAAAACAGATTGCTTTGTCGGGGAAAGCACCCTCCGCGCACATCGTCCCAGCTTTATCGGGAATGACATCACATGTTGGATGCCAAACTATCAGAAGGTGGCTAGAAAATAATCTCTGGAAATATTATAACATTTTCGGAAAGCCGAAACCCACCACGGGAATCTCAACCGGGTTTTTTGAAGAGCTGGCTTGTTAAATTGGATTTGGGAGGAGGAGCAGCGAGTAGCGATTTGGATTCCCGGCATGAAAGCGGCGCAGCAGGTCGATGATCTCGTAACACTTGCCATAAAAGCTTAAAAACTTTATAATGATCGCCGCCAAGCGGGTGTAGTTCAGTGGTAGAACGCTTGCTTCCCAAGCAAGATATCGTGGGTTCGAGTCCCATCACCCGCTCCAAAGCAAAAAAAATTCCACATTTCATGTGGAATTTTTTTATTTTTCACTGTTTAATAAAACAATTGGCTTAAAAATCCTGCCATTTGGAGGACATCACGTGGTAAGTTTAATTTTTTAACTTCGACATGCTCAAGGATGGAGGTAATCAGGATTTCCTGCGTAAAGCCATTGCCACGCGCGGCGAGCTCCTGGTGAATGAGGGCGGAGTGTTGTGGAGGTACGACCCGGTCCGTTTGATCGTGCAGGATGAAGACCGGGCTTTTCACATTCGCCAGCTGCCCTTTTGCAGAGAGGTCATCCAAAACCGGACCTTCGTTTACCAGGTCGTCCCTGCGAGAGAGGTTCAGCCCTTTGATTTGGGTTTCAAAAAATAAATTTTTGAAATCCTGGTCATAGGCTTCAAAATCCGTCAGGATAATCCGTATGGTTCGCAACGCGTATGGCGAAAGTTTTAACAGGTCCCGGTTGCGGTAGGCAATCACAAATTGCGACCAGATGAGCTGGTCCCTTTCCTTTATGGAAGCATGCGGCACCAGAGTTGCGTGCAGCCTTATAAAGACATCCCTGACGTCATAAATCGGGCTAAAAAGCAAGACAGGGGAAATTTGTTCACGCAGGAGCGGATCCGCCGCCAGCAGCAGGGCATAGCTGCCGCCCGTGCTGAAACCAACCAGTCCGAGTTTCTCAGGTTTTCCGCTGGTTAAATCACGGGCAACGGCATGGAGCCGAGCCAGATCCCCCGCGTCAATCATGTAATCTGAAAGACCGGGCAAATGCGGGATGACCACCTTGAGACCCGCCCGGACGCAGGAAAAGGCAAATTCCAGCAAGCGGGTATCATTTTCCCCAGAGATGGTCATGCCGTAAATCAGGAGGATGGTATGAATGGCTTTTCCGCGCGGGTAATATACATTGTAATCGTAGCCTTCCAGCGTTTTAGACTGTTCGGGCAGCATCAGATCCTGGTAAGTGGGTATCACGGTTTGTGCCAGGAGTTGAACCCCTTTCAAGAGGGGAAAAGAATTTCGTGAAGTGTGCGGTGGTACAGACATTGTGACCTCGTTGATAACCAATAAAGAAAATTTATTCCTTGTTTCATTTTATGACAATTTTAGTCTAATTTCAATCACCCAATTCCAGATTGATCCCACCAATGCACCAACCTAAAGATTCCCAGAATAAAAGAGTAAAATTGATGAATAAATCATGTCAATTTTGAAAATTAAGAGGAAAAAATGCCGGGAATTAAAAAAATCCACCACGTTGCCATCGTCGTCGAAGAAATCAAAGATTCTTTAACTTTTTGGAGGGATGCCCTTGGTCTTGAGCTGGGCGAAATGATGGATGTTCCCAACGAGAAATCAGTCGTGGCTTTTTTACCCCTGGCGGGCTGCGAAATTGAGCTTGTCCAACCGACCAGCGCTGACTCGGGGATCGGAAAATATCTTTCCAAACGCGGCCCGGGCATGCATCACGTCTGCCTGGCAGTGGATGATCTCGATGCTCTGCTGGACAAACTCAAAAATCAAGGAATTCGCCTGATCAACGAAGAGCCACGGGAATCTGGGGACGGGAAGCGATACGCCTTCGTCCATCCGGAGAGCACGGGCGGCGTCTTGGTGGAACTTTACGAGGAATAAACGGGAATTTGATGGAAGCAGCCAGACTGGCAGGAATTTATTTCAAAGCTGAAAAGCCGATCCTGGTGGGTGTATCGGGAGGACCCGATTCACTGGCTTTACTGCACTTTTTGCACAGCCTGGACTATATGCTCATCGCGGCGACTTTTAATCACCAACTGAGGGAAGGGGCAGAAGATGAAGTGAAGTTTGTCAGGGATTTTTGTGCCCTGCTGGGAATTCCTTTTGTGAGCGGGCAAGGAGATGTGCGAAAATACGCTGCCGAAGAAGGATTATCGCTCGAGGAAGCTTCGCGCGATTTGCGCTACCAATTCCTTTTCAAGGAAGCACGCAAATCCGGAGCCCAGGCAGTAGCGGTTGGGCATACTGCCGATGACCAGGCGGAAACTGTCCTAATGCACTTTATCCGCGGAGCAGGTTTATCCGGCTTAAAAGGAATCCCTCCAAAAATCATCCTACCCATATTCGACCGCGAGATCCCATTGGTCAGACCGCTGCTGGAATGGCGCCGGGAGGATACCGAACAGTACTGCCGGGAACACCAGCTGCAGCCGCGCATCGACCCAAGCAACACGGACACCCAATTCCTGCGCAACCGCCTGCGGTACGAGCTGCTGCCCATCCTTGAGAGTTACAACCCTCAAATCCGCCAGACTTTGAATAAAACTGCCTGGAGCCTGCAGGGTGATCATGAGATGATCCAGCAAATGCTGAATGAACGCTGGAAAAAAGTGGTTCTGCGCGAAACGGTCAATTATATTCAATTTGACCGGGATCAACTCCAGGAACTTCCCCAGGCTGCACGCCAAAATATTTTTCGCCGGGCGATATTCCAATTGAGACCCCGGCTGCGGGATGTGGATTTTGACTTGCTGAAAAAAGCCGCCGGCTTAAAACCAGAAATCCTGGCAGGGGGGCTGCAAACATTTGTCGAGGGAAAAAACCTGTTCATCGCCAGCAGCCAGAACCAGCTGCCGACCGAGTCCTGGCCTCAGGTTCAGCAAAAGATTGATCTTGAAACGGGCACGTTCCCACTCAATGACGGGTGGTCGATCACGATTTCGAGGGAAAATGCCCAGGATTTGACCGGTAAAGCGAAAAACAACCTGGATCCATTCTGCGCATTTCTGGCGGCGGACAGCCCGGGAAGAACCCTCTGCGTGCGTCCGTACCAGAAAGGAGACCGGCTTATTCCTTTAGGCATGGGAGGGCATTCGATCAAGCTTTCCGACTTGCTTGTCAATCAAAAAATTCCCGCACGTTTACGGGCTTCCTGGCCCGTGCTATGCATGGGGGAAGAGATTTGCTGGGTGGCGGGGTTGCGTATCTCCGAGCGGTTCAAAATTAATGCTGAAACAGAGAATGTTTATGCAGTCAAAATTTCGAGAAATAACGATTAAACAAGAAACCCTGCAAAAAAGCAGGGTTTTCTATTTAGAGTAATCAATGGACCCGAAATGATCAGGAGGGTTCTTCTTCGCCGGAAAGCTTTCTGAGCTTGAGATTTACTTCCCGCCATTGAATTTTTGAAACACCCAGGTTCTGCCGGATGCGATCATGATCCTCGCCACGCCGGAATTCGGTGAGCGCGTATGTCCAGCGACACATGTCAAAGGAGAGATGTTTGGTTAATCCAGCCTCCTTGCCAATATCTTCCAGCAGGTATTCCAAACGGCGCGGCGACCAGGGAAAGAGAGCATCAGTGGGTTTGTAGTTGGCAACGTACTCTTCAAATGGGGGGATCCAATCCTCTGAAATTGCCAGGTTTCGTTCTTTATAGCGGCTGATAGGAGTGTTATAGCGAATATAGAGGGTGGGACCTTCATCGGCAGTGAAATCAATGTGATTGAGGTGAATTCCCAGGCATTCACTTTTCTTGATGCCGGTTGTGAGCAGGAGGAAAAGGAGTGTGTATGGACGGGCGTCTGGTTTTTTATTCCTGCGAAACCGGTCTGCAGCCAACAAAACTGATTGAATTTCATCGTCGGTGAGCACTTCAGGGATTGGGCTCATGACGGTGCGCTGAATCACCTTCTCAGCAGGGTCAAACAAGATGACAGCATTTTTATGGAGCCAGCGAAAAAATGATTTTGAAGTTGTGATTCTGCGCGCCAGGGTTTTGGGGCTGCAGGCTACCTTGCGCTCATGCTGCATCCATTCAAAATACTGGTTCAAATCCTCAGTCTTGATCTCCCCGATTGTTTTTGTGCCTGTGAAATATTTTGACATCAGATTTAAATCGGATAAAAATGCCTTGACGGTGTAGGGAGATCGACCCTGATCATTCAGATACAGTTCGTATGCCGAAATCGCTGGATTGATCTCTGTGGCTGTTGTTATGTGTCCTGTGAGCGAAGTGGCATCAGCCATATATTTCTCCTCTGAAGATAGAAGAACAAATCACTATACGCATAGTATAGCATTTTTCCTGTATTATCAAGCGTTTAAAAAGCTTTGAAACGAGATTGTATCAGAATTGCAATAAATGTCGCATAGATTATTGGAAGGGATCAATGGGAAAGTTCTGCCGGGTTAAAACACGCAGTGTAATCGGCTCCGACGATCAGGACATACGGCACTTTGCTGTTTTCGGCTGGGGCAGAAACCCGTGCACTCTCCGGCAAGCCGAGCACACGTAAAATTGCCGAGGTTTTTGCATGGTCCTGGGCTGTTGTGAGATCATATAAAAGCGTTGTCGGGTGCCCGCGTTGATCCGCCGGCTGGAATGAAGTCTGATAACCCGCGTAATTCAGACGCTGAGCAGCCAGAGCATCCAACCCATCCATGGCAGAACCATTCTGAATTTCGATTTGGATTTTTTCAGCTTTCGTGTTTCCAGGATCAAGCGCCATCGCTTTTTCCAACATTTGTTGAATCGGGTCAATATTGGGCAGCAAGACCTGGGCTCCGTCATCCGTGACCCACTCAGTCACCAGGTCACCGGCAATATAGTATGAACGAATGTCTGCATTCGAAAGATGCAAAGCGAATGGGGAAAGTTTTAGCAGGTCGGGCAGGCTCAGGTCCGAGATAAATGAACTGGAGAGATCCTTGTAAAGCTGGGGAATGCGGGAAATTAGATTCCCCTGCAAAACCTGCGAAAAAATGGCACGGATGACTTCCTGCTGGCGGCGACCCCGGTCAAAATCGTTCGAAAGTTTGCGAGAACGCGCATACCACAAAGCCAAGTCCCCATTCATGTGGACGATGCCTGGACCCGCGGTAAATAAAGCCCAGTTATTCTCGTCTTCCGGATTTGAATTTGGATCCGTCAGGCGCCAATCTGTATAAGGACATGAGATTGGGATATCTATCCCGCCAATGGTGTCGACCGTCTTACGGAATCCATCAAAATCGACCATGACCAGGTGATCTATTTTCAGACCGAAATTGAAAAGAATTGTGTCCTTGAGCAATCCCGCCCCACCGCCGGAATAACCATTCAGTTCCCCATTTTCGAAAGCGGTATTAATCCGCTGCTGCCCGACGGTTGGTATATCCACCCATAAATCACGGGGAATGGAAATGAGCGAGACCTGCCCATCGGAGGGTCGAACCATGGCGACCATAATTGTATCGGTTCGAAAAGATGCACCATTGCGCGAGTCAGTCCCAAGCAGCAAAAAAGTGGTGACTTCGTGCGTATCCAGGACTGGCTGACCGCCAGAAAGTGCAACAGTATTTGAAATTTCGGTTGGCAGAGGAGTTGGAGTGTTGGAGAGGGGGGCGGCTGAAGGCTGAGATGGTTGAAGAGTGGGGAAATTTTGCTGCGACTTAATCTGGGGCGAAAAAACGCCAGAAGTCTGATTGGAAGGCTGAAACGGGGTAGGTGTGGCGGTTGAATCCTCCGCCGCCTGGACAATAATATAGGGAGAATAAGCTACTGCACCGGACGAGCAGGAAGCAAGCGACAGAAAAACGATTGAAATAACCGTGAGGAGAATCTTTTTCATTCCAAATCAGGCAGGATGCTTTTCAGGAGCTTCGTCTGGAACATTCATCATCAACCAATGCCAGCAAAAGGCGTCGGGGTTGCATCCAGCGGCGGGGTTGGAATAATTGGGGTACAGGTAGGATAAACAATCGTGGCGTAAGGTGTGGGCGAGTACCAGGGAATCGCCGTCGGAGTGAACCACGGCACGGCAGTGGCATAATAGGGAACCTTTAATACAGACCCAACCTGGATGGTCGTCGAGGTACCCAGGCAGTTGGCAACTTGAAGCTGGGTGACTGTCACCCCATAGCGAAGTGCCAGGTTGTACAAGGTATCTCCGGGAGCAACGTAATAATTAACCCAATAATACGGCGCACCACAGGGAACGGGGGTGTTGGTTGGCGCGGCGACGAACTGGTAGGGCACGTAGATTTCCGAGCCGACAATAATTTGTGAAGAGGACAGGCAGTTTGCCTGCATCAACTGGTAAACAGAAACATTGTAGCGATAGGAAAGAGTATTGAGGGTATCGTTCCACTGGACGACGACCGGAACCCAGCCGTAAGGAGGAAGGCAGGCTGCGACCGTTGAAGGAGATGAGACAGCAAGAGTGGGGGAGCCTGTCACGGATGGAAGCGGCGTCAGCGAATTTTGAGGGGTAAGAGTGAGCGTGAGAGAAGGCTCAGGCGTGGCGGTGGTGGGTTGGGTGACGGCAGGGATAGCAGTGGTGAGACCGGTGGCGGTTTGCGAACGCTGGGTGCTTAAATCCATGGTGGGGACACTGGTTGGATGCACAATAATCGGGGTAGGAGTGATTGTCTCTTTAGCATTGATACCACCCTCCACCGACGCGAGGGTATAGCCGCCCAAGATGACAAAAACCGCCAGCGCTGCCAGGATAATTCCAATTCCAACTTGACGATAAGAATGCATAGATTAATTTCCTTCAGAAGTGCCAGCAGGAAGCGGGGTTTCAATGAGAGGGATTGAAATGCTAAAGGTGGAACCAGTTCCGGGGTTCGATTCGACCCAAATCCTGCCATTTTGACCTTCGGTCAAGGTCTTTGCAATTGAAAGCCCGATGCCTGTATCGCCGATGCCAGGGATCATGGCGCTATCCGCCCGATAGAGACGAGTGAAGACCTTCGGTAAATCTGCACTTTCAATTCCGCCACCCATATCTGAAACCTGAACAATGACAAAATCAGATTCATCTTCGGTTTGCTTCCAAACTTTAAGAAGAATTTCACCTCCGACAGGGGTGACAGCCCCGGCATTCTGGATAAGATGGATTAATATTTGCTGCAAAGATTCCTTGTCAAGATAAAGAGGTTTTAAACCCTCGGGAATGTCAATTCGCATGCTGATATTTTTTTCGCGCATCTGGTTCGCTGTGTAAGCGAGGACATTATCGATGACCTCGTTGAAATCCACAGATTCGGAAATGGCATATAAACGGTCCTTTTCCATCGTGGTGATCTGAATCAAATCATCGACCAGGCTGCCAATCCGGTTGGTCGAATTTTTGATACGTTCCAAAAATTTACGCTGCAGAGCACCTAAAATTCCGACTGATTCACCCAGCAAAAGTTCGGTATAACCAACGATGGATGTCATGGGCTGGCGCAGTTCCTGGGAAATTGAGATGATCAAATCACGAGAGCTGGCAGGAGCCTCGCGTTCGCTTTTGGATTGCAATTCAAAAATTATTTTATTTGATTCTGCCAGTTGATTTTGAAATTGAGCCAGTTCAATCAAGGTCGAGCGCAGTTCCTTTTCAAGCTGGGAATAGGAGGCATGTTCTGGGTGTTCCACGCGGACGGGAACCCAATCGGATTTAACCCGACTTTGTTCGAGCTGGATGGAAAGAGATAACAATAAATCCTTCTGATTTGCCATTTCAACCTGGTTTAGTTCAAGTTGTTTTTGCAGGAGTTCAACCTGCATGGTCAAATCTGCGTTGTTGGTTTTGAGCTGAAGGATTTGTTCTGCGGTTTCCCGGCTGGTCCGTTGGGCAAGATCGCGTTCGAGCTGGATCTGATCGGAATATTTGTTTCCCTCGAGAATGGCTGCAATGGAAGGGGAAATGCCAGCTAGAAAAGCCTGATCATCTTGATTCCATTCCCGGTTGGAATAAGGCGATAGAAAGAGAAGGCTACCAAAAAGTCCACTTTCCGACTTGACCGGTGCGCACAGGACACTTCCAAGGTTGGTAAGACCCAACCCAGACTGCAAAGCATTTAGATCGGGGTGGGGTTCCTGGGAAGAAATGAGGAGAGGATGACCTAGAAACATTTCATTTGCCATTTCTGGAATCACCTCACAAGGGATGTTGCCGCTCTCCAATCCTTCCTCTCGAATTAAATCATAACCGGAAGCAATTATTAAAGATTTTTGGTCATCGTCCAGCAAAATTAAAAAACATAAATCCACCAGCAAGGTCTGAGCGATTGACTGGACAAGCTTTTGATTTATTTTTTTAGAGTCAGTTTCGGTCGCTAGGCTGAGAAGTGTTTGCAGGATCTTGGGTTCGCTACCATAAAGACGGTGATTGGGCTGGTCAGGCGCAGATTCGCCAGGAATGTTGACCTGGTCAACTTTTGATTCGAGCTCCTGGGTGGCGCCGGGTGAAATCTCATCCGGCTTTTTCGGCTTTCCTGCCATGCGTAAAGCATAGTGGGTGGGAACGGTCAGAACGAGCGGAAATCCTGCCAGGAGAAAAAAACGAATAATCCCAGAGAAATCACCTTTTCCAGTATTGACCAGAATATCCAGGCTGAAGCCAGTCAAAGCCAGGAGCGCCAGCACCAATCCATTTCCCCAGTTGACCGGTTTTCTGATCAACAAAAACACAATTCCGAGGAAGGAGATCAAGATTCCAGCAGCATCCCAAAGAATAGCCTGGTAGGAGGAATTATAAGTGCCGACTTGAGGATTTGTTTCAAGGTAAAGAGACGCGGCTAAAACTGCTGCGATCACCAACAAAATGCTAAGCAAGAGGGTGGCAAAATCTCCAGGTCTGGAGGGTTCGGGGAATAACCAGAGCCAGAGCAACCAGGTGAGGCTGAGAAGGATCGCAACACGATCAATGACCGGCAGAATCAGGGTGCCCTGAAATACGTTTTGCCCGATCAAACCACTGATTAAGAATAAAACCAGTTGAATACCAAGCAGGATTGACAGACCAATGACCGGCCGGGGAATGGCTTTCTCCCCGGAAATACTCCAAAAACTGATCCCTATCTGGAGGGCGCCAATTAAAGTAAACGCCACTACGAGGATAAAAACCAGGTTTCCCGGAGGATTTGAAAGGAAATTTCCAAGTTCAATTAATGGTTCCATAAGCTCTTTTAGGATTATAGCATGACTATCCGAAGTTAATCTGCGCCGCGGATGCGCTTATAATTACAATGTGATTGCGATTTTCAGAAAAATTCTGGTTTTAATTTTACTTTTTTTCCTCGTGCTGCTGCCTGTAGTGGGAACAGGATTGACCGCGCTCGCCCTCGTTAAATCCGCAAAAAGCGAAGCGGATATTTCACGATTATATGAAAAGTCTGCCCTGCTGCTATGGTGGCAACCCAATTTATATGAACAAGCCGGGCTGCACGCTTTGGATGATCCGCAGCGCGAAATAAGCCTGCTCGAAATTGCCAGCCGTAACTACGGACTGAGTGCTGCGGGTGAGCTGGCTCTGGGTAAGGCTTACCTGTCTGTGGGGAAAACAAACCAGGCAATTCAAATTTGGGAAAAAATGGTTTTGGATGGCAAAGTCATCCCGGAAGTTGCGCAGGAGTTGGCTGGAATTTACCGCTCGAGCAACAAGCTGGAGGATGAAAAAAGGATTTTAGCCGCCTGGTTGAAGGCATCTGCCAACGATCCGGCTGCCAATGAACGCCTGGGGACGATCCTGGCAGCGGAAGCAACTCCGCACGCAGTTGATTTATTAAAAAACGCGGCAGAGCGCTCGGGAGCTGCGAAACAAAGAACGAGCAGGTTGATCGAAATTCTTGAGAAAGACGCAGCGGATCCGGGTTTTGAGCTGACCGAAATCGGGCAGGCGCTGGCAAACTTGAACGAATGGCAGCTGGCAGAGAACGCCGTGACAAAAGCGGTGTCTGTCAAACCTGATTACCCGGAAGCCTGGGCATGGCTTGGGGTAATTCGACAGCATAATCAACAGCCAGGCGCGCAGGCGGCACTCGAAAAAGCAGAGAGGTTGAATCCCAATTCTGCCGGGATCCATGCGCTTTTTGGAACTTATTGGCTGGTGGAAAATAACCCGGTTAATGCCAGCGAGCAGTATCAGCGGGCAACCGATCTGGAACCTAGCAACCCAGCCTGGTGGGCGGGACTTGGAAGCGCTGAAACGAAAATCAACCTGGCGAAAGCCTTGACGGACTACACCAATGCCGTGCATCTCGCACCTGACCAGGCAATTTACTGGTATGACCTGGCTTCTTTTTGTGTGGAAAACAGTTCGTACATGGAAGATTATGGCTTGAAAGCAGCCTTGTATGCTTATGCACTCGAACCAAAAAACATTTTATATATAGAAATGCTAGGCCGAATTCAAATGGAGCTCGGAAATTATCCCGAAGCAGAGGTGATGCTCCGGAAAGCGATGGAGATGAACCAAGCTCAGGATCTGAAACCGATGCTTCAATTTGAAATGGGTCTGCTGTATTTGAGGGAGAATCAAATGCTCAAAGCGAGAAATATGCTGGATGAAGTGATCTTAAGCGATCCAAATGGGGTTTACGGCAAACAGGCTCAAAAACTGAAGGAAAGATATTTACCGTAAATCTCAAAAATTGAGTACAATTAACTTATTGTGAAACGATTAATCTACCTCTCTGTTTTCTTGTTTTTGTCCGCTCTGGCGTGCAGCACCACCAGCATTGCGGCAAGCCTGGTACCTTCAGGGGGCGTGCTGTACCAGGATTATTTCAGCGATCCCAAGAGCGGCTGGGGTGAGATGAATAAACCCGCTGGTCAGACGGGTTACATCAAAGACACGTATCACATTTTTGTAAACAAACCTGATACCAATATCTGGACCCACCCTGGTAAAGATTATTCAGATGTTCGCCTGGAAGTGAGTTTACTGCCAGTTTCAGGGACCCTTTCAAATCGAATGGGGCTGATTTGCCGATTGAAAGATGATAAAAACTTTTATTTCTTCGTGATCAGCGCCGACGGATTTTACGGCATTGGCAAGGTGAAAGCGGGTCAGGCGACCCTCCTGAGTGGATCGGAAATGCTGCCAAGCGAATCAATCCTGACCGGCAACCAGATCAACCAGGTTCGGGCAGATTGCGCCGGCGACAAGCTGTCATTTTATGCAAACGGAAAATTGCTGGCTTCGGTCAACGATAAGGACTTTTCATCAGGCGATGTAGGTATCCTGGCTGGAACTTTCGATCTCCCGAACACTGACGTTTATTTTGACAATTTTGTTGCTTACAAACCCTGAGCGGACCAAGAGCACCAGGTAAGAATTTTGACCGGCAAACGAACAAGAATTATCGAAAACATTAAACCAACCAGCCTGGATAGAAAATGAAGATCTTCCTTGACATGGTTGGTTGTCGTTTAAACCAGGCTGAAATCGAAAAAATTGCGGGGGAATTTCGCGCCGAAAGTCACAGCATTGTGGCGAGCGCTGCCGAAGCTGACCTGGTGGTAATCAATACCTGCGTGGTGACTGCCGAAGCAGCTTCAGATTCAAGGCAGAAAATTCGACAGGCGGGCAAAAAAGGCGCTCAGCAAATCCTTGTGACGGGCTGCTGGTCCACACTGCAACCGTCACTGGCAGCTGAACTGCCCAACGTGATCAAGGTCATTTCCAACGAGAAAAAAGACAGACTGGTGAGGGATTATTTAGGTCTCAGCCCAATAAACCGGCAGGATGCCTTTGCGGATCCATCAACCAGCAATATCGCTTTTGAACATGAACCCATCTCGAGGGAAAGGCTGCCTGGTTTAAGGGGCAGGACACGGGCATTTATCAAGGTTCAGGACGGCTGTGATAATACCTGCACCTTTTGCATTACCACGATCGCGAGGGGTGCGGGTCAATCCCGCGGGGAATTGGATGTATTGGAAGATATTCAAGCGGCGTGGCTGGGCGGCGCAAAAGAGGTCGTGCTGACGGGGGTGCATCTTGGTTCCTGGGGCAGGGAGCAAAATCAACATCTTAAAAAACTGATCAGCACCATTTTGGCTGAAACAGAAATCCCGCGCATCAGGTTATCCTCGCTGGAACCCTGGGATTTGGACGCAGATTTTTTCGAACTGTGGCGCGATCAACGGCTGTGTGCTCACCTGCATTTACCTTTGCAATCTGGCAGCAACGCCACCTTGAAACGAATGCTAAGGAAAACCAGCGCCGAAAGCTTCCAAAATCTTGTCGAATCTGCGAGGGCAAGCATTCCCAATGTTGCCATCAGCACGGATATCATCGCTGGGTTCCCGGGGGAAAGCGAGAAAGAATTTGCCGAAACCCTTGCATTCGTGGAGAAGATGAAATTTGCCGGCGGACACGTCTTTACCTATTCCCCACGACCTGGAACAGCGGCAGCTCGAATGCGGGATCAAATTCCAAACCCGCTGCGCAGGGAAAGAAGTCATTTACTGGGTGCAGTCCTGCAGAAATCCTCCGAAGAATTTCGGACCAGCCAGATTGACCAGGTTCAGAATGTGCTCTGGGAGGGGTCTTCGGCTTTGTCTGAAGACGGCTGGAAACTCGAGGGACTGAGCGACAATTATGTGCGCGTCTATGCGCAATCCCCCCAACCGCGCTGGAACGAGATCGACCAAGTGAAATTGACCGGCTTGAAAGACGGCGGAATGAGCGGGATCATACTCTGAAACAGCTCGAAGTAGATTGGAACCTCCACCTTTTTTCTGATATACAATTAAATCATGATCACTTACCGCGTCCATTCGGCAGCTCCAATCCAGAGTTTTCCCCTGGTTCGGGAGGAATTAAAGGATCCCCAGCCTGGCCCGGGACAGGTGCGGATCAAAGTGGCGTTCTGCGGGGTTTGCCACACAGATCTGCACATTGCTGAAGGAGATATCCACCCGCCCCACCTGCCGGTCACTCCAGGGCATCAGATCACCGGTAGAATCGATGCCATCCATCCGAAGGACATCTCCAACCCTGGACACCCGGGTCGAAATGAATTGAAAATTGGGCAAAGGGTGGGGCTGCCCTGGCTGTATTCCACCTGCGGGAAATGCGATTATTGCAAGCGGGGGCTGGAAAATTTGTGCCCGGAAGCAAAATTTACCGGGTTCAGCGTGGACGGTGGTTTTGGTGAGTTTGTCATTGCTGACGCGGATTTTGTGCTGCCGCTGCCGGATGAAATTTCAGATATTCAAGCTGCGCCGTTATTGTGCGCAGGCATCGTGGGTTACCGTGCGCTCAAAAAAGCGGAAATTCGTCCGGGCAACAACGTGGGATTATTCGGATTTGGCGCCAGCGCACATCTTTCCATTCAAGTTCTGAATTTTTGGGGATGCAGGACATCAGTATTTACCCGTTCCCGTGCACACCAGAAACATGCCCTGGAGCTGGGTGCGGTTTGGGCAGGGGACGCCGGGGAAGAACCGCCCGCCCCACTCGACCAGGCAGTTATTTATGCACCCAGCGGCGCATTGACGCTGCGGGCTTTGGAATTATTGAAACCCGGTGGAACTGCCGCCATCAACGCAATCCATATGAGCGATATTCCGTCTTTTCCATATGAAAAAATTTACGGCGAACGGACCTTGAGATCTGTCGCGAATGCCACCTACCAGGACGGACAGGAGTTTCTTAGCCTGGCGCTCTCGGCAGGAATTAAATCGACCGTGACCGAATATCCACTGGACAAAGTCAACGAAGCCCTGCAGGATTTAAAAGCCAGCCGGATTAATGGAGAAGCTGTCCTAAAAGTTCGTTGACATTCATCACTATAAATGAAAAATCCCCCGCTATATAATGATTCTGGTGAGCATGACAGAACCGAAAATGGAGAAAATTATGACCGCACAAATCATTGACGGGAAATTAATTGCTGCACAAGTACGCGAAAATGTCGCCGCCGAGGTTGCAAAACGAACTGCAGAGGGAAAGGCCAAACCAGTGCTGGCAACTGTGCTGATAGGCGACCGGGTTGACTCGGCTGCTTATGTCAGCGCCAAGGGCAAAGCCTGCCTTGAATTGGGAATGGGTTCAATCAATCAGCATTTGCCGGCGGACATTTCTCAGGAAGAACTGGAAAAAGTGATCCGTGATCTCAACGCGGACCCGGCTGTAAACGGAATCCTGGTGCAGCTGCCGCTTCCTGAACATTTGAATGAAGAGCGCGTGCTTCAATTGATCAGCATTGAGAAAGATGTGGATGGTTTTTCACCCATCAATATCGGACGCCTTGCACAAAAAGGGCGGGAACCAGTCTTTGTGCCATGCACGCCTGGAGGCTGTATTTATCTTTTGGAGCAGGCAGGTGTAAAAATTGAAGGCGCCAACGCAGTCGTGCTGGGGCGATCGAACATCGTGGGAATGCCGGCTGCCCTGCTCCTGATTGGAAAAAACGCAACGGTCACCGTTTGTCATTCCCGCACGAAAAACCTTGAATCCGTTGTGCGACAGGCAGATATCCTGATCGCTGCAATTGGAAAAACCCAAATGGTCAGGGGGAGTTGGATCAAACCCGGCGCAGCCGTGATCGACGTTGGGATCAACTCAATCCCGGACGCAAGCAAAAAGAGCGGTCACCGACTGGTGGGCGATGTGAATTTTGATGAGGCGAAAGAAGTAGCCGGTTTTATCACACCGGTACCGGGTGGAGTAGGCCCGATGACGATTGCCATGCTCATGAAAAATACGCTGCGAGCTGCCCAAATCCAGCAGGGAGAATAATTTTCATCACACCAAGATTTTCAACTGATTTCCTGCCCCTCTCGAGATTGATTTGAAGGGGCAGGATTTTTCCTGATTGAACTTGAGCTGAAGACGATTAAATTCGGCAGAATTTCCAACGAAAAAGGTTTCGTTTGGTTGGAAACCAACATGAACAATTTTTGGCAAGCAGATTGGAAGCGAATGTATCCAAGGCTGGTTCCGTGCTGCAAAAGAACGCGATTGGGTGTTCGATACCAGTTTTTCGGGTAAAATTTTCCAGATCGGTTAACCTGGAGAATCCGTTTACTGTTAAAACCTGTTGGACTTTTTAACGCATTGATTGGATATTTTCAAGCCAGGAATTTTACGGCAGCTCTGGACTCAAAACTGGCAGGAACCAAAAAGGAAAATGGATGAAAAACGATTTTAGAGATTTATGTGAAGCTCCGGCAGGACAGGCAGAAGTCTTACAGGGAAATATCGCTTTTGCTTCGGGTTGTGTTCGAGGCGGCATTCATGCTGCGGATGGTTACCCGGGAACACCCAGCACAGAAGTCATTGACCGGGGTCTCTCAAAGGTCCAGGATTTAATCACAGTTGGTTGGTCGGTTAACGAAGCGGTGGCGTCGGGGGTTGGTCATGGACATTCCCTGGCGGGACGCGACTGCGTGATCACGATGAAAATCCCTGGGCTATTCCAGGCAGGAGACATTTTCTCGAGCGGCGCCTCATTCATCCAGCCGCGTGGAGCGTTGATCTATTACGTCGCGAGTGATTTCACACCCAGCTCGACCCAGCACACCATTGATCCGCGATATTTCTTCAAAAGCTGCTTTGTACCGGTCTTTGAGCCCAGAAATCACCAGGAAATGCATGAATCTGCGGCGCTGGCGGTCGAAATTTCGCGCAAATACAAAACACAAATGGTGATCATGCCCAACGGCGGATTGTGTCACAGCGAGGGTTTGATCCACCTGATGCCGCAGCAAAAACGCGAACCGGTAGAGATGCCTGAGAGCCTAAAATCCTTCAACGTACTGCCGGGTATCGCGCGGAAGAATTACGATAACATGCTGGTGGAACGCATGCCAGCCCTGGTTGAAATGGTGGAAAGTAGCCCCCTCAATAAATGGGAGAAAGATGCGAGCTCGAAAAAAGGGAAAAGAAACGGTGTGATCACTTATGGCGTGAGCGACCTGTATGTGCGGGAGGTTCAAAAATCATTTCATGCCGATTTTGACATCCTCTCACTGGCTTTTAGCAACCCCTTACCCATCAAGCTGATCCGGGAATTTTGCAAATCAATCGATGGAACCCTTTTTGTGATTGAAGACGGTTATCGATACCTGCAGGAAACCATCGAAAACATGGGTTTTGATGTTGCTGGCAAGGAGCCTTTCAGCAACGTGACGGAATGGAGCCCGGCGCTGATTGCCGAAAAAATGGGCTTGGTCACAAAACAAGCCGAAGCAGCGAGCGCTGCAGTTAATCGCCCGCCTGTCATTTGTCCAGGCTGCCCATACCGGCTGATCGCAGGTGAAATTTCCCTCTTAAGAAAGAAAAAGATGCTGGATGCAGTCTTCGGAGACATTGGCTGCAACACTTTGTTGTACTTTATGAACGCACTGGACACAGGCCTCGCCATGGGGGCGAGTGAAGCTGAAAGAACCGGCTATATCCTCTCCCGCCCAGAAGAGGCAGGCCGCTGCATCAGCGTGGTGGGAGATGGAACCGAATGTCACAGCGGCATGGATGCCACCCGCAATACGGTTTATCGCAACATCCCGGGGGTAAAAATCATCCTCGACAATTCGTGGGCAGCCATGACTGGCGGTCAACCATCCCCTACTTCACCTGCGAACCTGGCTGGTGAGAGCATGCAATTCAGCCTGACGGACTCGCTCAAAGCACATGGAGCCAACGTGTTGACGGTTGGCGCTTATGAAAAGAAAAACATCCGGCAGGCACTTAAAACTGCGCTGGCTGAAGCAAACAAGGGAATATTCACCACGCTGGTGGTCAGCCAAGGTTCATGCGTCCAGATGATTCCGTCCAGCACACAACGTGTAAAAGTGGACCCGCTTGACTGCACAAAATGCAACGCCTGCCTGATCTGCCCGGGACTTGAACTGGATGAAAACGGCATCCCGGTGGTCACCAATCTTTGCACCGGGTGCGGCGGGTCGAATCCTACCTGCGTCCAATCCTGCCCGACGAACGTGTTAAAAATCGTCGATCTGGCTGACATCCAAACCGGGAACCAAGCCAAAATTTCGGAGGCGCCCGCTGAAATTATTCTGCCAACGTTCGAAAGAAATAAGCTGCCTGCGAAACTATCGATCGCCATTCGCGGAGTTGGCGGACAGGGAAATTTGTTTTTCGGCAGCATCATGTCGCGGCTGGCTTTCCTGGCGGGTTATGCCGACACCAATATCCTTAAAGGTGAAACTCATGGCATGGCGCAGATGGGTGGACCCGTGATCAGCACGTTCAGCTGCGGGGATGTGACCAGCCCGGTACTGCTGCCCGGCAGCGCCGATTGCCTGATCGCGATGGAAAAAGGTGAAGTGTTGCGCCCGGGTTTCCTGGAGATGTTAAAACCTGAGGGCACTTTGATCCTCGCCAGTACCAAAATCATCCCGCCGGAACTGCCGCCAATTCAATACCCGGGCGATGAAGAAATTCAGAGGCACCTTTTAGGCTGCAGGGTGATTGAAGTGGATGCCCTGGCAAAAGCCCTGGAACTGGGGGATGCGAGCGGGCGGACTGCCAATGTGATCATGATGGGGATTCTGAGCAGCTTATCGCCTTTCAACCAACTCCCGCTTGAACTTTGGCTAAGGGCTCTCCAGGATGCCAATCCAAAGAAATCCGTCTGGTCGGCAAATTATGCTGCCTTCCAAGCTGGCAGGCAACTTGCTTTAATTAACGCTTGATCAGGAAGCGTGATAAAAAATGGATGTAAAGATCGCAAAGGAAGTTTTTGAAAAATTCCCTGGCTACCGGCGCGGGCTTGTGATCGCGTATGAAATCGACAACTCGCGGACAGCGCCCGATTTGATCAAAGAGCTGCGGGAAGCCGAGGAACATCTTCGAAAATCTTTAAAGCCAGAAACCTTCATCAGTGAGCCCAAAATATCGGTCTGGCGGGAAGCATACCGAGCGATTGGGATCAAGCCTGGTGATTTTAGACCGTCGATGGATGCGCTGGTGAGACGGGTGCTGAAAAATGATCCCCTACCCAGCATAAATCCCGTTGTCGACCTGGGCAACCTGGAATCCATCCGCCATATCGTCCCAATCGGAGCGCATGCGATTGATGTTTTAAAGGGAGATATGGAGCTGAGGCTTGCAAGCGGAAGTGAAATTTTCGAAGCCTTTGGGTCGGAGATCAGCGAAAACCCGAACCCGGGCGAGATCATTTTCGTGGAAGGCAAAACGGTGCTGACCCGGCGCTGGACCTGGAGGCAAGCCAAGCACACCCTGGTGCTGCCCTCGTCCAGCGCGGTGGAATTTAATATCGATGCAATGTCGATCGTGAGCGATGCAGAGGTTGAAGAAATCTGCGAAGACATCGGCAGGCTGGTTATCCGTAATTGCGGCGGAAAAATCAAAACCGGTATTTTAAGCCAGTCAGAGCCAAGCCTGAGCATGTAATATTTTTCCACTCAACACCTGATATTCTAATCAAACCGCCCTCTTCTAACCCGGAATATTTCAAAACTTGGATTTCAAAATACCAACACCTCGATTAGAATCACCCCATTATTTTTATACAGTAAAATAGCCGGAAGAAAAACATTTAACGCCTGCTCGTGGAATATCGTCAATTTGACGTAATTGAATAAATTCAAGCGGAGAACAGGATGGCTCAAATTTTTACCATCGAAAACCTGATTGCCCTATTGACCTTGACCGTGCTGGAAATCGTGCTGGGCATCGATAATATCGTTTTTATTTCGATTCTCTCGGACAAGCTGCCGTTAAAAGATCAGAATCGCGGACGCGAATTTGGACTGGGTGCGGCACTTTTAACCCGAATCCTGCTGCTGCTTTCCCTGAACTGGATCATCCACCTGGAAACTCCATTATTTTCCGTTTTCAGCCTGGCAGTTTCAGGCAGGGATTTGATTTTGCTGGCAGGAGGAATTTTCCTGATTGGCAAATCCACGATGGAAATCCACGACAAACTGGAAGGCAAGGAAGAGGGCGAATCCGAACACCTGAAAAAGAAAGTGACCCTGACCTCGGTCGTCATTCAAATTGGCTTGCTGGACATGGTCTTTTCACTCGATTCCGTGATTACCGCCGTGGGAATGGCAAAGAGTATCGTGATCATGGTGACTGCTGTCATCATTGCAGTCGTGATCATGTTATTTGCATCGGGTTCCATCAGCAAATTCGTGAACGGGCATCCGACCATCAAAATCCTTGCCTTGAGCTTTTTACTCCTGATCGGAACTTCCTTGATCGTGGAAGGGTTTCACCAGGAACTGCCCAAGGGCTACATTTATTTCGCCATGGCTTTTTCTGTATTCGTGGAAGTGCTGAACCTGCGGGTGAGAGAAGGCAAACCGGTGGCGCTGCACCAAGTCGTAGAGCCGGAGAAGGAATAGATTTCCGCTTGAAGAAATCAGATTTCAGTTCGAGGTTTATATTAAAAAGTTTAAAAAGCGAAAAGGAAATTCAGATCGTTGACATTTGTCCCAGTCGGGCCAAAGAGAAGCAAATCGTCCAACTGCGAGAAGAAATGGTAAGAATCGTTATTTTTTAGATAGGCGCCGGCGGAACACCCCAGTTTGTGGGCGATTTGAGCGGATTCATTGCTGACAACGGCACCAGCTGCGTCAGTCGGTCCATCCTCCCCATCCGTGGCGAGAGTGACCAGCATGCAGTTTTCCATCCCAGCCAGGGATTCAACCGCCGTCAGGGCGACCTCCTGGTTGCGACCCCCCAGACCGTTTCCGCGGAGGGTGACCGTTGTTTCACCGCCGGCGATCATGCAAAATGGTCGCGTGACGGGTGCGCCAGTGTCAAGAACCTGGCGCAACAGGCGGACCAACTCGGCGGAAGCTTCGCGGGCTTCACCACGCAATTCCCCACCCAAATAATGAATATTCATCCCTTCCTTCTGAGCCTGGATCAAGCCGGCTGAGGCTGCGAGGAGATTGGTCCCTACCAGTTCGTTCCGGACTGAATTGAGGAGGGGATCGCCCGGCTTGAGTGTTTCGTGGGATTCATCATTCAGGCAGGATAGAATACTGCGCGAAATTTTCGTCTTGAGACGATATTTATCGATAATTTCGAGGGCATCGAACCTGGTAGTGGGGTCTTGGGAGGTCGGTCCGGAAGCGATTGCTTCGAGCGGATTGCCGATCACATCTGAAAGGATGAGACTGAGGACTCTTGCCGGAAACGCCATGCGGGCGAGACCGCCGCCTTTAACGACATCCAAATGGCGGCGCAGGGTATTGATCTCGTCAATGCTGGCTCCGCTGGCTAATAAAACCCCGGTCAATTCTTGAAGATCCTCCAGGCTGAGACCCGGTCGTGGTGCGCTCAGCAAGGCAGAACCACCTCCTGAAATCAAGCAAATGAGCAGGTCATGCGGGGATAACCCGCTGACAAAAGCTTTCACTTTCTCGCCTGCCAATAAACTTCCTTGATTGGGAATTGGATGCCCGCCCACGATTTGTTCAAAACCTGGCGGTAAGGCGGGATCGGGATGCTTGACCACCATCAACCCTGCTGAAATTTTATCCCCCAGAATTTCAACCAGTGCGCGGGTCATGGCGGGTGCAGCTTTGCCCAACGCAAAAACCTTAATGCGACGTATATTTTCAAATTCGTTTTCAGCAGGCTGGTGGGAATCCGAGCGGAGCACAATCCTCCCGTTTTCAAGGGAAAACGCTTTGCGAACCGCTTCAGCGGGGTCGACAGCATTAATCGAAGCAGCGAGGATGCGAGCCACAGCGCTGCCTTGAGGATGGGATTTGAGCGTACGGGTCATGAAATCTTCGGGAGAAACCATGTCTCTTATTTTCTGGTGGGAAGGCGTTTAGTAAGAGGTGTTGTTAAAATATGAAGCCAGCAAACTCGCGAGGTTCGCCTGGGTGTGTTGACGTAAAATACGGAAGAAATCCGAGGGAGTGGCAATCTTTCCAGCCATCGTTTCAGCATAATCTGTGAGAAATGCGAAAAAAATCGTATCACCGATTTCCGTTCGAAGGTCAGCCATGAAATGAGCTCCCCGTCGATAGACGGCATTGGTGTAAGAATCAAAACCATCGTAGCTATTCACGCTGCCGTCGATTTTACCTTGAGGGGTATAGAAATCAACCCGGGTGGACCACCACCATTTTACAGAATCAGGATAGTTTTTTTCGTAAAATAATTCTTCCGAGTAAGTCGCGAGCGTTTCGTCCAACCAGGGTGAATTTGCCTGGTCACTGCCAACCTTGCCGAACCACCATTGGTGACTGGTTTCATGCGCTGCGACCATCACCAGGTAATTATTGGGAGTGCCATCATACAAGTTATAAAATGAATCGCTCAGGAAATAGAGCCCATCATATTCCATGCCGTCATTAAAATCTGCGTGAACCGCAGCCAGGCTTTGATGGGGGTAAGGACCAAATAAAGCGCTGTAGGTTCGCACAGCCTGAATGGTAGCTTCGAGAACTGCCAGGGCAGCGTTTCCATCAGTTGAATAATAATAACTGGAGATCTTGACGCCATCCACATCAGCAGAAATCACCTTGAGCTGTCTTGACATGCTGAAAACGAAATCCCGGGCGCGATCCAGATGAAAATGGATTCCATTCTCCACGACAGTGCCTGCGGCGCTTGCAGCCACGACTGGAACATTCTGTGAATCAGCAAACTGGAGGGACAGATCAAAATTTGCCAAAGGGTAAACCAAATTTTCACCAAAATACCAGGGCGGTGAAAGCTGCCAGCCTGCCTGGGGGCTGAATGGCACGAGCATTGGGTACCAATCGACAAGGTTCTTCTGACGGTCCGTGACCCCAAATATTTTAGGTCGAACTTCGTTGGGATCACCCTGATCGACCTCGGGAAGAGTTAAATCATAATCGAGCTGAATGACCAATCCTTGGCGGGGTTGCAGGGGAACCGGCAGTTGAAATCCGAGTTCCTGACCATTGAGGGTGTAATCGATCAGATCCTGATCCCCGACCCGCAAGTGATTAAGCTTGAAAACCCCCGCGATCAGGTTGGGTTCAACGGCGAGTAAAAAGTTTGGGATTTGGACATCTGAAATATTTTTATATACAATTTTTTGCTGGACTGTTAATTGATTTGCATCGTAATCGAGGTGGACCTCGAAGGTATAAGACGGGAGATCATCCGGATTAATTTCCGACGTGGGAGAGGAGGCTGAGCTTGTGGGTGAAAGGCTTTCGATCGGGCTGAGCGGTGGGATGGAGGGTGATTTGTTTAAGCTACAACCTGCCAGCAAAATGGAAAGCAGAATCGCCCCAGTTGTGACGATCCTAACGGTGCGTAAAGTAAGCATGAATCAAATCATCAATATTTGCGTTGGAATGCAGGGTGAAAACATTAAAAAAATCATCCGCAGTGGCGATCCGACCGTTGTTGCGGGCAAAATAATCGCGGAGGAACTCAAAAAATATTTTGTCTCCAACCCGGTCGCGGATAGCCTGAATGAATTCTGCCCCGTCAAAATAGACAGCGCTGACATAAGCTCTAAAACCGGGGGTGTCATAAACCCTGGAATCGACCCAACCCGTGGCTCCGATGGAATAAATTCGGAAATTCCACCACCATTGAACCAGATCCGGGTAATTATCCTCGTAAAAAATATGTTCGCTGTAAGTCGCCATGGCTTCGTCCAGCCAGGGTTCATTTGCCTGATTGTTGCCAACGGCACCGTACCACCATTCGTGAGCCGTCTCGTGAACTGCAATGGTGGAAAGATTATTGCGAACCGTACCATCGTAAGACTGGTAGAAAGACCGGGCAAGGAAGTAAAGGCCATCTGTTTCCAGACCATCATTCAAATAGGTTTCGCAAGCCGTCAGGGTTTGATGGGGGTAAGGTCCGAACTCGAGCGAATAGGTATTCACCGCCATGCGAGTCAGCTCGAGAACCATGGCGGCGGCGTCTGCATCTTCGGGGAAGTAGTAGGAGTAAATCGTGATCCCGTTTGCATCAGCACTGCTAAACAAATAGTCGGGACTGATGGAAAAGGTGAAATTTCGTGCGTTCGGCAGATTATAGACCAGAGCCCCGTCCTGGCTGGATGCAGGTGCTGAGGCTGCGACCACCGGGGGATTTGCCGGGTCGGTAAAATTCAAGCTTATGCGGAAGTCGGCTTTCTCATAAACCAGATTCTCACCGTATGAAAACGGATCCGGCAGGATCCACTGCCCGTTGATGTTGGGTGGGACGAACGGATACCAATCAATCAGGTTGACTTGCCGTTCGGTATAGCCAAAATTTTCGACCCGACCAGCACTGTAGGGAAGATTTAACTGATAGCCAATCCCGATTTTTAGAGATTGCCCAGAGCGGAGCGGCGCATCCAGGTTCACCATGAGCCATTGCCCGTTCAAGCTGTAATTTCCAGAGGGCTGATCATTCACTGAAACTGCCTGCAAATTGAAGACCCCACTCCAAAGATTTGGATTGACTGCCAAAGCAATCGATGGCAGGTCCTGTTGGGTGCGGTTGGGATAAAGGATGATTTCACTGACATTTAACTGGTGAGCCGCATAATCCATTAATACTGAAATGGCGTATTGAGGTCGTTCAGAAGAGGAATTTTGACCGGGATCAGGAGGCGCCGCAACGGTGCTGGCAGGAACATCAGTTGGGAGACTGGTTGGCGGCAGCTGCGTAGGGGGAGGCGGAAGTGTGGGCGTGAAGGTTTCGGTTGGAAGAGGAGTCTCAGTTGGAAGAGGGGTTGCCGTTGGAAGGGGTGTCTCTGTGGCAGAAGGTGTGGAGGAAGGAGTTAACGTATCGGTCGGAGCAGGGGTTTGAGTGGGGTAAGAAGGCTGGAATGGGGTCCTGGTTGCCTGTGGGTTGGCGGTGACCAGGATAATAGGGTTCCCCTCTCCATTTTCTGCTGATACCACAATCCCCGGAGTAATTGCCGAGCATGCATTCAGCGTTAAAGTGAGCACTACAAACCAGATAATCCAACGATGCTTGCGGAAGGGTATCTTCATATGACGTGGGCTGATCTGGAATAAATGCGAAACCAGTTATCTTTTGCCTTTTTTTACCAGAAAAATGATCAAGAAGAAGACGGTCGCTGTCAAAACAATTGCAGAGCCGGAGACAATATTTAAATAATAACTCAAAAACAATCCGATCAGGGAGGATAACGCACCAATCAGGGCTGAGATGATCATCATGGTGGAAAGTCTGCGGGTGAGCATGTACGCGGCAGCGGCAGGAGTGACCAGCATGGCAGCAGCCAAGCCGACACCCACCGTCTGGAGTGAAATCACGACTGTGACTGCCAACAACATCATCATGATGTTTTGCAGCAGAACTGTCGGCAGACGGAGGGTTGCCGCCAGAACAGGATCAAAAGATAAAACCATGAAAGGGCGGTAGAGCAAGACAACGGTGAGCAAGACGATCGCGCCCAAAGCAAAAGTCAGCAGGAGATCGGAGGGAGAAACGCCGAGGACATTTCCAAAGAGGATATGACTGAGATCCACGGCGAAGGAGCGGATTGACGAAATCATCGCCACGCCGAGAGAAAGCGCTGCAGAAAACAAAATCCCGATGGCTGTGTCTTCCTTGATCGCACCATTTTTTGAAAAATACCCAATACCAAGAGCGACCACCGCGGCAGCCACGAGAGCCCCAAGGAGCAAGTTGCCCCCCATCAGGTACGCGACCGCCACCCCGGGTAAAATTGCATGCGCCAGGGCATCTCCCAAAAACGCCATGCCGCGCAGAACGACGTACGTGCCCAAGACAGCACATAAAACCCCGACCATCATTCCCGCGAGCAGTCCGCGCTGCATAAAGCTATACGAAAGGGGTTGTAAAAAGAACTCGATCATGGAATGACTTCTTTCAATCTGGAATAAACGCTGGAAGCGTGAACTTAATAAATTATTTCACCTGATCGCTTGAGGAAATGGGCATATGAAGATGTTCGTCATCGGGCGGGCAGCACTCATCCACCAGGAGAGTGCCTCCATCCATGACAAGGAGTGAATTCCCAAAAGCCTTCTGCAAGTTTCCCTGGCTGAGGACGTCATGAGGGGAGCCAAAAGCGACCAAGCCCTTATTAATCAGCATGACCAAGTCGAACCGGTTTGCTGCGAGGTTTAAATCATGGGTTGAAATCATGACTGTCACCTGCCTGCTGCGCAGATGATCGAGTAAGCCGAAAGTAATCTCCTGGGTGGTGGAATCGATCCCGCTAAAGGGTTCATCCATGAGCAGAATGTGCGGATTCTGGGCGAGGGCGCGCGCCAGGAAAACCCGCTGCTGCTGCCCACCTGAAAGGTCACTGATGGAACTGTTTGCCAGCGCGGCAATGTTCAATTTTTCAAGCGCCTGGTCCACCGCCTGGTGATCGGCTTTGGTCGGCCTGGCAATCCAACCATTGGAATTGAATCGCCCCATCATGACCACATCACGAACTGTGACCGGGAAGCGCCAGTCCACTTCTTCACGCTGCGGAACATAAGCGACACAATCCTTGTGGTTGCCGAGGGGCAGCCCATGGATAAGAATTTTTCCTGTTTTAAGGGGGAGCAAACCGACGAGGGCTTTAAAGAGAGTTGACTTTCCAGCACCATTCGGCCCGACAATTGCGATCCGGACCCCGTGGGGCACCTGGAAACTCACGTTTTGCAAAACGATTTTATCTCCATAAGCCACGCTGATGTTTTCCACTTCCAAACGATGCGGTGTTTGCATGGTAATTTATGATCCTGATTTCTGACAATTTTCACAAAGTCCAAAGAGCTGAAGCCAGTGTTCGCTGATGGCATAATTGGTGCGGCGGGAGATCGACTTGATCAGGGGTTCGAGATCATCCCCTTCAAAAAAGGTGACCTGACCGCAGCGTTTACAAAGGAGAAGATGTTTGTGACCCTCAGCTGATGAAATAAATGCCTGGCAACCCGCCGGCTGATGAACGCGCTGGATCAGGTTTAATTCTTCCAGCTTTTCGAGCGTGCGGTAGACAGACACCAGTCCCAGCTCGGGATAAGCCAGGCGGGCAGAATCGTATACTTCGAGGGGTGTCAGCGCGCGCTGACTGGAATGAATGATTGCCACAACCGCTCGACGAGCCTCCGTCAGCCGGTATCCATGTTCCGATAAGGCAGTTAGCCATGATTTTGAATTCATTCGATCGTTTCCTATTGAAAATCTTTTTCAATTATAAAACAACCCCCCTCGCTCGTCAAGAACCCCCGAGAACACAGCATGTGAATACCCGGACCAAAGAACTGAACCCGAAATTACGGTTTTTTATTCAAGCGGGTCTGCAAGCGCTGCTGGCGGTGATCCAATTCTTCTGACCAGTGCCGGATGATATAAGCGGGCAAGTTGGAATTCTCAAGGTGTTTCCGAGCTGAGGTTGTCCACTCGAGAGCTGCGGCGGGGTCTTTGGCGGTATGTTCAAAATACTTTGCCAGTTCGATGTGAGCGTAAATATGACCTTCCAAGGCTGCCCTGCGCCACAATTCGAGGGAAGATTCGATATTGCCGCGGCGGCGCTCGAGGGCAGAGAGGCGCTGAATTGCTTTCCAAAAATCTTCCATTGGCAGGGAGGTTCTTAATCCCCTCTCATAAAGCAAGGCAGCATCGTCCCAAAGGTTTAAATCCTCGAATAATTTTGCCAGCGCGATGACATCCTGCCCATGGGAAAGATCCGTCCCATGAGGATCGGATAACATTCCAGCCACCAGGTTCAATAATGCCGTCATGGCGACAACATCCATCGAGTTATGATAAAAAACGCCCTTGAGCGGAGTGATATCGCCTGTGCGAAGGTAATCAAAGTAAAGCCAGGGGATTTCGTAGCCGGGAACTTCTTCGCTGGAACGAGGAGCTTCGAGCACAAATTCCTCGAGGTATTTCAAAGCGCGACTGGGCAGGCGATCACGCCATAACCTGCGAGCCAGGGGCAGCAAATCCAAATGAGCGTAGCCCTCAAACGGGAATGGAATCTGATTCAGTTCGTACCTGGCACGCAAAAGAGGGATATCAAAGGCTTTACCGTTAAACGTGACCAAGGCTGAACAAGGTGCAAGAAAATCAATGAGTGCTTCAAGGAGGGCGGGTTCTTCATGTGGATCACGCATGAAAAATACCGAAAGTTTGAATTCATCACCTTGATATCGTCCAGCACCGACCATGAAAGCATAGGTACCTGTCCCGCCTGACAGACCGGAGGTTTCGGTATCGAGGAAGGCAAATTTGGAGAGGTCGAGTTGAGAAATTCGTTCATCGCGAGCCCAGTGGGCGACCATGTCCAGGGGGGCTGTGATCTTGATTGGAACCGAACCATGAACGTAATCGGCAGGAAAGCTTCTTTCGACGACAAAGGTATCGCCCTGGCGAGTGGTCAGCCATCGCCCGCCAAGCTCTTCTTCAAGCGCGGACTGACGGCGGACGGTGGATGGATTCGCAGGAGGTTGAATTTCCGCGGTTCCAAGATGGACCCCGAGGGCTTTTAATTTATCAGAAAGGGAAGGCATGGCGAAATTATAATGCCAATAGGCAACAAAAAATTTGGACAACAGCTCAGGAACCATTGCCAGGTGATCATCGTCCTAAAATTAAAGAATGAAGGATTTGGAACGGAGAGAATCATGAACGCTGGAAAAAGAATACGAAGGTTAATCAGCCTGTTGATGTTAATGCTCTTTGCAGGCGGCTGCACACTCCCCGGCAGCACGCAAATGCTTTCAGAACCTGATTGGAAAATCAGCGAATATGGGAACGCGGATTCCCCGATCCCGGCAGTGCCAAATGTGTCGACCTCGATAAAATTCGGGCAGGACGGGAAATTATCCGGCAGCGCCGGATGCAATTTATTTTCGGGGGTATTTAAAATAAGCGGAAATCAGATCGTTTTTGGAGAAATGGTTTCGACCCTGATGGCGTGTGAGGGACCAATCATGCAACAGGAAATTGCTGTTCTAAATATTCTGACAGGAAACTGCAGCTACACCCTGGAGCAAGGTCTTTTGACGATTCGTACCAGCAAAAATTCAATGCTGATCCTGGCGCCGCAGGACAAGCCTTGATCAGATGGTTCGGGTAAGTTCTCGCAGGAGGGCTAGAGTTTCCAGTTTTCCACCTTCACCATTTTCACCAGCGGGTCCGACACAGGAAGGGCAACCGCTTTCGCAGGGGCACGATTCAACCAATTCGAGAGCTCGAGCCATCAACTCAGTATGAATTTCAAATAATTTCCGGCTGAAACCAATCCCGGCAGGGATGAGATCGAATAAAACCACGGTGGGGGTATTCCCGGCAAAAGGCGCCTGGGGGTCATAATGGACTCCCAAGTCAGCGCTGTCGCACATCAGGAAAAGCGGTGCTAGCTGGCTCATGACAAAAGCCAAGCCAGCCAGACCACTGCGCATTCGTACATTCTGCTCAGCCTTACGGTGGCAATCTGGACAGAGAGTGATGAGGTTGTCGAGACGGTTGGCGCGGGCAATGATTTGACGCATCAGCCTGGCTTCATCCTCCGGATCCGGGCTGCCCTGCGCGATCATTCCTGCACGTAATAAATGCCGGAAGGGAATCTTGTGATGGACTTCATGCTGGCGGGATTCTTCCACGAGACCGCAAACCTGGCAGCGAAAACCGTCTCTTGCGCGGACCTGGTTTCGAATTTTTGGCCAGTCTGGACCATAATCATTGGCTGAATTGGTCCACAGCCCCTGGCGAGCCAGGCTGCTGACCGTTTTATCAGAGAGACTGAGCCAGTAACCTGTCGTCTGTAAATCGCTGGGAGGCATCTCCAAGGATTCCTGCCCCAGGATTTCACCCGAAGACCACAATCTTTTTTTATACCCTACCACGCGGGTGGTCACCAGCAGATCCCCACAAGATTTTTCAGCTCCAGGGACAGGCTGGGTTTCCTGGAGTTCGGTTAATTTAACTTCTGTTTCCTGGATTGTCTCGGTGTAATAATCCATGGAAACCGGGATGAGAGTGGCAGTTTTGGTTTCCAAATTTAAATTTTGAACAAAATATTGCTGACCATCATGGAGGTAAATCGCTTCTGGATGAACCATCCAGAAAGCGGATGCAAAATCAACCTCACCAATTGTTCTAGAACCCTCACCAAACTCAGCCTGCAGAACGACCACGTCCGGCGAGGCAGAACGGAGGGAAACCGAGGCAGCCGGGTACGCATCAGCCATCCAGAAATATTTCTCCTGTGATAAATGGGCTTCCTGGTTGTTCACCAAGAAATCCAAAAATTCTGTCACATCCAGACCACCGAAATGTTCACCCGGTTCAAAAGGTTTTTCGAATAAGGCACAGCGGAGATGGTTGAGCAGAATCAAAATATGATCGGGGTTGATCAAGGCACTTTCAGGCGAGTGCGAGAGGAGATATTCGGGATGGTGAGCCAGGAATTGGTCGAGCGGGTTGGGGGTCGCAATCAAGACCGCGACCGCAGGATCGGAACCGCGCCCTGCCCTGCCTGCCTGCTGCCGGACGCTGGCAATGGTTCCGGGGTAACCCAACAAAAGAGCTGCGCCCAGGCTGCCTATATCGATGCCCAGCTCGAGCGCATTGGTCGCCACCACCATGCGCAGGCTGCCTTCACGCAGACCTTTTTCAATTTCGCGGCGGTCTGCAGGCAGATACCCGCTGCGGTAACCACGGATGACTGAGGTGGAAAGCGGTGAAAAACGATCTCCCAACCACGAACGGGTATTCTTTCCCGAGAGTTTGATGGTTTCCTGCAGGTATTTCAATAAAATTTCCACACTCCGGCGCGACCTGGCAAAAAGGACACTTTGAACGCCATGGTTGATCACGTCCTGCGAAAGGCGAACTGCCTCCTGAACAGCGCTTTTCCGCAGTCCAAGGGATTCATTAATCACAGGCGGGTTGTAAATGATAAAATGCCGAGCCCCACGGGCAGCGTCATCGCCTTCAACCAGGACGACCTGAGCGTCCAGTAATTTTTCAGCCAGGCTGACGGGATTGGCAATGGTGGCCGATGTCAGAATAAATTGAGGATAACCGCCGTAAAACCCCGCCACCCGCTTCAAGCGCCGGATGACGTTGGCGACATGCGACCCGAAGACACCCCGGTAGACATGCATTTCATCAATCACCACAAACCTGAGGTTGCGAAAAAAATCTGCCCAGTTGGTATGGTGCGGCAGGATGCCGGTGTGGAGCATATCGGGGTTGGAAAAGAGGATGTTTGCCTTTTGGCGAATGGCAGATCGTTTGGCGGAAGGAGTGTCGCCATCATAAACTGCAGCCTGGATGTGCACATCCGAAAGCAGGGCGAGAAGACCGGTCAACCCAGCGCTCTGGTCCTGGGTAAGAGCTTTGGTGGGAAAGAGGAACAAAGCTCGCGCGGAGGGATCCTCCAAAATTTTTGCTATGACCGGTAAATTGTATGCCAGGGTTTTCCCACTGGCTGTCCCGCTTGCCAGAACGAGGTTATTTCCAGCGCGGGAAATCTGCCAGACTTGGGCTTGATGGCGATAAAGGGAGATGATCCCACGGGCTTTAAGAGCCTGAACCAGGCTGGGCGGAAAATCAGACGGGAAACTTGTGATGATCGGGGCTTTTGCAGGGCTGGTCTGCCAGGCAGCAATGTTTGGACGGGTCTCCGGATCATTTTGCCAGGCACTCAATAAATCATCCAGACTCATGGGAAATTCCAATCAATTTTTCCATCTTTGAATAAATTGTAACCGGATAATTCAGTTTTTAACCGGAGGTTCTGACAACCTGAAGACATTCCCCGAGATGTATAATTTAATGAAATAATTATCCGTTTTCCTCTTTTGATCCAAACACAGCCGCACTTATTATTCTTCATCCCTGAAAACATGCATCATCCTCCGGTGAGGGAATATTGACTGACATCCAAGATTCGACACTAATCCGAGTACTTTCCCCAAACGCGGTGAGGATCACGCATTTTCCGGCAGGCAAACCCGTGCCTGAAGAGAGACCCTGGCTGAAAGATGTCCTGCTGCCAAAGCACGATCTGATCCAGGGAGGCAACCCGATCCGGGTTGAAAGCAGAGGCGGGCTGATCAGCGCGAAAAACGCCCAGGACCAGGTTTTCTTCAGGGAAATAAAAACCCCGAGACTGGAAATTAGAAAAATAAGACCTTATTTTTACCTGGATATTCCACAGGTGGCTTTCCATGCCGGTCTGCGAAAGGTGAATGAGGGCATCCAGCTCGAAATTGAGAGAGCCAGGGATGAATCGTTTTATGGCGGGGGAGAATGGTTTAATGGTTTCGAGCGGACATCCGGTACAATCTGGCTCGACAACCGCAACGCTTTATTTGGGGAGCAAAATCATCTCACTTATTCGGGCTTGCCATTTTTTCTCTCGAGCCGAGGTTACGGTTTGCTGCTGCTGAATTCATTCCGCTCTAAATGGAGCTTCAAAACGGGGAAATTGATCATTGAAAGCGACGGACCGGGCGCGGATTACATCCTGATTTATGGACCGAAATACAAGGACATCCTCGAAACGTACACTTCGCTGACTGGCAGACCCCCGCTGCTGCCGCGCTGGGCATTCGGTCTGTGGCTGACTTCTTATCCGCAAACCGACCAGGCAGAATTGCTGACATATTTAAAAAAGCACAGGGAATTAAAAATACCCCTGGATGCGGTCATCCTGGATTATCACTGGGAAGAAAGGTTTCACAATCTCAAATGGAGAAAAAGCCTCTTTCCAGACCCGCAGAATATGATCAGGGAATTAAAAGAACTGGGAATTCATCTGGGCTTGATCCTGACACCATTTTTAAATACAAAGAATCGACCCCTTCAGAAGTGGCTTTTAAACAGATTTGGACAAAATGTCAGCGCTCAAGTTTACCGGGACGATGAACGAGATTTGGAAGATTTTATACTTGCAAAGAGCGAGGGATATCTTGCTCATGAAAATGTAAAATGGTGGTTTGGCTCGGGCGGGATGCTCGATTTTACCAATCCGAAAGCAGCCAGCTGGTGGCAAACCAGGCTTGGAGAGCTTTTCAAACAGGGAGTGGATTTCATCAAGAACGACGACGGCGAAGACCTACCAGATGACGGACATTCCTTTAATGGGATGGATGGACGGGAATATCATAATCTCTACGGTTTTTATTACGGCAAAGCCACGTTTGAAGCAGCGGACGATGAAACCCAGAATAAGCCGCGAGGAGATACACATCCCCGCCATGTGATTTACGCAAGGAATACCTGGCTTGGATCGCAACGCTATCCGGCTCTCTTCCTGGGGGACCAAGAGGCTAATTTTGAAGGGATCAGGCGCAGCATCCGAGGCGGATTGAACCTGGGAATGGCTGGCTTTTCCTACTGGACCGCGGATACTTTTGGACTTTCTGGGAAAAACACGCCCGAAATCCACATGCGCTACGCACAATGGGCGCTCCTCAGCCCGGTGGCTCGATATTTCTCTCGACCTGAAGAAATTGACAACACCCGTTTTCCCTGGTCACATCAGGATAAGGTCCTGGCAAATTTTCGGAAATACGCCAATTTGCGCATGGAGCTGCTGCCCTATACCAATACCCTGGCACATGAAAGCTATCAGAAAGGAATCCCCATCCTGCGCCCGATGATCCTCGAATTTCAGGATGAAGTGAGGTTCCGCTCTGTTGACGACCAGGTCATGCTTGGAAGCCAGTTGATGATCTGCCCGGTGCTGGAGCATGGAGTGGCTACACGAAAGATAATTTTACCCGCGGGAACCTGGTGCGATTTCTGGTCCGCGCAAACCTGGCAGGGTGGAACGACCATCGAGTACCCCGCCCCACTTGACCGGCTGCCACTTCTCGTCAAAGGCGGCAGCATTTTAGCAATGAGCCCTGTTTTGCAGCATATCCCGGAGAATCATAGATTTGATCCACTCATTTTACGGATCTGGAAGTCGTTTCCAGCCCATGGAAGCTTTGTGGATGATGATGGGGTCTCCATGGATTATCAGAATGGGGGGTTTGCAGTATTTCAAATGGACGCCAATCAAACGGATGATGTTTTGAGGATCGCCATAGGCAAAGCCCAGGGTCAATTTAATGGTCAATCCCTGAAGAGAAAGGTGATTGTTATCCTGCCTGATGCTGGTATGATTGAAACCTTCCGGATTAATGGATTTGAGAATGATCCCAGCCTGGTCAACCAGAATCACGAGATCCAATTTGACCAGGACATCCAAAAAGAAACGCTGATCGAGGTAAAATATTCGAACATGCGAGGCAATTTTGAAAACGAAAATTAAAAATCTGTTCATGCTTTTGATTGCCGCCAGCCTGGCAGCCTGCAGCTTCCCGACACGCCCAAATACAACGATCGGATTGGACCGGCAAGCAGCTGAGACAGCGCTGGCTTTAACGCTGGAATCGCTTGCGACAGCCACGCGGACTGCCACCATCCCAGCCCCGCCGGCAGTAGCAACTCCCAGCCTGATATTTACACCGACCCTTTGGATGGCGAGCACTGCCACCGGAACGATTACTCCGACTTTTTCGGCACCCCTCCTCAGCTTTCAAGGGAATACCAACTGCCGGGAAGGACCGGGAACGATCTTTAAAGTGGTCACGATGATCCGGGAAAAACAAAAAGTTGAACCAGTTGGGTTACAGGGAAATTACTGGATCGTAAAGAACCCAAATGGAGAGGGAACCTGCTGGGTTGCAGGTGATTACGTGACCCCCTCAGGAAGTACCTGGATACTGCCCACCATGACCACCCCGGCGCCCCCAACTTCTGTTCCACCGATTGCACCTTCCCTGACTAAGTGGGATTACACCTGTGCGCCTGTAACGGGCGGCAACACGCTGACCATGGTTCTGACATGGAAAGCACTGGCGACCAACTTCGACGGTTACCGGCTTTACCGCGATGATCAAGTAATCCAAACCCTGACCAGCGACGTCACGACTTATACCGATGTGACCTTCCTCGAAAGCGGCAAGACCGTGGAATATCACCTAGAAGTATACACAGGCACAAGTTCTGCTTCCACAAGCGTCATCCAGGCTACATGTCAATAATGCGGGGAGCTTCAGAGGAAAGCCGGGGTAATTTGCTGAGGCTGCTTGCCAGCAGACTCGAGCGGCTTTCGGTGGATTCGATCTGGGCACGCAGGGCAAGCGGGATGCGTGGATCCGTCATCAAAACACTCGAATTGGTGGACGGTGGAATTCCTGTACCGGATGAGCAGCTGGATATGTTGATTGAGCAGTGTTTCCAGATCCTGAAAGCGGCTGCGAGGGAAATCCCCGAACCCGAAGAGCAGTTGAAATCCAATCCAAAATTGAAATAAGGAAACCAGGCATGCCTCGAATTTACCAACCAACTTCCCCTACACAAAATCAACGCTTGCCCGAGTATGCCCGCGGTGAGGAATGGATCAAGGATTTCCTGCATGCGAACAAGGTGGGACACCTGGCGCACCAGCAGGAGGACCAACCTTTCTGCACTCCAACCATCTATTATTTTGATGAAGATAAAAACTGCATCTTTTTCCATTCGAATGTGCTCGGGAGAATGCACAGCAACCTACAGGTCCACCCAAAGGTCTGCCTGGAAGTGTCGGAATATGGACGTTTCCTGCCGGCAAATACCGCCTTTGAGTTCAGCATGCAGTACAGGTCAGTCATGGTTTTTGGGGAAATCAGGATGCTGGAAGATAAACAAGAAAAAACCAGCGCCCTGACACAATTATTAAATAAATATTTTCCAACCCTGACGGCAGGCGTGGAGTACAGACCGATCACTACCCAGGAATTACAGCGGACAACGGTTTATGAACTACGAATTGAGAACTGGAGCGGGAAGGAAAATTGGTCAGACCAGGCGGTTGAATCACCTGATTGGCCGGCATTGCCTGACGGGATAAAAAATCCGCGCTGATGGTCTAGTGTATAATCGGTGGATGGAAAGTTTCCAGCGTCTCCAGTAACAAAAAAGGGAAGTAAAGCTTGGAAGTTCCCAAAAATCATGTCTTAAGGGACTGGTATTTCCAGTCTGTTTTTTTAGATAACTTGAATGGAGCCAGTGAAAACTTGGAACTATACACTCTTAATCCCGTCAAAATCACCCTCTACGGGGTGGACTGGTGCATTGACTGCCGCCGGGCACGCAAAATCTTTTCTGAAGCAGCGGTTGATTATGTTGATATTGATATTGACAAAGATCAAAAAGCAGCCGAATTCGTCCAAAAACAAAATCACGGCAATCGATCTGTCCCGACAATTGTATTTCCGGATGGCACCATACTGGTGGAACCTGACCGGGATACACTATTAAAGAAGATCAATTCCATGAAATAGCCGCCTGAAGAAAAGGCGGTTTTTTAAAGAAGAAGGTCAATCCAGGAGCGTGCATGAAGCCAGTCCGATCAGAAACGACCCGCTTTGGAGCATTGAAACATCGCAATTTCACCATTTTATGGATTGGATTGATTGTTTCCAATACAGGTACTTGGATGCAGAATGTTGCAACCGGCTGGCTCGTGCTGCAAATCACCGATTCTCCACTCTGGCTGGGTTTACTGGGACTGAGTTTTGCTGTACCGATGATTATCCTGCCGCTGGTTGGCGGGGCAGTTGTGGACCGAATCAACCGGATCAAATTGCTTTACTTCACCCAAACCGGCGCCATGCTGACCGCGTTAGTGCTCGCGATATTAACTTGGAGCGGGCATATTAACCTTCCGAGTATTTTGATCGCATCTTTTATAAGTTCCGCCCTGCTGGCTTTTGACAACCCGGCACGCCAGGCTTTGCTGCCAGACCTTGTTCCGCATTCTGATTTATTGAATGCCATCTCTCTCAATTCCGCCACATACACCGGGGCGGCATTAATAGGACCGGGCATTGCCGGGGCTTTGCTGGGAACCCTGGGTGCAGGCATGCTGTTTTTTCTAAATGCCGTCAGCTATTTAAGCGTAATCCTGGCTCTTTTCTTCATGAAGGGCGTCAAAACCCACGGCAGCGGGACCATTCACGACAGCATTGGAAGATCGATGCTGGCAGGATTACGCTATTCGATCCATAACCGGTTAATCCTGATCCTGCTCAGCCTCTCGGGACTATCAGCCATTTTTGGCAGGTCCTATCAAAATCTGCTGCCTATTTTCTCGCGGGATATTTGGCATGGGGGACCGGAAGGTTACGGGATTTTACTTTCGGCTTCAGGAGCGGGTGCGCTCGTGGGGGCTTTCGGACTGGCATACGTCCGGAAAATCAGCCACAAAGGCGCAATCATGATCGTGAGCGGTATCATTTTCAGCGCAATCATCATCCTGTTTGCAATCAGCCCGTCGTTCTGGATGGGAACGGTTTTGCTCTTTCTGGGCGGGGTGGCAATCACCGTTTTTGGCACGATCATCAGCACTTTCATCCAGATCGAGGTTGCCGATGAATTAAGAGGAAGGGTGATGAGTTTATACTCGATCACCCTGATTGGTCTGCCCTCCCTGGGAGCGCTTGCGATTGGCAGCATCGCAGAATATCTTGGAGGCATACAGGGGGCTCCCCGGGCTGTATTAATTGGAGCCATGATGATGGCATTGGTCGTGGTTATTTTTACACCACGTTTTTGGAATTATGACGCTCAAGCGAAACCCAGGCTTTAATGCCAGATCTTCTTGAACAGCTTGAGAAGGCGCTAGAAACCAGGGCTTTATTTCTAGAATCTGGTACTCCAGCGGCTTTCCGAATATTTAACGGCTTCCTGGAAGGGAACCCTGCCTTCTGCATTGATCTTTATGGGAAGACCGCCCTGATCCAGAATTATTCGAGGGAAGACAAAGCGGAAGAAATAGAATTGATGCGAAACTGGCTGCTGAAACGCCTGCCGGGAATTAAAACGATCCTTTTAAAAGAAAGATCCGGTCAGATTTCGGGACAAAAACGCGGTGTAATCATTTACGGGAAAGAATTGGATTACCGCCTTCTCGAAAACGGAACCTGGTATGCACTGGATTTGGTGCTTAACCGAGATGCCAGTTTTTATTTGGATACACGCAATTTACGAACCTGGGCGAAGACCCATCTCACTGACAAGACTGTACTGAACACCTTTGCCTACACGGGCAGCCTGGGAGTGGCAGCGCTGGCGGGTGCTGCCAGCCGGGTGGTGCAACTCGATAAAAACAAGGCATTTCTCAACCTCGCGAAACGCTCTTATGCCCTTAACAATTTCCCGGTTCGAAACCAGGACTTTATGATCCGGGATTTTTTTCCCGCGGTCAGCCAGTTAAAACGCAGCGGCGAGACTTTTGACTGTGTTTTCCTTGACCCGCCCTTCTTTTCTTCAACATCGCGAGGCAGAGTGGACCTGGAGACAGGGAGCAGCCGCCTGATCAACAAGGTCCGCCCGCTGGTCAAGCATGGCGGCTGGCTGATCGCGATCAACAACGCACTTTTTATCAGCGGCAGGGAATACCTGGATTCGCTCGAAATGTCATGCTCGGACGGCTACATGGAAATCGAAGAATTGATCCCGATCCCGCTTGATATTACCGGAAGTCCGGAGAGTCGAGCAGCAGAGCCGCCGACTGACCCGGCTCCTTTTAATCACTCCACCAAGATCGCGGTATTAAGAGTGAAGCGAAAAGTTTAAGACCATCCTGCTTGATCCCTGGGAAAAAATGAATTTATGAATCGCATCATCGGAATTATCCTGATCATCATTTCCGCCGCATCCTTCGGCACCCTGGCAATATTTGGTCATTATGCATTTCTGAATGGGATGGATACGTATACTTTCCTCAGCCTGCGTTTCGGAATTTCAGCGGTGATCATGCTGGGGTTGCTTTACTTCCGCAATGAGACCTTTCCAAAAGGGAAAACCCTGCTACAGTTGATCGGGATGGGCGCAGTGGGGTATGTGGGGCAATCCTACAGCTATCTGACTGCGACTCGTTATGCCTCGGCTGGATTGGTGGCATTGCTTTTGTATCTTTACCCTTTGATGGTGGCGCTGCTATCAAAGATTGTTTTCAAAGAAAAGATTGGCAAACTAAAAATAACCGCTCTTGGCATCGCGCTCGCTGGAACCATGCTGACCGTCAGCCCCGAAGGCGGAAAGCTGGCTGGCATCCTGCTGGCGCTGATCGCTGCGATCATTTATTCGGTTTACATCATCGTGGGGACGCATGTCATGCGGAAAATCTCAGCCTTTCAATCCACCAGCGTGATTTTCGCTTCGGCGGGCATGGTATACCTCGGGTTGATGTTCTGGACCGGACCACGCATGCCTTCAAATTCATCGGGCTGGCTGATCGTGCTGGGAACAATACTATTCGCGACGATCATCCCTGTGGTGACTTTCCTGGCAGGGCTCAAACGAATCGGTCCGACCAACGCTTCAATGCTATCAACCCTCGAACCGGTGGTGACAGTGCTGCTAGCCAGTTTCATGTACGGAGATTTCCTGCCGGTTGTTTCATTGATTGGTGGCGCCCTGATCCTGGCATCCATCCTGCTTTTGACGGGCAGCGAACTTTTTCAAGCCAGGAAACCGGAACCAGAAGGTACTCCCGGCTGAGAAAACCTCAAAGCACATATCCACTTCAATGACCAAGATCAAGGGGGACGTAATGAAATTGTATGGAATGAAATGATCCCAAAAAATGTATAATCTAATTATCACATTTGCAACAATTCAACAGGGGTCATTATGCTTGAATATGTCAATTTAGACCTGGCTTTGACCAGGGAAGAATACGCAAAACAGATTGGTCCATTGCAGCAAAGACTGTACGAGCTGGAACACGCGGTTAACGAAGCCAGGGTTCCAGTCATGATCGTTTTCGAGGGTTGGGCTGCCTCTGGAAAAGGGCGGGTAATCAGCCTGCTGGCGGAACGCATGGATCCACGCGGTTTCCGGGTAGTGCCAATCACCCCGCCGCGCACCGCCGAAACTCATTACCCATGGCTTTGGCGCTTCTGGTTAAAGATCCCGGCTAAGGGACAGATGGTTGTCTATGATACGTCCTGGTATCGACGGGTATTATCTGACCGGATCAACAAGGTGGTGGACAAAAAAACCTGGGAAGCAGCCTATCTCGACATCGCAGAATTTGAGGAGCAGCTATCCGCGGAAGGTGTGGTCATCCTGAAATTCTGGCTTCACATCAGTAAAAGTGAACAACAAAAGCGCATCAAAAAGCTACTGAAAGATGAACTGACTGCCTGGCAGGTGAGCGAGGAAGACCTGATCGAGGTCAAAAAATATAAAAAATATACGGAAGCAGTCGAAAATATGTTAGCCCGGACGGATTCACCGCATTCACCCTGGACCATCGTCGAAGCGACCGATCGTTATCATGAGAGGGTAAAGGTGTTAACAACTATCATCAAAACCCTCGAAGCCAGACCGGAGATTGCTGCCATCCTGGGAGCCAGCGAAAAATCAGAAGAATTCCAAGGAGTTGTCAATGCTTGAACGACTTGACCTCTCATTGAAGTTATCGCGTGAAGATTACGAAGCCCAGCTTAAAATTTTGCATGCCGAACTTCACCAACTGGGATTCCAGGTTTACAGCCAAAAAAAACCGGTTGTGATCGTTTTTGAAGGGATGGACGCTTCGGGCAAAGGCGGAGCAATCAAGCGACTGACTGAAAAGATTGATCCAAGAGGGTATGTTGTCTGGCCGATTGCGGCTCCCGCTGGAGAAGACCGCGAGCGGCATTACCTCTACCGCTTCTGGAGGCGGCTGCCAGAGCAGGGTCAGATCGCCATTTTTGATCGATCCTGGTATGGTCGTGTGCTGGTGGAACGGCTTGAACATTTTTGCAGCGAGGAAGATTGGAAACGGGCTTACAGTGAAATCAACCAGTTTGAACGGGAGATGACTGATTTTGGCGGAGTGATTCTGAAATTCTGGCTACACATCAGCAAGGAAGAGCAATTACGTCGCTTCAAAGAACGGGAACTGACCAATTACAAATCTTGGAAAATCACGGATGAAGATTGGCGCAACCGGGGAAAATGGGAAGATTACATGGCGGCGGCTGAGGAAATGTTGTTAAAAACCAGCACCCTGCATTCGCCCTGGACGGTTGTCGAATCGAATGATAAATATTACTCGAGGATTAAAGTGCTGCAAACCGTGTCGGATAAATTAAAACACAACCTGAAAGAATCCTGATTCCTGTAACCGCCATTGGGAAGCACTTTTTGGAATATTAAATTTGCCCAAAAGGATAACATGGACGTATGATTCGTCCAGTTGAAGAAAATACAGACGAGGTCATGTTAACAGATAATTGGGGGTGATTGAAACAAGGTTTAAACTGAAGGTCTTTTAATTTCCGGCGATAATCTTGAGCATTTCCGGTAGAAGTGCCGAATTACAAGCCAAGGCTTCGTGGTGGGTATGCCCCGGGCGACCATCCCAACTGCCAAAATAACCGCCTGCTTCCTTAAAAATGACCGGGAAAGGTCCACAATCCCAGATCGCCATGACCGGATCGAGCATCACTTCAGCCCTGCCAGTGGCGACAGCCAGGTAGCCGTAGGCGTCGCTCCAGCCGCGTGAAACGTAAGCTTTCTGATTCACCCGCTCCCAAGCTTCCGCCCGGTGGTAGCGTGCCATACTTCGATAATTTGTGAAACAAACGTAGGCTTTGTCGAGGGCTGAAATTTCCGAAACATGCGCACGGCGACCGTTCCACCAGGCACCTTCCCCATCGGCTGCAGATAACATCTCATCCGTACCCGGGAAGTACGCTGCCCCCACCTGAATGACTCCTTCCACTTCCAGCCCGATCAGGACCCCGTAAAGCGGAATCCCGCGGATGAAGGATTTTGTGCCATCGATGGGATCGATGATCCAACGAAACGAACTGGAATGAGCCTGAGTTTCGCCAAATTCCTCGCCTAAAATATCATGGGTGGGGAATTTCTTTTCAATCTCCAGGCGGATGAATTCCTCTGCAGCCCGGTCTGCAACGGTGACCGGAGTGTCATCCGCCTTGTATTCGGGTCTCAACCCAACGTTGAAATAACCGAGCGTGATCCTGCCGGCGCGATAGGCGAGATCTGTTGTAAATTCATGTAATTTTGTCAGATCCATGGAAATTCCTCGAGATAATGTCAATCATCGACGTCGATTGATTCCTGGCAAGCCGGGAAGTTCAAGCAACCATAATATTTTCGCCCTTTAATCGGTCCATCCTTATCAAAGCGCAGCACCATGGTGATGCCACAACGCGGACAGATCGGCGAAAAATCTGTATCCGCGGGGGTGATAATCTTTGAATTTTTAATCGCCAAATGGATTTTATCCAACAAGAGGTTAATATCATAGGGCGGATGGATGGTGATATGGATGAGCGGCAGCCCGGTGGATTGACAAATGGCATCCAGAAAATCTTCTTCGCGGTGATTCTCGGTCTGTTTAAGATGATCCAACTCGATCGCCAGGGCGGGTTTGAGGGTTTCGTTCCAAAGCAGCAAAAAATCAACGTTCTTTCGAATCAGCCTGGAAGCATATTGAACATTTTCATTGGGGCGGATCACGAAAAAAAGGTCGGATAAGGCTACTTTGGGGCAGACAAAAAATTCCCTTTTGAGCAGTTTTGTCAAAACCTGGAAAAAAGCGGCTTCATCAGGCGCCAGGTATTCCGTGCGGAGGCGGTAAAAATCGGGGTTAAAAGTGATATTTTTAGTCATTGTTTTGTCCTAGTGTTCAGGACTCAGGAGCGAATTCAACAAGGCTTCCTCATCTTCACGGGAAGTCAGCCTGCCGTCGAGCCAGGCAACCTTAAGGGTGTGGAGCACATCCTGGTACCTGGGTCCCGGGGTCAGACCGCGAGCGCGCAAAAAGTGCCCAGTGGTGAAGGGGTGAATATGCTGCCAATCCAGGATATATTTCTCCAAAGCGGGTTCTCTATTTAAAAGGAATACTGCGTAAATAACCGTTGGCGGCAAACCTTCCAATTGATCAACCCAGACGGATGGAGAACTGTCCTGTAAAGCTGGAATTAATGCCTGCAACTTCGCTGCTGAACGAATGGATTTATAAAACCTGACCGGAAAGGTGAGCCGTTCTTGAACCTGATCCAATTCGTTTTCAGTCAAATCGATCAACCAGAGGCAGTAAAAGAGCAATTCCGTGGAGTTGGGTTTTAACTGCCAACCGGGTGGGTATTCAGCCCGGGAAAATTTCTTCAATCGTTTAAATATTTCTTCATTCCAAAGCAGGTTGGGGCTGATCGCCTTGAGGTAACCGAGCTCCGCCAGGCGGGCAAGCATTTCGACACCGTGCTTCTCTGCAATAATCAGATCCAGTTCATGGCGGGTGCGTTCGGGGGAAAGATGCGCCAACAAATCGCGAGCTTCACTCATGAGCTGGAGGGTTCTCGCCTCGATTTCGAAGCCGTAGCGCTGCTCATAACGAACCGCACGCAGCAGACGTGTGGGATCATCGATAAAAGAAAGGGAATGCAGGACCCGAATGATATGCCGTTCCAGGTCTGACTGCCCACCATAATAATCGTGAAGCTCCCCGAAATGGCGTCCATCCAAGCGCAGAGCCAGGGTGTTGATGGTGAAATCACGCCGGTGCAAATCATGCCGGATGCTGCTGTGTTCAACGATGGGCAGGGCACTCGGATGCTCATAAAATTCCTGGCGGGCAGAGATCAGATCCAGAAATTCCGGCAAACCTGTCCCACTAAAAGTGGAGCCTGCGAGAACCCAGCGGGAAGTTCCAAAGCGGGTGTGACTGGTCAACCTACCGCCGAAGGCTCTCTGAAGGTTCTTTCCCAGTAAAATGGCATCGCCTTCGACAACGATGTCGAAATCAGTGCTAGGGTGAGATAACAACAGGTCACGGACAAATCCCCCGACGATATACAAAGGAAAATGTTCCGCGACAGCCGCTTCAGCCACAGACTGAAACAATGCCAGGGTATCTGTTCCCAAGAATTCTCTTAACCTTTTGGCAAGGTTGGGATACTGCGGGAGCTGGGGCTGGCGGCGTGAAAGGATTTTCAAGACATCGGTGCGGGTGACAATCCCGACCAGCTTATTGGTTTCTGGTTCCACCACGGGTATTTGACCCCAACCGCTATCTGCCATGAGGGTTTGCAGGCGCTGAAGGGAATCGCCAGGGTTGACCTCGACGTTCCCGGCTTCCATCAAACTCGCCACCGGTAAATTAAGCTTGTGAATCAGGGCGCGGTCGACGGCTCTGCGGGTTAACAGCCCAACAACCCTGCCATCATCCATGACCGGAAAACCTTCGTAACCATAGCGCGCCATCTGCCTGGCAGCCAGCAGGACTGAATCCTGGGCTAAAATGACATGCGGACGACGGGACATTAATTGAACAACCGTGATGGAAGGTCTGACGTATTGGGGCAGAACCGAAATGAGATCCTTGCGGACATTTTCCAGGGTCAATTGTTTCCCATCATCCATTTTAATTAACGCCGCCGCGGCGCGGGTATGTCCGCCGCCGCCAAAATGAGCTGCCACAAGCGAAACATCAATCTGGTCAGTGGAAGACCGCGCCACGAACCTGACACCTTCAGGAGTGAGGACGAGGACAAAAAGGGCTTCTGGATCCATCAGATCCCGCATTTTATGTGCCAGGGTGGAGACCTCATCGGTGGCGCTGGCAGATTCAGCGCTGGCAAGCATAATCTTGTGCCCGTTTATTTCAATGGTTTCACTATTCGCCAACAATCTTTCATACAGTTCGCGTTGGTCAGGGTTCAATGGCGGGTTGAGGTAATCATTCACATTTGCCAGCTCCGCTCCCTGTTCGAGCAACCATGCGACCGCATGCACATCGCGAGCGGTGGTATGGAAAAAGGTGAGGGAGCCGGTATCTTCATAAATTCCGAGGAGCATGAGCGTTGCCTGAAGCGGGGTGATTTCTTTGGCGCGCGCCTGGATGGCTTCAACAAAATAGGTGGTGGTGGCACCCAGCTCAAAGGTTGTGACGTCCCAATGGGACGGGTAATCTCTCGCAATGTTTTTCGGGGTTTGTTTGCGCGGCGGATGGTGATCGAAGACCGCAACCTTCGTATTATTATCCATTCCCTTGAGGGTGATGAGTGACTGTGTGTCCACCAGGACAACCTCTTCAACCGGTCCCTGGGGAAGATCACGCGGATCAATGAAAGGAAATTCCGTGCCATAGAGGTTGATAAATGCACGAAGATTTCGGTTGAGGCGGCGCGGAAGCACCGCCAGCCCATCTTCGGTCAATGAAGCGGCGAAAAGGGCTGCCAGCGCATCAAAATCTGCCTGTTCGTGGGTTAATATCAAACGCATAATATGATTATAGCAAAGAAAGATTGTCGCCTGTTGGAACGATGTAGTATAATATTTTTATGTTCTTGAACCCGTGCCCGACTCCAAAATTGAACCCTATCAGGTCTGATTAAGGTCTTTTCGTTACGGAAACCTGCGGCTCCCAGACCTGGCGAGCCGTTTTTATTTACCAATTCTTCCGCTGGCTGAGGAAATCGAAATGGACATCCAGGAATTAACCCGGGCGATGAACGACTTTGTAGAAGCCAAAGGCTGGTATAAATCAGACAGTAAAAGACCTCAAACTGCCCGCAACCTGTCCATTTCACTGGCGCTTGAAGCCGCAGAAGTGCTGGAATATTTTCAGTGGGATGATAAACTTAGTAAACCGGAAGAATTTTCCCTGGAACTGGCAGACATTGCGCTGTATTTACTGCAACTGGCTCATGTAACCGGCATTAACCTGGAGCAGGCTATTTTGGAAAAATTACAAATCAACGAAAAACGCGATTGGAACGAAAAATGAATGTGACAGTTTTTGGTGGATCCTACCCAAAGGAAGGCTCGCCTGCATATCTGGAAGGCTACCAGCTCGGGCAGTTACTGGCTGGCAGCGGTCACACGGTTTTGACCGGCGGATATATTGGAACGATGGAAGCGGTCTCGCGGGGTGCAAATGAAGCCGGCGGACACGTGATCGGAGTCACCTGCCAGGAAATTGATCACTGGCGAAATTCAGGCGCCAACGCCTGGGTGATTGAAGAGCGCAAAATGCAAACCCTGCGCCAGCGACTGGATGGTTTAATCGACGGCTGCGATGCCGCCATCGCCCTTCCTGGAGGTCCGGGTACCCTGACTGAAATTTCCTTGATGTGGAACCTGATGATCGTGGATGCCATCCCGCGAAAACCGTTAATCCTGGTTGGGGAGGGATGGAAGCGAATGATGGACCAGGCTTATGCCGATTTGAGCGATTACTTCCGGGAAAACCAGAGAAACCTTTTGAAGTTTTCACCGGATGTCCAATCCGCAGTTAAGCAATTATCCGAAATTTTGTGAAATATTATTTCTGTTGAGGTAAAAATGACTGAAGAACAACTTACGCCCCGTTCCGAAAATTTCTCCGACTGGTACAACGAGCTGGTGCTAAAAGCCGAGCTGGCAGATTATTCTCCAGTGAGAGGCTGCATGGTCGTCCGACCTTATGGCTGGAGCCTGTGGGAAAACTGCCAGGCTGGACTTGACCGCAGGTTTAAGGAAACTGGTCACTCGAATGCTGCCTTCCCGCTGCTCATCCCGAAATCCTTCTTTGAGAAAGAGAAGGAACACGTGGAAGGCTTTTCGCCTGAGCTGGCAGTGGTGACCGTCGGCGGGGGCGAGGAGCTGGAAGAACCGCTGGTCGTCAGACCCACTTCAGAAACCATTACCGGGTACATGTACAGCAAATGGGTCAAATCCTGGCGCGACCTGCCCATCCTGATCAACCAATGGGGCAGCGTTGTGCGCTGGGAACTGCGCACCAAGCTCTTCCTGAGAACAACTGAATTTTACTGGCAGGAAGGACACACCGTCCACGCCACTGAGAAGGAAGCGCGGGAAGAAACCCTCCGGATGCTGGATGTTTATGCAGATTTTGCGATCAACGATGCCGCCATCCCGGTCATCAAGGGTATCAAGTCTGAGGCTGAGAAATTTGCCGGGGCGGTCATGTCGACCACCATTGAAGCCATGATGGGCGATACCAAAGCGCTGCAATCGGGCACATCCCATTTCCTGGGGCAAAATTTTTCCCGTGCATTTGATATCCAGTTCAGCGACCGGAACAACGAGCAGCAGTATGCCTGGACCACCTCGTGGGGACTTTCCACCCGTATGGTGGGCGCGATCATCATGACGCACGGCGATGATAAAGGTCTGATCCTGCCACCCCGCCTGGCTCCGATCCAGGTGGTGATTGTGCCGATCTACCGCTCGGAGACAGAAAAATCCGTGGTGATGGAAACGGCGGACCGCATTTTCGCGGAATTAAAAGGTTCGGGGCTGCGCATCAAGATGGACGACCGCGAGGAGGTCACTCCAGGTTTTAAGTATAATGACTGGGAAATGCGCGGGGTTCCACTGCGAATGGAGATTGGTCCGAAGGATGTGGAGAAAAATTCTGTCGCCCTAGCGCGACGCGATCGCCCGGGCAGGGAAGGTAAATCCTTTGTACTCCAAGCAAACCTGGTCGAGACGGTCAAAACTACTTTGGACGATATCCAAGCCAGCCTGCTGGCGAAAGCAACTGCATTTCGCGACAGCCACATTTCTGAGGCAAAAGACCTGGATGAACTGGCGAAAGCCGTCCAAAACGGTTGGGCATACTCCTGGTGGTGTGAAAATCGGGAATGCGAAATTAAGATCAAGGAACTGACCAAAGCCACCACGCGCTGTATGCCAATTGACCAGCCGGCTGGGTCGGGAAACTGCGTGATTTGTGGTAAACCGGCGCAGAGGAAAGTCCTGATTGGTAAATCTTACTAATCGGAACCTGCCTGAACGCCTAATCCCAACCATTGCCTGGAAGGGATGCTAAATCGTATGCCTGCCATCGACATCGCAAGATTAAAAATACAAACCGCTGTGCTGGTTGAGAATTTCGACCAGCCGGCGGTATTTATTCCCGAACTTCACAAGATTTTGGATCTGTATGCGGACCGGACCATGCGCAAAGGGATTGTCCGCACGCAGATATCGGTACTGCCGGCATACCAGGCGCCAGCCAGCGTTTTACGTCAAATCGAAATGGAAGTAGGCGTCTTGACCTCCATTTTTACCGACCAGGCATTGAACCTGGCAGATTATCTCTGGAAAGATGGTTATCTTGAAAGCCGGCTGCTGGCGGCAGCACTGCTGGGAAGGATAAAGCCCGAAACGCCGACGTTGATCAGCCGAATCTCGGAATGGGTCAGCGTCAGCAAGGATGAACAACTCGTCAAGGCATTATTGGGGACCAGCCTGAAACGGGTCCGGCGGGAAACCCCGGATGAATTTCTCAAATTAATCCACAGCTGGCTCGACCTGGATTCCCCCAAAAGCTGGGGTCACGCCATTCATGCCATTATTCCCCTGCTGGCAGACCCCGACTTTCAGAATCTACCGCCCATTTTTGACAGTTTAAGCCCGGTTGTAAAAATCCTGCCACCGGCGATGCAGAACGACCTGGCAGATTTAATCAAAGCACTCTACACGGCTTCGCCGGTGGAAACCACCTATTTCCTACGCCAGGTGATCGCCGGCGCCGATTCTCCTCAAATCACTCAAACCATGCGCAGGGTTATGACGCAGCTGCCTGCCAGCCTGCGACCAGTTGTTTTGGAAATGGTCCGGCAGCGTACGGGGCGTTGATTTTTCTGGTATAATGATCACTTGTGACTGGTCCTGCTTGCGGTGAATGCTGCGGGTATGGAGACCGCACGATCCTGAACGAAAGGAGAAGCTACGTCATGCCTTTGCAAAAAGAAAAGAAAACCCAGGTGATCACCGATTTTCATCGACACGATTCGGATACCGGATCACCGGATGTTCAGATCGCGCTGATGACCGAACGCATCAAGCAGCTTACAGAGCACTTACGCGCCAACAAGCACGATGAATCCTGCCGGCACGGTCTGCTCAAGCTAGTCGGACAGCGCCGCCGTACTCTCGCATATCTTCGCAAGAATGATTATGCCCGCTATCTGGCAATTACCGAGCGCCTTAACCTGCGCCAAAAGTAATCCATTTAGTACCCAAGGGGCGATCCGGCTGACCTGATCGCCCCTTATCCAACACTGGTGCAAACCAAACTGTGGTTCCAGTGAACAAAATCAAGACCGCACCTGTGGTCAGGAATTGAAAGATGCTTACAACCGGTGGTTGTCACCATCCCTCAGTCCCTGATCAGGTGGGAAATATTTATATGTGGGACAGTGTTCCGATATATAGGAGATAAATAATGAAACCAGAATTAAAACGCTACCAGGCAACTGTTGGTAAGCGAACTATTACATTTGAGACAGGTAAACTGGCTCAACAGGCAGGCGGTGCAGTCACCGTCGGGCTGGACGAATCGATCGTATTTGCGGCTGCCACCATGGGCGGTGTCAGAGAGGGAATTGATTTCTTCCCGCTATCGGTTGAATATGAAGAAAGACTTTATGCTGGCGGGAAAATCCCTGGATCATTTTTCCGGCGTGAAGGTCGCCCATCGACCGAAGCAATCCTGACAGCCCGATTAACCGACCGCCCCCTGCGTCCGCTTTTCGCGCAAGGGATGCGCAACGAAGTCCAGGTCATGATGTTTTCGATCTCAGCGGACGGCATCAACCCGCTCGACATCCTGGCAATCAACGCTGCCAGCGCAGCGGTGATGATTTCTGATATTCCCTGGGGTGGACCGGTGGGTGCAGTCCGCATCGGACGGGTCAACGGAGAGTTCGTCGTCAACCCTACATTTGAAGAATTAAATGCCTCTGACCTCGACTTGCGCCTGGCTGGAACCAGGGAAGCTCTTCTCATGGTTGAGTGCGGCGCGGACGAAATTCCAGAGGACGCGATGGTGGCGGCTCTCGAACTTGGTCACAAAGCGATCCAGCCATTGATCGATGTCCAGCTTCAAATGCAGGCAGAGGTTGGCAAACCCAAACGAGAAGCAACTTTTGAAAAAGCGACTGATGAAATTAATAAGAAAGTCCTTGATCGTGTCAGCGCCCCGATGAACGAACTGCTGGACAAACCGCTTTCCAAGGCAGAATTTTACGGCGGTATGGACGCTCTCAAGGCAGAAATCATCGCGGAACTGACCAGCGTTCCCGAAGGAGCCAAACCCGCAGATTATCCTTCTGCGAAGGATGTCTCCGCAGCTTTCAGCGAAGCTGAAGGCAAGATCGTGCGGGAGCGCATTTTGAGCCTCGGCAAACGACCGGACGGCCGCACAGTCACCGAAATCCGCCCGATCTGGTGCGAAGTCGACATCTCGCCGCGCGCCCATGGTTCCGGACTCTTTACCCGCGGTGAAACCCAGGTACTCACCCTGGCAACCCTCGGAACACTCGGTGAAGCCCAGGAATTGGATAACCTCAGCCCGGTTGACACCAAGCGCTATTTACACCACTATAATTTCCCGCCTTATTCCACTGGCGAAGTGAAACCCCTGCGCGGTCAATCACGCCGCGAAGTTGGTCACGGAGCCTTGGCAGAACGAGCGCTTGAACCGGTCATTCCACTGGAAGAGAGCTTTCCTTACACTCTGCGCCTGGTTTCTGAAGTTCTGGCATCGAACGGATCCTCTTCAATGGCTTCCGTCTGCGGTTCCACCCTGGCATTAATGGATGCCGGTGTACCGATCAAAGCTCCCGTAGCCGGGGTTGCCATGGGTCTTGTGACCGATGAGAGCGGACGCTACAAAATTTTGACCGATATCCAGGGAACTGAAGATCATCTCGGTGACATGGACTTTAAGGTTGCCGGAACTGCTGAAGGCATCACTGCCCTGCAGATGGACATTAAGATCAGCGGTCTTTCAACGGACATGATGAAGGAAGCCCTGGCTCAAGCTCATGAAGCGCGACTGTTTATCCTCGGCAAAATGCTGGAAGTCATCGCAGAACCGCGCTCTGAACTGAAGCCCCATGCCCCGCGTATCATTACCGTAAAAATTCCGGTTGACAAAATTGGAGCCTTAATTGGACCTGGCGGAAAAAATATCCGCGCTCTGCAGGATGAAACCAAGGTCAAAATTGACGTCCAGGAAGATGGAACCATATACATCGCAAGTGTAGATGGGGTCGGTGCGGAAATTGCGCGCCAGCGAGTGGAAGCCCTGGGAGAAACTGCCGAGCTGGGCCGCATTTATACCGGCAAGGTGGTCCGGATCGCAGATTTCGGAGCGTTCGTTGAGATCCTGCCCGGCATGGATGGCCTGGTTCACATTTCGCAGTTGGACAGCGAGAGAGTCAACAAGGTTGAGGATGTCGTCAATATGGGCGATGAGATTACCGTGATGGTGACCGGCATCGACCCGGCGGGGAAAATCCGCCTTTCGCGACAGGCTGTGCTCGAAGGCTGGTCACTCCAGGAAGCCCAGGAGCGTGATTCCAAGAAAAGTGGACCACGCCCAGGCGGCGACCGGGGCGGACGCAGCGGTGACCGCAATGGACGCCCAGGCGGAGACCGGGGCGGCCGAAGCGGTGGCGGTGATCGCCGTCGTTGATCTGGTTTTAGATTGATCAAAGGGCGGGCTTGAAAGCCTGCCCTTTTTTTTCGTTTGCAGGATAAAATTCCTTTATGCTGGCAAAATTCCGCACGCTCTACTCCCAATTTCCTCGGCAATACTGGTTGATGGTTTTTGGTGTTTTTATCAGTACGATCGGCATGGGGTTGATCGGTCCATTCCTGATGATTTATGCCAGCGAAAAAACCCATCTGCCGCTCTCGACCGTTGTGACCCTGATGACCATCAACTTCGGCACGGGTCTTTTCAGCTCATTCATTGCCGGTACGCTGGCGGATAAAATCGGGCGGAAGCTGGTGATGGTAATCAGCCTGGCAGCGACAGGGCTGGTTTACACGGTCATGATGAGGGCAAACACCTATTCCGAGTTTGCCGTGCTGATGTTCCTGAGTGGTCTTGCCAACCCGCTTTACCAGGTGGGCGCAGATTCAATGCTGGCAGATCTCATCCCGAGCGAGAAACGGTTGGATGCTTACGCGATCAACCGGATGTTAAACAATGCCGGTTTTGCCATTGGTCCTGCCGTTGGCGGCTTCCTGGCGGCGATCTCATACAGCTACGCTTTTTACGGTGCGGCTTCTGGAATGTTGATTTACAGCTTGCTTCTGCTGATTTTTGCGAAGGAAACCCTCAACAAAGCGATTGTTTCCAACGAAAAAGAAACCACCGGGGGTTATGCCCAGGTTTTTCGTGACAAAAAATACGTGGCATTTGTCTCGATCATGGCAATTGGATTAATCACCCCGGGTATGCTTTGGCAGTTACTGGCAGTGTATACCAAGTTTAATTTCAACATGCCGGAAAATCTTTACGGATGGCTCCCGACCACCAACGCCCTGATGTGTGTCTTCGTGCAGTATTTCGTGACCCGGATCACGCGACGTCACCGCACGTTAAACGTGGCAGCAATTGGGATGTTCATCTACGCCATTGGAGTGGGCAGCGTCTGGTTAATGTCAAATTTCTGGGGATTCTGGCTTTCGATGGTCATCATGACCTTTGGCGAATTAACTCTGATCCCAACGGCGAGCACCTATGTGGCGAATTCATCCCCCTCCAATTTGCGCGGGCGCTATATGAGTGTTTACTGGCTGGCTTGGGGAGTCTCGCGCAGCGCATCTCCACTGATCGGCGGGTGGCTGAATGATAATATTTCTCCGCGCTCGATCTGGGTCGGTGGGCTGGTGATTGGCTTGACGAGCACGATAGGCATTATCCTACTTTCGCGATTTACAAAAAGTGAGAATAAAAGGCTTGAACCTGAAACCGTCTGAGATGCTCGAAAAAGCAAAAACCGTTTACAAGACCTATCCGAGTCAATTTTGGATTGTGGCGTTTGGAGTGCTGCTCAGTTCAGCCGGAAGCAGCATGATCTGGCCATTTCAACTGATCTACATCAGCAAGATCCTGACCCTGCCGATTTCGTCAGTTGCCACGCTGATCAGCATCGGTTCGCTGACCGGGCTGGCTGCTTCCCTGGTCGGCGGTACGATCGCTGATCGCTTTGGACGAAAATGGATCATGTTTTTCTCAACCGCAGTGAATGCGGTCGGGTATCTTTTGATGAGTTCTGCCCGAACGTATGTCGGATTTTTACTGCCGATGGCAATCATGGGTGCGGCGATGCCTTTTTATGCGGTCGGGTCTGATGCCATGATGGCAGACATCATCCCATCGGAAAAACGGACCGGTGCGTTTGCCATCCTAAGAATGATGAACAACGCCGGGATCGCCATCGGTCCAGCCATTGGCGGGATGATCATCGCAAAATCCTATAATATCGCCTTTAATTTTGCAACTGCCGGCATGATCCTTTATTCGATCATCCTGCTCACTTCAGTGCATGAGACCCTCCAGAAAAACGCCCCGGTAACCATCATCAGCGATATCAAAAACTCGACCGGATACCAGCGTGTGCTTCAGGATAAAGGTTTTATCGTGTTTGTACTGATCGTCACCATCGGTATGATCGCACCATTAATGATGTGGACGCTGCTGGCGGTCTACATGAACCGTTATTTTGGTATTCCTGAATCCCTTTACGGCTGGCTGCCGGTGACCAACGCGCTGATGTGCGTCTTTGTGCAGTACCCGGTCACGATGCTGAGCGTGAAATTAAAACCAAAGACCGCGATTGCGCTTGGAATGTTGGTCTATGCGCTGGGGGTTGGCAGCGTCGCGATCATGAGCAGCTTCTGGGGTTTCTGGTTAAGCATGGTGATCATGAGCATGGGTGAATTGATCCTGGTGCCCACTGGAAGCAAATTCGTGGCTGACCTCGCCCCGAGCGATATGCGTGGGCGATATATGAGCGTTTATTGGCTTTCCTGGGGTATCGCCCGTTCGATCTCCCCGATGGTCGGCGGATATTTTCACGACATGATCGCTCCCCAGGCGATCTGGTGGGGCGGGCTGATGCTCGGTCTGATCAGCACACTGGGTCTGTTCATCATCTCGCGGAGAGGCGATCGAAAATTAACTTTTGAAGAAGCCGTTTAATTTGCCCACCAACAGTCCAAGGATAGGATTTTTATGAATCATCCAGTGAATTTGGATCCAAGTTCCCGCCAGCGAGTGAGAGAACTCGGAATTTGCCCGGGTGTTTTGACACCAGGAAAATTAAATGCCATCACCGACCTGGAAAATGTGCGAGTGGGTCACTTTAGCTTGAACGAAGGAGCAGACATCCGGACGGGAGTCACCGCCATCCTGCCACACGAAGGAAATATTTACCAGGATAAAGTGCCGGCTGCGATCATTGTGGGAAACGGTTATGGAAAACTGCTGGGAAGTACGCAGGTGAACGAACTTGGAGAACTGGAAAGTCCAATCCTGCTGACCAACACACTGGATGCACCTCGAGCCGCGGATGCCATTATCGAATGGACCTTATCCCAGGCGGGGAATGAAAGCGTGAAATCGGTGAATGCGGTTGCCGGCGAGACGAATGACGGTTTCCTGAATAACATTCGAAAACGCGCACTCCAACCTGATCATTTTCTGAAAGCCATCGCAAATTCAACTCGCGGACCAGTTTCTGAAGGCAGTATCGGAGCCGGCAGCGGAACCATCGCCTTTGGCTGGAAAGGGGGGATCGGGACCAGCTCACGCCACCTACCAGCAGGGTTGGGTGGTTTTAAGCTGGGGGTGCTGGTCCAATCCAACTTTGGCGGAATATTGCAAATGGACGGGTTACCGGTCGGCAAGCTGCTGGATCAATATTTTTTGAAAGATGAGTTGGCAAGCGAGTCTGCAGATGGATCCATTATCATCATCCTGGCGACGGATGCACCGCTTTCTGACCGCAACCTAAAGCGCCTCGGCAAGCGCGCTCTTTCAGGGCTGGCACGGACAGGGGCTGCGATGTCCAATGGATCCGGCGATTATGTAATCGCTTTTTCCACAGCCGAATCCGTGCGGCGAACTGCAGCGAGAAGAGAAAAAATAACTGCTTACCCAGAACTACCCAACGAGCAACTTTCCCCTCTCTTCCAGGCTGCGATTGAAGCCACGGAAGAGGCAATTTATAATTCCATATGCATGGCGACCAGCGTGGAGGGATATATGGGAACGATCCCGGCGCTTCCGCTGGATAAAGTTGAGGAACTGATCGCGAGTCGCTCCGGCAGAGGGTGAAATGGTTTCCTGTGTTTTGAGATGTGTAGGTTAGGGCGAGACGCCCTGGAAAAGAAGTACGAGGAGATTCCTGGAGCGGATCCACCTGGAGCAGGTTGGGGCTTCCCGCGCAGCAGGAAATGACATCTCCTACCTAGGGATTGGCTCGGAAACAGAAATTGATCAGTTCACGAAAGCTAAACATGAGATATACTGAAGTTACAGGAATATTCAACCCGAAACTACTTTTTCAAAATCTGTGCTTGAAAAAGCCCCCTTTCTCGACTCCACTGAACAAAATTACAGCACAGTCATCAACCAAGGGAGATTTTCCTCTCCTGAAAAGTGTTGATTTTAATTCAATTCAAATTTAAATTCTGCCCAAACATCCAGGATAAAAAAAGGAGACCCCTTGATTAAAACAATCACAGAATCCGATCTTGATACCTTGATCAACTTTATCGGTTACGGAAACCTTGATGCAGATATATGGTTCCTCGGAAAAGAGGAAACCATTTCCAGCAGCGCCATGATGATCGATCGTCTGCAATTCGAACAGGTTGAAGACAGTACGAAAGCTCTCTCCATTTTAAATTTATCAGCATCAGATTTCTGGAACACCAGTCTGAACGGGAACATGCAGGGTCTGAGTGAATTGATGCTGAAACTTTCCGGTGAAAAAATCACGGGACCCAAGGTCCTGAATTATGCCATGGAACACCTGGGGAAAGCTGATGATGCTTCCCTGCTGTGTTTTCTTTTACCTCTGCCTGTCACCAGGGAAACCGGTGAAGATTTTCAAAAAATATTCCCGCAGTATTCCTCACGTGAAGAATACCTGGAGGAAATCAGACCGCTCCGCCTGGATTTTTTCAGGCAGCTGGTTGCCAGTTATCACCCAAGAGTGATCATCGCTTATGGAAAAGATGCCTGGACAGATTACAAGGAACTTTTCCAGGATTATAAATTAAACGCGAATGGCGACTTCATGCTGGGCTGGAGCGCTGAGACCGTGATCATCCTGTGTGATAATTTTACCAGCGCAGAACTCGCAGGAAAACTGGATGAACTTTTTTCCCTGATCCAAAAGAACAGCCTCGATATCCGGATGGATAAACGGAGCGGATCTGATCTGCTCTCGAAAGCAGAAATTGCGCGCCAGCAAAAGGAAATTGCCAGGAAAGCTGCCCTGGCAAAAAGGAAACCAGCCAGAAAACACAACCCTGCCGATCCTTATTGTGTGTGTGAATACTGCCTGGGATATGAAACCGATTAAATTGGTTGATTTGCTATTGAATTTATTTTAATTTTGAACAGGAGCGCTGGCGGGAGTTTGATCAACCCGCCAGTTTTTCTTCCAGCCTGGCTTTAACGGACGGCCATTCGTCATCCAGAATGCTGAAATAAACCGAATTACGGATCACCCCATTCTCCAAAATCATATGCTTGCGTAACACGCCTTCTCGGATCGCACCAATCCGCTCAATGGCGCGAATCGAGCGCTCGTTGCGCGAATCTGCCTTAAGCTGGACGCGGACACAGCCAAGCTTTTCGAAGGCGTGAGCCAACATCAAATATTTGGCTTCGGTATTGACCTTTGTGCGCTGAAAATCCTTGCCGATCCAGGTGCCGCCGATCTCCAAACCGCGATGCTGCGGGCGAATTTCCATATAACGGGTCGCTCCAACCAGCCTGCCCGAGGTGAGGTGCCGGATGACGAAGGGCTGATCTGTGCCGGCTGCTTTTCTTGAGAGGATATCCCTGACCCAGAAATCCATTTTTTGCGGGGTGATGATATCGCCATAGACCATAAAACGCCAAATGGAAGGGTCCTGCCCAATCAAAGCCAGGTCGGCTGCATGTTCCAGGGCTAACGGTTCCAAACGAACAACTTTACCGGACAAAGTAACTGGTTCAACAAGCATGAATTCACCTTTATTTCATTTTTTGAGTGGGTAAATACGGCATTTCTTCGCCCATAATGCCGAGCAATTCAGCGAGGGCTGCTTTCATGGCGGTGCGGTCATCCCAAGGGTATTCCGTCGTGCCGAAGCACATGGATTGTTCGTGTCCCTTGCCACATGAAATCACCAAGTCCCCTGGGTGTGCCATTTTTAATGCCAAGCGAATCGCATCACCGCGGTCTCGAACGCGGAAAAAATTTGAGCCTTCGACGCCGCCTTTCGAACGGGCTCCGAGTGCCATTTCCTCGAGAATATCATCCAGGTTCTCCGTACGCGGGTCTTCGGCTGTCAAAATGGATATATCTGCCAGACCCATGGAAACCTCCGCCATCATCCTGCGTTTTTCCTTATCGCGCAAACCAGCAGAGCCAAAAACTGAGATCAAACGCCCGGGAGCTCCGGACGGTGACTTAAGATGACTATGCGCAAGAAGTTCGCGAGAAGTTTCGAGAGTGACCTTGAGGGCATTCGGCGTGTGGGCAAAATCAACAATCGCCAGGAAGTCCTGTCCAAGGTCAATTTGCTCCATCCGGCCAGGCACCCCTTCCAGGTTGGCAATACCTCTGGCAGCCGTTTCAGGGGATATTTTCAAACCATTCACGGCAGCTGAAAAAGCCGCCAGAACGTTGGAAACATTATATAAACCAAATAGATTGGCTTGAAGCGGTTGTGAAAACTGCGCCCCGACCGCGGTAAAAGTCACCCCATGCGGAGTCTGGCGGATATTTTCAGCATGGATATCCGCCTCAGCCGTCAGACCATAACTGATTGTGCGGGTGGGAGCGATTTCTTTTAGATAGGCATAGGAGGAATCATCCCGGTTTAATACACCCAAACGGATATTGCCGGAGTTCTTAGGCTGGGTCTCTGCCAGGCTGGTAAAGAGGCGAGCCTTGGCAGCGCGATAATTCTCGTAAGAACCGTGATAATCAAGGTGTTCGTGGGTGATATTGGTGAGGATTCCAATATCAAATTCGCAGGCATCCACCCTGTACTGAGCCCAACCATGCGAGGTTGTTTCCAGGATGACATGCGTCAAACCAGAGGCAAGCATTTTGGAAAGATATTTTTGAACTTCGAGAGAATCAGGCGTGGTAACGTGAAAACCCGTATCCAGGACCTCATTCCCGATAATTGCATTGACCGTTGAAATCAATCCGGCTTTGATTCCTGCAGCGAGCAGGATCTGGTAAAGAAGGTTGCAAGTGGTTGTTTTGCCATCGGTACCGGTGACCCCGATCATCGTCAATCGCCGGGCTGGAAAATCATAAAAGGAAGCTGCGAGCCAAGCCAGGAATTGCCTGGAATTTTGCACGCGCAGATAGGGAATCTCCAACCCTTGGAGGTCCTGCTCACCCACAACCGCCACAGCACCATTTTCGATTGCGGCGGGTATATAAAGATGCCCGTCGCTGGAACCGCCGCCGATGGCGACAAATAAAGTTCCAGGTTCCACCAATCTCGAGTCAGAAGTGATGGCCTGGATTGACGGATTAGCGGGGTTATTGATTGCGTGATGAAAGGGGATATCCCTCAAGATATCTTGCAACAATTTTGAGGTCATGGAGTTAATTTACCATAAAAGCCACATCCCGGCGCGACGCCTATTTAGGGTGTGATCTGAACATGATTTCCAAGATAGACGGAACAACTCTTTAGAACTGGACAAAAAAATGTCATCACGAGAGCGATTTTTACAAAATTCGCAGTCCCGCAATGACATTCTTTATTTTGTCCAGAAAGCGTTATTTATCGCAGATTGGAGCGAAGACCTTCAAGCTTGCCAGAAACGGAACCATCCAGAACTTTGTCGCCGACCTTGATGACGAGACCACCCAAAATGCTGGGATCGACATGAAAATCAACTGCCTGAGCACCAGATTTGGCGAGGACTTCTGACTTGATGGTTTTCATTTCGCCTTCGGTAAGGGGCAGAGCGCTGGTGACCTGGGCGGAAGAACCGCTGAGAGTGGCTTCATCGAGCATGACGATTTTTCCTGATTTAACACCAGAGAAAAATTCATCAATCAAGACGCGCTGGCGTTTTTCGTCCAAAGTCTCGCCGACGAGTTTCTGGGTGGCAGAAATTGCGAGAGCAGCTACCTGCCCGCGCAGATCACCAAGAATACGGTTGCGATCTTCTTCAATGCCCGCCATGGCTTTTTCATGGGCTTTAAGTGCCTCTGCATCCATGCTGGCTTTGACATCGCGAGCGGCGGATTCAGCGCGTTCAGTCGATTCGCGAACCACCTGGCTGGCTTTTGCCTGGGCATCAGCGATGATCTTCTGGGCGTCTTTTTCAGCGTTGGCACGGGCATCTGCAGCTACACGGGCATCTTCCAAACCATTGGCAATGGTCTGCCGGCGCTTTTCAAGCATGCCCATAATGGGTGAAACGATCCATTTGCTGACAACCACGTAGACGATGATGAGGTTGACAATTTGGACTAATAGAAACGAGCCATTAATTCCGAGCTTATCCAAAATAGCCTCCCTGTCTCTTAGAAAACGAACAGGATTAAGAGGGCAACGACCAGACAGTAAATCGCGACCGCTTCAGCGAACGCAATACCCAAAATCATGTTGGTCTGGACTGTGCCGGTCGCATCTGGATTTCGACCCATGGCTTGAACTGCGCCGCTGGCAACGATACCAATACCAGCACCCGCTCCAATCGCTCCGATCATCGCCAAACCGGCACCGATCAATTTACCTAAAATTTTTGCAGCTTCGACATCCATAACTTAATTCCTCCAATTTTTTTATTCGGGCGGGGGTACCGCCACATAAATATGGTGTTTACCCGGGCGAAACCGCCCGAAGATATCAGGCGTGCGCTTCCTCGTGATGTTCGCCGCCATGACCTTGAGTAGCCTGCGCCATGAAGGTCATTGCCAGCAAACCAAACACGAAAGCTTGAATGGCACCCACGAAAAATTCCAAGAGATAGAAAATTGATTGAGCAAAAACAGGAACCAAGGATCCGATCACAAATAAGAGGACCGAACCCGCGAAGATGTTACCAAAAAGCCGGAAGGCAAACGAGAGCACTTTCGAAAATTCGGAAACAATTTCGAGCAAACCAACGCCGAAGTCAATCACCCCGAAAATTGGTTTTGAAAATACTCCGCCGGTATTCCAGAATTTGGTGAAGTAGGCGCGCCCTTGAGAACGAACGCCGAAAACCTGAACCATGAAGACCGCGACCAGCGCGAGGGCGACTGTGAAATTTAGATCGGTGGAAACGACGCGAACGTAAGGGATGAGGGTGACATTGCCTGCCCCTTCAGCCACTTTCGCAAGGGATTTGATCCCACCGACCATCTGAACAACGTAGGAGCTGCCTGCTTTTTCTTCGATCATCCCGATGGTTTCAACACCAGGGATTAATTCGGTCCAGTTCGCGACCATGACAAGCAAGGTAATGGTGGCGAACCAGGGGAAAATCGCCTTGGTCCATTTTCCAGCGGTGCCTTCGGTCATGCCATGCAGCATTTCCAGTAAAGCCTCGACCGCGCCGACTATTCCGGTCAAGATTAAATTACCCTTCTTGATGGCAGAATTGATACCGAACGCGAGCAGGAAAATAATGATATCTGCAAACAAAAGAGCGACGAGGGTGCCACTGATAAAAAATGGTCCGAGCGGGGTTTGAATGGGAGTCGTGAGAGCTTCGGGGGGAAGAACGACTTCCGGCATCGCCACATTGATTTTCAACCCGGTGAACAGGGCGATTCCAAGGACGAATGCCGCAAGTACCACCCAGCGGCCCCACACTTTTGGTTTTGGAGTCTCAGTCACGATTCGCTACCTCCTTCTGGAAATTCGTTATTTTTATTTTTTATAACTGGTTTAATCTTACTGGTGGCGCTTTTTACAATCCTGTACATCAACCAGACGGTTACCGGGATACTGCCAATCATGAGCAGGATGGTGAATAACGGTTTGGTTTGATAAACTCTATCCAAATAAATTCCCGCAAAGAGGGCAACGAAGATGATCAGGATTGTAAAACAACCCACCTGACCGGAAACCGCCGCCATCACCAGGTTGAAATTATATTGTTGACGGTCGTTTTTCGTGCCGTTTGGCTCATTCATGAATGCGGATTATATCACAAAGGTTTTTCAAGCGAGAATGGATTTCAGGCGGTTTCCCCGCCAGCAAAATTTCTGCTGGCGGGAGAAAATTCCTAAAAAAGGCTGAGGGCTGCCTGGTTTGAAAAACCGTACCAGGGTGCAAAAAGTGTGCCGATCAGAATAATGCCGAGCGTCAAAACCACGATGGCAATCACGAAGGGACGGGAGACAGGCAGCGGATGAGCTTCCTCGTCTTCACCTTCCATGCGGTAAAGATAGACATATTTCAAAACCGTCAGGTAGTAGTAAAGACCGATTATGGAGTTGAGAATACCCACCACAACCAGCCAGTACCAGCCGGATTCGATGGCTCCAGCAAAGACGAGCACCTTGGCAATAAACCCACCAAAAGGCGGCATACCTGCCAGCGAAAGGAAAGCCACCAGCATGACCAAGCCCAGGTAGGGAGAGCGCCGGCTGAGCCCGTCAAACGCCCGGATATCGCTGCTACCTGTCACCCTTTCGAAAGCCATGATGACTCCAAATGCTGTGAGGTTGGTCAAAATATATGCCATCAAGTAAAAGATCGTGCCAGTGGTACCGAGCTTGCTGTTAGCGACAATCCCAATCAGTGCGTAGCCGGCATGAGCAATTGAGGAATAAGCCAGCAGGCGCTTGAGGTTGGTCTGACCAAGCGCAATTAGATTGCCGAGAGTCATCGTCAAGGTGGCGACAATCGCCAGGATAATCTGCCAATCGTTTGCGACCTGAGGGAAAACCGTCAGGAAGAAGCGGATCAGGACAGCAAAACCTGCTGCCTTGGAAGCGGTTGAAAGAAAGCCGGCAATTGGAGTGGGAGCCCCTTCATAAGTATCGGGTGCCCAAAAATGAAAGGGGACGAGGGAGACTTTGAAGGAGATGCCGACAACCACCAGGAAAACGAGACCAAGGGAAATCAGGTTGGGGCTGGTAAAGTACCCGGCTAATTCAGCAAAGTGGGTGGTTCCGGTGAAACCATAGACCAGGGAAAGACCGTAAAGGAAAATTGCGGAGGTCATGGCACCGAACAAGAGGTATTTAAAACCAGCTTCGGTGGATTTCTTGTCGTCCAGCAGGAAACCAGCCAGAACATACATGGGGATGGAGGTGGATTCGACCGCCAGGTAGAGCATGACCAAATCAGAAGCAGATGCCATCAAACTCATCCCGATGGTCGCTGCCAGTAGAAGCAGGTACGCTTCAGCCCGACCCCCGATTTTTGCGGTATCCATCATGAAGAGCGCGGTAATGGCGGCGCCAAAGATAAAGAGCATCTTGAAGACAAACCCCAGCATGTCGAAGCGGATCATGCCGCCGAAAGCGAGTGCAGCTTCAGCAGGTCTGCCGATGAGGAGTGCAACGATCAGGGTTGCCGTCAAGCCACCTGCGGTCAACCAACCAAGATAAACCCGCCGGTTTTCATCTTTCCAGAATGGATCCAGGATCAAAACCAGGATGCCAACCGTCAGGATCATGATTTCAGGCAGAATTGCCAGAAAATTTAAGCTCATTTATGCACCTCCCAACAAGCGGAGAACATTTTGAACGCCGCTTGAGACCATTGGCACCATGAGATTGGGGAAGAGCCCCAATGTGATCATGATTAAGCTGAGGGTCCCCAGGGCAACCTTGTCCAGAACGCTGATGGCACCGATGTGACCTTCAAACTGCGGGGGTAAATCACCGAAAAACGAGCGGCGAATGGCAAGTAAAATATAAGCCGCCGTGATCACGATCGAGATGGAAGCGATGACCGCTGCAAACCAGTGCGTCTGCCAGACGCCCATAAAGATGGGAAATTCTGCGATAAAACCAGAGAAGCCAGGCATACCCATCGAGACCAGACCGCCTATGATAAATGCAATCGCGACAAAGGGCAGCGGTTTGACCATGCCCCCCAATTCGGGGATTTGCCGGGTGTGGGCGCGATCATAGACCATGCCAACCGCAGCAAAGAAGAGAGCCGTCATGACACCGTGCGAGAACATCTGCAGCCCGGCGCCCGTCATCCCTTCGCGGGTGAGGGTGGCAAATCCAAGCGAGACCAGACCCATGTGCGAGACTGAGGAAAAACCGATCACGTATTTCAGATCCGTCTGGATCATGGCGATGAACGCGCCGTAGACGACGTTGACCATAGCCAGCCCGAAAATCAGCCAAACCCATTGTTTTGCACCTTCAGGCAGAAGCATGATACCTACACGCAAAGCTGCAAAGGCACCCAGCTTCATCAAGACACCAGCATGGAACATGGAAACTGCGGTCGGTGCGGCAACGTGTCCATCTGGAGACCAGTTGTGGAAAGGAAAGATACCGCCCAAAACAGCAAAACCCATGAATGTGGGTAAGAACCAGAGATATTGGAATGCCTGCGAGAAGCCTGCCTTTTCCAGATCGAGCATGTCGAAGGTAAGGGTACCGTGCATCTGGTAGTTGGTGAAGTACATCGCCAGACCGCCAAGCAGCGCCAGGACCGAACCAATGAAAAGGTAGAGGGTCAGCTTCATGGCAGCGTACTCGCGGGTCACCTTCCAGCCCCAAATTGCAATCAGAAGGTACATTGGGAAGACGGCGATTTCGTAGAAGAAAAATAACATGAAGAGGTCGAGAGAGACAAAAACACCGAAGACCCCGCCTGCCAGCAGGAAAAGAAACGCGAAGAATTCGCGTGGGCGGTCATCGATCCCCCAGGAGATGAGGACACCGGTGAACATGACAATACCGGTCAGCAGGACGAGGGGTGCGCTCAGCCCATCCACACCAACGTGGTAGGAAATCCCGAGCGCGGGCAGCCAGCTGTATTTTTCCTGGAACTGGTAACCGGGGGTGGCGGAATTGAGATAAACCTGGAGATAAACCCAGCCCGAAAGGACCAGTTCAAAGATGGCTGCCGCGAGAGCCGTGACGCGCACCTCAGTTTTACGCTCCGGTTTGTAGAGGAGCATCAGCACCGCGATTACCAGCGGGGCAAAAACAATCAAACTCAAAATTGGAAATTGCATTGGTTCACCTCGCACTAGTGGGAAAACAACATGAGCATGGCTTTATTGATGACATCCAGCAGGCTCATAGGCCAAATACCCAGGAATAGCATCAAAACCATGAGTGGAGTCATCACCACGATTTCGCGTGTGTTGATTTCAGTCAGACGATGCTCACCGTGCGCCCAAATTTCATTGAGCGGTCCGTGCAGCACTTTTCGGATACCTTTGAGGATGTAGGCACCCGTGAACAATAAGCCAAGCATACTGATGGCGGTGAAAACCGGCAGGAGGGGTAATGAACCTCGAACGACCAGGAATTCGGAAACGAACCCGTTCAGACCCGGCAGACCGAGTGAAGCCATGCTGGTAAAGATGAGGATGCCACCATAGATCGGAACGAGCGGGAAGAGCCCGCCAAAATCGTCAAGGTTGCGTGTGTGAGTGCGTTCGTAAATTACACCCACCAGGAAAAACATGCCAGCCGCCGAAAGACCGTGGTTGAACATCTGCATGACCGCACCGTTGAGTGCAATGGTCGCATCCTGTGTACCGATGGCAGTGGCTGCTGCGGCGATGCCGAGCAGTACAAAACCCATGTGGTTGATCGAGGAATATGCCACCAGCCGTTTGAAATCTTTTTGACCGTAGGCAGCAAATGCGCCGAAGACGATCGCCATGGTCGCAAGGAAAGCCAGCCAGCCAGCATAATCATGCGATTGCTGGGGGTAAAGCGGTAGGACCAGGCGCAGGAAGCCATACGCGCCTAACTTAAGCAGGACACCAGCCAAGAGCATGGAACCAGCCGTGGGAGCTTCGGTGTGAGCATCGGGCAGCCAGGTGTGGAACGGCCAGACTGGAACCTTGACCGCAAACGCGATCACAAATGCCCAGAAGGCAACTGTCTTGACTGTTGCGGCACTCATGCCCATTAAAACCGTATCAGGGGAGAGCGCGTTCCACTGCTGGTAGAGGTAAGCCAGGTCATAGTTTTGGAACAAGACACCCAGCATCTGGATCGCGAGGAGCAAGCCGAGCGAGCCCGCCATGGTGTAAATCAAGAACTTGAGGGAGGCATAGTTTCGTGCAGAAACCTTCATCCCGCCCCAAAGCTCCCTCTCACCTTTTGGAGAACCCCATTGGTTGATGAGAAAGTACATTGGAACCAGTCCAATTTCCCAAAAGACAAAGAAGATGAGGAGGTCCATCGCCACGAAAACCCCCAGCATGCCGGTTTCCAGGAAGAGGAAAAGCATCATGTAAGCTTTCACCCGGTCGGTGATACTAAACGAAGCCAGGATGGCAAGCGGGGTGAGCAGGGTGGTGAGCAGGACCATAGTGAGGGATAATCCATCGACCCCAACATGGAAGCTGGAATGGATCGCCTCGTACCAGGGATAGGTTTCCTGGAACTGAAACCCGCCCGCGGTTTGGGTGAACTGCGCCCAAAGGAATATAGTCAACCCGAGGGGAATCAGGCTGGCAAGCAATGCTGTCCAACGGATGGTTTTGACCTGGTCGCCTGGCAGGAAGAAAATTACAAGCGCCGCAAGGACAGGGAAAAACAGGATGGTGGTCAGCAGGTGAGTGCTAATGAAGTCCATTGGTCCACTCCCTTACAGGAAATAGTACAGTATGGCGGCGACGACAATCAGCACGCCTACTGATGCGATCATGTAGGATTGAATTCGACCGGTCTGGATATAGCGCAGATTTCTACCGCGCCAAACGACCTGAGCGGTACCATCGCCGATGAATTCATTGATGACAGGTTTGTCAAAGTAATTCCGCAGGACGTGCCCGGTGAACAAAGCGGCGCGGGAAACACTGTGCAAAATACCGTCAATCACAGTGCGATCCATCCAGGGAGTGAAGCTCTCACTGATCCAGTTCGCGGCGCGATAAATATATCGCGCGTAGAGCTCATCGAAGTACCACTTATTGCGAAGATATGGATAAAGTCCTCCGAGCGGTTTTTCTAGCGGATCGGTTTGACCAGCCTTGAAATTCTTATAGACCAGCCAACCCAGGTAG
>JAJYOU010000013.1 GCA_021795965.1 Chloroflexota bacterium
CTGCGGCGCTGCCGTTGAAACTGTTAGAGAAGTTGGGACCAATCACCTGGGTGCGGAAATTCGCGACATAGTAAGCCGTGTTATTAAGGACTTTGTAGACTTCACTGACCCCTGACGCACCTACTGCCGCGCCGTAGTAATACTTGGTGGGGTTGGAGAAGTATTGGATGCGGGTGCAGTTATGTCCCACGGCGGCGCACTTATCATTGTATGCCATGATGGTACGCCAACTGTAGAGCGGGGTGGCGTTGGGGTGGGTATAGCCGTGACCATAGGAATAGGGCGAGGTGGTGGGGTCGACGTAGGTATCGTGGCGCGCGCCCTGCAGGTGACCAAATTCATGCCCAAAGGAATAATACCCCGTGGCGCAGCTGCGGGCGGTGACGTCATAAGGATTCGTGGAGTTGGCAAGAATCGCTGCAGCCAGTCCACAGTAGCCGCCGCCGTTTTCCACAATCAGCGAGACCATGTCTGCACCGTAACGATTGCGCAAAACCGGAACAATATCCATATAGCCGTCGGAGGGATTTTTCAGGCGGTTGAGATCCGTACCAATGTTGCCAGATTCGGTATAGTTGATTTCCTGGGTATGCACCAGTCTCAGGCGGGTGGTGACGCCGACTTTATAATAAGCTTGGTTGGTTTCAGTCACCGCCAGCGCAACGCGAAGTTTCATGGCAGCTGTTGAGCCTTCGTGGATGCGGGCAGAGGTGGTGTACATCACCAGGACATCGATGGTGGCTCTCGAATCGGCAGTGGGACCGGCATCATAGCCAGCCGGGAGGGCTCCCTCGGGGATATCGACGGGGTAGTCATCGACTAATTTGGACTGGTCGATTTGGATGATTTTATAGACATTACCAACCTGGGATATTTCGTAAACCCCTTCCGGTGAAGCGATGTGGGCGATGAAAGCCCCATCGTTTTTCAACAGGTAGAAATACCCATTTTCAACATTCACCAGGTCGCCAGTCCAGGTGGTGGAATCTTCATTCTTCTGGACCTGGGTTACTTTGCCATAATAAAGGGCATCGGGGAAGAGGTTGAGAGACAGATCCGGCAGGTTTTCCACCTTCTGGACGTTGCCGGCTGAGTCAATTAACTGGCTGAGATCAATATTGACAAAGCGTGAGCGGCTGATCGAGGCAGGATCGGGGGTGTCATCCACGATGGATGGGGCGCTGGCTTCGGAAAACATGCCGGAACCACCCGATTGAGCCATGACAGCCGAGCCGCTGCCGCCAGTTAAAGAAGCAAGCATCGTCAGGACAAGAAAAACTGCCAGGATGCTCTGAGTTGCTAGTTTTTTTGTAGACATCGTATCCTCCAAGTAAAAATTTTAGACATTTGATCAATGAGAAGATTTGAGGGTGGACCCAAAGAAGACTCTTGTTATGAATCACCTTCTTTCAAAATAAAGCGACCGTTTATCGGACAGGTCATCCGTAGAGAAACAATGTGCCGGGGAAATTCAGTGCTTATCCCTCAGTTCCGGGCAGGCTGTTTTGATCGACCTCGATGATTTGATAAAGCTCGCCACCGATGTTCGATACTTCGTATACGCCGGCAGGACTGCCAAAGTTGCCGATCAATAACCCTCCGGCAAAGACCATGGTCAAGGTGCTGTTCTCGACATTTTTTAGATGTCCGAGCCATGTAAATCCACTTTCATCCTGTTCTGCTTTTTCAATGACCCCGGTGTAGATGGTATCCGGGAAAAGATTAAGGGTGATCTCGGAGTTAGGCGGCATGGGTCGGGGTTCGCCGGATTCATCGAGAAGAAGCCTGGAGTTAATCGTGACAACCCGGTGACGTTTGACGTGCTCCGGGGTTTTTTCAACCCTGGCTTCGGAGGCAATGAAAAGATCGAGAGAGGAATTGGTCGGGGTTAAGGAATTTGGGGAAATATTTGCCTCGCTGGGCTTGAGCCCGCTCGTTTCTGTGGAAAGAGAAGAATTGGGTGGCGCAGGTGGGCGGCTGAAACAGCCCGAGAGCAGCAAGCTCTGCAGGCATAATAAACCCATCAAAAAGGCAACATTCATTTTTTTAGCAGCCTTCATGATTTCATCATAACAAATTCACAATTAAATGCAATAGATTTATCCTACAATTTTCATCTTATTTATTTTTCTGATAGATTGTGCGGAATCCATCATTAAAATGCATGATTTTACCCCTCCTGTCGTAATAACAGGAAAAAAAGCCGCTGTTCCTGCCCGGATTCTTCCAGGTTTTGAGGTTCCTGCACTCGAGCTGCTGGCATTTTGACAGGAACTCGGGCATAATAAAATACGATCAAAGGGTTTTGCCGGAAGCGGACGGCGGATTTTCCGGATCATTCCTTATGCTTTTTGCAGCCGGCTTCGTCGAACCTTTCTTGAACCTGCCATTCAAAAACCTGCCTTTGGAGGAAATATTTCATGCCAACCGTGCCCCACATTGAAAAGCATTTTACGGCGTCCGATACCATCCGCGATGTGGTGATCGGCATGTCGGACGGGTTGACCGTGCCCTTTGCGCTGGCAGCCGGGCTTTCGGGAGCAATCTCTGCCAGCAACATCGTGGTCACCGCCGGGCTGGCTGAGATCGCTGCAGGTTCCATCGCCATGGGGCTGGGAGGCTACCTGGCAGCCCGGAGCGATGCCGAGCATTACCTGAGTGAACGCGCCCGGGAAAATTACGAAATCAAAGAGAAAGAAGAGATCGAAAAAAGTGAAATTTCCCAGATTTTTCAGAATTACGGTATTTCAGCCGAACAGAGCAAGCCGCTGGTGATCGAATTAAGCAAGAACCCGCAAGCCTGGGCAGATTTCATGATGCGCTTCGAGCTTGGGTTGGAAGAACCCAATCCAAAACGGGCGCTGGTCAGCGCCCTGACGATTGCGGCGGCGTATGCCGCGGGCGGGTTCATCCCGCTTTCCGCGTACATATTCGACCCGGTGGCGCATTCCGCCCTGACGATTTCGGTTGTGATGACATTGATCGCCCTCGCAATTTTTGGTTATGTCAAGGGCACGTTCACTGGGGCGAAGCCGGTGCTTTCGGCGGTTCAAACCGTTTTGATTGGCGGCATTGCAGCGGCGGTCGCATTTGCGATTGCCCGCGCGATCAGCTGATCCATTTGACTCAACCCGGGCTGAGGCAGGCTGCCTGCAGGAGAGCCTTCCCGGGGCGATTTGGGCTTGTCAGCCGCTTTAAAATGGCTGCCCTGACCTGCGATTAATCAATTCAGGTGAGTTTATGCGCTTATTGTTTGTGGCTGACGGACGTTCGCCCACCGCTCTAAACTGGATGCGTTATTTTGTGGAGCGGGGGGATGAGGTCTGGCTGGCTTCCACTTTTGCCTGCCAGCCGGATTTGGCGTTAAAAGGGATGGATCTCGTGCCGGTGGCGTTCTCGGGAGTAAAATCCGCCCAGGGCGGAAGCCGGTCAAAACCAGGCGGAGGCGCGTGGGGCGCTTCGACTCTGCGGCTGCGGACGGCAATCCGGCAGTGGCTGGGTCCTCTGACCATCAGCCGCGCTTCCCGGCGCCTGGAAGGCATCATTTCCAATTTCCAGCCCGACCTGGTGCACGCCATGCGGATTCCCTATGAGGGCATGCTGGCGGCTGATGCGCTGGGGAGGGTTGCGCTGCTGGTTTCAGTTTGGGGCAATGACTTCACACTGCACGCGCCTTCCACCCCCTTGATGGCACATTACACGCGCTGGACGCTCAAAGTTGCCGACGGCTTGCATGCGGACTGCCGGCGGGATATCCGCCTGGCGAAGGAATGGGGATTTTCGCCGGAAAAACCAACGCTGGTAATCCCGGGCAGCGGCGGTATTCGTTCAGAGGTTTTTTACCCGCCCGACCAGGCGGCTGATCGACCCCTGGTCATCAACCCGCGCGGATTCCGCGCTTACGTCCTCAATGAATCATTTTTCCGGTCGATCCCCCTGGTTTTGCAAAAGAGACCGGATGCCAGGTTTGTTTGCACGGGGATGGCTGGAGAAGCGCAGGCGCAGGAATGGGTGCGGGAACTGGGGATCGAAGGCGCGGTGGAGCTTTTGCCTGCCTGTTCACAGGCAGAGCTTGCCGGTTTGTTCCGCTCAGCCCAGGTCATGGTTTCTCCCACCAGCCACGACGGCACACCGAACAGCCTGCTGGAAGCCATGGCTTGCGGCTGCCTGCCGGTGGCGGGTGACCTGGAGTCGATTCGTGAATGGATAACGCCGGGGAAAAATGGTTTACTGGTCGATGCCAGCGATCCGCAGGCACTGGCTGATGCAATCCTGCAGGGGCTGGACCAACCTGCCCTGCGAAAACAGGCGGCGGAGATGAATGCGTTGGTCATCCGCGAGCGGGCGAATTACCCGCGCAACATGCAAGCGGCGCTGCAGTTTTACCAGCACCTCATGAATAAAACCATTTGAAGATCTGGTCATAAACCGCCAGCAGAAATTTCCTGACTGGAGGGAGGTTGACCAAACGCTGGGAGATGGGGTTTTTCCGGCTGTCACCAGGCTGCGCGGGCTTTCCGCGCACAAATTCGACGCTGTTGGAGAGGTTCATCGTGAGCGGGTCTGGCAGCATTAAGCGCAGCAGCCCGAGCTCATTCATGCGCTGATCGAGCTGTTTGACCTGACCCATGGGTTTATCCATGTCGAACGGCAGGAACTGAGCCAGCACGGATTTGAAGGCAGTGAACTGCCAGTGTGATGCCCCCGCCATGGCGCTCAAGCCCTGGTAGCTGATTTTATAATCCTGTGTTTCAGTGTAAATTTTCCGGTTTTCAGCTTCATCCTGCCCGAGGGAACGGTTAAATTCCCAGAAAGTCTCCCAGGGGATAAAAGAACCGCTCTCGAGCCGGGCGTTTTTTTGCGCCCAGGCGCGGGTGGCAGTGTGATATTCTGGGTTTGTGCGGAAGGGGCGAGCGGTGACCATGCCCACGTTGGGGAACTTTTCGAGCAGTTCCACCGAGCGGGAAAGCCAGCCCGGATAAAAAAGAACGTCGCTATCAGTATAGGCAATGATTTCACCCGGCGCGGCTGCCAGCATGATGTTCCAGGCGCCGCCTTTGCCCAGGTTTTTCTCAGAAAGCAGCAGATACTGCAGGCGACCAGCTTCTTTTTCACTGATCAGGAAATCGCGTACTTCGGTGCAGGAGCCGTTGTCAAAAACCAGCAAATCAAAGGGCAGACCGGGATCATTACGCATCGACTCGAGGCTGATTTTGAGGACCTCCAGCGCTTCTGCATAGAATCCGCTCAGGAACGGGATGTAGTTAAGCAGCGCCACGCTGATCCGCTGCGGGCGGGCAACCTGGTTGATAAATTTTGCGGGATTTTGACCTTTGCGCATGGGAAACCTTTTTGAAATAACCTGGCTTGATTTGGAAAAGAGGGTCAGTGCTGACGCACGAGCTTCCGCAGTTTCCAGAGTAAGTTCGAGAAGCGTGTTGAACCGAAGGTCAGCAGCGGCCAGACCTCAATCCGGCGCCAGAGACGCCTGGCATCCAGCTTTTGGGGCACGACCCTGCCGTTTTCAAGACGATAATCCGCATCCAGCAGGGTGAAGCGCGTCATCGGGCGTCCACCTGCCAGCCGGATATTCTGGCTGGTTTCGGGGTGATGGTAATGGGGCTGACCGCCCGGCAGGTGGGAATAATCATGGTTTTGGTGGATAACCTGGATCTGTCCGGTGGCATCCACGGCGGGGAATTTGTTTTTCCGGGCATGGTAGATCATCCAGTTATCCCAGCCGGCGCGACCAATCACGAAGGCAGGCATATCCAGGTAGCAGGCGGCAGGAAACAGGAAATAATCCGAGCCCGCCGGACGATGCAGCGTACCTTGGGTTTCGACCAGCTTTTTCAGGCGGCTGACGTAATCCCCGGAAAAATCCAGCCCGGTCTCAACGTCCAGGTCCCAGCGCTGACCGAGCAGGACGAACTTGCTTCTCTGCCCGGCAATCAGCCGCGCGATCTCAACGATTTCTGGAAAAAGAAGAATATCTGCGTTGACGATGCAGTAAAGCGGTGTGGGACTGGCTTTGCGTGCCAGCGCGAACATCGAATTCATCAACGGTGCGCCGCTCGGGCTGCGCTCGACATCCTGAATGTGAGTGACCCCCAGCTCCTGTGCGGTTTCAGCCAGCCCGGTTTCCTGACCAAGCAGGATGACCGCCGTATCCGGCAACTTTGTCCAGGAGAGGATCGCGTTGCGCTGGATGGTGGCAATGTGGGGGTCGGTGAAGGGCTTGGGGGCTGAAAAAATCGTCAGATCAAGCGTCAAGGGGTATGCCTTTCATCCACATCGTAGAAAGTCTTGTGTTGAATTGAGGAGTTGATGCGCGCCAGATCGGGTTCCTTCTGAAGAATGGCGAGGACATCCTGCCAGGTAAAATCCGCTTTATCTCCCAAGCGGGCAAATATCTCGCGCATAAACAGCAGGTCTTCAGGGGTATCCACCGTCCAGCGCAGGGAACCGTAATCAGGCACATGGTTTAGCTGGACGATGTTAAAACCATTCGGCGAAACCCCGCTGGAGATATTCCCGCTGAGCGGGTGGAGTGTAACTCCCTCGTACAGGTAAGGCATGACATGCTCACGATAATGTTTACTCGTGGATTCCCGCCAGGCGCGCTCGAGGGCTGCAAAGCGGCAGACTTCCACATCCAGCCCGATGGGAAAGCTGCGCCCGTAAGGAGGCGGAAGACGGTTGGCGGCAAAATCCACAGGCTGGGACGGATCGGACGCGGCAACCAATTCAACCGTGGCATCGATCAGGGCAGGGTCAACCAGGGGGCAATCGGCAGTGATGCGGACGATGAGCCGGGCATGGTTGCTGAGCGCGGGCTGGTAATAACGGTCGAGGACATCCTGCAGGGAGCCGCGGTAACACGGGGTCTGGATGGAAGCGCAAAACTGTTCGACCGGGTCGTCGCTGGGATCGGTGCTGGTGGCAAAGAGGACGGAATCCAGGCTGGCTGCGCGGCGGGTGCGTTCAATGACATGCTGGAGCATGGGTTTGCCGCCGATATCCAGCAGGATTTTCCCGGGCAGGCGCGAGGAACCCATGCGCCCCTGGATGATGGCGAGGACATCAGGCATTTTTAGCTCCCGGGGTTTTGGCGGAGGAACTTTGGATCAAGGTGTAGGTCTGCAAAAGCTTTTGGACATTTTGCGGCCAGTTGGCTTTTTCCTGGGCAGTTTGACGAGCCTGCCGGCAGAGTTCTGCCAGGGAACTGCGGTTTTCCAGGACTGTCTGGATTTTTTCAGCCAGTTTACCGGCATCCCCATCCGGGAAGAGCCAGCCGTTTTTTCCCTCCGTGATCCACTCCTGGTTGGCGGGAATATCTGAGACCAGGCAGGGCAGCCCGCAAGCCAGGGCTTCCATCAGCGAGACGGACGAGCCATCGACGTGGGAGGGGGAAATATACAAATCCGCCACCCGGTAGTACGGGGGTAAATCCGCCTGGCTGACCTGACCGGCAAAGGTGACGCGCTCAAGCACACCAGCGCTTTCCAGGATCTGGCGGATGCGCGGACCTTCTGATCCACCTGCCAGCAAAACCAGGTCGAGGTCAGGCTGCTGCCGCGTGAGAAGGACGAAGGCGCGAGCCAACACATCCACCCCGTAATTGGGTTCCCAGGAGCGGTTGCAAAAGAGGGTAAAGCGTTCATTCTGCCCAACCGGTTTTTCCCGCGGGGCAGGAGTAAATCGCTCGAGGTCCACACCCCAGGGAAAGACGACGGTTTTTTGCGGATCCATGCCGTAAGCGATCGCTTTGTCGCGGGTGACTCGGGCGTCACTGGTAAAGTAGTCGCAGCGTTTGAGCGTGTAGCGCGTGACGAACTGCCACCAACGACCACGCTCCACATCTTTCATCAGGTCAAAACCCCAGGACATGCACAGGATGGGGCTGCAGCCTGCCAGAACCGCGATAAATGCGCAGGTCTGAACCGGTCCGGCGTGGACAAGGTCTGGCTGAATTTCGCGGGCAAGCCTGCGAAAATCCCAGACCAGGCGCGGCAGGTCGCGCCAGGCAAAAGGTTTTTTCCCACCCGCCCACTGGACCAGGTGAATCTTTGGCGGCAGCGGGCGGTTTTCCGTCTGGCGCAGAGCGCGCTGCAGGCGCACATAAAAGATCTCATGTTCGCTTTCTGCCAGGGCTGAAAGGAAGCGGTGATCATGGGGGGTGTAGTCAAGCGAAAAATAAATAATTTTCATCTGGCGTGGCAGGTGGCGGGGCGGGGTTTCATCTCTTGAGTCAATCAGGCGCCCAGGTCAGTCCAGCGCAGTTCCTTGCCGAAAGGCATATCGGTTAAGACCCGGGTGCCAATGATATTGGGGATTTGATCGGGTTTGATCGCACCGGGCGTGGCTGGGCGCAGGACATCGATCATTTCGCGGGTCAGGATCTCGCCCGCCTTGAGATCGCGTGCCGCCCGCAGGCAGCGACGTTGGACGACCTGGGTCTCCCGTTCATTGCCGCCAATGAATTTATCCGCCGTACCCAGCGCGCGTTCAAGCAAACGGGTTTCTTCCACCATGTGCGCCCAGTCGTGCGGGTTCATGGCAAATTTATGATCGGGTCCTTCGCGCATGTTGCTGTCGGTGAAATGACGTTCGACCACCCGGGCTCCGAGGGCGACGGCGCCCAGAACAGTGGAATTCCCGTGGGTGTGATCCGACAATCCGAGAACGACATCTGGAAACATGCTGGCGTAAGTTTTGAGGACATTCAGGTTGATGAAATCATAATTTTCAGGGCTGGCGGTGTAATTGGTGTTGCACTGCATCAGCACCAGCTGCGGGTTGATTGCCAGGATGGCATGGACTGCTTTTTGAACCTCTCCGATATTGGAAGCGCCCGTGGCGAGCAGGACAGGTTTGCCCTTGGATGCCATTAATTCCAGGGATTCGATCCAATCGATTTCACCAGAGCCGATCTTGTAGGCGGGCAGGTAGGGATCGATCGCCTCAATCGATTCGAAATCATAGGGCGAGGTAAAGTAATCAATCCCGGCTTCATTACATTCTTCGACGAGGGTGGGCGTCCAGCCGAGCGGGATGGACGCGTCGGAATAGACCTGGAAGACGGATTTTTTCCAGGCAGCCTGGTGACTGACCTGGCTGTTCATGTGCGTGAACCCATAATCAGAGACGATTTTTGGCGCCTTGAAATTCTGGAATTTCGCGGCATCTGCACCGGCTTCTTTTGCCAGGCGGATCAGCATTTTTGCGCGTTCCAGGTCGCCATCATGATTGGCGGCGATATCCGCGATGAAGTAGACAGGGTGATTCGGACCGATCAGCCGGTTGCCAATTTTAATTTCCATCATGTCCTCCGTTTTTCCATTTTCAGCTCATCCCTGTTGATAACTGCGCATTTTCTGTGGATAACCCTCTAGAGCCTGTGCATGAAAGTGCTGGATTCCGGTGGATACACCGGGGATTTCCTGTCCCAAATCTGTGGATAACCTGTGGTTGGATAAGCTTAAGTTGTGGGAACGAGACGTTTTTAAGCCTGAATCTTCGACCAACCTGGGGATAACCAGGTCTGGATCAAAACCAAATTGGAGCGCGATGCGCCTGCCAAAGTCGTACTTGGAGAGCGCCTCAGCACCGGTGGCGTGATAAAGCCCGCCCAGGTTCTTTTCCAGCATCAGGAAGAGGGTCTCTGCCAGGTCGCCGACAAAGAGGGGGCAAAAAATGACGTCCGTAAAGCCGTTGCAGGGCTCATTTCGAGATAACTTGTTGAAAAAAAACTCGGAAAGTGAGCGGGTGCCCGAAAGACTCCAGCCAAAGAAAACCACCCGCGCCACGATCGCCGCGGGATAAACCGCCAGGACGTTATTTTCGCCAGCGAGTTTGCTCTTTGCATAGATGCCGAGGGGGTTGGGAAGATCATCTTCGCTATAAATCCCATCCTTGGTGCCATCAAAAACGGCATCGGTGGAGATGTGAAGCAACTGGAGGCTGTGTTTTTCACAGGCAGCCGCAATTTCAGCGGGGATTTGAGCATTTATTAAATAGGCATTTTGCGGGTCAGCTTCACAGGCATCGAGGATGGCGTTGGCGGCGGTGTGGATGATGGCATCCGGCTGAACAGACTCAATCAGACGCGGAATGGCGCCAGGCTCGGTCAAGTCAGCCCTGACGAGCTCAAAGGGGGTTGCGCGGAGCTTTCCCCGGTCAACGCCGATGAGCGTGTAATTTTGATGTTTTTTCAGGCAGAGGTTGAGTCCCAGGAGACCCGATGCGCCTGTAACCAGGATACGTTTCATGAAGGCTGCCAGATTTCTAGGAGAGGGGACCAAATTGCCAAGCGGCGAGATTGATGCACCGGCGCCGGGAACGTTAGCCTTCCAACCTGCCATTTGCAAAATCATCTTCAAAGGGAGAAATATATTTTTTAATCCCTTCCACATCCAACCATTCGGTGTTGTTGTCGCTGGTGAAGGAAAAACCTTCCGGAACGGGTTTGCCGCGATCCTTCCAGGAATATCCAAACCAGGTGGCTTCGGCGGGTTGAACCACAAACATGTGCTCGAGTTCAATGGTGTGGCGGGCTTCGTCGCTGGAAAGCAGTTCCTCGTGCAGTTTTTCGCCCTGGCGGATGCCGATGATCTCGATCCGAGCCTGCGGGGCAATGGCTTTCGCCAGGTCAATCACTTTCGTGCTGGGAATCTTGGGGACGAAAACCTCCCCGCCTTCCATTTGTTCAATACAGGAAATGACAAAATGAACTCCCTGCTCGAGGGAAAGCCAGAAACGGGTCATACGGTCATCGGTAATCGTGATGCTGCCGGAGCTGCGCTGTTTCAAAAACAAGGGCACCACTGAGCCGCGCGAGCCGACAACATTTCCATAGCGCACACAGGAAAAGCGGGTCAAGGAGCCGGCAGCGTAGGCATTGGATTGAACGACCAGCTTTTCTGCCACCAGCTTGGTGCCACCGTAGAGGTTGGCTGGGCTGACGGCTTTATCGGTGCTGAGCGCCAGGACTTTGCTGACGCCTGCATCCAGGGCTGCTTCGAGGACATTGGATGTGCCGATGATGTTGGTTTTAACCGCTTCCATCGGGTTGTATTCACAGGCTGGAACCTGTTTGAGGGCAGCGGCATGCACAACGATATCGACACCATGCATGGCGCGAAGTAGCCGGTCGCGATCCCGCACATCACCAATAAAATAGCGCAGGCTGGGGTGATTGTACTCACCGACGCTCATTTCATATTGTTTGAGCTCATCGCGGCTGAAGACGATGATTTTTTTGGGCTGCTTTTCAGCCAGCAGGGTTTTAATAAACTTTTTTCCAAATGAACCGGTGCCGCCGGTGATGAGTACAACTTTATCTTTCCAATCCATGTTTCCTCCAAAGGGCTGTTGAGAAAAGCGTGCTTCGCTCCCTGCAACAGGTATCATTTATTTTACCGCCTAAACCAGGTCATTTCGAATCGCCAGAACAGGCTTTTGACGCGCCTGGCTGGCAGAGCTGATTTTTATTTCCTGATGATGATCATTGGGTATTGGCCATTTTCGCCAAAGAAGCGCGGGAAGAGATTCTCCAAATTAAAGACCAGGCGGAGGATATATTTTCCAGCCAGCCTGGGATGGATGAACCAGCGCAGCAAGCGGGTGGACAGGCTGCGCCAGGGACGAATTTCAAGGGTCATGCTGCTGCCAATTTCACGCTTGAGCCATTCAGGGGTCATCTTGCGGACAAAGGTGCCTTCCGGATCTTCTTCAGCCAGCCAGTTTTTCTTCTTTTTTGCAGATTTACCCGAGAGGCGGCGCATCAGGCTGATGAACGGTTCCGCCAGGCGGGAGAGCAGGGGTTCGTGCCAGCCATTGACGACGACCGCCGTCCGGCCGTGTTTGAGCACCCGCAGGAGTTCGCGGTAGGCACGCGGATGTTCTCCCAGCGCCAGGTGGTGAATGGCATGCATTGAAACTTCACCGTCAAAGCAATCTGCCCTAAAGGGAAGATTCGCCAGGTCGCCCACCACATACAAACCGTGTTCCCCAATCCGTTGGCGCGCTTCGCGCAGAGCCTGGATGGAGATGTCCAGGCAAACCCTTTTCTGATAGCCTTTTGAATAGGTGATGTAATCATCATACTGGACCGGTCCGGAGCCGGCATCCAGGAGATATTTACCCGTGGAGATTAAACCTTGATTGACCCGCAGGCGTGTTTTTTGGATGTACTCAGCCGAAACGGGGCGCAGGTCTTCGTAACGGGCATTCTGGTAATTGCCGTCTGCTTCCTGCTGCCAGCCGATCTCATCATAAAATTCACGGACTTTTTGTTTTGTATCAGTCATAGATCACAATCAATCCCATTGAACAGGCTCACCGGCAAGATATTGGAAGGTTCTTCCGAATTCAGCCTGACCTTCTGCCGAGAGAACGCGCTGGAGCGGCCAGATTTCCAGGTCTTTCCAGAAGTGCATCAGGCGCCAGGGAAAGGGCATGGGGAAGTTGAAGAAGAAGCGATAAGCATAATTCCAGGCGGCTTCAACCTGGAGAGGGGTCAGCTTCTGAATGGTTCCAGCGCTGAGGAGACGATCGAGGATGGCAAAATATTCCTCCCAGCTGGAAGGGTCATATGTGAAACCTCGCCCGCGGTAGTGGGTTTGCCCCGCGAGAATGACCGGGACAGCTCTCAGCGCCATTTCCATGCCCACCGTGGTGGTGTATGCCAGTCCAAGAGCTGAAATTTCCATCAGGTCGTAGGTGTTGACCTTTTCCAGCGGACCAACCAGCTTGATATTTTCAGGGAGGAGGGGCAGGGCGTTCTGGATCAGATCCAGGCTCGAGGGACCTTTCATCAGGCGTTCGCCTGGGTGAATGCGCACCACGAGTTGAACCTGGGGTCTTTGGGCAAAATAGAGCACAGTTTTCGTGATCCATTCAGCCATGGAAGCGGTGAAAATGTTTCTCCCGAGGGTCAGGCTATCGCCAAGAACATTTGTCGCCAGCAAAACCAGGGGGCGCTGATCGAGCCCAAGGTTTTCGCGCAAAATCTCACCACCCGTTGAGGGCACATCCTGCCAGAAACGCGTCCCTTTGCCATATTTTTTTGCGCTGGAGCGTGCATCTTCCAGGGCGGCGATTTGTTCACGTTCCGGTCCGGTCAGCGGGATTTTCCCGAGAGCGTTCCAGAGGTCACCGGTATCCTGCTGCATGACGATTTTATTTTGAGCCAGCCAGATTTGTTCGCGTTGATCATTAAATTCATAAGTGGTCGTCGGGAGATCCAGGTGGCGGGCAACCTGGTAGAAGATCCCCAGCTCAGTCACCAGTCCGTTGGGAATCAGGACAACATCCGGTTTTTCGCTTTCGAGAAAAGAGAGAACTGAAAGCGCCGCGTCGCGATTCCGTTTTAACCTGAAGCGATATAAAGCGGAGTCCTGATCAAAGTTCTCCACCTGCAGGGTGTACATGACATCGAAGGCGGACGCCGTTTGAATGGATTTTTCCAGGCTGGCAGGCAGTTTGCCGGCAGGGGCGATTTCAAGCAGGGAAACGGTGCGAAGGAGCCCTTTGGCGGGTGAGAGAACCTGTTTAGTGTAGAGATCCTGCCTGCGGAGATTAAACTTGGAGACGTCCTTATTCCAGTCGCCATATGGCAGGTAAGCGATGGTGACATCGTAACCCAGCCCGCGCAGCACCAGACCAATCATCGCAGCCTGTTCCACCCAGTAATGCAGGGTTGCAAAAAGGACAATTCGTTTGCGTGGCGGGGTGTTCTTCAGGAAAGGGCGGACCTGATCAACCGCGCCCGGGAGGGCTTTTTCCAGCTGGGAAAGGTTGTAGCGTGTTCCCGGTTTACCAGGATGCAGCCGCTGGTACAGGTCAGCCGAAAAGGGGATATTTCCGAGTAAGTTTTTAATGGTCATGGGTCAGGGTCTTCAGGTCTGCGTCAGCTCAGGCGTCAGACCGGTCGATCGCCCAGTTCAACCTTGGGCGGAGAGGACCCTGGCGCTGTTCAGCCCACTGCATGCCGGGTGCAGCGGAAGGATCCACGGAAAAGCCAAGGGCATTTTCATCCATGAAATAGCGCTTGACGCCGAAGGAACTGGCATTGACCCCGAGGATATAGCGACCTTCGTTGAGCAGATCGCCGGGGATGGTGCAGCTGCTGGTGTAAAACCCGGGTTGGCGGACAGAATATTTTTCGTACAGGGCAGGTTCGTCCACATCAAATGAGGTGAATACATATTCGCCACGGATGGTGTTGAGATAAATCCCCACACGCAGACCTGTGATTGGCGCAGTCAGCTGGTATTCGATTTTTACCGTGAGGGGTTCGGTGGAGCGGACGATATCGGCGACAGCGCCGCGCGGGTCAAAAAGTTTGAGCGAAAGGGGTCGAAAGGGTGCTGCGGCAGCCGGTATTTCATCTGCATCCCAGCTGCGCTCGCCAGCCTGTGATTGACCGGAAGCGAGGTAAAAATCCACCGCTTCGTTGGTGGGCGCCCGCAAAAGCAGCCGACCTTTTTGCATGACCAGCGCTTCCTGGGTTAACCGCAAAATTGCGCTCATGTTGTGACTGACAAAGAGCACAGTCCGTCCCTGGGCGGCGACATCATTCATCTTTCCCAGGCATTTGCGCTGGAACTCGGCATCCCCCACCGCGAGGACTTCATCGACCACCAGGATTTCAGGTTCAAGGTGGGCTGCCACGGCAAAAGCCAGGCGCAGGTACATGCCCGAGGAATAACGCTTGACCGGGGTATCGATAAACTGCTCCACCTCGGAAAAATCCACAATTTCATCGAACTTGGCTTCGATCTCGTTGCGTTTCATGCCGAGAATGGCGCCGTTTAAATAAATATTTTCGCGACCGGTCAATTCAGGATGAAAGCCGGTGCCCACTTCGAGCAGCGATCCCACCCTGCCGCGAACGGTGACCATGCCCATGGTTGGTTCAGTGACACGCGAGAGGACTTTGAGGAGGGTTGATTTCCCGGCGCCGTTGCGACCGATGATTCCAAGCACCCGACCTTCTTCCAGGTCAAAGGAGACGTCCTTGAGCGCCCAAATAAAATTGACACCCACTTTTTCTTCTGCACGGCGGAAGAGTTTGGACGGAATGGCAGCGATTTGATCACGCAGCATGCCATATCGGAATTTCCCCGGCGCGGTTCCAATTTTGTAGCGTTTACTGATGCCTTCAACTTTAATTGCGATGGTCATAAGTTATAAATTGCCAGTCTATCTGTGTTCATTTTTGTAAGATCAAAGCCTGCCGGGCAGAGATCCGGCTGATTCAAATCGTATCGGCGAAGGTTCTTTCCATGTTGCGGAAATAGATCAAGCCGGTAAATAAAATCACGAGCGAAATAGCGGTGGAGATTGCCAGGAAAATGTTTGGACCACTGCCCGAGCCCAGCAACGCCCAGCGAAACCCATTTACCACACCAGCCATCGGGTTAAGTGCGTAAACTAACTGCCATTTCCCCGAGATGACCGTCGAGGAATAAGCCACGGGTGTGATAAAAAGCCAAAATTGGGTAATGAACGGCAGGGCATAGCCAACGTCGCGATACTGGACATTGATGGCAGAAAGCCAGAGCGCCACACCCAGGGCAGCGATGATCGAAAGGAGTACGAACAAAGGTACCGCCCAGATGGCTGTCAGGGAGGGGGTTATGCGGTAATAGAACATCATGATGATCAGGATCAGGAAGGCGATCCCGAAATCCAGCAGACCTCCCAGGACGGAAGCCAGCGGCAGCACCAGGCGCGGAAAATACGTCTTGGTGATCATGTTGTGATTGGAGGTCAGCGAGCGGCTGGCGGTGTTGAGAGCCGTGGTGAAAAGTCCCCAGGGCAGGAGTGCGGTGAATGAAAATATGGGGTAGGGGATGCCGTCTGAAGAGACTTTTGCCACGCTGTTAAATAGAAAGTTAAACACAAGCATGGTCATCACCGGTTGGATGATCGCCCAAAGTGCGCCCAGTAAAGTTTGTTTGTAGCGAACCTTGATATCGCGCCAAATCATGAACAAAACCAGTTCACGAAAATGCCACAAATCTCCAAGGTTCAACGCAGCCAACCCCTTTGCGGGGCGAATGTAAATGGTTGCAGGTTCAGTTTTTGTTAATTCATCCATTTTTTGGTTAAGACGGTAAAGAAAACAGTCACTCCAGCTTCGAATTATTTAATTTTATTTCGATTGGCTTTAAACCATTCGATGGTTCGGGTCAGACCGGTCTCGAAATCCATCGAAGCCTGCCAGCCCAGGCGGTTTTTGGCGCGGGAGACGTCCAACCCGCGGCGCGGTTGACCGTTCGGCTTGGAGGTATCCCAGGTCAGTTTCCCTTTGTAGCCTGTCAGGCGCAGGATGAGACTGGTCAGATCTTTGATGGAAATCTCGTGACCTGAGCCGAGATTGATCGGGTCAGAGCTGTTGTATCGTTCGGTCGCCACCACGATGCCCTCAGCGGCGTCTTCCACGTATAAAAATTCGCGCGTGGGGGTGCCGTCGCCCCAGGCAATAATTTCCTGATCTCCGCGCTCCTGGGCTTCGATCGCTTTACGGATGAGGGCTGGGATGACGTGTGAGGAGGCAGGATTGAAGTTGTCGCCCGGACCATAGAGATTGACCGGAAGAATGAAGATGGAGTTAAAGCCGTACTGCTCACGGTAGGACTGAGATTGCACCAGCATCATTTTCTTTGCCAGCCCGTAAGGCGCATTGGTTTCTTCGGGGTATCCAAGCCAGAGGTCGTCTTCCTTGAAGGGCACCGGGGTGAACTTCGGGTAAGCGCAGACTGTTCCAATGGCTGTGAATTTCCCGATCTCATTTTGCCAGGCCTGGTGCATTAATTCCACGCCCATCATCAGGTTATCATAAAAGAATTCAGCCGGATGTTCGCGGTTGGCACCGATGCCGCCAACGTGAGCTGCAAGGTGAATCACCACCAGGTTTTTTGGATCCATACCCGCCAGGGCATCCTTGTACATGCGCCGGATATCATCCCGATCGATCAGGTTGTAATTTTCAATTTGGGGGATGAAAATATCGCTGGCGCCGTGAGCTTTCAGTTTTTCGACCACAAAAGAACCCAGGAAACCGGCTCCACCGGTTACAACAACGCGCTTTCCGTTCCAAAAGTTTTCAGTCATAAATCATCCTTGTTCATATTTTCGTGGGCATCTCCGGCATGGAAAATTCCAAAGGTACCCAGTGCTGGAAGAAAATCAACTCACAATAAACTGGGCGTTCCGGTAGCGTTCGTGCTGCGGTTCGCGGATCAAGCCCTGGCGCAAGGCGTTGACCACCTCGCGCACACCGTCATCCACCGTAAACCTGGCTTGAAAACCAAGCTGGCGGTGAATTTTTTCAAATGAAACCGTAATATCGCGCATGTCGCCGCCGAAAGTCAGATCCTTGTATTCGACGAAGGTTTCGGGAAGGCGCTTGATGACCAGCTGAACGATCTGATCCTTGGTGTAATTCCCGTCATCAGTGCCCAGGTTGTAGATTTGACCTCGAATTTTTTCGGTGGGTGCATCGAGGCTCATCATTAGCCCGCGGACGACATCCAGGACATGCACGAAGGAGCGCGAATAGCCGCGCTGGTAAATCAGCAATTCCCGTTTGATGAAGGCATCCAGAACAAACTGGTTTACGATCAAATCAAAGCGGGTGCGGGGTGAAATACCATAAAGGGTTGCCAGTCGATAAACCAGGGCGCCCATTGGCAGGAGTGCTTCCTCGGCTGCGATTTTGGTCTCGGCATAAAGTGACTGCGGGTTGATTGGGGATGTTTCTGTGACAGGCAGACCATCTGACGAGGCGCCGTAAACGCTGTAGGTTGAGGTAAAAATGACCTGTTCAATGGCGAGACTTTCCGCCTGTTGAGCGATATTGCGGCTGGCATCGACGTTATAGTGCCAGGAAGCCTGTTTCCCAACTGCCTGGCAGGCGGGGAAACCCACAATTCCAGCCAGGTGAAAAAGAGCATCCGGTTTTTGCCAATTTCGCGGCAGGGAGCCGCGCAGAATGCGTGTTTCGCTGACATCCGCCTTGGCAAAGTGAAAGTTTGGATGCGATAAAAATGTCATCAGCGATTCGCCGCCAAAGAGCAGGTTATCAATCACGGTAACCCGGTGACCTTTTTGCAGTAATTGGGCGGTTAAGAGCGAACCGATATAACCAGCCCCACCGGTGACTACGATGTGTTTTTGCGTTGGATTCATATTTCCTCCGCATCAATCAGCGCCACACCCAGGCCGCGTACTTCGAGGGTGGGAATGCCCGCTTGTTTCACGATGAGCACGTTCTGCTCAAGGCAGGTTAACCGGCAGATATCTGCCACATCACCTTCGCCAACCAGGTTCAAACGATCGTAACCGCTTGCCTTAATTTGCTCAACATATTCCCTGACATCTTTGCGAATCCGCCGGTACATTAAAAATTGTTGTTCCAGGTAGTCAATCGTCAGGCGGGTGCGCAGCGCCAGCCCTTCGGGTGTGATGAGGTAGCGCAGTTTGCGGCGCTCAGCCCGGGTAACTTTGACGTAGCCTTTTGCGATCAGGCGTTTTAAATGCCAGTTGACCGTGCCGACCGCCACACCAAGCTGGGATGCAAGAATTGCCTGGGTTACATCAGGCTGGTTCTCAATATTATCGAGCAGAGAAAGGTCGCGGGTTGTTTCGTAAGTAATTTCATCCATAGTCTAAAATTCAGCGGCTGAAATTATATCATTGATATTCAATGCCTGAATTTTGTCCATCGATTAATTCGCGCTATCGTCCATTTTTACAGCAGCTGAAATTATTTATCCTGGGGGTAGACTGGTAGAATGTTTTCCAGGATTGATTTAATCACGCTCCTGAGCTCCGCCATCTTTAAGGGGCGGGGCAGGTTGATCCCCAGGGAGCTGGATTCAGGCGCCAGGTTCATTTCGGGGGCATCTTTTGCCGAGATAATAATGACGGGGATCTCGCCAAACTTTTCCAGACCCTGGAGCTTGATCAGCCAGTCCCAGCCGTTTGCATCAGGCAGTTCCAAATCGAGCAGGATGGCGTCAATCGGGTTGGACTGTAAGAGGGTCAGCGCTTCCGCGCCGCTGCGGGCGCTGATCAGGTCGTAGGTCCCGCTGTTTATTCCTTCATGCTCGGCTCGCAGGGATTGCTTGACGAAACGGATCATGGCGGGATCCTGGTCGACCACCATGATATGGTGAATTTGCTGACCGAGGGAATGGAGGGTATCCAGCAACAATTTGCGCGGAATGGGTTTGACCAGTTGGGCTTTTAGGTTGTTCACCAGGGTCTGTGAACGCGGCAAATGAACCGTGATGAGGGGCAGGTCGTAGGGGAAAGCCTGGTTGGGCAGCTGCCCGGTTTCGGAGGCGACGATAATTGCGCGGGGGAATATTTTCCCGGTTTCAAGCTCAGCCTGTTTTAAGTCAGCCACCGGCTGGGTCAGGAATCCCTCCAGGGCATGTTCCAGCAAAAGGCGATCCTCGGGGCGCTCTGAAACCAAAAACACCAGCCGGTTGTCGCGCTGAACGAGCTGGTTCTTTTGCGGAGCTTCGGATTCCTTGAACCCGGCAGAGTCGAATGGCAGGCTGAAATAGAAACGTGTGCCAATCCCGGGGGTGCTTTCGACCTCCATCGACCCGCCGTGCAGTTCGACAAAGTGTTTGCTGATGTATAAACCCAGCCCGCTGCCAGCCCTCCGGCGCCAGTTTTCATCTCCCACCTGGCGAAATTCGTCAAACACGCGGGGTAAATCTTCCTGAGCAATCCCAGTCCCACTGTCGATGACATTCACCAGCAAATGATCTTCCTGTTTTTCGATTTGGAGGGTCACGCTGCCCTGATCGGTAAAGCGTAAGCCGTTATTGAGCAAGTTGATCAAAACCTGGCGAATTCGAGTGGTATCGACATAGACCGGGGGCAGGTCAGGCGGGATGTGAATGATGAGGGCAATGCCTTTTTGTTCGAAAGCGCTTGAAAGCATATCCCTGACATCGGTCACGATTTGGTCCATGCTGGCTTTTTCGCGGTAGAGGGACATCTGCCGGGCATCAATTTTGCCCATATCGAGGATATCGTTGATCAATCGCATCAGGTGCCGGCTGGAGGTGTACACCTCTTGAATATCGTCGTACAAACCAACCGGCCAGCTATCCACAGGGGCATAGGTTTCAGGTGCATTCACCATCAAGTCACTGAACCCGATGATAAAGTTGAGCGGGCTGCGAAGTTCATGGCTGACCGCCAGCATAAAGCGATTTCGATTTTCGCGGGCATCCTCTGCCTGGGCGCGGGCAAAGGTCAGCATTTCATTCATGCGCTCAAGCTGGTAATTGACCTGGTTGCGATCTTTGAGCATCCGGCTGATCTCTGCCCGGTGATTGCGGGTTTCTTCCAGCAGCCGGCGCACTTCCTTATAGTGAAACGAAGCGGCATCCAGGGCGGTCAGCAGGTTGCTGGAAAGGCTCCAGCCAAAAATCGCCACAAAAATACTGCTCAAGGAAATTGCCAGCGTCAAACCGTCCGGCAGACCGAGCCAGGTATCGATCAGAATTAATATGAGCGTTGTACTCAGGATCAGGACTGCAGTCCCGGGCAGGCCAATGGTGACAACTGCCACGAGGGGAAGCGCCAGGATTAATAATAAAACCTCGGTCCACTGGTAAATAAAGTACGCCATGAGAATGGCGCCAAACAACCCAATCAGCCAGAAAACCTGTGATAACAAATAATGATGCTGGATCAAGCGAAGGGTAATCCCCACCAGGACCAGCATGTAAAGTGAAATGAACCAGAGACTGGGGCTGAAAGACTGGGGATACCCGAGGGTGGCAATAATATGAAAAGTTAGATAGAGGAAAGCTATCGTCAGGACCAGGTTGCGGGATGTCGGCCGCATCAAATCCTGGAGCTCATTATCTTTTTTCACCAGATTTTTTAGCCAGAGCATATTTAATCCCGGATCAGCCCAAATTGATGGAGGGCTTTCAAAAGATCTTTTTGGATGACGGGCTTTTTAATAAATTCCACTGCCCCCAGGGATTGAGCCAATTCCGGTTCACCCCAGGCGGAACAGACAATGATGGGGATATCCTTCGTGCCGGGGTCAAGCTTGAGAGCCTGAAGTATCTCCCAGCCGTCGATATGCGGCATCATCACGTCCAGCAGGATTAGGGCTGGCTGCAGCTGCCGGGCAGTCGCCAGGGCAAGCGCCGGGTCATTCAAGCCGGTAATCTCGAGTGATTTGCCGCTCAGATAGCGCTGAAACATTTTGATGGTGGCGGGTTGATCATCCACCATGAGCACAATTTTGGGCTTTGCCGATTCCAAAAAGAGCCAAATTTCGGCAGAACCGGATTGTGTGGCGGGCGGATAATCACAAACGAGCCGGGCGGAAAGCTCTGCGCTCATCTTTTGAATAAATTCCAGGGTATCCTGTTCTTCAGCCCTGGTGCTGGAACTGAGTTCATCGGTTTCGAAGCGCAGCCCCAGCCCGATCTCCTGATCGACTTTGGCTAGCATTGTGATTTCAGAGGAGGCAGAAATGTGAAGAACATAATTAAGCAAGCTTAACAGGACCTGTCTTAATCCAACCCTGTCGGCGTAGACGTCCACGGGGGAATCCGGCAGGTTGATGATTAATTGCATTTTTTCACTTTCCATCCGACGGGAGATCAGGTTCCGGACGCCTTCAACCACTTCCTGTAAAACCAGGTGCTCGGGATGGTGCACGAAGTCCTGCTGATCTGCTTCAGTCTGGTCATTAAGTTCATTATCTCCAGCCGGTGCAAAATAAATATTCCAGATGCGCGTACTGAGAGCCAGGAGGGAGCGGCTGTGATCCCTCCTGAACTGGCGGTCGCCAATAAAGAGCGATTTGGCGATCTCTGCCGGATCGAGGCATTCGATATATCTTTTACTCAGGATAAGATAGGGCCGCCATTCCGGAGATTGCCACAACTCAAGCGACCCTTCGGGGCGAAGGTTTTCAATTTCATTCAAGATCAACTGGCGGATTGCATCTGCCCGGTGGATCCTGGGATCGGTTGGGATTTGAAATTTTGCAGCCAGGGGATGATTTTCAATGGCAGCTTTGTCGTACATTCTTGAGATTAAATCGCGGAAGAGGTTGGTAAAAGTTTGTTGGTCCATGTCCAGCGCTTGTCCGGCGCTTGTCCGTAAAGCCGTTGAGATGAGAGCTTAAGATCAATACACTTATTGTAATCGGCAATTTTTGTAAAGTGGAGGATTGTCAGGTTCCACCCGGCAATCCTGTAGGTTACGTTACCATTTTACTTAATCTTGATGAGGAAGACATAAAAATCGTAGCATATTATAATGATTGGGAAACCACCCTATAATTTTCAGTCATTATCCAGGTGGGCTGTGCGTGATTAAGGAGTAACCCGAATGTCTTCCCAGCATAAACTATGGAGTCTGGTCGTCATCGCCGGACTTTTCTTTTCTGCCTGCAGTATGCCGGCAAGGTTTAAACCCAAAAACACTGCAACCACGCCGGATGGAAACCCCTCACTGAATGGTACCCCTGGCAAAAAACACACAAAAATCGAGGTGTTTTCGTGGTGGGTTGGCGGCGGTGAAGCAGCCGGATTAAATGCCATGATCAAGGTTTTCAAGGCAGAGTATCCCGATATCGATTTTGAGAATGCCGCGGTTGCCGGGGGAGCAGGCACGAATGCCCGCGCAGTTTTAGCCTCCAGGTTGCAGGCGGGGGATCCACCAGATTCCTGGCAGGGGCATGCCGGGCAGGAATTAATTGGAACCTATGTCAAGGCAAACCAGCTCGAATCGTTGAATTTCCTTTACGCGCAGGAAAAATGGCTGGATGTGATGCCAAAGGCTCTCATTCCACTCATCTCCAAGGATGGACAGATTTATTCCGTCCCGGTCAACATCCACCGGGCAAATGTGCTCTGGTATAACCCGAAAATTTTGGCAGCCAATCATCTGACCGTCCCCACCACCCTGGATGAATTTTTGGCTGACCTGGAAGTATTAAAAAGTACAAACACAATTCCGCTTGCACTGGGCGAACAATGGACCGCCATGCACCTCTTTGAAACCGTTCTGCTGGCGACTTTGGGTCCCGAAACATACAGCGGACTATGGACAGGAAAAGCCGATTGGAGCAGCCCCGAGGTTCGGAAAGCGCTCGAGAATTACCAGCGCGTGCTTCAATACACCAACAGCGATTCTTCAACGCTTTCGTGGCAGGATGCCGCCCAGCTGGTGGTAGACGGGGACGCCGCGTTTTACATCATGGGAGATTGGACCGAGGCGTACTACAAGGAACTCGGCAAAAAACCACACGCGGATTACGGTTGGGCGGCTGTTCCGGGAACGAAAGGGGTCTTTCAATTTTTATCGGATTCTTTCGTGCTGCCGGTGGGTGCGCCAAACCGTGAGGGAGCCATTGACTGGTTGAAACTGGCCGGGTCAAAGGAAGGGCAGGATGCATTTAATCCTGTCAAAGGGTCCATTCCAGTCCGCAGCGACACAAACCGTTCGCTTTACGATGAATATCTCCAGTCTGCCATGGACGATTGGGCGAAAGACATCCTGGTGGGGTCGCTCTACCACGGGGTGGTTGCCAACGATTCCTGGAAAACGGAAATCAATACCGACCTGGGCATTTTCCTGGGAGACCGGGATATAGACCGGTTTCAGGCTGCACTGGTGGCAGCCTGTAAAAGTGTGGGCACATGTTCGTAAGAATCCCGCAGACTCTCGTTTTTCCTGTTTTTCCCGGGGAAGCTTTAATTTCTGATTCCTGTCAACCGATTGGGACGAGGCGATGCCGAAACTGAAAAATGCGGACGATTACCTTGCGATTGCCCTGATCACGCCGTCGATCCTGGCGGTGGGGGTATTTGTTTATGGTTTTATCGCCTGGACGCTGCGAGTCTCGGTCAGCCGCTGGACAGGACTCCTGCCGGATTTCAGCCTGGTGGGGTTGAGAAATTACTGGGAGCTTTACTTTGATCCGCGTTTTCAAATTGATGCCCGCAACCTTGCGATTTTCACCTTTGTTTTTGTCGGCGGAGCACTGTTGCTCGGGTTCGTGATGGCGGTCCTGGTGGATCAAAACCTGCCCGGGGAAAACTTTTTTAGAAGCCTTTTCCTGTTCCCGATGGCGATTTCTTATATTGTGACCGGGGTGGTCTGGCGCTGGTTGATGAACCCGGCTGAAGGCACACGGATCAGCGGGTTGAACCAGATTTTTGAGTCCATGGGATTGAACTTTTTGATCAGCCGCTGGCATACCGCACCAGTCTGGGGAATCGCTGCGATCGCTCTGGCAGCCATCTGGCAGATGTCAGGGTTTACCATGGCACTCTTCCTGGGCGGACTGCGCAGTATTTCAGACGATGTACGCGAGGCAGCCAGGGTGGACGGCGCTTCAGAATGGCAGTTATATCGATACATCATCATCCCGCTGCTTAATCCGGTCACGCTGAGTGTGGTCATCATCTTGGGTCACATTTCGTTAAAAGTGTTTGACCTGATCGTTTCACTGGCAGGCAAACAGCTCGCACTGGATGTGCCCGCCATTTATATGTGGCAGGCCACTTTCGATGGTTATTTCTTCGGACGGGGCGCCGCAATATCCATCCTGATGCTGTTGATTATTTCCCTCCTGATCATTCCTTACATTTATTTCAACCTAAAACATGAGGCGGATCTATGACCCAGTCCTCAGATTACCCGAGAAACCGGCACTGGCAGCGGCTTCTCCTCTATTTTCCCCTGATGCTGCTTTCAATATTTTACCTTGTGCCGATCTACGTCATCCTGGTGACTGGTTTTAAGGGGTTCGATGAAATCAACCTGCGGACGATGTGGAATTTACCTGCCCGGCTGAGTTTCGATAACTACCTGTCTGCATTCAATTTGCTGACACCCTATATCTGGAACAGCCTGAATATGGTTGTTCCAGCGACGGTTGCATCCGCATTGATCGGTTCAATTAACGGTTTTGTGCTCGCCCGCTGGAAGTTTCGCGGCGCGAACCTGATCTTTCCCCTGATCCTGTTCGGCATGTTCATTCCGTATCAAAGCATTTTTATCCCGCTGGTCCAGTTTATGCGCATGATCGGCATTTACGGGGGCTTGCCCGGGCTGGTGCTGACGCATGTCATTTACGGGATTCCCATCACCACCCTGATTTTTAGAAATCATTATTCAACCATCCCGCAGGAAATCATCGAAGCCGCGCGCATCGATGGAGCCGGGCTGCTCAACACCTACCGCTATATCCTGCTCCCGCTATCCATGCCGGCATTCGTGGTGGCTTTGATCTGGCAGTTTACTGCAACCTGGAACGATTTTTTGTTTGCCGTGGTTCTGACCCGGCCAGAGTTCTGGCCAATTACGGTTGCGCTGAATAACATGGCAGGCAGCCAGATTGTCGCCTGGAATATCCAGATGGCGGGTGCGCTCCTGGCGGCGCTGCCCACCATAGTGGTTTATGTATTTCTAGGCAGGTATTTTATTCACGGTTTGATGGCGGGTGCATTGAGAGAGTAGGGGAGACGCGCGGTTTGGTCTGCGAAACTGGCTGAAAATCGGCTCACCCCTCTTCTTCAGACCTGGAGACGATCAGCTTTTGTTTACCGGCATGGGATAAATGCTTGATTGCCAATTCGCGTTTCATGGCGCAAGTCCGGTCGGGTTGCTCTTCGACATAAGCCAATTCGACCGGACGGTGCATGCGGGTATAACGTGAGCCGGTGCCGATATTGTGCTGTTTTAGCCGCCGGGCTGGGTCAGTCGTCCAGCCGGTGTAATATGACCCATCTGAACACTTGAGAATATAACAATAAAAAGGCATGATGTTTTCGGCTGCGAGCGTGGTTGCGTGGAATTATCGGCTAATTCTTGTTCCTGACACCCAAAAGCAGCCGTTTGAAGAAGCTTCCACTGGAAGGAATTTCAGATTTTTTCTGCGGGTTGTCCCATTCAGCCCTGGATCGTTCGTTTTGCCAATTCTCCCGGTCTGAAAGTGCCAGTTGAAGGCGTTTCTCGAGATCCTTCTGGTCACCATTTTCAATTGAAGCGCGGATGTGGACGAGAGCGCCGATGACATTATTCAAGACCGCGACAGCTCCCTGCGGGTTGGTGAGCAGGGTTTGCGCCAGGGATTCAAGCGTATCTTTGCCGAGGGCGGTGGTTGCCTGGCTGTAGGGAATGCTGGCAAAGCGGCGTGTTTCCCGCCATCCGGGCTGCCCAACGGTTGCATTGAGCAAGGCTGCCGAGACGATTTGCGGCAGGATATGTGCGGTCAATTCAATCCCGTCTGCTTCGAAGGGGTCCAGAAAAATGGGGTGAGCTCCCAAAAGATCCACCAGGTCGCTTGCCAATTCGAGCGCCTGGGAGGATGAAGACCCGTGAGATGCAATCCCAATGGTCGCATCTTTAAACAAATCGGCGTTGGCTGCTTCAATGCCATGCCCGGCCTGGCTCAGTAAGGCGGGGTTGATGGAAGGTACCAGCCCGATATGATGCCTGCCTGCCGGTATGTGCTCTTCAAACCACTTTTGTGTGGTTACCTTCTGGTAGGAAAAATTGATGATGACACAATTTTCACGCAGGTCGGGACCAATATTTTTCAGGACTTCTTCCACCTGGTCGTAAGGAATGCAGAGAAGGACGAGATCCGTGTTTTCGACCGCCGAATGAAGGTTGAATTTAACTGCATCTACCGCCCCCATTTTCTTGGATTCATTCTGGGTTACCAACTCCTGGTCATAGCCAACGCGGTTGATTTTTTCAGGATACTTTGCAAGAGCAAGACCAATCGAGGTCCCAATTTGCCCGAGACCAATAATGGAAATTTGTGTGGTCATTATTTTCTCCTTTTTTTACATTAATTTGCATGTACAGCGCTCATTATAACGTAGTGGAATGATAGAATCGAAGAGAGCCAAGGACGCCGACCCTGGCTCTCTTTTTCAAAGGAGGAGAAGAAAATTCACACTTTACGCATATAATTTATCACCTGGAGCCGAAATCTACTTGACGATTATCCTACGATTGCACTACGCAAGCCCGATATATTAATCATTTCATGCCGGGCAGGTTTCATGAGAGGAAGAAATTCCATGAATTATATTTTAACCGCGGGTTTGGCCGCCATTTCAATGGTTTTTTATAATCTTTTTCAAAAAATAACACCATCAAATGCAAACCCTGCCCTGGCGCTTTCGGTAACTTACGGGGTGGCGCTGGTGACTACGCTGGCGATGTTCAGAATTTTTCCCGCCGGCAACCTAAGCCTCGCCTTCAAAAACTTGAATGGAGCAAGCTTTGCGCTCGGAGTGGCGATAGCCGGGGTGGAAATCGCCACGTTGCTGGCGTACAGATCGGGATGGCAAATCAGCCTGCTGGCAATTTCCATCAACGTAACGGCAGCCCTGATCCTGGTCGTCCTGGGCGTCCTTTTTTTTCGGGAAAAATTATCCCTGGTGAATACCCTTGGGATCTTCCTCAGCCTGGCTGGGTTGATCCTGATTAATATTAAGCAATAATGGATGTGGTTCAGTTAATGATTGAGGAAGGTTCAAAGAGTTTTGTCCCGGTTCGAGGATAAACAGGCATAGACTGACTTTAGGAGAAAGAGACCCTGACATGAAAGCGATTTACTTTAGCAATACTGGCGAGACCGCGATCGGTGATCTCTGGCTGGCTGCGTCTGAGAACGGACTGGTGGCAATTGAGTTTCCATCCACACAGGCTGAATTTGCCGCATTGCTGGCAAAAAAATATTCCGAGCGCCTGATATTTGCGCCGGAAAAGCTGGATGAAATCGTCCGGCAGCTGCGGGAATATGCCGAGGGACGGCGCAAACAATTCGACCTGTCGATTGACTGGTCTGGAATGAGGGAGTTCCAGCAAAAAGCTCTGCGGGCGACCTTCGCAATCCCCTATGGGCAAACCCGCACTTACCAGGAAATTGCGCTGGAGATCGGGTCTCCGCGCGGAGCACGGGCGGTTGGACGGGCGGAAGCCACCAACCCCATCCCGGTGGTTATACCCTGTCATCGTGTCGTCGGCGCAGACCATAAACTGCACGGGTATGGCGCCGGCGAAGGATTGGATACCAAGGCTAAATTGTTGCGGCTGGAAGGCGCGCTGATTGAGTAACGAATCCGCTCGGGTTCAGCCCTTACTCGGCGTGTTTGTGTCGGGACGACGGGCATCCGGTCGTTAATTCCTCCAACCGCGTGAAGCGGTGAATGCCTGCGGTAGGGATTCGAGGGTTTCCCGGCTTTCAAGATGGAGTGTGATAAACTCTCAAGGGTAGAAAAGGATGGTTTTGCAAACCGGGCAGGGAACGGTTTTTTCAATGAAAAGCCATTTGGAGCACCGTTTTTTCTTGGTTTAAGCTCGCCGGGGAAAGGACTCAGTCCACTCAGTCTGGTGCTTAATCGAATCTGATGCGGGCTGCTGAAGGTCCTGGCCCCGGGGTTGAAAATCATCCTGCCGCACAATTTGGTCCACGAGATCGACCTCACCCGGGCGCGCTCGTGAAGTTATTTCCCGCGGGAGGAGCCTGGTTGGGAGTGATTTTTCCTGGTGAAGAACCATTCTGCAACGGGTTTCTGGCTCCGTCCTGATCATCTCATCGATTGTTTAAGCGAATTGGAAGAAAAAAATGAAAGAATTTAAATCCGGAGTAATTTCAATTATTGGTCACCCCAACGTGGGCAAGTCAACCCTCTTGAATGCGTTCATGGGTCAAAAAATCGCACCTGTCACCCCCAAGGCTCAGACCACCCGCCGCCGGCAAATGGGTATCCTGACCACAGACGATTATCAACTTATTTTTCTGGATACCCCTGGCATTCACCAGCCGCATCACATCCTGGGCGAATACATGAACCAGGAAGCCGAATCTGCGCTGAGGGAAGTGGATCTGATCCTCTGGTTGGTGGATGCTTCGAAGGATCCTGGCGCGGAAGATCTGCAAATTGCGTCCCTCATGACTGGAATTAAAAAACGTGCTCCAATGATCCTGGCGCTCAACAAGGTTGATCTGGTCAACCCTGAGCAGCTGGCAGCCCGCAAGGAAGCCTATGCGGGACTGGTCAGCAATGCAGAGGTCTTCAGCCTGAGTGCGACGCGCGGCGAGGGGCGAAACGAATTGCTTGAAAGCCTGGTTGAGAGGATGCCGGTCAGAGAACCGGAGTTTGACCCTGAACAGGTGACCGATTTTTACGAGCGTGAAATCGCCGCTGAATTGGTGCGTGAAGCCTGCCTGATCCATTTGCGTGATGAAGTTCCGCACGGGGTCAATGTGCGGATCGATGAATTTATTGAGCGGGGCGAGAAAGGCGCTCATATTTCTGCTACGGTTTTCGTTGAACGCGAATCGCAGAAAGGCATCATCATCGGCGAAGGCGCAAGCATGCTCAAGAAGATCGGCATTACCGCCCGCCAGGAAATTGAATCCATGAGCGGAAGAAAAGTGTTCCTCGAACTGCGGGTCAAGGTTGAAAAAGACTGGCGCGACGACGAATCGGCTTTGAGACGGTTTGGCTACAAGATCGAGACCAAGAAGAAAAAATAATTGATTGGCGCCGGGTACCCACGGCGCCTTTGATTTCTGGAGGATCTATGTCCTGGGTTTTCCTCATTCTCACTTTTCTGGCGGCGCTGGTTGAATGGATGGCAGTTGCCAGGGATTGGCGCAAAGTGGAGTTCATCGCCAAGCCCCTGGTGATCATTTTTTTACTGCTTTGGCTGGTTTTTGGCTGGGGGTTGGGGGGCGGATTAAACTGGTTTGCCCTGGGGTTGTTTTTTTCTCTAATCGGAGATGTCATCCTGCTCTTTCCCAATGAAGATCGCTGGTTCCTCTTTGGGATGGTTGCATTCCTGTTAACGCATGCGGCTTATTTCGCGGGATTAAACACTCCGCCGCCCTCATTCAACGGCATCACTCTTGGGGTGGCGATCATGATCATTTTAACCGCGCTGCCCGTGGTCCGGCGGATCCTGCAGGGAGCGGTGAATAAAGGGCTGACCAGGCTGATCGTACCCATCCGCATTTATGCCGTCCTGATTTCTCTCATGCTTTTTTCCGCCCTGCTGACTCTTTTTCGCACGGATTGGTCCTCAGGCGCGGCGTACCTCTTGAGCAGCGGAGCGGTTCTTTTCCTGGCTTCGGATATGCTGCTCGCCTGGGAAAAATTTGTCCAACCTGTGCGGCGGGGCAGGCTGCTGGTGATGATCAGTTATTCGCTGGGACAGATCGCGCTCACAAGTGGAGCCGCCCTGCAGTTTGCCCATTATTTGAAATAATTTACGACCCCGTTATTGCCTGGAGAAAGAGTTAAATCCTTCACCCAAAACCTCGTGAGCCAGACCGATCACCATAAAAGCATCGGGGTCTGCCTGATGAACGATGGATTTCAGGGTCTGAACTTCTGAACGCGTGATGACTGTATAAAGAACCAAGCGATCGGTCCCCGTGTAGGCACCCGTCCCATTAAGCATGGTGACGCCGCGTTCCATTTCCAGCATGATGGTGTTGGAGACTTTCTGGGGTTGATTCGTGATGATAATTGCAGTCCTGGCAGCACCGTAACCTTCCATGGTGGTATCCACAACCAGCCCGCTGACATAGAGGGTAATGACTGCATAAAGCGCTTTTTCCCAACCGAAAATAAAACCTGCTCCCAGGATGACAAGGGTATCGGTCATGAGGTAACTTTGTGTAATTGGGATTCCCCGGTAATGATTCAGGATTCGTGCCAGGATGTCGCTGCCGCCGCTGGTGCCCTGACCCCGGTAAACCAGACCATAACCCGCACCTGCCACGACCGCGCCGTAGATGGAATTCAAAAAGATATCACTCGTCAGACCGGCTTTTGGAAAGAAAGGCAGCCACAGGAGAGCATCTGTAAAAAACGATAACGCCAGGATGGCAACTGCAGTCCTGACCGCAAAACGCCTGCCTCCCAGATAACGCCAGCCCAGTATGAAAAGCGGAAAATTGCCAATGAAGACCATCGCACCAATCGACCAGCCTGTATAGTAATTGATCAATTGGGCGATACCGCTGACTCCACCCGAAGCAAGCTGAGCAGGCACAAAAAATAGACGCAGGGCAATCGCCTGAACCAGGGTTCCAAGGATCACCAGAGAATAATCCTGCACGGAGGACCAGCGAATTTTTAAGGAGGTCATTCCATCTCCTGCAATTTGGTCCCGGCAAGGGTTTCGATAACGCCCAGCACTGCAGAATTGTCCAATTCTCCCATTCCCATTTGAAGCATCGCGTTGAACAGTTGAGCGTGTCCCGCAGTTCCAGGCAAAACTACGCCGTATTCGAGCGCGGTTTCGAGCACGATGTTGAGATCCTTTGCCTGCATGTACGCCTTAAAACCAGGCGCCCGATTTCCTTTAAATAGGCGCGGAGGCTTGACATCCAGGGTCCAACACTGGGCTGCCCCGCCCTTGATGGCATCGACTACTTTTTGAGCATCGACACCGGCTTTTTGAGAAAAGATCAGCAGCTCTCCCAGGGCAACCATTTGGGCTGCCACCATGATCTGGTTGGCTGCTTTCGCCACCTGACCGGCGCCGGCATCGCCCACATGGGTGACGGTTTTGCCCATGGCTAGAAAAACAGGCATCGCCTTTTCAAGCGCTTGCGCGTCACCGCCGACCATGATGGTCAGGGTTCCATTCCTGGCACCGATATCTCCGCCACTGACGGGGGCATCCAGCGCCATAACGGATTTTTCTGCCAGTTTTGCCGCGAGGATGCGGGCTGTTGCCGGTTTAATGGTGGAATTATCCACAAATATCAGGCCGGGATGTGCGCCTTCCAGGATCCCTTGTGAGCCAAGGACCACCTTCTCCACATCGGGGGAATCGGGCAGGTTGGTAAAAACCACGTCCACCTGCCGGGCAACTTCGGCTGGAGAGTGTGCTTCCACTGCGCCAGCGGCGACCAGCTCATTGACTGCAGCATGGCTGCGGTTGTGAACAACCAGCGGGAACCCGGCTTTTAAAATATTTTTAGCGATGGACTTTCCCATCAACCCAAGACCAATATAGCCAATTTTGAGCATTATTTCACCTCTGGAATCAATATGCTGTGATTATACGGTATTTACCTGTCAGAAGAATGGAATGCCGGGAGGAAAGCGCCTGGAGAGAGTACAAAGGAAAAAAACCAGGAAGGAAAAAGCCATTCCTGGTTTTTAAAGGATCAGGGAAACTGTTTATTTAATTTCGTAGGCAATCGTGACGCTGGTTGTAATATCCATCTGCCCCGGGTTGATCGGTACTGCAACCGAGGAGGCAATTCCACCACCGCCACCCATTCCCTTCCCCAGGATGACTGGAGAGGGTGTGCTGTCATAATATTGGATGCTCTGGATAAGCCCCAGTGTGACTCCGGCAGCTGAGGCGAGTTCAGTCGCCTGGGTGTTGGCGGCTTTGACTGCTTCAAACCTGGCGCTGCTCAAAGCCTCGGTTTTATCGACGACGTCAAACTGGATGCTGTTGATGTTGTTGGCTCCAGCATTCACGGCTGTGTCCAATAAATCACCGAGTTTGTCCAGCTTGCGTATGGTGACCGAAACGGTGTTATCAACGGCATAACTCATGGTGGTTGTACCGTCCTGCTCACTGCGGGAGTTTTGCCAGATGTTGAAATTGGTGGTTTGAAGGTCTTTGGCATCCACCCCGGCAGTTTTGAGGGCGTCGATCAGTCTCTGGGTATCGGCAGTATTCTGGGAGACTGCTTCGGTGGCACTCGGTCGATCGGTATGCACGCCGATATTGATATAAGCGATATCGGGACTGAGAGAAACTTTCCCGACCCCGGTCACAGTCAGCGTGCGGGTGGCGGCGGTGTTTGCAGCCCCGGTTTGCAGCCCGGGAGCGCAAGCACTGAGAAGGATGGCAGTCATCAAAATAATGGATATGAGTAAGGATTTATTTTTCATTTTTGTCTCCTGATAAACTATTCTTGTACCAAGACGTTTTGCGGGATAAAAAGTTCCCATTGCTTGTAATATTATGGTATATCTTGTAAAATAATACAAATGTTCTAAGTGTGATTTTCCAAAGGCGAGCATGTCCATTAATTTTCAGAACATCTACGAACAGATCAAAGTAATCGGCAGCAAGATTCAGGATAACCAAATGGAGTTGAATGAGCGCCGTTCCCTGGCAATCCAGCTTCTCCTGCAAAACGCCGGCAACCTGGATTGGCTGCGGAGCAAGGTGGAAAGAGCCCGGGAGATCGATCCCGGTCTGAGATGTGCAATCCCGGTTCATGAACCCTTGGATTTCCATGCGCCCCCGCCTGTTCTACCCGAGCGCATGACCCTTATTTCGGCAGATGGGTCTCAAATCCTGCCGGACAGGCACAAAATGCTGCAGTACGGTCTGATCAATGTGGGCAGCATCGTGTTTAAGCTTAATTCCGGCGCGGCGCCCGAGGTGGTTACGGACAGCCACCTTTTGTTTGATGAGGGTCTTTACACAACCTCAGGTGGACCCATGACCGATGGAATGCTGGCGCTGCAGCGGGATACTGAGGAGCGCACCTGCCTGCTGGACCTGGCTGAAAAAGTGGGCGGCGATGATGCGCCCATCGTTAGCTTTAGCGATGGTCCGATTGAATTATGGGGCAAATTGGAAGGCGAAGATGCTGTTGAATTTGCCAGGAGTTTAAAAAAGTACCTGGGGATTTTATCCGGGTTGGAGGAAAAAAACGTCATCACGGCGGGATATATCGACAAGCCTGCCGCGGACCTGTTTGTGCGCCTGCTCGAACTGAGCATTGCGACGGATGATGACCTGCAGAAGCTGCGGGATTTTCACCCGCTGAGAGGCGTAAAAGATTTGTGGCTGTTTGGTGGCAAGCAAATGCCCCTGCTTAAACCAGAAGAACGCTCGGCGGTCTTTGGCTTGCAATCCAGAGCTGAAAAGGATTACCAGGGCAAGCTGGGGCTGCATTTCTTTTACCTGAACGTGAGCGCTGATGAACGCCATCCGAAAATTGCCCGGGTGGATATTCCCGGCTGGGTGGCTGAAGATGGCGCAAGCCTGGGCTTGCTGCACGCCGCGCTCATCCAGCAGTGCAGCCTGATGGGAGCCCATCCGTATCCCTATCTTTTACACCGGGCGCACGAAACGGCTGTAGTGACCCGGGACGAAACCCAGCAGCTTGATCAGCTGTTGGCGCTGATGGTCCGGAACCGGGGAGGAGAGGTTGGCGATGAATCAGGCAAACAAACCGCCAAGGATGGGCGGGGCAGAACCAGGTACCAGTAATTTGAGGAGGATTTATGCCGGAAATTGAAATTGGACGTTTGCTGCGGGCGGGTACAAGCGGTTTTATCGCCGGGTGTGCCGTCTCGCAATTTGAAACTCCTGCTTTTGGCGCGCTGGTGCGGGCACCCGTGGGAGAGGACTATTCAGTTTACGGGTTGATTCACGATATCCACATTGATGATGATGGCCTGGTGCGACAGCTGGTTACATCCAATCACGTCAGTGAAGAAGTGATGATGGACAATCGCGAACGGCGGATCGTACCGGTTGAAATGTCAGTCCTGACGGTGGGTTATGCTTTGAAGGGCAGGATCTCACACCTGCTTCCACCGCGACCCCCGCTCAGCCTGGACCGGATCTTCCTGTGTGATGATCACGAGCTTGTGCGATTTACCGATGCCGGACGATTGGGATATTTCCGGCATATCCTGCGCGCGGCAGATTTAGCGGTGGGCGAAATCCTGGCTGCCCACATCCGGCAGGCAGCGGCGGCGCATGGAGAAAATGCATCGCGCTGGAAGGAATCTGCGGCGAAGGAATTGGTGACCTTGCTGCGGGATGATTATCCAACCCTGATGGGTGTTTTGGGCGCTTTGAGTGAGCTTTAAGCCAGCTGGAGGAAAGATGACTGAACATAAAATCATAGGATACATGGTTGGCGGTGGTCTAAAGGAATCATTCCAGGCCCGCCTGACCGCCAACCCGCTGGAGGTACAGGAAGGTGGCTTCGTGGTGATCGACAGTGGGAATTTTCGTTTTTATGGGCTGGCAACCGATCTCAAGCTGGGCGCGACAGATCCGCGCTTTGCCGATGAACAGAGCGAAACCCGCCTGCCGCCGGAGCTTGCCCGGGCGCTGCACGGTCAAACACTTTATACCAACCTCGAAATCCTGCCGGCGTTGATGCTCGACCGTGGTCCGGAACCCGGAACCGCGGAATACAAAATTTGGCGCGCTGAACACGCGGACGAGAATGAGCCGAGGGTTTTACCGGTCAAGACCGTCCCTCAGCATCATGCCCCGGTCTCGCTGGCAGCCCAGGAAGACATTGCCACCATTTTTGGTGATCCTGCGAAAAAAGGAAATTTTATTATCGGGTATACCCCCGAACAGGGGCACCCGGTCTGTATCAACCTGGACAGGTTTGTGCAGCGTTCTTCAGGTGTTTTTGGCGCAACCGGCACCGGGAAATCTTTTCTGACGCGGCTGGTGCTGGCGGGTTTGATCCATTACAACAACTCTTCGGTGCTGGTGCTGGATATGCACAACGAGTATGGTTTCGATGATGTGGCTTCGGATACCAGAATGCCGGTGGTGGGATTAAAAACCAAGTTTGGCGCCAGGGTCAGGGTGGTGGGGTTGGGAGCCGGCTCCAGGATTCGCCAGAATTTCACCCCCGATTTTAACCTTGAGATTGCCATGAAGGATATTACTCCAGGCGATATTGAGCTGCTGACTCCAACGTTAAACCTGAAGGAAACCACCCCCACCACTCTCAACGCGTTATATACCAAATTTGGACCCGAATGGTTCGCAAGTTTTAAAGCCATGAATCCAGAGGAAGTGGAGGTCTGGGCACAGGAAAATGGGGTCAATGAAATAGCAATTGGAGCCCTGCATGGCAAACTGGGGCGGTTGTTCAATAGCCCATATATTGTCGCGAAGCCTGCAACGGATGGTGTGGCGGAAATTGTCAAAACCCTGCAGGATGGCAGGCATGTGGTGCTTTCCTTTGGTGATTTCGATAGTAATCTGGACTATTTACTGGTCTCCAACCTGCTGACCCGCCTGATCCGGAATGCGTGGGAGAAAAGCACGAACGATTTTCGCGCCCACGCAGCCAAAGAGCCGCGTCCACTCGTGATCGTTGTTGAAGAAGCCCACAAACTGCTCAACCGCGAAATTGCTGATCAGACAACCTTTTCGACCATTGCCCGCGAGCTGCGGAAATATTACGTCACACTATTAATCGTGGACCAGCGCCCGTCGCAGATTTATGATGAGGTCCTCTCGCAGTTGGGGACGCGCATCAGCGGCTGGCTGGGGGATGAGGACGATATCCACGCGGTGCTCTCCGGCTTGTCGAACCGGGAAGCGCTCAAGGGCATGCTGGCACGATTGCAGCCGAAGGAGGAAGTGCTGCTGCTGGGCTGGGGTGTGCCCATGCCGCTGCCGGTCCGCTCGAGACGTTACGATGATCAATTCTGGAAGGAACTTTTGGCCGCCGGAAACGACAGCCCGCGGGATAACAAAACGAACCTGAGAGAGCTGGGCTTCGATTAATAGGCATCCTGCTGGGAAAATTTTCGGTCAATTTAATTCATTATAAAAGTTTGGGCGGGAATTATGCCTGAGGATTTGCTTTGAAAGGATTCGCGCCAGACGGATTATAATTAATCTGACAAAAGGAGTCCACTATGTTTAATTCAGAAGGATCAGAGCGGCGAAGGGAAGAAGAGCGGATCCGGCGTGAAGGCAGGCTGCCGCCGGGTCAGGCGCTGACCCTTAAATTCCCGGTATTACATTACGGCGAAGTTCCGCCGTTCAACCCAGCCACCTGGGATTTGCGAATTTGGGGCGAAGTCGAGCAGAATGTGCGTTGGACCTGGGCAGATTTGAACGAGCTGCCGCGCAGCTCGCAGGCAATGGACATCCACTGCGTCACCCGCTGGAGCAAATTTGACACCGTATGGGAAGGTGTGTCGGTCAAAAGGCTGGTGGATGAAGGTTATATAAAACTCAAGCCAAGCGCAAAATACGTGATGCAGCATGCGGAGTATGGTTTTACCGTCAATTTACCGCTGGAAGTGGTTTTGCAGGATAATTTTCTCCTGGCAACCCACATGAATGGTCAACCGATAGAGCCGGAGCACGGCTACCCGCTGCGAGGAGTTGTTGGGCAAATTCCGGGACGAGACGACCTGGTCACACCCTATCTCTGGAAAGGGGCAAAGTGGCTGCGTGCGCTCGAGTTCATGCCTGTGGATCGGAAAGGCTTTTGGGAACAGGCTGGTTATCACAACCGGGCAGATATCTGGAAAGAGGAACGATTTAAATAAATATGGTGATAAAGTTGGAATTGAAAAGAGCTGACCCATTTCGGATCAGCTCTTGTTCAAATTTTAGCCGGGTTTATTTCGGGCGGCTGGTCAGCGTCAGTGTCAGGTCAACACTTTTTGTGCCGCGCATGACCGTTAATACAACCTGATCACCCGGTGATTTATTGTCCACAAGATAACCGATCAAGTCATCGTAGACCTTGACGGGATTTCCATCCACGGCAACGATCAAATCTCCACCGGAATACAATCCCTGGATGCTTGAAGGAGTGCTGGCTCCAACGAGACCGGCTTTTTCGGCAGGACCACCTGGCGCAACATTGGTGACGTAAACGCCGGTCATTTTTTTCAGTCCAAGAGCATTGATCACTTTCAGGGACATCAGATCGCTCTGGAGAGCTGAAATTCCCATGTATGGGTATTCAAATTTGTGGTCTTTAATCAGGGCAGGCACCACCCGCTTGATTAAATTTACCGGGATTGCAAATCCGATGCCCGAATTGACCGGTTCGCCGGTTACATTGCTGGCATCGGTCCGGATTGAACGGTTGATCCCGACGACTTCGCCAAAAAGATTAAAGAGTGGTCCGCCAGAATTGCCTGGGTTAATGGCGGCATCGGTCTGGATCATATCAGCGACGCTAAAAGTTCCGCCATTACCGATCTGCCGGTTTGAATCCTGGGTGCGTCCCAGTGCTGAAACAATACCAAGAGTCATGCTTCCGTTTAAACCGAAGGGGTTGCCAATTGCGATGACGGATTGACCAACCTTGAGCTTTTTGGAATCCCCAAGCGTCAGGGGATGAATTTCGGACGAAGGTGCGTCCACCTTTAGGACAGCCAGGTCCGAATCAGCATCCACCCCGACAAGCGTTGCAGGCGCCTTGAATCCAGAGGGGAAATCAACTTCGATATCCTGCCCACCATCGATGACATGCTGGTTGGTCAGGATGTGTCCCTGGGGATCGTAAACGATTCCCGTTCCCATGCTGCCACCCTGCGCGGTGGTGACCTGGATGGAGACGATGCCGGGAAGGACATTTTGATAAAGCGTGGAAAGAGTATCCTGCTGGCTGACGGCTTCAGAAGAAACCACGATCGGGACAGCCGTGGCGGGTTGTGCCGGGTTTACGGATGGAGCGACCGTTTGTAATGGAAGAGCCAGGGGCAAACTGCCAGCCTGGCAGGCAAAAGTGGCTAACAATAAAACTGAGATGGCAGCCGCGATGCGCGAATTTTTTTTCATTGAAACTCCTTGATACTTTCCCCGGAATTATTTATCCAGGCTGCGGACCTTTTGTAAAAGCGATTTTTGTTCCGTGGTTAAGTTTTTCGGAAGGCGGACCTTCACCTGCACCACCAGGTCACCCTTTTCCTGGGGATTTTTAAGCTGAGGCATGCCTCTCCCAGAAATGCGGATTTTTTGATCGGGTTGAGTGCCGGGCGGAATCGTTAACTTGACCTTGCCATTAATGGTTGGGACTTCAACTTCACCGCCGAGGAGCGCGGTAAAGACATCCACCGTGACAGGAGCGTACAGATTGGAACCTTCACGTGTAAAGCGCGGATCGTCCATGACAGAAATTTTTAAATACAAATCAGTGCCATCTGGAGCGCCATTCGCCACTCGAATTTTTGTGCCGTTTTTTGCGCCAGCAGGAAATTTAACCTGGACGCGGCGTTCGCCTGTCTCGAGGATGCGGGTACCCCCTTCATAAGCTTCCTGCAAAGAAATGGAAACAGGCTGCTCATATTGGGGCATTCTACGGCTGCGGGGATCATTTCCTGGAACGCCACTCATATTGGCTCTGCCGCCAAAAATGGCGCTGAAAAAATCGGAGAAACCCCCCGAAGATCCGCCGAAGAGATCATCAAAGTTGACCTGCTGGGAATTATTCGCACCAGAAGAATACTGTCCCCAGTCAAATCCTTCAGGTTGACCGCCCTTGCTTTGATAATTAGAATATTCACTGCCAAGCTGGTCATAGCGGGTTCTTTTTTGCTGGTCTGAGAGGACCTGATAAGCTTCGTTGATCTCTTTGAATTTTTCTTCAGCTTGTTTATCGCCTTGATTTCGATCAGGGTGATACTTTAAAGCCAATTTCCGGTACGCTGATCGAATTTCATTTGCGCCGGCTGTTCTCGAAACACCAAGTACTTTATAGTAATCTTTATAGTCCATACTATAATAATTTTAAGGCTTTTGTTTTACCCGAGTCAAGGCAGACAGGACCGATCTTATGGAACTCTTACCTGATTAATATAAATAATCTTCACTCGAGGTTCAAACGAACCGCGAGTCAGATCGGAATCTCTGGTTATCATACACCTGAAAGATGAATAACAAATGAATTCAATATGCGTCTATTGTGGCTCATCGGATGGAATCCATCCGGATTTTATGGCGGCGGGACAAAGGATGGGACGCGTTCTTGCCGAAAATAATATCCGCCTGATTTTCGGAGGAGGAAAAACCGGCTTAATGGGGGCGGTGGCTGACGGCGTGCTTGCAGCTGGAGGAGAAGTTTATGGGGTAATTGTGGAATCCATGAACACGCCTGCGCTGGCGCACCAGGGCTTGACACGCCTTGAAGTCTGTCCCACCATCCATGAGCGTAAAGCACGCATGTATGCTCTGGCAGAAGGATATGTGGCGCTGCCTGGCGGGTTTGGTACATTCGATGAGCTGTTTGAGACGATCACCTGGGCGCAGATTGGGGTCCATGAAAAACCGATTGGTCTGTTGAATGTACGCGGCTACTTCGACCCCATGTGGGCGATGATCCTCCATGCAGAGAAGGAAGGTTTCATTTTCCCGGAACATCGCAAAATGATATGCAAATCAGATTCCCCCGAGGAGTTATTAGCCTGCATGGGCAACTACCAGCATTCCAGCGATGCTGTGAAAAGGTGGATGCGGCAGGCATAAGTATAAATGGGAGTGTGGAAGTTCGACATTCAGACAAAATGACCTGCAGACATTGTCAGCTCCAGCAGGCACAAAAGGTGGGTTATTTAGCGAGGCGCACTTTCGGGATGAAGGTGCGCCTCCTGGTTGTGGTCAAATTGCCAATTTACAGTTCAGGTTTATTCTGAAGAACCCCTTCGATGGTTTTCATCACTGCGGGGGTAAGTTTTTCAACGACTCCCAGGGCTTTCATGTTTTCATGAACCTGTGAGACACGGCTGGCGCCGGTGATGACCGTGCTGACATTGGGATTCTTGAGGCACCAGGCAATTGCCAATTGAGCGGGAGTGCAGCCCAATTGGCTTGCAATTGGTAGTAAATTTTTGACTTTGGCAATATCCTCCTGATTTGTCAGGCGGGGCGTAAGCCAGTCATAACCCTTGAGGGAACCCCGGCTGTTGGCAGGAATCCCATTATTGTATTTCCCAGTTAAAAGACCGGAGGCAAGCGGCGACCAGATGGTAGCTCCGTAGCCATAATCCGAGAACAACCTGGCGTACTCTTTTTCAATTTTCTCTCGTTCCAGCATGTTGTATTCGGCTTGTTCCATGACGGGTTTATGCAGGTGATGGCGTTCAGCGATTTCGATCGCCGCCAGGATATCAGCCGCGGGCCACTGAGAAGTTCCCCAATATAAGGCCTTGCCGTTTTCAATAATATTGTGCATTGCCCAGACGGTTTCCTCGACCGGCGTGTTCGGATCGGAACGATGGCAAAAAATCAAGTCAAGGTGTTCCAAGCCAAAACGCTTGAGGGAACCATCGATCGCCTGCATCAAGTATTTCCGGTTGAGGGTGTTCTTTTCGTTGACTGAATTGTTCAGCCACCAAAAATATTTCGAAGAAACCACAAAACTGGACCGGCGCCAACCGAGTTTTTTAAAGGCTGCACCCATGACTTCTTCAGATTTCCCGCTGGCATAGGATTCCGCGTTGTCAAAAAAATTGACCCCGTAATCATAGGCTGCAGCCATGCTCTCAACAGCCGAATCGACATCCACCTGGGTATGGAAGGTTACCCAGGAACCTAAAGACAGTTCGCTGACCCTCAGGCCAGATCGTCCCAAACGACGGTATTGCATGATTTAATCTCCTAAATAAATTGATAAACTTTAAATCCAGATTTTTCTAAATTCACGGGTTGGAACTGATCCCATGCTTCGGTTCGTGAAATTCTTCAACCTGATAAACCTGGACTTCGAGATGTTTCTGTCGCCAAAGTGCCGGGTTTGCCCCCATTTTTGCACACAAATGGCTTAAGAATTCTTCCCCGGAGGGGATTTGCTGCCAAACCTGGGGCAGAAAAGTGGCTCGGCGCATGTCATCCCGCAGGATCACCCCATCAATCTCCGGACGAAGTCTGGTCAATAAATCTGCCGGATCCCGGTAGGATAATTCCACAGGCAGGGTTAACCGCGAAATTTCAATATGAATTTGGGGCAGATCTGCGGGTTGAACAGGGTTGAAGCGATAATCTTCGAGCGCTGCCGAAACGGCATGTTCCCTGACATCCATATAAAGCGGCTGGTAAGGTTGGAGTGAACCGATGCAGCCGCGCAGTTGACCATGAATGGTCAGCGTGACGAATGACGCGCCGTCCGCCAGGAGCAGCGGCGTGAGCTGCCTTTCGTCAACTGCCGGGATCTTTTTACCTTGGACTCCATTTTCAAGAGCCTGCCTTGCAAGCATTAATAATAATCCTTTTTCCTCCTGTGTAAGGTTTTCGTTCATTGGGTTCTCCCGATCGTTAGATCTCCCTTAAGAGTGGTAAAGTTTTTGATAGCCACGATTGAAATAAATCAGGGGCTCACCGTTTTCACCAGATTGAGCTGAAAGGACTTCCCCGATTAACAGGGAGTGGGTGCCTGACTCCACAATGGAGACCAGGCGGCAGTCAATTTGCGCCAAACCCTCTTTGAGCAAAGGAGTTCCGCTGACCAGCGTGAAGGTTTCAAGATCCTCAAACCGGTCCATCTCATCGGGGACACGACCTGCAAAACGATCTGAAATTTCCCTTTGATCTGAATCCAGGATACTGATGCCGAAATGATTCGAGCGGATGATCAAATCATATGTGCGGCTGTTCTGGGCAAGAGAGACGAGGACATGAGCGGGGTCGAGGGAAATTGAAGTGAAGGCACTGACCGTCATTCCATGCCTGACCTCGCCAACCGCCGCGGTCACCACGGTGACCCCCGTTGCCCAAAAACGCATCGACTGCCGAAGCTGTTCTGATTCATTTGTCATTGAATTCTCCGATGGATTTATTTTCATCATACTTCTCGTGGAAAACATAGTCAAGCCAAGCCAAGGTAGTTATTTTAAGCGTTTCAAGTTGAATTTTACAATGCAACTGCAACATAAAACGATTGAAAATGCTGCCCTACACGAAGTATTTCTGGTAGTATATAATCAAATATTATGGAAAATTCAAGCGAAACAACGCTCCCCAACCCGACCCCTGGCAGGGAACGGAACCAGAAAACAAGATCTCCCCGCATACTGCAGACAACCTTGATTACAGCGATGGTGGTGGCAACGCTATTTGTAACATTTTCCCCAAATTCTTTTTCTGCTGGATTCAAAGAGCCTTTTTCCGCCATCCTGACCTCAGAACCGAATATTGCAGTTCTCTCGGGAACAGCCCGCCCTGCCATTCGAATTGGGATTGTTTCGGGGCACCTTGGGAATGATTCTGGCGCTGTTTGTGAGAACGGCACAACTGAGGCTGATGTGAATCTCAAGATAGCCACCCTGGTCCAGCAGAAGCTAAATGCAATCGGTTACGAGACAGATTTACTTAAAGAAAAAGACCCACGCCTGACCGGTTATCGGGCAGCGGTTTTGTTATCGATCCACAATGATTCGTGCGATTACATCAATGATCAGGCTACCGGGTTCAAAGTGGCAGCCGCGATGAGTACTCACGATACCAACCTGGCAAACCGTCTGGAAGGTTGTCTGAAGGACAGATACCAGCGTACCACGGGATTATCTTTACATGACAGCGTCACCAATGATATGACTTTTTATCATGCTTTCAGCGAAATTGATCCCAGCACCCCGGCAGCCATTATCGAAACTGGTTTTTTGAAGCTGGATTATGATATTTTGACCACGAAGACAGATCTTATCGCCCAGGGCGTGGCGAATGGTTTGATCTGTTTTGTACGTAATGAAAACATCGCCCCAACTTCTACTCCATGAAATAATTCCCTAAGGTATTCAAATGGAACCCAACCAAATCGCAGCCTATAAAATCCTTGAACAAGCTCAACAAGCCCTGAAAAGTGGGGATAAAGCCACAGCCCAACACCTTGCCGAGATTGTTTCACAAAAAGCTCCAGAACTGGAAGAAGTATGGCTTTTGATGGCAGCCCTGGCTACGCCGCGCGACAGCCTCTCTTACCTGGAAAAGGCGCTGGTGATCAACCCGCATAGTGAGCGCGCTCATAAGGGGCTGGTTTGGGCTCATGCCCGTGTTGACCAGGAAACCGCACTGGCGGGGAACCCGGGCGGGGTGGAAGCGATTGGACAGACCAAATCTGATGTAATTCCGGTTCAAGAACCCGGAACGACCACTGCGGAACACGATCAGCAGCCTCTTCCAGAAGGCAGCGCCGTCGTGGAACCGGCACCTCTTAAAACCAAATCCTCCAAAAATTATCGTTATTCGGTCATATTTTTATCCGGGCTGGTAATTATTGCAGCGGTATTATTCTTTTTCTGGCAGAGAGCATCCGCCAATCAATTTTTCACCGATCTATTGATCACGCGAGAGTCGGGCCCGGTAGCTGCGGATGCTTTGATCAAAAAATCAAACCTTGAGGAGCTGCTGCCGGTGGTGACAGTCTCGCCTACGACAGTTTTGCTGGAGGTCACCGCTGAACCCACGCTGGTTTCTCCCACTGCGGAGCCCAACATCACCAGCACCAACCAACCCCAGCAGCCTTCTGATGCAGGCTCAGCAGCAACAGAAACCCAGGTGCCCCCGGCAGATACAGCAGTTCCCGCCAGCGTTACCTCTGTTCCTCCAACCCCGACAACGGTTCCTCCAACCGCAACATCGGTTCCAGCAACCGCGACAATGGTCCCGCCGACAGCGACACTGGTTTCACCAACTGAAGCGCTGCTTGCACCCACCTTTACCGCTCTTCCGACAGATTCTTCACCATTCACCATCCCTACGCTGGTGATCCCGGCGACGCTGCCGCCAATTGTTTTAGAGGCGACGCTCACACCAATTGTGATGCAGCCGACGAACAACCCTCCCGAAAATTCTTCAAGCGCTGCGACGCCCACTGCCTTACCCACCGATACTGCGCCCGCTCCGCTCCCGACCAGCGTTCCATATGATACCCCGGCGGTGATCACGGGTTCGACCTATGGAGGAGCCGGGCATTGGATTGATGTGGATTTAACCAACCAGATGGTGTATGCCTATGATGGCAACAACGTGGTAAATTCCTTTTTAGTCTCAACCGGAACCTGGCTGCATCCCACCGTGACAGGACAGTTCCACATCTACGTAAAATATACCTACACCGAGATGGTTGGAGATGATTATGATCTCCCCAATGTCCCGAATACGATGTATTTTTATGAGGGTTATGCCCTGCATGGCACCTACTGGCATAGCAATTTTGGAACGCCCATGAGTCATGGATGTGTGAACCTCAGCATTCCTGACTCTGCCTGGTTGTTCCAGTTTGCGAGCGTTGGTACCCTCGTCAACGTGCACTACTAATTCGCTGCTGCGAAATTCCATGCATAATTCATTCACTTCTGACCAATACTTGCTCAAGCGGCAGGTCTTTGCCCTGACTGGCAAGGTCAGACTTTACGATTCGCAAAGTCTGCTGGTCATGTATTCTGAACAAAAGATGTTCAAGTTGCGCGAAGATATCCGTGTTTTTGCGGATGAAGGTAAATCCAGCGAAATCCTGACGATAAAAGCCCGAAATATTTTGGATTTTTCCGCCGCTTACGATGTCATGGATTCCATGACGGGTGAAAAAGTGGGAGTACTGCGCCGCAAGGGGATTAAATCGATGCTGCGTGATGAGTGGGAGTTGTTGGATGCAAATGACCAGCCAATCGGGAAACTTTTTGAGGACAACCTGAGCCTGGCTTTGCTGCGCCGTTTTTTACTGGGAACTTTGCTGCCCCAAAAATATGAAATTAAACTGGCTGACCAGCCGCTGGCAAGTTTCAGGCAGCGGTTTAATCCATTTCGCTTTGAAATGGCGATCGATTTTGGATTGGATCAGACCAGTCGCCTGGACCGGCGGCTGGGTCTGGCTTTGGCAGTTTTATTGGGGATGATAGAGGGGAGGCAGGACTGATGACCGGGCAGCCGCTCTTCGCGGGTCTTGTCTTTGATGAGTATGATCAACCCCTGGAAAGTGGACAGATCGGGGAGGAGCCCGCGTACATCATCAATGATGCCGGATTTAAAAGGCATATTCCATCCGTCCAAATCGACCGGGAAATCTTGAATGAATTAAAGAAACTGATCCAGGGGAATGAAGGTTTCCTGAGTGAACAGGCTGCAAAAATGATGGGAACCGAAGACCTGTTCAGCCGGGCATTGATCGAAAACCAATTAAAGCATATCGATCAACAATTTGAACAGTTGTTTGGTCTTGGCATTCCTGAAGAAATGCGGTCTTACCTGGGGATGTCTGGTTTTAAAGTCATCGTGAATTACCACGGGGAAGTTCTTGAAGTGCGGCATGGCGGAGGGTCCGGTGATGAGGGTGGGGATGAGGGGCTGGATTAAGCCATCCCGGCATTGAGCAAAATTAAACAAGCATAATTTTAAAGAACCGGAGAACATGACCGGCATTTTTCGATGAATCACCCCGTGTGGTTAGATTTTTACAAAGCAGGAACTTCGATTTTTGGGACGATACCGCGCTGACTTGACTGTATCTTGATTTTAACGGGGGAAGCGTTGTTGCAGGCTTGTGACCAGCTGCTGGAGAAAAGTTTGGGTTGCCTCGAGCGCTTTTTGCTGGTTGGCATTCAAAGGACCTGCTTTGCTGCTCAACACATAATCAAGCGGTTGGAGGGAATTTAAAATCACCGATTGTACATCCTGTCCAAGGTTCTGGATCAGGTCGTTATTTTGCTTGTCCCTTTGATGCGATGCTTCAGTATTCCTGGAGAGTGCGTGAAACAACCGGGAGTTGACCAGCGAGATCGAAGCGTAATCTGCAATGGTTTCAGCCAGCATGCAATCATATTTTTCAAAAGAAGGCGCTTTTCTCCTGAGGAGAATGATTACACCGATGGTTTCCTGCCTGCCTTTGATGGGAACCAGCAGTGCAGCATGGGCGGGAAGAGTCCAGTTGTACTTTTTGAGGGCATCACTCTCCAGGACAAGCGTCTCGCCCGAATTAACAACCGTTGAGCACAGGTCATCCTGGAAGGGCTCACAAATTTTTGGCGATAATTCCCGGGGCAGGCGATAGTGCGCTGCCAGGCGGAAGGAATTGGACGAATCGCTTTTCAGGGTCAGCCAGCCAAAATCTCCGCCGCTGACGGTGGTGGCGGTTTCGATCATTTTATTTAAAAGGGTCCGCTGCTCAGTGATGGTGTTGACCGCACGACCAACCGAAAAGACGGTTTTCAGGTCGCTGATCTTCTTTTGGAGATCAGCCTGGATTTGCCTGTTTTGCCCTTCCAGGATTTCATGGTTGCGCAAATTTCGGGCATTATTCAGAACACTTTCCACGCTCGCGATAATTTCTGTTTCACGCAGAGGAAGCTGTAAAAAGTCCGCCGCGCCCAGGTGAAAGGCTTGAATGACACTGGTTTCCTGTCCTTTCCTGGCAAGCACGATCACAGGAATGGATATGCCCTGGGAGGAAAGTGCTAAAAGGAGGTCTTTTCCGCTTAATCCCGGGAGATTGAGATTGGTAATGAGCAGGTCAGGCTGGTTCAGGGCTGCCATTTGGATTGCCTGGGCGCCATCCGAAGCCACCTCCACCTGGTATCCATAGGCGCCCAGAACCTGGCGGCTGATCAGCTCGCGAACCTGGGGATCGCTTTCCACGACAAGAATTTTTTCAAGAGAAAGGGTTTTCATAAGAATCTAATTAAGGATACATCAATTTTCAAGTTTAATAATTGCGAATGGATCTCATCAGGACCTCTAGAATCTTACAAATTTGGAAGCAGAAAAAGGATTTACCTTTGGTTTAAAGTTGAAAAAGAAGGCTTATTTTTGAAAGATCAGTTTCAGTTCAATGTGATAAACTTTTAAACATGACAACAGACCTCTCGAAATTCAACATCGTCGTGGTGATCCCTGCATATAAAGTGGAACGAAAGCTGGAGAAGGTTCTGGCTGAGATTCCAGCTTTTGTGCGCCATGTGATTGTGGTGGATGATGCTTCTCCAGATGGGACTGCCAGGGTGATTCAATCTGCCAGCAGGCTGGATGCACGAATTACCTCGATCACTCACTCCTGCAACCAGGGTGTGGGCGGTGCAATGGTGAGCGGTTATAAAAAAGCGCTTGAAATGGGTGCGCAAATTGTTGTCAAATTGGACGGCGATGGACAGATGTCTTCCGCTGATATCCCCGCATTAATTTCGCCACTGGTTGCCGGGCAGGCAGATTTTTCGAAAGGGAACCGGTTCCGGGATTTCAGCGCTCTCAACCGGATGCCCTTTGTTCGGCGAATCGGGAACATCGCCCTCAGTTTTCTGGCCAAAGCAGCCACTGGTTATTGGAACTGTTTTGATCCCACCAACGGTTTTTTAGCGATTCGTGGAGAAGTTTTGGCTCTCCTGCCGCTGGATCATGTCCATAAAAGTTATTTTTTTGAGATTTCCCAGCTCAGCCAGCTTTATCTAACCGGTGCCTGCCTGCGAGATGTTGCCATTCCAGCCCGTTATGAAGACGAGATCTCGAATTTATCGATTGCCAAGGTGTTATTGGAATTTCCGCCGGCTTTATTTGCCTTGTTTTTGAAACGAATCCTGCTGCATTATTTTTTATATGATTTTTCGATTGGCTCGATGTACCTGTTGGCAGGCTTGCCGCTTTTTCTTTTTGGCTTGATTTTTGGGAGTGTCGAGTGGATTAATTACGCCAGTCGGAATGTTCCTGCTCCGACGGGCACGGTCATGCTCGCCACCCTGACCGTGATTCTCGGGATCCAATTCCTGCTTTCAGCGGTGTCAATCGATCTTCAATCGGTGCCGCGCGATCCAATTTCCAGACCGTTGGAATAATCCCCAATCGCGCTATACTGAATGCATGGAAATCTCCATGCCAAACATGTCTGGAGAAAAGACAGAATCAACCGCTCCGATCAACCGGTTCCTACCCTGCCTGCCTGCAGGAATAGGACAGCAGTACGCGAATGAACTGGGGGATTCTACTGATTGGATTCTTGATCCTTTTGGAGCGTTACCACGTTTCAGCGTGGAAATGGCGCGGGCAGGGCAGCGGGTGCTCGTCACAACCGGGAACCCAATCAGCCGTTTTTTAATGGATTTGGAAGCCAATCCGCCCAGGTTTGCCGACCTGACAGCGCTGCTTTCCGACCTGGCGGCAGTGCGAAAAGAAAATACCAGGCTTGAGCTTCACCTGCAATCCCTTTATCTGACCAGGTGCGAAAACTGTAAAAGAGAATTACCAGCCGAAGCATTTTTGTGGGACTCAAAGACCAATACCCTGATCGGACGAATTTACAATTGCACCTGTGGCAGCAGCGGGGAACACGCGGCTACTCCGGAGGATCTTGAATTAGCCGCCCGCTGGATGAAGGCAGATAAAATTCACAGATCCAGGGCGCTTGAACGTGTTTCTCCAATTAACGATCCGGATCGCCCCTTTGCGGAGGAAGCGCTCAGCTTTTATCCTCCAAGGGCAGTCTATGCGATTGGGATGATCATTAATCGCCTGGAAGGATTATCCACCTCGGAAGAAGCCCGGCGCAACCTGAGTGCACTGATCCTGTTCGCGATTGATAGCACCAATGTGCTATGGTCGCAGCACAATGAACGTCCCCGACCGCGGCTGCTGACATTTCCAGCGGTGTTTCGTGAAAATAATGTCTGGATGGCATTTGAAGCGGGGGTTAAAGCCCTTGGTTCAAATGAAAACGCAGTTCCCCTGACGATCTGGCCGGAGCAGCCTCCCGAAAGCGGGGGAGTTTGTGTTTATGAAGGTCCTTTGCGGGAGCTTGCCAGGGAGTTAAAAGGGATCCCCATCAAAGGGGTTGTTTCTCCAATTCCCCGACCAAACCAGGCATTTTGGACGCTTTCAGCGCTCTGGTCGGGCTGGATCTGGGGGGCGGATTCTGTTGGCTCCTTCAAAGCCTTACTTCGCCGGCGGAGATACGACTGGCAGTGGCATGCTGAGGCGCTCAAATCCTTATTTACTAATTTGTCCGTCTTAATTAAAGATGAAACTCCTTTTATTGGAATCCTGGCTGAACCAGAACCAGCATTTTTGACCGCGGTTTTCCTGGCGGTGCAAAGTGCAGGATTTGAACTGAATACCCTGGATATGAGCCCCGAGATGGATGCGGATCAATTGGTGTGGAAAAAAATTTCTGTCAGGCGAACGTATGCTGAAAATAAAACCAGCAACAGCGGGATGATTTCCCCCCGGGGTCAAAAGAAACCGCTGCCGCTGGACGTAAACTTTATCCGGAAGGCATTGAGAGATTTACTGGAAACTGAACATAAACCAATGAATTACCTGGCTCTGCATGCCGGGGTCCTGGTAATCCTGGCGAAAAAGGGAATGTTGACCTGGTCGGATGACTCAGTTTCGCAAATTGAAAAAATTATTCCACAGGCTTTATCATCCGAAGAATTCATTCATTTGGAATATCGCACATCCCATGAGTCCGGCATCTGGTCGTTACGGAGGTGGGATCAACAACAAACCCTGGAAGGTCTTTAATGATCTCCTCCGGGGATGAGAGTGGCGGAGGGTTCGGGGGTGGTGGTTACGATCACCGCGAGAGGAGTTTCCGTTGGAGTCTGGGCGCTGGGAGGTTCCTGCGTGGGCGGCTCGGGTGTGGAGGTTGGGAACGGTAGAGGTGTGAGAGTGGCGGTCGGAATGGGTGTGGGCAGCTCGGTGGGCGGAATGAAATCAACAGCAAAGTGAACGAATTTTTGAGCAAAACCGCCGTCCGAATTCTCCATTCGAATGCGCAAGGTATATTGTCCATTCCCGACATCCTTCAATCTCCAATTAAAAACATTGGCGGGGGTGGGCACAGGGCCTTTGGAACTATACAGGAATAACCAGTCATTATCACCAGGTTTGCCTCCCGGAGCATAATCAAGACTCCAGGAACTAAAACCATTGGTAGCGTTGGCAATGACCGAAATGTCGAAGGACGGAACGGTCAGGACATCCCCTTCTTTAATATTTTCAATTGAGATGGTCGCATGCGGGGAATCGGAAGTGCATTGCTTGGTGGGAGTGAAATAAAGCGGACGGTCAAAGCCCCATTCCTTAACAAATGCCTTCCCGGATTCATCCTTCCTCAACCAGCGTTGTGCATCTTGATCTGAGACGTTGATCGTCATCTTTTTATCCACGAAATCGGGGCAGGCTGAGCCTGCCAGCAAGCCGGTCCAGGTGTCAATCGTGGCTTCTTTCCAGAGGTCGTCGCTCGCAGGCAGAGGCGGCTGGTTGGAAGCAAAAATCTCCTGCGCCTGCTGTGGGCACCATTGGGAGGGCTCTGTACCCGAAATTTGGCAGATTACCCGATCAACAATTCCAGCCGGTCTCTGGAAAGCGGTTGGTTCTCCTCCGGTCAGGGCAGGGATGGCTTTGATCATAAAATCTGCCCAGATTGGGGCGGCACCAGTCAGACCGGTGGTGTTTTGCATGGGGGTATAGTCCGCATTGCCCACCCAGACCCCTGTTGCCAGGTCGGGGCTGTAACCCATGGTCCAGTTATCCCGAAAATCATTGGTGGTGCCGGTTTTTGCTGCCACCCGGTTTTGGAATGGCAAATTAATGACCGGGTTCGAGCCAAACATCGGACGCCTGGCATCATAATCTGAAAGAATGGATGAAATTAAATACGCATGTTCGGGACTGATGACCTGTTCTCCGGCGGGAGGAGTGTACTGGTAAACAAGGTTGCCGGCATTGTCGGTGATTTTTAATATCGCAACGGGTGGAATTTTCCTGCCGTTATTGGCGAAGACCGAAAAGGCTCCGGTCATTTCCAGGAGGCTGACTTCTCCACCTCCCAGGGTGAGTGACAAGCCGTAATCCTTACGAATCAGGCTGGTTATGCCCAGCCTTTCTGCCATGCCGATCAGCCCTTCTTTTTGAGGGGTGTCAGGATTATCGTAAATACCAATAAATTGGAGAGTTTTGACGGCGGGAATATTGAACGAATTGGAAAGAGCCGTGCGGATGGTGACCGGTCCGTGGAAGCGATGGTCATAGTTAACCGGTACATAAGGCGGGCTCGGATCGTGCGGGTCTCCCGAGGGAGGAAAACTGCCGGGGACATCCCAGATTAATGTGGCAGGGGTCCAGCCTTTTTCAAAAGCTGCCACATAAGTGATTGGTTTAATGGCAGAACCAGGCTGGCGGGTTTGGCTGGTAGCCATGTTGACCTGCCCCTGGATGGACTCGTTATAAAAATCAGCAGAACCAACCATTGCGAGAATTTCGCCTGTGGATGGTTGGATTGCCACCAGGGCGCCGTTTTTTGCATTGTTGTTGACCAGGTTGGCAATCTGATTGGTAACGATTTGTTGGGCCGAATCCTGCAAACTCGTATCGAGCGTGGTCGTTACGGTAAAGCCGGAGCGGTAGATTGTTTGAGGGTCAAACTGGGTTTCCAACAATGAACGGACATACTGGACCCAGTGAGGATATCGCATTTGAATATTTGGGGTTGGGAAATTAAAATTCTCAATATCTTTGCTCGCCTTTAAGGCAGCATCGATACTAACGCAAACAGCCTGGATTGAATTACTGACCTTGATGCAGTTTCGTTCCTGGCTCAAGGTGTACATCAGGGAGAGGACATCCCGGTGGCGAGCCAGGGTTTGATCGCGGTTGGAATAAATATCGTAAACTGCGGGCGATTGTGGCAGCCCTGCCAGGAAGGAAGCCTGCGCCAGGGTCAGGTCATCTGCCAGGCGTCCATTTTTGGGGGTGCCTTCAGGGTGGAGTTCGGTCGGCTGACCATCAATCCCCGGTCCAAAATAAGTTTCTGCGGCTGCTTCAATGCCGTAAGCCATGTTGCCGTAATAAATTTCATTCAAATAAATTTCGAGAATGTCATCCTTACTGTACTTGCGAGTCATCTCGGCGGCGAGGATGATTTCCCGAATTTTTCGCATGTAGGATCGTTGGCTGCGCTCCTCAGGTGAGAGCAGCAGTCCGCGGGCAAGCTGTTGGGTGATCGTTGAGGCGCCAGGACCATTTCCACCTGTCGTCAAGTTTTCCCAGATTGCGACTGCGATCGAAACCGGATCAAATCCCGGGTGAGAATAAAAATCTTTATCTTCGGTGGAGATTGTCGCAGCCACCACGTAAGGTGAAATTTGGTCCAGCTTGGCATACGTTCGCCGCCCGGCATTTGGATCGAGTATTTCGTAAAGGGTGTTTCCATTCCGGTCCAGAATTTTCGTGGTTTCGAATTGCGAAGACTTTTGGTGCAGGTCGTCCACAGACGGAAGAGTGCTGGCGATGGAATAATAACCAATCACCGCGATGATCAATCCAAAAATGATCAGGGTCACGAGGCTGAAAAGAAAAATTACCAATCCCTTCAGAAAACAGCCCCAGCGGTCAGTCTTCCGGTATGCTTTTTGTGGTTGTGTGGTTGATGATTGCTTTTGATTCGAGTAGATGGCAGCAGGAGTGACATATGTGCCATTCAGATCGTATTCGTCCACCCAGTCAGGAATTGCATTGGGGTCTTCAAGTGAATTTTCAAAATCTGGATAGAGGGGCGGGGGACTGGCGCGATTCGAAGATTTGCCATCTGGTTGGATGGTTTGTGAGTTGGATGGATCGTTTGGAGTTTGATTATTGGTAAAATTTTCCGGATTATCTATTTGCATACTCTAATTATTTCGGCTTTTTACGAGAACCGTCCATAACCCTTTCATGACGGTGATACCTGATTGGTTGTTAACATGCACATCCAGTGTTACAGAACCTCCGCCCAGACGTGCGACTGGTTTAATTTCGGCGACTTCCATTTCGACATGAATTGTATCGCCAATAAAGACCGGTTTGACAAATTTCCATTCACCCACTTCGCGAAAAGCGATTACATTTGCACCTAGGATGCCAGTTTGCACTGCCAGCCCTGAAGCGATAGACAAACCGAGCAGTCCATGCGCTATCCGCTGACCAAAAGGTGTTGATCTGGCGAATTCAGCATCCGTGTGGATTTGGTTGAAATCTCCAGAGAGACCGGCAAAGTTTGCGATATCATGTTCGGTGATCGTACGACCTGCGGTCAGAACCTTCAGACCGGGCTGAAAATCTTCAAAGAATAAACTTGTGTTCATGAGCGTTTTTTGAACTCCTGACTTGATAAGCTGAAAAGGTTAACCGCTATTATTATAAACGTCGCGAGGTTGAAAAAGTTTCAATTTTCAAGCGTGTCTCAGTCGTATAATACTTATGATGGAAGGAAACCAAACTTCAAGTTTCATCGGTGAAACCATAACCGTGCGGTTTGAAGAGTCTCCTGTTCACGAAAAAAGCCCAACGTGCCCGGCGAAATTTGAATGGAGAGGGGTGATCTACCCGGTTACTCGTTTACTCTTCGAATGGCATGATTTTACCCGGCGGGGTCGGGCTGCTCAGAATATGCGCCCAAGTCACGCTACCGCAGCTGCGGGGCGTGGATCCCTGGGGGTTGGTCGATTTTATTTCAGGGTTCGGACCCAGTCGGGGCGAATTTTTGAAATATATTATGACCGTGCACCGAAAGATGCGCTCCACAGCAAAGGTGAATGGTACGTCTATCGAGAACTTTTTGACAAATAACAGGAGGAATCCCAGATGCCCTACACTTCTATTTTGACCGAAACGCGCGCCAGGGTTGGATTGGTGACTTTCAACCGGCCGCAGTCGATGAATGCACTCAACCCGGTGATACTCGGAGAGCTGCTTGAGGCGCTGACTGAATTTAATGCAGATCCGGCGATTGGCGCCATGCTGATCACGGGGTCGGAACGCGCGTTTGCAGCGGGGGCGGATATTAAATTTATGGCGGATGCCTCAGCAAGCCAGATGCGGGCAAATGGATTTGTGTCTCTTTTTGAGGGCTTGGGGCAGCTGGAGAAACCGGTCATTGCTGCCGTGAATGGTTTCGCGCTGGGCGGCGGCTGTGAATTAGCCCTGGCTTGCGACATGATCATTGCTTCTGAAACCGCGCGATTTGGGCAGCCGGAAGTGACCATCGGTGTGATCCCGGGCGGGGGTGGTACACAGCGCCTGACCCGTGCACTTGGCAAAGCATTAGCCATGGAGATGATTTTAAACAACCGCACCCTGACGGCGGATGAAGCCAAAAGAGCTAATCTGGTAAACCGGGTGGTGCCTTCAGAAATCCTGATGGAAGAAGCCTGGGCTTTCGCAGAAGAGATTGCCAACCGGGCGCCGCTGGCGGTGGCGGCAGCGAAAAAGGCGATTAACACTGCCTACGAAAAATCCCTTTCCTCGGGGCTGGCAGAAGAACGGGAATTATTTCACGGGCTTTTTGATACCCTCGATCAAAAAGAAGGAATGCACGCTTTTATCGAAAAACGCAAGTCACACTGGCAGGGAAAATAAGCTGAACCCCTTTGACCCAGGAAGATATTGCCTACAGACTGGTTGCACATAATCGTTACACAAACCCGTCAGCGCGCAGATATCCATGCGACCATTACAGCGCCAAGCGATCCTCAAAAAGGATTACCTGGCGCTTTGATATGAGAGGGAAAAACGTGAACGTTGGGCGGAAATAGCAGGATGGGCGTTATTGAAGGGTAATCTCTTCTATACGCCAGGTGATTCCACCATTTAAATTTTTCAACCGGTCCAGAAGATCGGGGGTAATGTTGGTGGTTTCATTTGGAAAGTCAATTAAGTGAGCCTTTTCGTTTTCAAAGACATGAAATTGAAAATGATCTTTTCCCGGGTGCGAAATCAGGATGCCGTAAACAATTTTAATACGCCGCCGGTCACGTTCGTTATCCTGGCTGGGTCGCAGGAAGAGGGTGATGATACGCGGAGGTTGATTGCTTTGGAGCGGTTCGATCAGCGTTTGAGGAACAGGCGGCGCCATGATTGGAGGCAGGTCGGTCATTGGTGCTGAAGGCAGCGGGCTGGTTTGCGCCGGGATGGATGGGGAAACGGCGGGAAGGCTGGCGGGCGTTGATTCGACCGTGCCGGAAGAATCCTCAGAGATTGGCTCATAATGTTCAAACGCCACCAGATCGTCCATGGGACCCGGTTTGAACTGGGAGCCTTCACCGGTAGAGAAGTTTTCCCAATCCGGCGGCGCTTCGGGCTCGGGCGGAACGTCAGCAAGGCTGGCTCCGGCAGGGGGCTTGACCGGTTCAGATTTCTTAGAGTTGTTTCCCGAGTTCGGATACCTGCCGCCATTTTGAATTCGATTTTTGAGGACCGCGCTTTGTGAAATCCCGCGGTTCTGCGAGCCTGCAGCATGATTCCCCGGGTAGGATCCGGCTCTTTCCGTGAACGGCTGCGTTTGGGGACCGGCTGCGGGGGAATCTGTGGCGGAGATTTTAACGTCCACCTGGCTTCGTAAATCATCCACCAGAACTTTGGGGGGGTTGTTGGACGCATCAACTTTACCATCTGCGATCAATACTTTTCCTTCCTCGCAAATGACACGAACCTTCTCCCAGGTTCTCGGGAAAATCACGAGCTCGATATTGCCATTTAAATCCTCGAGTGTCACAAAACCCATCATTTTATCTGTTTTGGTCTTGAAGGGGCGAATTGCAACCACCAATCCGGCTACCCGAACGCGTTCCTCATGCGAGGCTTCTGCAAGCGTAATCGAAGTATGGCTGACCGCCAGGGTAAGCAATTCGGCGTGAGCCGTGAGGGGGTGATCGGAAAGATACAGACCCAACAGCTCACGTTCCCATGCAAGGGCTTCTTTTCGATCCACCTTGATATTGGCTGGCAGGGAAACCCCTTGCAGCGGCACGCCCGAACTGCCGCCAAACAAAGACATCTGACCACTTTCAGCTGAGCGGAAATGACTTGTACTGGCTGATACCAGGCGTTCCAGGATGGATAACAGGGCTGCCCGATCACCAAAGCTATCCAAAGCTCCGACTTTTACCAGGCATTCCAAAGCGCGTTTTCCCACCAATCGCAAATCGACCCGGCGCGAAAAATCGTTCAGATCGGCAAAAGGCTTGCCTTCCCGCCACGCGATGATCAGGTCAGTTGGTCCCTGACCAACGTTCTTGACAGCACCCATGCCAAAGCGGATGGCAGGTTTCTTGCCTTGTTCCGGGTTTCCTGGGGAAATTTCCCGGTCTTCGATTTCAAAATCGAAGCTGGAATAGTTGATATCTGGGGATAGTACTTCGATATTCATACTGCGCGAATCAGAGATATAGAGAGCTATTTTTGCCGCGTCATCCCTGAAAACTGACATCAGCGCGCACATGAATTCGGCAGTGTAGTGTGTTTTTAAATAGGCTGTCTGGACTGAAATCAAGCCGTAATCGGCGGCATGGGACTTATTAAAACCATAGCGGGCGAACTTCTCCCAATCCTCAAAAATTGCGGTGGCAGTCTCCGCATCCATTGTTTTTTGTGAGGCGCCTTTTACAAACTTCTCTTTGTGCTTGGCGATTTTGTCAACCTGTTTTTTCGCGATCGCTTTGCGCAGCTCATCTGATTCTGATCGACTATAGCCAGCCAGTTCCACGGCTGCGCGCATGATCTGTTCCTGGTAAACCGGGATGCCATAGGTGTCGCTAAAAATTGGAGCGAGGGCTGGATGCCGGTATTCGATTTTTTCTTCCCCATGCATGCGCCGGATGTAGGATGGAATGAAGTCCATGGGTCCGGGGCGGTAAAGTGCGACCATGGCGATGATGTTATCCAGACTTTGGGGTTTCATCTCCACCACCCAGCGGGTCATCCCCGAACCTTCCAGCTGGAAGATGCCGGCGGTTTGTCCGCGCCCGATTGTCTCGAAGGTGGCAGGGTCGTCCGTGGGAATATTTTCCAGGTTCAAATCAATGTTGTGCCGTTTTTTAATCAAGCTGCAGGCACGAGCCATCACTGCCAGGGTGGAAAGCCCGAGGAAGTCGACCTTGAGCATTCCCATGCTGTCCAGAATACCCATTTCGAATTGCGTAACTGTTTTTACAGGAGATTCTTCCGACCCGGAAGTGGGCCGGTGAATGGGAAGATATTCCGTGATGGGTTTGTCAGCGATCACCAACCCAGCGGCATGGGTGCCGGCATTACGGACCACGCCTTCCATGTGAATGGCGATTTCGATCAAGTTCTTAATTTTTGGATCCGAGTCATATGCAGCCCTGAGTTCAGGAACATCGTTCAGCGCTTCAGAGAGGGTGACAGGTTTTCCAGGGATTGCAGGGATCAGTTTCGTGATCTTTTCCACCTCAGGAATTGAGATTTCCATCGCCCGGGCGACATCCCTTAATGCACCGCGGGCAGCCATCGTTCCAAAGGTGATAATTTGAGCAACCTTGTCATCCCCATATTTTTTGGCGGTATATTCGAGCATTTCAGAACGCCGGTCATCCCTGAAATCAAGATCGATATCCGGCATGGAAACTCGTCCCGGGTTCAGAAAGCGTTCAAATAAAAGATCGTGTTTGATTGGATCCACGACCGTGATGAAAAGAGCATACGCAACCAGCGAGCCGTTGGCTGATCCGCGGGTGTTATACCAAATTCCATTTTCACTGGCGTGGCGGCAGAGGTCCCACACGATTAGAAAATAGGCATCAAACCCCATTTTGTGAATGACTTCCAACTCAAAATCAAGCCGTTCCCGGAAAACAGGATCTTCTTTTCGGTCTCCGTAGCGTTTTTCCAGCCCGATTTCACAGAGATGGCTTAAATAAGAACCCGGAGTGTAGCCTTCAGGGACTGGAAAATCGGGCAGGTGGTAGCCTTTAAATCCCAGGTCAACCTGGCAGCGTTCTGCAATTTCGACGGTATTGGAAAGTGATTCGGGGATTTCAGAAAAGAGCTGGCTCATCTCCTGTGGAGAACGCAGGTAAAAAGTCTGGGATTCGTAGCGCATGCGATCTGGAGATGAGAGCGGTTTCCCCGTTTGAATGGCAAGCAGTACGTCCTGGTACTGGGCATCCGTTGGTTCAATATAATGAACATCGTTGGTTGCGACAAATTTTGCCGAGTATTTTGCGCCGAGTTCGACCAGTTTTTTATTTAAACTGACCAGCTCCGAGATATTGTGCTGCTGCAGCTCAACATAAAAGCGATCGGGGCCGAAGACATCGTAATACCAATTCATGCGCCGAACGGCTTCTTCCGGTCTTTCTTCGATCAACTGGCGGGGGATCTCAGCAGACATGCAGCCCGTGGTGGCGATCAAGCCCTCAGAGTGTTCGGCTAAAAACTCGTGATCTATGCGGGGAAAATAATAAAAACCTTCCATTTGGGCGGCTGAAGTGATTTTTAAAAGGTTTTTATAACCGACTTCGTTCTCAGCAAGGAGCAGGAGATGACTGGATTTTTTGTCCAGTTTCGAATCGCGGTCCTGCATTCTGCGCGCTGCCATATAGGTTTCTACCCCGATGATGGGCTTAATCCCCACTTCCTTGGCTGCGTTGTAAAACTCTATGACGCCAAACATGGTGCCGTGATCTGTAATGGCGAGCGCCGGCATTTCCATTTCCTTGGCGCGTTTTACCAGCTTCTTGATATTGGAAAATCCATCAAGAAGCGAATAGACAGTGTGAGTATGAAGGTGAACGAAAGAATCAGGCATTAATTAAATTTATTCCTCAGGATAAAGCCATTATAGCATCCTGGAGAGGGGAGATCACAGGATCTGCCTTAATTGTGTAGATGAAAAATATGCTTGGGATTTTGAAAATGTCACCGCTTGCCTGGAGCTTGAATTCATCCCGTGAAAGGGATGAATATGCTGGGATCACTGCAGCGGAAGTGCAGGTTGCAGCAGCGGCAAACCACCGCCATAGCCCATCGCGGAAATGACCTGGGTCTGCGGTCTTCGGCGCGGGAAGAGTTGGTAAAAATCAGCCGGATTTGTTTTTATTAGCGAAACTCACAGAAACCGCAAATTTTGGTTCCCTTTATTTCCGAATGCACCTGCACCAGACCGGATCGAAATCCATCCCTGGGTCGGTGGTCAGGCGGGTACGATTCGCCCCGGATATGGTTGCGATGTAGATATCCTGGTTATAGGAATTATCCGGCCAGCTTTCATAGGCGAGCCATTGCCCGTCAGGTGAAAAGCTGACGTCCACCACCGGCAAAGGTTCAATATTGATCGGAACCGCCTGCTTGGTATCGCGATCTTCGTAGCGAATGCTCATGATTTTAAAAGGTGCTGTGCCGTTAAAGTTAGTCTGATCGAAGACGATGATTTTTCCATCCGGGCTCCAGACTGGCATCGAATCGAGCTGTGTATTCCCGCTCAGGACAAGCTGGGAATTGGGTTTGTTCATGTTGACATCCCCATCACTGGTAACCCAAATTTGGGAGAGTCCCATCCGTTTTAATACGTAAACGATCTGGGTGCCATAAGGATTCCAGGCAGGTTGGCGGGCATAAATCCCGCCGACTGTTTTTTGTGCCCTGGTTAACCTCGTAAACTGTGTGGTTACCAGGTTGTACATATAAATTTCCATGTAACCATCGCGCAGGGAAGTAAAAGCGATGCGGTCACCATCAGGAGACCAGGCGGGTTCAAAATCACCTCCAGGGCTGGCTGGAAGGGAGGTCACCGCCCGCGTGGCAAGGTCGACGATAAAGAGACTGGATCCCTGGTAAGTATCCTGTTTTTGTCGACACGGCGCAACATAAACGATTTTTGATCCATCCGGCGACCAATCAGGCTGACAGGCGCCATCCCGCTCATTGGTGACTTGATGGATATTGCTGCCATCAATTTGCATGGTGTAGACCTGCGGGTTGCCTGTCCGGGTGGAAACGAACGCAATCTCCCCGGTGCTGCCGCCAATTTCCGTTGAAGTGGGAGTAGATCCAATTGCTGCCCGGGTTGGTTCGATGGTGAAAGTTGGCAGGACTTTCAGCGATGTTATTTCAGGTTGGGTTAGCGCCAGGGGGGTTTCTGTTTGCTGCAGGGAAGAAACCTGGGTTCCGGGGGTATTTCCCTGGTTTTTTGGAAAATAAATCCAGAGCAAGCCGATGACAACCAGGGGAATTGCAAAACCAAGCACCATTTGTAGAAGTCCAACCCGGCGAATGAGTCTTCTGAAACGCAGGGAAGCCCGCGTCAATTCAAAACCCCTGAGCTTAAGCCAGCCCGAATGGGAGCCTTCGAGTAATTCTTCGGAGGATAATTCCGGGTTGGTAGCGGCTTTGGGTCCGGGCTTGACGCTGAAATTCATATCCAGGTCGATAAAACGCAGGGTTTTTGAACTGGCACTGAGCAGCCCGATCCGAAAATCTTCGGCGGTTTGGTACCTGTCGTCAGGATAGGCTTCCATCGCTTTTTCAATGGCTGCCGCGAGCCCGCGGGAAATTTCAGGATTATGTTCACGAATTGGCGTGAGAGGGACGTTATCCATGACCCTGGCAAGTCCGTCTTCCGGGATCTTGCCGGATAATGCCGCGTAGAGAGTTGCCCCGAGCGAGTAAATATCGGTTCGTGGATCAGTTCGGGCGGAGCCATATTGTTCCGGCGGTGAATAACCCGGTGTCATGGCGCGCGCCCCGGTGGTTGTGGTTTGGCTTCCCTCCACCACTTTAACCAGCCCAAAATCAACCAGGTAAATTTCTCCGAGTGAGGTGATTTTGATATTCCCCGGTTTGATGTCACGATGGAGGACAAGCGGCTTGCGTTTATGCAGGTACGTCAGCGCATCACAGACCGCTGCCCCAATTAAAATGGCATCTTCTTCGCTGATGTTCCCCAGCCGTTCGACGCGTTCACGCAGGTCCTCACCTTCAATATAATCCATGACGAGGTACTGGCCTTGATTTTCGATGACAAAATAATCTGTAGCCCGGGGCAGGTGGGGGTTTCGAACACTGGCAAGGATATTTGCTTCGAGTTTGAACTGGCGAGAATATTCATCAGTCGAGAAGAAATTTTCCTTTACTGCAACATCCATGCTAAGATTTTCATCGAAGGCGCGATATACCGCTCCCATCCCCCCCTGGCCCAATATTTCTTCAATCCGGTATCGCCCGTTTAATAGAATTCCTGGCTCGAGTGTCATAATTTTAGAAAACGATTGATTTTCAATTACCCTTTGGTTGATTTTGTAAAATGTTCTTCAATCAAGCGGAAAAACCAAATTCTGAAGATTTTCTTATCCCGAGATCTTAAAATCCAAACGGCAGATATGGCTGATGACAAGTTCCTCGCAACCTGGGCAGGTCGAAGGATGGAAATTCTAAATGAAAGTTAATTGACGAGCATGTTGCTGATATTGTACACTTAATATGATGAACTCTAAATCATATTCACGCTGGGATTGGTTCTCGGCGATGTTATTAATCTTTATAGTCTTTTCAGTGTCTGTCCGGTTGAATACGACGCATTGGACAGCGGATCTTGGCTATGTCGAATCCATGGCTGTGCTGGGTACGATTTTAGGATTGGCAGTGGGTGTCAGTCATTTTAAGAAGAGCACCCAGGGCTGGTTGGTTTTTTTTTACACGATTGCAATTGTGCCAGCGAATTTAAGCCGGATCATTTCTGGAGAGAACACGCAATTGGGACAGATGACCAGTCTCCTGGGGCGGTTGTATGTCTCTTTTTCGCTTTTGTTCACCGGCAAACCTGTTCCCGATTCCATCTTTTTTGTGTCCCAAATGGCAGTAATATTTTGGCTGGTGGGCCTGGTCAGCGGTATCAACCTGATGAGAACCCGCTCAATTTTACAGATCTTACTGCCATCGCTGCTGCCGCTTCTTTTGATCCAATATTATGATGGCTACCAACCTGAACGGATCTGGAGTGTTGCCCTGTATTTTTTCCTTGGATTGATGCTGGCGGGGCGAATTAATCTTTTGAATTCACGGACTCGCTGGGCAGAAGGTCATGTAATTGTTGGGAGCGATCCAGAGTTCGATTTAAACCGGAATATCTTTACGACGGCAGCCATCCTCATTCTGCTGGCGTGGTTACTACCCGCCCCATCCGCAGTGATTCCGGCAGCTGCAAAAGCCTGGCAGGGAATCAGCGCACCATTACAAAACCTGAATCACCGGTGGAATGACATATTCGCAGCCCTGCAATCAGGCAGGCCTATCCCCTCGGGCGAATTTTATGGGGCAGCAATGGGTTTGGGGCGCACCGCAGGCAAAGGCGAATCAACCCTCTTCAGTGTGCACGCACCAACACCAAATCTTCCCCGCCAATACTGGCGTATGCGAGTTTATGATACGTATCAAAAAGGAGTCTGGCAGAATAACCAGGTTGAAACCGAACCATTTGACCCGGCAAACGATATCCTGACGCCGGCCGGGTTTTTGCCGGATCCCCCGATGTTGTTCACTTTTAGCTGGGCTTCAAATCCCAGCGGGGTCCTGATCACCCCCCTCGTGCCTGTCTGGGCTAGCAGGAAGGGATCAATCCAGGTCAGCAGCACAGCGGTTGGAGCAGCAGACCCCCTGAGCTGGTATGTATCCCGGCAAATTCAGCCTGGCGATAGCTATAGCGTGCGAGCTTATGTCCTGAATCCCACGCAGAAACAATTGAGAGAAACAGGTGAGATACCCGATTGGATCAGGAATAGATATCTACAAGTTCCGCAGGAAATTGCTGAATCCTACCGGCAGCTGGCGAATCAAATCACCAGCCTTGCCCCAACCAATTTCGATAAAGCTGAGGCGGTCACCAGTTATTTGCGGAATACCATTCAGTACAGCGAAACCATCCCGGCTCCACCGCTTGATGTTGATCCGATGGAATGGTTTTTATTTGAGCACAAAGCCGGTTTCTGTAATTACTTCGCCAGCGCTGACGTGCTGTTGTTAAGATCTGTTGGAATCCCTGCCCGGCTTGCGGTCGGCTTTGCAGAAGGGGATCCACGCCCAAATAACATGTTTTTGGTGAGAGGGCAGGATATTCATGCCTGGCCGGAGGTTTATTTTCCCAATTCAGGTTGGGTTCAGTTTGAGCCGACCACGAGTCAAAATGTAATTCTCCGGCCGTCTGGTGAGACTGGAAATTCGGCGGCGAACCCTAATTTTTCAAGCAGGAGAGAGAAAGACAGCGAAAACAATCCCGCCGCCAATCCAGGGAAGGATAATTCGGGGGTTGAGAATGCCTGGAATGTGCAATTGTTGCGCTGGGGATGGTGGCTGGCTGGTTTGCTGGGGCTGACCCTGCTGGGTTACTGGATCTGGAAAATGCAGAGCCGTGAATCTTTTTCTCAAAGAGTGCCGAATGGTTTGAAGACGATGTTCGCTTTACTTTCCCTGAAAAATCCAACCTGGCTGGAAGATTGGTTGAGATGGAATGAAGTCAGCGAAGTGGAACGAGATTTTCATGCTGTTAACCAGTCACTGCGCTGGTTGAACAAAAAACAACCCGGGGATGCGACACCTGCCGAACGGGTGCGATTGTTAAAGACTCTCTTACCCGCTGCCAGCCAGGAAATTGATACCCTGAGCCAGGCGCTTGAAATGAATTTGTTCTCAAATCACCCGGTTCCCCTGACGCATGTTGTTTGGGCAGGCTGGAAATTGAGATTCCTGACGGTTCAAGCCATTCTACGAGCCTGGTTCGAAGAACATTTTTGACGCTCTAAATCTCCCAAACACGATTCACAAATTGGAGAATGTGCCCGATTCCCTGATCGATGGGGTCGGTTTCGATGTATTCATGGATCGTGTGCGAACCTCCCCCGTGGGTAAAGCCAAGCAGAACGGCAGGATAGCCCTTGCTCAAGGGAATGTTTGCATCGGTTGAGCCAATGGTTAATGAGGGTTCGAGACCTTCCTCCCTCAAACATTTCGTCGCCAGACCAATCAGCGGGTGATCAGGAGAAATTGTCCCTGAAGGACGCTGCCCGATGGATTCCATTTCCACAGATTTGCAATTAATTCTGGCAATGTCCACCAGTTTATTGATTTGAGCGATCAGGCGATTCAGTTCGTCCTGGTCTTCAGAGCGCAGGTCAAGTTCAAGAGAAGCTTCAGAGGCAATCGCATTCACGCTGGTTCCACCGATTACCCGCCCAACATTAAGAGTTGTGCGGTGATTTTTTGAAAGTTGGAGGGATGTAATACTGGTGATTAATTTACCCATCTCATGAATGGCAGAAGGTTTGCCATAATCTGTCCATGAATGACCGCCCTGGGTGTAGAGACTGATCCTGTATCTATGCACTCCAACCGCCTTGTAATAGAGATGCCCGAGAGCCATGCCTTCGAGGATCAGGTAGGCGCGCACTTTGTCGCGGAATTTATCCACCACAGCTCTAATTCCGCGTAAGTCGCCAAGTCCTTCTTCGCAGGTATTGGCAACAAACCAGATATCTCCCGGTAATTTTTGATGCCCTTCGATCAATGACCACAAAATTGCGAACAAACCGCTGACCCCGAGGGAATTATCTCCAATCCC
>JAJYOU010000014.1 GCA_021795965.1 Chloroflexota bacterium
TCTGCTCTATGATTCTTTTTTTAAGTCAGTGTAGAGTGTGTAGGGTTATGTATACATAGCCCTTAATGTTAATGTACAGCAAGCCCCTTAAGCGAAACTTCCGGCAAAGGGGTCACGACCCTGCACACCCTACACCTTTGCCGGATCCAGGGTTTCGTATAGATGTGTAATTACACGCTTTGCGTTTTTTATATCCTGCCCATAATATTTAATAAACTCTGATAACTATCCACATCGTGATACCTCACCTCATTCGTGGATAGTTCATTAAAAAGTTTTTTGGCACAGGCGATTTTAGCCTGCTCTACCGGGCGGAGTTCCATGCTGTCCATTGAGCCCTTGGTTTCAGCGATGAAATAGATATGTTTGACGGTGCCTTTATTGAAGGCTATTGCCCAGTCGGGGGAGTAATTGCCCACCGGGGTTGGGATATCGAAATCATCAGGCAATTTGGCATAAACACAGACTTCGGTGGCTACGTCGAGATCCTGCGCAAAACGGCGCTCCACACTTTGCTCGGCTGTTCCATCCGTAAAAACAAAATCCTGGACATTTTTTCTGGCTCGATAGGCTTTGCTGAAATCCACATTAATTTTCTGCGCGGTAAAAATTGCGCTGTCATATTTCTGATCAAGCTGGTTGTATGAAATGTGTTCCACGATCATGGTGGCTTTCTCATCATTGATCAGCTTGATGGCTTTTGTGATGAATTCTTCCGGGTTTACTCTAAACAAAGCAAAAGTACCCCAATTTAACCCTGAAAGTATTGCTGCAACGGTTCTGCGGGTGAGCGCTGTGCCTTCTGCGATTTTACCGAGCAGGTCGTATTTTATCTGGCTGACTTCGGCATTTTGAAGCGTGTTGGTGGATGCTTCTCCTATTTTAAAACTTTCGCCACGCGCCAGGGCATTTTCATCCATATCACGAGTTTGCTGTCCACGGGTCACGGTGTATTGCAGTCTAGCCACATTCATCTTATCGTTGATGTGTTTGATGGCTTTGCCAATCAACTCTGCACTGTCGAAATCCACCGTGTAGGCAACCTTGTTATTAATGTAATTCCAGAGAGTCTGAAATTCCTTTTTATAGAAATTATCATTGAGCGGATTTTCTTTGATCGTGCTCCGGTTCCCATCCGTCACCATCTGTTGCAGGACACGCTCATCGAAGACACTCTGTATCAGAGAATGGATGCCTTCCGCGAGTGGTGCGAGATTCTCAGGTAGCTTTGCCAGGGAATTATTTTGTTGGTCAGCGCGGTAGGTATCGGTGACATTATCGCTGTCATCGGTATAGTCATTCTTGACAAGATAGCGATAAATTTCGTGAGCCAGCTGTGGATTGATGACAACGGGCTGTTCGTTGACCAGGATGGTCTTGCCAATAAAATACTCCGCTGTTGCTTTGGAGGGTCGATCATACAGTTCTTCTTTGATTTTCTTTTGCAGTTCAGATACAAAATTTTTGTAGCTTTCGCTGGCGATGACCGTCAGCATGTTGATTTGGTGCACGGCAGCGCCGCAGTATTCAACGTCCATGCGGTCGCCATGTTGATTGACTGCCAGGCGCAGACCACGACCAACCTCCTGTCGTTTCTGAGTGGAGCTGTCGCTGTGCTTGAGCGTGCAAATCTGGAATACATTCGGGTTATCCCAGCCTTCACGCAGGGCGGAATGCGAGAAGATGAAACGGACGGGTTCGTCAAAACCAAGCAGCCGTTTCTTGTTTTTCAAGATCAGGTCATACGCCGAAACGTCATCACTTTCATCGCTGCCGCGTCTGGTTTCACTGTCTACCTTGCGCCCTTTTTTATCAATGCTGAAATACCCGGCATGGGTCTGCGAAACCTTGATGCCTTGCAGATACTTCACATAGGGGGTTTTCTCCAGGGTGACATACTGGTTCAGCACATCAATATATTCACTCTCAAAAATATCGCCGTATTCTGAATTGATCTCATTGCCCGCTTCATCATACTTGCGGTATTTCGCCACTTCGTCAATAAAGAACAGCGAGAGGGTTTTTATGCCAAGCTCAAACAGGCGCTGCTCTTTTTCAAAATGGGAGAGGATCGTTTCGCGGATTTGAATGCGGCGCATATCTTTTTCTGAAACATCCCCCACGATCAGACCGCGCTCCAGAATCATGCCATTGGTAAAGGTGACTGTGTTGCGCAGTGGATCGATGTCACTGATGTGATAGCCGCGGTACTGCTCCATATGATTGGAAATGGCGTACAGGTCATCATCCACATTAAGGTTGCGCATTTCGCGGTTAATGGATTTGTTGTATTTGATTTCCAGTTCCAGCCTTGCGATGGGTGGTTTGGTGGATGAGACTAGAATATTTTCCAGGTACAGGTATTGATCTGTACCGCGAAAATTTTTAATATCAAACCCTTTGACCTCAATTTTTTTGACCAGGCGTTTGTTGTAGGCGTCCAGCGCATCCAAAACATGCACAAGGTTGTGATGTTGCGCGTGCGTGGCGGAATAATTCAGACAGAAGAGCGGGTTGAAGTTTTTCAGGCTTTCCTGGGTGGCTTCGCCGCCCATCTTCTGCGGTTCATCCAGGATCAGGATTGGCTGATTGGCTTTGATGACATCGATCGGGCGGCGGGAGCCAAAAGCATCCAGGCGGTCGTAAATCCGGCGGTTATCCGCACCGCGCGCATTGAAAGCCTGGATGTTGATGATCATGACGTTGATCCCGGCGCTGGAGCTGAAGTTATCCAGTTCGGTCAGGTTCTTACTGTTGTATATAAAGAAGCGCACTTTTTTGCCGTAGTACTCCATGAAATGTTCCTGCGTATACTCGAAGGAAGTTTTAACGCCTTCACGGATGGCGATCGAGGGTACGACAATGATGAACTTGCTCCAGCCGTATTGTTTGTTCAGCTCAAAAATGGTCTTGATGTAGACATAAGTCTTCCCGGTGCCGGTTTCCATTTCAACATCCAGGCTGCAGCGCCCCAGGTGTTTCACCAGGGAAGAAGATTGCTTGATGTTGTTGCGTGCCTGCATATTGCGAATATTTTCCAGCAATTCAGTATCGCTGAGTGTGACGGAGGTATTTTTGAAACCTACTTCAATATCTTCATCCTCCACTTCTTGAGTAGTGAAGAAGTTGATCTGGATTGGCTGCTGTGGTGCCGTCGGGATGCCCAGGTCGCGTGTGTAACCCACCCGCTCGGTGAAGGGCTGACCGGCGAAAATATTGACCACACTCTGAACCGCCTCGGTCTGGAAGGGTTGAATCTTGAATTGAAAATTCATCTCATGATTCATTTAGAGCACCTTACGAACTGTCGTTGGGCTGTAAGTGGCGAAGATCTGGTCAAAATTGGTGGCGACGCTGTCGCTGGCGATGCCGCTGTCACGGAAGATGGCGTAATAGGGTTTGCGCTTTGCAATCTCGGTCACCACATCACTGGTAACGTTGCTATCAAAGCAAGCCAGCAAATAGCCTTCCGCCACATCGAAGACCGTTTTGCCCCCAACCCTGGTCTCTTTGATTTTCGCTGAAAGCAGGATACCCAAATCGAGCATGACCTGGAAGAGCAGGTCTTCGGCGCTGCGATCCGGCTTGATGTTATCAGCCAGCGAACTCAGGAAATCCTTCTGGTATTCACCCGGGGTGTAATAGACATCCCGCATGTTGGTGCTGTCGATTTTGAGCACGCGGAAACCGGTATCAAGGTTTTTTGCCAACAGCCCTGCATCGCTTTTTATCTTCTTTCCCGCGCGCCGGATGCGCTCCTTACCGATATCGCAGATATTTTTAAAACCAGCTTTGTAAGCTTCAGATTGTTCATCAGTGACCTCTGGCAACTGTACCATTACAAATTTACGTCCTCCAGCATCTTCTGAATTTAGCTGCATAACAGCATCAGCAGTTGTTGCAGAACCGGAGAAAAAGTCAAGAACTATATCATTGTTTGAAGTTGATGTACTAATAAGCTGCTTTATTAAAGCTGATGATTTAGGAGATTGAAATACTTTACCCTTTGATTCAAAAAAAGTGTTTAATTCCTTTTGGCCTTTTTCCGTGTAGAACTCTTTGTCCAAGAAAATCGTTTTTAACATTTTGTCTGCGCCATCAGCATAACTCTTGCGATATATTTTCCATTGCCCCTTAATTTTTTTCCCACAGACCAAATCGACATCTTTAATTAGTTTATTTTCATCCCACGTCCAACAACCTTCAAATCCATCTTCCCATATTGGAAATATTTTAGTTAAACCTTCTTTATCTTTGTTCAGTTGAATTTCCCCAACAAAGTTCACAAAAATCGGATAGAAAAGATTTGGTCGATTAAATTTACCAAATTCACGATGTGTATTCCTAAGTTCAAGCAATCTGTACTTACCATTTTCATCTTGTTCTGGATATTCATCAATAATTTGATCATCTTTTTTTAAAATTGAGAAAGATCCTTTGGGGAGCTTTGTTTTACTAAAAACCAATATGAACTCATGATTTGTTGCAAAGTATTTATCTTGAGAGCGTCCTTTCGGATTACATAGCAAAGTAATTATTGCAACAAAATTATCTTCTCCAAAAACCTCGTTACCCAATTTAAATAAATTTTCAACCTCACTGTTGTCTATACTTATAAATATTACCCCATCTTCAGTGAGTAAATCTTTTGCCAATTTAAGGCGCGGATAGATCATGTTTAACCAATCGGTATGAAATCTTCCGTTGCTTTCCAAGTTTGGTACCAACCGGCCACCGCTTTCGTCAAATTGGCCGCTGCCTGGCATATAATCATCTTCGCTTTGTGAAAAATCATCTTCATAGACAAAATCGTTGCCGGTATTGTAGGGTGGGTCGATGTAGATCATCTTGACCTTGCCCAGGTAGGTTTCCTGCAGCAGCTTGAGCGCATCCAGGTTGTCGCCTTCAATATACAGGTTTTCAGTACTGTCAAAATCGAGGCTCTCTTCACGGCTGGGGCGCAGGGTTTTGGCAATCGGGGCATTCGCCAGCAAAATGGATTTGCGCTTGTCGGGCCAGGTAAACTGGTAGCGTTCCGCCGGGCCATCCACAACCACCTCTGAAAGTTCCTGCTTGAGAATGTCAAAGTCAATCGCCTGGGTGACCTTGCCATCTTTGATCGTTTCAGTCAGGGCATTCGGGAAGAGGGCTGCGATCTGCGCGATGTGTTCTTTTATGTTGTCCCGCGAGTGCATTTTCAGTTTATCCATCGTTTTATCCTTGTTGATTGTTTGACCACGTGTAAAGCAAAGCTTGCCAGAATAATGCTTGGTTCAACCCTCATCTCCAGCCTGGGGCAATCTGCCCTCCGCATTTCGCCCCATCTGCGTTGAAAATGCAGAGTCTTTAAAAGTCTGCTCTAAGATTCTTTTTTTAAGTTAGTGTATAGTGTGTATGGTTGTGTATGGTTTGCCCTATTGTTAATGTACAGCAAGCCCCTTAAGGGAAACTCCTGGAAAAGGGTACACAACCCTACACACCATACACCTTTGCCGGATCCATGGTTTCGCATAGCCGAATTTAGCCCCAATCCCATCATGCAATTACAGTTTTCCGACCCCAGAACCAGGTCCTCCCTACAAATCATTCCCGGAATAAGACTGGTTGAAGGATTTATTCACCAGCGGGAAATCAGGCACAATGTTTTTGAGCAGGGCAAACGAGAGGGCGGGCCAGTTGGCGAAAGACGGGTCCTTGACTTTGACTCGATATAGTTTACCACTTTCATCCAGCATGACCCAGTGCAGAATCGCGCCGCGCCAGCCTTCGACCATGCCAAATGCGGGCTGCCAGGCGGGCAGCTTCCCGAGGGGCGCAGTCAAATTTCCAGCCGGCAGCTGCGCCAGCGCTTGTTTGATCATACCCACGGATTCACGTACTTCGTCGACGCGGATTTGAGCCCTGGCGCGCACATCCCCGGACTGGGATGCAGCCACTTTGAACTGCAGCCGGGGGTAGGCGGCGAAGGGGTGATCGCGGCGCACATCCAGGTCAATGCCCGAAGCGCGCGCCACGTACCCGAGCACGCCGTGATCGATGGCGGTCTTGTTCGTCAGGTAACCCGCGCCATCCAGGCGGTCGGTCAGCATGCTGTTCTCGAGGCTGATCTCGACAATCTCGTTGAAATCAGCCAGGACGTCCTCCAGCTCGGCGGCGAGATTTAACCCAGGGGGAAAATCGCAGCCAACCCCGCCGGGCACAATTCCGCCGCGCAGCAGGCGGCTGCCCGTCAGGCGTTTATTCAAGCGCAGCAGCCGCTCGCGGATGCGAAAGCAGTGCGACTGCGCCGCGGCGAAACCTGTGTCGTTGCAGATCGCGCCAAAATCAGCGATGTGATTATAGAGGCGTTCCATTTCCAGCAGGATGACCCGCAGGTACTTGGCGCGGTCCGGGATTTCGCAGCCTGCCAGCGATTCAAGCGCCTGGCAGTAAGCCATGGCATGACCGGTGGTGCTGTCGCCGGAAATACGCTCGGCGAGTTCCACGCCATCGGCAGGGTCGCGACCTTCAAACAGTTTTTCCGTGCCTTTGTGGGTGAAATAGAGCCGGATTTTCAAATCAATGACCGTCTCGCCGACCACACTGAAGCGGAAATGCCCGGGTTCGATCACGCCTGCGTGCACGGGACCCACTGGAATTTCGTAGACGCCCTCGCCGCCCACTGCCAGGAATTCAAATGGACGACCGTTATCGCTCAAGTTTTCAGGCGGGACGGAATCCTTGCGCAGCGGAAAATAGTCTGCAGGCCAGAAGGCGTGACTCACCAGCGGGCGGGTATCCGGGTGGTCCATGGCTTCGATGCCGAATTGATCGTGGATCTCGCGCTCGAAACGTGAGGCGGGATAATAAAAGGTTGCCATCGAATCGAGCAGGGGGTCAGCCTGCGAAAGATGCCGGGTGGCATGGGCGTACCAATTCTCGTGGTCATTGACGAAGAGATAGTGAATCTCGTAGAAGCCCTGAGCGGCGCGGCGGTCGTTGGCGACCATCAGCCGCAGCTCAGCCTTGAAGTCAGCCTGGAGTAGCTTTGCCAGTGGAAGCGCGTCGCCGCGCGAGATTTGAAAATGCAGTTCATTCCCACGGATGACGTGGAGTTCGCTGATGCGTTCGTGAAAGTTTTCAGCCAGTGCGGTTTGGAGTTGGGTAAAATCTGTCATGGCAGGGGTTCCATTAAGGTTTTGCAAGGATGGCAACGCTTTGTTTGAGGAGGGTCGCCAAAGGGGCAGGCAGAGTCAAGCCAAGCGTGACCAGCACCGCGACGTTGACCAGCAGTAAAGCGATGCGCCACGAGAAGCGTTCGGTTGGGCGTTCCATGTTGATGTCATCTGCGGCGGGCGTGCCGTATAACATCTTATTGAGGTGGATGATGAACGAAACAAAGACCACCGCCAGCAGCAGCAGCGCCGTGCCCATCAGCCAGGGATGATTGAGCGCGAAACCGGCGCGGAAGAGGGTGAACTCTGTGATGAAGATGCCGCCCGGCGGCAGGGCGATCAGCGTCATCACGCCGAAAGCAAACAAGCCACCCGTCCACGGCATGGTTTTCAGCAAGCCGCGCGTCCTTTCGATCAAGGGCGACCTGTACTTGTGTTCGATGTTATCCACCAGGAAAAACATCAGTGATTTGGCTGCCGTGTGATTGACGAGGTGCAGCAGCGCGGCGAAAGTTCCGAGCGGACCCAGCGCGAAGCCCAGGCACATCAGACCCGTGTGTTCAATGCTCGAATAGGCGAACATGCGTTTGTAGTCAGTTGCCAGCACGATGCTGAAAGCTGCGATCACGAGCGAGAGCAGACCAAGCGCCAGGAATAAATTATCGGTGTAGCCCCTGCCAAGGGTCGCATCTGCAACCGCCTTCCAGCGCAGCAGGGCATACATCGCCACCGCGAAGAGTGCTGACGACATGAGCGCGGTCAGCGGGGCAGGCGATTCGCCGTAGGCGTCGGGTTTCCAGGTGTGCATCGGCGCGATACCTGCCTTGGTCCCATAGCCGATCAGCAGGAAGACAAACGCCAGCCGCATCACTTCGGGATGCAGCACGCGGGCGGTTGCGAGAAGGACAGGCCAGTTGAGCGCGTTTTCCGCGCGCCCTGAGAGGGTGAAGAAATCGAAGTATCCCAGCACCGTGCCAACGAAAGCCAGGGAAATCCCCACCGAGCAGATCAGGATGTATTTCCACGAGGCTTCGATGGAGGCTTTGTTGAGTTTGAGCGGGATGATGAAGGCTGAAAAGACGGTGGTGGCTTCGATGGCGATCCACATCACCCCGACGTTATTCGCGGAGACTGCCACCAGCATGGCGGCGATGAACAGGTTGGTGAAGATGTGATAACGGCGCAGCTGCCTGGGACTGTAAGCCAGTTCGCCCCAGTGCGGATTGGTCACCTGGCGTCCAAGCCCCGGGCTGAGAAAAAGCGCCAGGGTTGCGACCCCTGTCACGCAGAGCATCAGCAGGGCTGAGAGGCTGTCGGCACGCAGAACCTGGTCAAGGTTGACATATTTGAGCACGATGCCCCAAATTGGAGTCTGTCCGTGGATCACCTGCGCAGCGATTGCGAATGCCGCGCCAAGAGATACCAGTGACAACCATGCACCAATCCAGCCGACAATGGCGCGATACGGTCGGACGAGAGTCGCGATCAGCGCGGCGAGCAGGGAGGGAAAAATCAGCAGGAAAAATATCATGGGTGCATCTCTTTAGTGTTTGAGTTCGTTCATCTGGTCCACTTCAATGGATTCGAAGGTGGTCTGAATATGATAGACAAAAACCTGCATGACCAGGAAGCCCAGCAGAACATCCAGGAAGACGCCCAGTTCAACGATGATCGGAGTGCCGTAAGTCCCGAGCAGTGCCAGCAGGGCAATCCCGTTTTCCATCACCAGGAAACCGACGATTTGAGAGATGGCTTTTTTGCGGGTGACGAGCACGAATAACCCGACGAAAATCAGTCCCATTGCCAGCGGTATTCCGCTGCGAGTTGGCAGGTCGCTGATCAGCACCAGCGGACGGGTGATGACATAAGCCAAAAGCACCAGCATGCCCGATAAAATCAGCGACGAAGCAACATTCACGTAAGGCTGCAGCTCACGGTGATCGCCAAAACGTTTTTCCATGCGCTCCAGGTAGTGGGGAATAACCACTGCCTTCAGGATGAACAGGAAAAGAGCCACAGCATATAACTCATGGTCATTGCTGAAGGTACCCGTGATCAGCAGCATCACTGAAAGCACAACGGACTGCCAGCGAAAGGCATCGATGTAAGCGTGCAGACTTTTGCGCCAGAGCAGGATGATCCCAAAAAGCAGGACAATGCTGGAGCCGAGGGTGGAGAGTTGAGAGAAGAGCGGATCGTTCATGGTTGCCCTATTTCAATAAAAATGAAGATGTGACCGCCAGCAATGCCAGCACAAAGGACATGCCCAGCAGTTCGGGCACGCGGAAGAGGCGCAGTTTGGCGATGCGTGTTTCGACGACTGCGACGATCAGCCCCAGGAGGACTAATTTAAGAATCAGCGTCAGGACTGCGACTGCCAGCGCGACGGGGGTGAGCGTGGCTGCCAAACCCCAGGGGATGAAGAGGTTCGCCAGCAGCGTGAAGAAGATGACCAGTTTCAGCCAGGATGCCCATTCGATCAGCGCCAGGTAGCGACCTGAATATTCGAGGATCATGGCTTCGTGGATCATGGTCAATTCCAGGTGGGTGGAAGGATTATCCACGGGCAGGCGCCCGGTCTCAGCCAGCGAGACGATAAAGAGCGCGGCAAAAGCCATCAGGTGACCCGGGCTGATGGCGACGCCTGGATTTGCCAAGGTGGCAGTCACAATGCGCCCGAGATTGGTCGAGCCGGCGCCGAGCGCCAACCCGAAGATGGCAAGCGCAATTGTCGGCTCAGAGAGCGCCGCGACGGTCATTTCGCGGCTCGAACCCATCCCGCCGAAAGCAGTGCCGGGGTCCAGCCCAGCCAGCGCCAGGAAGAAAGTTCCCAGCAGGAGCAGGTAGACCACCACCAGTAAATCACCCACGTTATCAAAGGGCAGCGGCGCAGCCAGCAGCGGAATCAGGAAAGTCACCGCCAGCGCGCTGGTAAAGACAATATAGGGCGCCACCCGAAACAGCCAGGATGCGTTGTTCGACATGACCACTTCTTTGCCAAATAATTTTCTGAGTTCAAAGTAAGGCAGCCAGACCGGTGCGCCGCGCCGGTTTTGCAGGCGGGCTTTCAGCCAGCGCACAAAACCAACCAGCCCCGGTGCGAGCAGCAGCGCCAGCAGCGCCTGTCCAATTTCCAGGAGATAAGCATTCATGCAAAAGTCTCCATTAAAACCATCTTGCAGCCAAAAGTAAAATGATCAAAATGATGATGATGTAAGCCAGGTAGAGATAAAGCGAGCCCGCCTGCAATTTGCGCACCTGGCGCGCAGTGAAACGAATCAAGCGCAGGATGGGATCGTAAAGCCAGCGCTCAAAGAGGGGCGTGATTTCGCTCCTGTATTCGATCGACTGGACGAAGTATTTTGAGTCGGGGTGGAAATCAATCGTCACATCCCTGGACGGGCGATAAAGTTCGGCGAAGATGCGCCGCAGGGGTTCGGCAAACGAGGTGGCGGTATATTCCATGCGCGCGGTTTGTCCCACCCGTCCACAGCCCCAGGTGTCGCCGCGGCGCAGCTGCCAGTTGACGCGCAGAAGCCGCATGATGAGCGGGGTCAGCCCGAGCAGGATCAGCAGACCGAGAAATACCAGCGGCGAGGACATTTGTCCAAAAGCGCCGGGTGTTTGCAGATGGAGATTAAACGTGAACGCGGCGCGCGTATCGGGCAGACCGCCCAACCCGGTTATCACTCCGCCGATCAGGCGGACAACCGCGAAGGGAGCCAGTCCCAGCCCGATGCAAGCCAGCGCCAGGATGCCCATGCCAACCTGCATCGAGAGCGGCGACTCGTGGGCGTGTTCGGCAGCCTCTGAACGCGGCAGCGCGAGAAACGTGATGCCAAAAGCTTTGACGAAACATGCCGCTGCCAGCCCGCTGGTCAGCGCCAGCATGCCGACTGCGACCGGCATCAGCAGGGCAACTTCAGGCACGGGCAGGTTGAATCCGCCCAGCAGGGATTGGAAAACGAGCCACTCGGAGGCAAATCCATTCAGCGGCGGCAGGGCGGAGATGGCGGCGGAGCCAATCAGGAAGAAGAGCGCCGTCCAGGGCATATTCTTGATCAAGCCGCCCAGTTCTTCCATGTTGCGCGTGTGCGTGGCATGCAAAACCGAACCCGCCCCCAGGAACAAGAGGCTTTTGAAACTGGCATGGTTAATCGTGTGATACAGTCCGCCGATGAAGCCGAGTGCGGCAAGAGTCATCATGCCGTAAGTGTGGAAAATCATGCCTGCGCCGATGCCGATCAGAATAATGCCGATATTCTCGACCGAGTGATACGCCAGCAGGCGTTTCAGATCATGTTCCATGAGCGCATACAGGACGCCCAGCAGCGCCGAGACCGAGCCCACCCCGAGGATGATCCCTCCCCACCAGACCGGTCCACCACCGAGCAAATCCAGCGCGACGCGCAGAATGCCATAGATGCCCATCTTGATCATGACCCCCGACATCAGCGCGGAGACATGGCTCGGTGCGGCGGGATGCGCCATCGGCAGCCAGATGTGGAGCGGCACGATGCCCGCTTTCGAGCCGAAGCCGAGAAATGTCAGCAGGAATACCAGGCTGCGGCTGGCAGCGGAAAGCGAAGCGGCAGAGGTACGCAAATCGGAGAACGCGCCTGAGCCGCCGTTCATCAGGACGATGAATCCGCCCATCAGCAGCGCCAGCCCGATATGCGTCATCGCCAGGTACCAGATGCCCGCGCGAACCGTGCCGGCTTCCCTGGATTCGGTCATGACCAGGAAATACGAAGTGAGCGACATGCCTTCCCACATCAACAGAAAGGTCAGGACGTTATCTGCAAAGGTGACCAGGCTCATCGTCAGCAGGAACAGGTTGAGCGCCAGACCCAGCAGGCGCAGGGAGGCGCTGCCGTCCTCGTAGACTTCCGAGTAACCCGCGCCGTAAATTGAGGAGGGAATCGCGCCCAGGCCGATGATTATTAAAAAGAATGCGCCGAGCGGGTCAAGCCGCAAAGCCAGTCCGCCCGCCAGGGGTAAAAGGTCCGGGACGGAGAGCGTGAACGGCGTGCCTGAAAGGATGACGTTGGCAGCGAGTGCGAATCCCGCGCCAGCGCCTATCACTGCCCCCAGCGCCACCAGTCCTCGCCCGAGGCTGCCGCGTCCGCCTGAGAGAGCGACCAGCGCTCCGAGGCAGTAGGCTGAAACCATGATGAGAAAGAGAGTTTGCATCATAAAATAAGGTTACTTCCTGGGCATGCGGTCGAGGGCGGCTAAAATCCCGCGCAGAATATCGGCGGGTTCGGGCGGACAGCCCGGGACGAAGACATCCACCGGCACGAATTTGTCCACGCTGCCGGCGACGGCATAACTTCCTTTAAAGACTCCGCAGGTTTTGGCGCAGTCTCCCACCGCCACCACCAGTTTCGGCGCGGGCGTGGCTTCGTAGGTTTTGCGGAGCGGGATTTCCATGTTGCGCGTGACCGGACCCGTGACGAGCAGCAGATCTGCATGGCGCGGCGACGCGACAAAATGAATCCCGAAACGTTCGCTATCGTAGACCGGGCTGGTGAGACCCGTGATTTCAATCTCGCAGCCGTTGCATGAACCCGCATCCACATCGCGGATGGCGAGAGCGCGTCCGAGCAGGTGTTTGGTCTTCTGATCCACCGCGTGCACCAGTTGGATGATCTCGTCATCATCTGGTCCGAGAGTTTCGGTGACCAAGCCGGTTTTGAAGATTTTTTGAAAGAGAGCGGGCATAAGTGAGTTCCTTGTAAAAAGTAAAAGCCCTGAAAGGGCTTTGGGAATTCCGACGGGGTTAGCTGACGGGTTCGGGTTCCAAAAGTGACCCTACCGGGGTTGACCCGGATTCACCCCAAGTTGACTGGGTTCCCCGCGTTGGCAGACTTAAGAATTTAGTTGTGATCCATGAATGCTGCATGCTTTGAATGATTGTCTTGCGCGTTTTCCTCTTCCATCAATTCGAGGGTCGAGCGGTTATCGATCAGGTGATTGGTAAATATCCGCCGGGCAACATCCAGCAATTCCAAAATTTCAGGGTCGCGAACGCGATAATAGACCGTCGTTCCAGCTTTGCGGCTCTCGACGATGTTCTTGTGACGCAAAACGGACAAGTGCTGCGATACGCTCGACGATTCAATCCCGAGCTGATCCTGGAGCTGGGTCACGCTCAATTCATCCGTCCCGAGCATTTCCAATATTTTGATGCGTGCCGGGTGGGCTAATGCCTTGAAAAATTCAGCTTTAAAATTTCGCAGTGGATCCTGCATGCAGACAAGCCCTCGGGGAATATGAATATCTTGAAATCTTTGAATATTTGCAGCTGATTATAATCAAAGATTTGCATACGTCAAGAGAAAATCCTGCCCGCATGTGGGGAAAACGATGACGATCACTTATTCCGCTTTGCCAGGCCAATTCATGCCGTAGCGTTCTTTGCCCACATCCACCGTTTCACCCAAGGTCAGCTTGAGGCGGTCAAAGTCAATCTTGCCATCTTCGGTGCGGGCTTCCGGGAAGAGGTTGAGCAATTCTTGCCGCTTTTCATCGGTCAGGTCCATTGAGCGTAGGTCAAGTTTTTCGGGTTGGTCGGGCATGAAGTTCTCCTAAGAAAATCACCACTATCCACAAGAAAGGCACGAAGAAAGAAAAGCTTTCCTACTTTGTTTTTGTGGACGGTGAAATTCATCGTCTATTTTGATGTTAATAGTTACTTCCAGATCGGGCAGTTTTTCCAATCGGTTGGAAATCCCATTGAATACAATGGAATATCTGGATAGGCTTGTAGCAACATTTCTAGGCGGTTTTGCCAGTCGCCTTGTGGATCAATGAAACCCAACAAGTATCGCAGCAGCGCTAACACTGCATAAACTCTGCGGTTATCCATACCTTGGGGTATATAAAACTCCGGATGATGTTTTGTATCTGGAATAAAGGGTCGAATCGGTAGTTCCCGGTTCCATAAGCGCCCGTGATGTGCGCAGACATTGCGGATGTAATTAATTGTCTTTAACCAAGACAGCAGAACCGGTGGATAAAGATCAAAAGCGCGCGCCAATTGTTTTTGCTCTGTTCGATCTAAGTGGCGAAACAAGGTAAACAACTGGCCAAATGTCATGACTTCCACTGCCATCCATAGAGGTAGACGCGGTTCACTGGTATATTTCCCCTGAAATCGCGCTACGAATTCCTCGCTGCTACGTCTGACTGCTTCATCCACTTCGTACATCAATTGGGAAAAATCGCTCTGTGTGAACCCTAACTGGTAAGTATTGATGTCACAATATCCAAAAGGACCATATAAAAGCGTACATTGTTCTACCATTCTTGTGCGTAGAATTGCCACTTCAACGTATTCTACGGCGTCCATAATGAGAAGACGCAGTTGCCGGTCAAATATGTAACGCCTCCAAACCATATCAAACGTTGTACCAGCTGCAAAACGTTCACTTCCTGTGGTCGGATCAAACTGCTTAAACGGATACCAGTAAGCACTTAGTCGGTAATAATTTACCACACTCAGGTGGCTGACAAGTGTTTTTTTATCTACGTTAAGGAGACCACGGTCTAACAATCTTTGAGCTTGCTGTTCAAATGAAAGAGCTGGTTTTGTATAATGCATATCTCCCCCTGATTAAATGAAAACCTGCCATATTTGAGCTTGCCTTATTAGGGTAGAGGCTTGGCAGGTATACTGTAAATGTATTATAACTCTTATATATATATTGTCAATACTGTGGATTATCCATTTAGGGAATTGAAGGATCATATTATTCTTCACTATTATAAATAGATTTCTATTTTCTGTGTGTTGATCCAACCTATGGCTTATTTCATCCCGCAAAGCATCTTTTTGCCGATCCAATTCCCGGATATCCTCATCATAATTATGCCAAGCTGTATCATGTTTGGTTTCCGACTTTCGCAGTTCTCTCTGACGTTCCAGATTCTCAGGCAAAGCCATCCTGAGGCGGGCAAAGTCAATCTTGCCGTCTTCCGTACAGGCTTCCGGGAAGAGGATTAACAGTTCCTGTTTCTTTCCTTCGGTCAAATCCATGGAGCTTAAGTCAAATTATTCGGGTTGGTTGGGCAAAGTCTCAATTCTTGTGTCTCACTTGTGAGAGACAAAATAGATTGTGTCTCACATTTAGCGATATGTGAGACACAAAATCAAACGATTTTCCTCGCACTCGTAAAATGTGGATCCGAAGTTGTTTTTTTGGGTCATTCGGTGTTCCAGGACAGAGATCAGATCATCCTTTGTCTGCCGGACGACCCTGTTCAGCCCGCTTATTGCGCCAGGAATCACTCAACCTTGATAAATTTTTCCGCGGGGGTGTTGCAAACCGGGCAGTTGCCCTCGAACTTGCCGGCGTGGGTGTAGCCGCAGATCGGGCAGACATAAAATTCCTGCACCGGAGTGTTGGGATCCATATGCTCGAGTGCGTAGCGATAAAGCGCTTCGTGCACTTTTTCCACTTCATAAGCCCAGTTTAAGCTCGTCCTGGCTTTCTTATCGCCTTCGGCTTCTGCATCTTTAATCATGGGGGGATACATGGTGACCACTTCGTAATTCTCGCCGGCGATGGCGGTTTTAAGATTTTCCAGGGTTGATTTGACCCCACCCAGCGCTTTTAAGTGATTTTGAGCATGGATGGATTCGGCTTCCGCGGCAGCGCGAAAAAGCCTGGCGATTTGAGCGTAGCCTTCCTGATCAGCTTTTTTGGCAAAAGCGGTGTACTTGCGGCTGGCTTGTGATTCGCCGGCAAACGCATCTTCAAGATTTTTGCTGGTTTTCGACATGCTATTCTCCTTGAGTTCCGATCTGATTTAAGCAGGTTTCGCGTCATCAATTCCAAAATATTCTGTCCATGCCCTGGCTGACCTGATTGCTTGTCCCGGCTGAAACATGACGGCGGGGGTGTGGACGAAATCCTGCAGCCTGATTCTATTTTACATCAGAAGATGCGCATTCAGGCTTGGTTCTGAGAAGCAAGGCGTCCCTTCATTTAATACATTTGATAGAGGCTGAACCTGACCCGCTGGAGGTGCTCTGAAAGCCAGGGTCGCCAGAATTCCAGCAGATCGCCGCTTTCATAACGCAGCAATGAAATAAGCGCCTGGCTTGTGGTTGGGAATCCTGCCATGTCAGGAAATTCCTTACAAATTACTTTCTTTTATCATTGAAAAACCTGCCAAGTGCCACTGTACAAACGTCTCGAAACTCGTTAAAGTAAAATCAGCCTGGAGAAAATGATGAAGCGAATACGATTTTTGTTTATTTTTGTTTTTCTGATCTCTGCCTGCTCACAAATCAACAACGCCACGCCCGTCCCTGTCATTGATTTGACCAATCTCCAACCACTTCCAACAGCCGTCGATACGAATGTTAAACCGCTGCGGGTTGCGATTGCGGCAGTTTTTTCGCCGCAGGGATCCGCCGAGAGTTATGCCCCCCTGCTGGAATATCTCAGCACCAAACTCGGTCGCCCGGTTGAACGCGTCCAGCGCAGAACCTACGCCGAGGTCAATGATCTGTTGCGCACCGGTGACGTGGACCTGGCTTTTGTCTGCACCAGTTCATACCTGCTGGGGCATGCACAGTTTGGGCTGGAGCTGCTGGTAGTGCCGCAGGTGCATGGCAAAACAACCTACCATGCCGATATTATCGTGGCAACCAAAAGCCCTGCCAAAGAATTCGCTGACTTGAAAGGCAAAATCTTTACCTTTACTGATCCGACCTCGTTCACCGGGCGCGTTTACCCCACCTACCTGCTGCAAAAAATGGGCACTTCCCCCGAATCATTTTTCAGCCAGACTTTTTTTTCTTACAGTCACGATAAAGCCATCTATGCGGTCGCAGAAGGTCAGGCGGATGCAGCCTCGGTGGACAGCATGGTCTACGATTTTGCGCTCAAACGCGACCCCTCCCTGGCGGATCGCATCCGCATCATCCACATTTCGCCTGCTTTTGGTATTCCGCCGGTGGTGGTCAGCCCATCCATCCGCCCAGAATTGCGGACCGCCTTGACCGATATCCTGCTGGGCATGAACCTCGATCCAGCAGGTTTGATCGCCCTGCATGCACTCGATTACGACCGTTTTATCGCAAGCAGCGATGACAAATACCAGAGCGCGAAGGAAGTTGAATCGTCTGTAAACTTGAGCAGCAATCCATGATGAAACCCGTGATTGAGGAATTGCTTAACCGGATCTGGATGATCATTGGTGCGGTGAGTATACGCATCAAAATCATGGGGATTGTGATCATTGGCACACTCCTGCTCAGTGTCACATTAGCGCTGCAGATGCGCGCCTCGGTCACCAACCTGATGGAACAGCAGTTGGAAAGCCGGGGGGTTTCCATCACCCGTGACCTGGCGGCGCGCGCCACGGATGACATCCTGGTGAACGACCTTTTCGCATTGCGCCAGCTCCTGCTCGAAACTCGGACGAACAACCCGGATGTCATTTATGCCTTTGTCATCGATCCCAAGGGGAATATACTCGCGCATACTTTTGGGGAAGGTTTCCCCTACGGGCTGGCAAATGTAAATCCGGTCGCCGGCGACCAGCATCACCAGACGTTTTTGTATTCAGATGGTCAGGACATGGTTTGGGATATCGCCGTGCCTATCTTCAATGGGCGCGCCGGAACCGCGCGGGTTGGGCTTACTGGTTCGGTCATCACCAGGAATGTCTTAATGCTGACTTCGCAGGTGCTGCTGACCACGGTCGTGGCATTGGCAATCGGATTAATTGCGGCTGCCCTGCTGGTTTATGTAATTTCGCGCCCGATTTCCGAACTTGTGACAGCCACCCGCAGCGTTGCAACAGGGGATTTCACACCGCGCATTCGCAGTTGGGCGAACGATGAAATTGGAGAACTTTCCGAAGCTTTCAACGCCATGACCGCTGAACTTGCCCGTTCAGATGAAATCCGGTCTGAGCGGGAAGATTTACGGCGCCAACTGCTTGAAGGGGTCATCTCGACGCAGGAGAATGAACGCCGCCGGATTTCACGCGAACTGCACGACAGCACCGCTCAAAACTTGACCTCGCTCATCGTTGGTCTCAAGAATATGGATACCATTTGTGACAGTCCCATAATACACGCCCAGGCGCAGGATTTACGCAACATCACCGGGCGGGTGCTTGACGATGTCCACAACATCGCGTTTCAACTGCATCCCACCGCTCTGGATGACCTGGGTTTGCCCGCAGCGATTGAGCGGCTGGTGCACGAATGGCAGAAACGCCACCAGATCTCGGCAGATTCCGTGGTTCACCTCGGCGACCAAAGACTGCCGGAAAATATTGAAACTGCACTCTACCGCATCATCCAGGAAGCCCTGACGAATGTCGCCAAACATGCTGACGCACATAACGTTTCGGTGCTGGTGGAGCGCCGCGAGAACGAGGTGGTGGCGGTGGTGGAGGATGACGGCAAGGGCATGCAGCCCACCAATTTGTCGCGCGGCAGGCTCGGGGTGGCGGGGATGCGCGAACGGGCAGAACTCCTGGGCGGGAAAATGACGATCGAATCGACGCCAGGCGCCGGGATGAGTTTGTTCTTCCAAATTCCGATCCCGCAATTGGAAGGAGGGAATCTTGAAAACCCGAATCCTGCTGGCGGATGACCATGCCGTCTTACGGGCTGGCTTGCGCCTTTTGCTTGAAAATCAACCCGGTTTGGAAGTGGTGGGGGAGGCTTCTTCGGGGTTGGAAGCGCTTGATCTCGCGCCAAAATTGAATCCAGACCTGATCCTGCTGGATATCTCGATGCCGGGGCTGGGCGGGCTGGATGCCCTGCCGCTGCTGAGAAAAACCGTTCCAGCGGCCAGGTTGCTGATTTTGACCATGCATGATGATCCGCACTATTTGCGGCGGGCGCTCAAGCAGGGGGCAAGCGGGTACATGCTTAAAAAAGCTGCTGACCAGGAATTGCTGGCGGCGATTCGGGCAGTCCTGCGCGGTGAGGTTTACGTGCACACCTCGATGACCCGCGTCCTGCTGGATGATATGCTAACAGACACGCCTGCCCCGCTCGAGGATGCCTGGGAAACCTTGAGTGAACGCGAACAAACCGTCCTCAAGCAGGTGGTGCTGGGGTATACCGGGGCGGAAATCGGCGAACAATTGAACCTGAGCATCAAGACCGTGGATACCTACCGCATGCGCGGCATGGAAAAACTTGGTTTACTCAACCGGGCGGCGTTGGTACGCTATGCATTGAAAAAGGGTTTGTTTCCGACCGACCTGTAAGATTAAAAAATTGCTTCAAAAACCAGCAGAAGCAGCGGGCATGGTTGCCCGCTGTTTTGATTCAAGTCGAAGGTTTGGATTCCTCTGTCAAACCTCGTCGCTTCACGCTGGGGGGGAAAATGATATGGTGATCATTTCTGAATATTTTGCCTTCCCCGTTATAAAAAAGATCACAATCCCGAACGTCATTTGTCATTTATTTGTAAGGATTTTCTTGACACGCGATCAAAAAATGTAGGGCATTTCCCGCTATTGCAGCGCGGGTCAAACGGATAAAGTAAGACTAACGGAATTATCGGATCTTATTCCGAACCCAATTTATTAAAAGGAGAAGCGCAATGACAAAAGAAGCATCTTTGTTGGATAAGTATGCTTCCGAGGCTTTCGCCGGGTTGGTTTCACCGGTTCTGGATGACTTGAATATTTCACTCGCTCCAGACGATGATCTGACGAAAGAGGACGCCCTGGTCCGCATGACCGCGGAATTGAAGCGCGCCCTGGAAAAACCCGCCTCGGAACGGCGTTGGGTGATGGTGATTGACTTGCGCAAATGCGTGGGATGTACTTCCTGCACCGTGGCATGCATCGCCGAAAACAAATTGCCGCCGGGAGTGGTTTACCGCCCGGTCACGATCGAGGAAATTGGTACTTATCCCAACGTGAGCATGAAATTCCTGCCACGCCCATGTTTTCAATGCGACAATCCACCCTGCACTGAAGTCTGTCCAGTGACCGCCACCTATAAAAATGAGGAAGGCATCGTTGTGATCGATTATGACAAGTGCATTGGCTGCCGCTCCTGCCTGAATGCATGTCCTTACGGCGCCCGTACCTTTGATTATGGCATGACGTACACCCAGGCTACACCCGATGGTTTCGATTTCATCCTCGGGCAATCGAAGGCTGATGATTACGAGCTGATGGCAAATTCGGAATATGGTGAAAACCGTGTTCGCAAGGGACACGTCTCCCCGGTGGGCAATGCACGAAAGTGTCACTTCTGCCTGCACCGCATCAAAGACGGCATGTTGCCAGCCTGTACCTCCACCTGCATCGGTCGCGCCACTTATTTTGGTGATGCCAATGACTCAACTTCCATGGTGGCAGAACTCATCAACAAGCCCAACGCGATTCGGCTCAAGGAAGAACTGGGCACTGAACCGCGGGTCTATTACATTGTCTAGGAGGCTGAGATGAATAAAAAGATTGCCTACGTTTTAGGTATGATCACCCTCATAATTGGTCTCTGGGGATTTTATGATCGCTTTGCTTTTGGACATGAAAACGCTGCGTATGGTTCATATGTATCCTGGGGGCTGTGGGTGGCGTTGTATTTCCTCTTTGGCGGGATTGCGGTTGGATGCTTCATCTGGGCCAGCCTCGACCTCCTCTTTGAGGTTCCCGCTCTAAAAGGAACCGGTCGCATTGCCCTCTGGGCGGCACTGGTCGACCTGGGAGTGGGGTTGTTGGCGATTGGTCTTGATCTCGGTCATTTCGAACGCTTTTACAAAGCTTTTACAAATCCCAACTGGACATCCGGCGTGATTGAAGATGTCTGGGGGTACACCATCTTTGGAATTTTGACGGTGTTGGCCCTGATCTTTTCCATTAATCAGAACAAATCGGTCGCGTTAAAAGTTGTCATGATCCTTGGCTTGATTACCGCTATTTTTGCCGCGGCTGCGCCTGGCAAGATGCTGGGGATGGACGCTTCGCGCATGTTCTGGCATTCCTCTTTGCTGCCCGTCCAGTTTATTTTCCTGGCATTGACGAATGGCGCTGCAATGCTGCTGGTCATCCGCGGTTTCTTCGTCTCACCGGCTGAAAATGAAAAACCCTTCTCCATTCTGAGCATAAGCCTGGTCGGTTTGCTGGCTTTTAATCTTTATTTTGTCTATCTTTTCTTCTCGCAGGGGCTTTCAGGCAGAATACCTGATATTGTCCAGCCGGTTAATGCGATATTGAATGGGCAGTACAGCCTGCTCTTCTGGGGCGTCCAAATTGTGCTTGGCGCCATCCTGCCCATCATCATCCTCACTCAACGCAAGTTGGCGGGGAGCGGAGCCCTGGTCGGGCTGATGGGTCTGTTGGTGCTGCTTGGCAATGCTGTCGCCCGCTACCTGATCGTCGTTCCCGCTCAGCAAGTGGAATTTCTGCCAAATCTTTCGACCGCATTCTCCGGGCGCGGACTGAACCTGGCATACATGCCAAGTGCGACTGAATGGGCAGTGGCATCTGGTCTACTGGGCGTGGTCATTCTCGGCATGCTGGTGGGAGCTGATTTCATCCTGCCGCTCGTTTCGAAATCTCATAAGGAGGCCTAACATGACGGAGCCTACTTCCAAAAAACAAGAAATTTCCCGCCGTGATTTTCTCAAAATTTCCGGTGTCACGGGTGCGACCGCTGCACTGCTGGGGAATATGCACGAGGTATTTGCCAAAACCCAAAATACACTGGCTGCATCCGGGGAAGGCAGTTACTTCCAGGCCAGCCCGGAAAGTATCATCTACGGCGAGTGCCTGCAGTGCAACACGCAGTGTACCGTCAAAGGCAAAATTCAGGATGGTGTTTTGGTGAAGGTGGATGGCAACCCCTACAGCCCGAACAACATGATGACCCCGCTGGCGTATGACACTCCTCTCAAGGAATCCGCGCTGGTCGATGGCAAGCTCTGTCCCAAGGGACAGGCCATGGTCCAGACGCAGTATGACCCGTACCGCATCGTCAAGGTTTTGAAGCGCACCGGCAAACGCGGCGAAAACAAGTGGCAGGTCATTCCATTCGATCAAGCCATCAATGAAATTGTCAACGGCGGGAAGCTCTTTGCGGATGCCGGCGAAGACCGCGTGGTGCCAGGTTTCAAGGATGTGCTGGCAACCAAGGATGCCAAGGTAATTTCCGGTTTGAGCGCGGATGCTGCGGCTGTGACAGGCGGCAAGATGAAATTGGATGAATTCAAGACCAAGCACGCCGCCGAACTTGACCTGTTGATTGATCCTGAGCACCCAGACCTGGGTGTCAGGAACAACCAGTTTGTCTTCCAGGCTGGACGTATCGAGCCGGGGCGCAACAACTTTGCCCAACGCTTTACGCTTAACTCTTTCGGATCAAAGAACTGGTACGATCACACGACCATTTGCGAGCAATCCCATCACATCGGCTACACCTACGCAACCGCGCAGTATTCAGGCGGCAAATGGGCGACTGGACCGAATCACATGAAGCCCGATACGATCAATTCCGAGTTCGTGATCTTTTGGGGCACCAGTCCTTTTGAAGCTAACTTCGGACCAACCATCATGAGCGAAGCCGTGACCAAAGCCGTGGTTGAACATGGTCTCAAGTATGCGGTTGTGGATCCGCGCATGTCAAAGACCGCCGCCAAAGGTTGGTGGGTACCGGTTCAGCAAGGCGGCGACCTGCCGCTGGCACTGGCGTTGATCCGCTGGATTTTTGAGAACCAGCGCTACGATACCAAATTCCTTTCCTCTGCCAACAAGGCAGCCGCACTGGCTGCAGGTGAAAAATCCTGGACGAACGCCACCTGGCTGGTCAAGCTGGATGACAAGGGTCACGCGGGAACTTTCCTGCACGGTTCTGATCTGAAGCTGGTTGAGAAAAAAGATGAAACATCTGCGGATGGCAAAACGGTCACGACGACCTGGGTTACCCCCGACGGCGTCGTTTTCAAGATTGATCCTTTTGTTGCATTGACCGCAGGCAGCCCCGTATTGGTTGACCCGGCAGACGATAAAAACTCCGTCACTGGCGACCTGCTGGTGAAGACGGCGGTGCAGGGAATCAACGTCGAAAGCAGCCTGCAATTACTCCTGGATGAAGCCTCTGCACAGTCGATGGAAGATTGGGCAAAACTGGCTGGCGTGGATTTAAGCACCATCACCCGCCTGGCTGATGAATATACCTCCCACGGCAAGAAAGCCGGCGTCGAGTTCTATCGCGGTGCGGTTCAACACACCAACGGTTATTACACCGCTCAAGCACTGGTTGCGCTCAACATCCTGATTGGAAATATTGACTGGAAGGGTGGTTTGAGCAAGGGCGGCGGTGGTTGGAATGCCATTGGGAATGCGGATAAGCCCTTCGACCTTGGTGCAGATCATCCCGGCAAGCTTGGTGCATTTGGCATCAAGGTGACCCGCGAAGGTGATACGTATCAGAAAACAACTCTCTTCACGGATTATCCTGCGAAACGACCGTTCTATCCTTACACCAGCAACGTCTACCAGGAAATCATCCCTGCCGCTTACGCGCAGTACCCGTACCCGGTCAAAATCTTGTGGCTGCACATGGGCACACCTGGTCTTGCAGCTCCTGCCGGCACTGAACAAATCAAAATGTTGCAGGATACTGATAAGTTCCCGCTCTTCATCGCGGATGATATCGTCATTGCTGAAACTTCGATGTACGCCGATTACCTCTTCCCTGACCTGACATTTGTCGAACGCTGGGCTTTCACCAGCGCACCTCCGCCTGAACCGATCAAGAATATCCGTGTGCGCCAGCCAATGACTGCGCCAGTGCCAGAGATTGTCAAAGTGGACGGCGAAGAAATGCCAATTTCAATGGAAGCCATCATGATCGCCATTGGCAAAGCGCTTAATTTGCCGGGTATTGGCAAGGGTGGATTCGACAAGCACGGCGACCTCAACCGTCCTGAAGATTACTACCTTCGCGGTGTTGCCAATATCGCCTTTGGCGACAAGAAAGATGCTGCAGACGCTGTAAAGGATGCGGACGACGCCGAAATGGAAATTTTCCGCAAGGCGCGCGCTCACCTGCCCAAAGCCGTTTTTGACGAGCAAAAATGGGTGGCTATCGTTGGTGAATCACTCTGGCGAAAAGTCGTCTATGTGCTTAACCGGGGTGGACGTTTCGACTCGCCCGCGAACAGCTATTCGGGTGCATTCCAGGCTCATCCCTTCGCTTCTCTCATGAACATCTTTGTCGAACCGATCGGCAGCGGAATAAATAGCATTACCGGCAAACCTTTTAGCGGCGTCCCGCACTATGAACCCGCCCAAAACAGCACCGGCGTGCCTGTGAATAACAAGGACTACCCATTCTCGGTCGTCACTTACAAGGAGGTCGTTGGCTGTCAAACTCGCACCATCAGTAATTATTGGACGCAGGGCGGCACGGGCATCGTTCCGACCAACCATGTGCTCATCAATCCCGTGGATGCCAAACCGCTTGGATTGAAAGACGGCGATGTTGTGAAACTAACATCGAGTACCAATCCGAATGGAACATTCGACCTGGGGAACGGTCATGTGGAAACTGTAAAGGGTCAGGTCAAAATGACGCAAACAGCCCGCCCAGGTTCCGTTATGGTTTCGTTCCACTTTGGTCACTGGGCATACGGCGCGCGCGATGTGGTCATCAACGGTCAAACCGTCAAAGGGGACCCGCGCCGCAACGTTGGAGTTTGCTCGAACCCCGTCCTTTTGCTCGATGAAGGCACGAAAACCACCTGCCTGACCGATCCAATCGGTGGCAGCGCCAGCTTCTATGATTCGAAAGTGAAACTAGTCAAGCTCTAGAATGAATTTTCAGACCCCGTCCCATTTCTTTCGGGAGATGGGACGGGAATGAAAAATTGGAGATATCATGTTTGGACTTGGAGTTCCTGAATTACTGATCTTAATGGTCATCATCATCATTCTCTTTGGTGCCGGTCGCATTGGAAAAATTGCCGGCGAGCTTGGATCTGGTATTCGAGCATTCAAAGAAGGCATAAACGAAGATAAGCAAGATAATTAGTGACTTCCATCACTATCTCATGGTCGAAAACGTGATATATTAAATTAATTCTCCGAAGCCTGTCTGCCTAAACAAAATTGCATGGCGCACAGGACAGTAACACAAAATAACTTTTGTGTTACCAGGTAAAAGTGGAAACGCTTTTGCTCCCCGTACTTGGAAAGGAGACCAGGCTCAAGTTTTCTACGAGGCTGTCTCTTTCCATGAGACAGCCTTTTTTTTGCGTTGCGGTTTCTCCCGTGGAGGAAACCCAACAGTAAGTTTAAAACTGCTTCAATTTCAGTTCGCAGCGACATGAAGTGGAGAACGAAATGAACATCCAATACCTGCTCGAAAAAGCATCCCAAGACCACTCGCACATTTGTCCGCGTCAAATCCTTGGCGTTCGTCTCGGATTGGCTGGCATGCACGCCCTTGGTTTTGATGAACCGCCAGCCAAGAAACGCCTGCTGGTCATCACTGAAACAGATGGTTGTTTTACAGATGGACTCTCCGCCTCGACGGGCTGCAGCGTTGGGCACCGCACCCTGCGCGTGGAGGACTACGGTAAAACAGCCGCGGTTTTTGTGGATACGGTTACGGGTCAGGCGCTGAGAGTTTCCCCTTTGGCAGATATCCGGCAGAAAGCTTTAGTCTACTCGCCGCACGAAACACGTCATTACTTCGCTCAGATGCAGTCTTACCAGGTCATGCCAGAAAACGAGATGTTTGCGGTGACGCCCGTAGCCCTCAACTTTTCCATCTCTGCCCTTATTTCGCGGGCTGGCATCCGGGTTGACTGCGATGTTTGCGGAGAAGAGATCATGAACGAGCGTGAGGTTAAACTCAACGGGCAGACCCTTTGCCGTGCCTGCGCCGGCGGCGGGTATTACCTCGTCGATGAACATAATTTTATTATTCCAAGCAGCATCCAGCATGAAATTGCAGGTTGAATCCCGATTGCAAATAAATTTTAATGTTTCAGGATACACGAAAGCAAAAAATGCAAAAACAACTTACTGGTAACCCGTTTACTTTTTCGCTGGCTGAATTTTCAGGATCCCTTGGTGATTTGGGCGTGATGCTGCCGCTCATCCTGGCGCTCATCTCCCTGAATGGCATGGATGCCACGGCTGTTTTTGTCGGGATTGGGCTGGCTTATTTACTGGTGGCATTGGTTTATCGCTTGCCCATCCCGGTCCAGCCGCTCAAGTCAGTTTCCGCCCTTGCCCTGGCGCTGGGTCTATCCCCGGTCGTCATCATCACCGGTGCCATCTGGAATGCGGTCACATTCCTGGGTCTCGGGCTGGTGGGACATGAACAGTGGATCCAAAAAGCTTTCCCCAAACCGGTGGTGCGCGGCATTCAACTTGGCCTGGCATGGCTCTTGATCAATTCTGCCTGGACTTTGATCAACAAAACTCCCAACACCTGGCAGGGAGGTTTGACTCTTTTTAATGGCGTCCAGGCTATTTCCTGGGTCTGGATTTTAGTGAGTGGGGCAGTCATTTTCCTGCTGGTTTTCCTCTCCTGGCGGCGTGATTTTGCAGCCCTGGGAGTTGTTGCTTTTGGGATTGGCATTTCCTCCTACCACCTTGGACTGCCACCGATTGGCTTGCATTTCACGTTGCCAAAAATTCTGCCGCTCATCCCAACCTGGGGGCAGCTCTGGCAGGGCTTGATCCTGCTCGCCATTCCACAAATCCCGCTCAGCCTGGGAAACTCGATCTACGCTACAGCCGATGCGGCGCGGGAATACTTCGGTGAGAAAGCCAGCCACGTCACCGAGCGTAAACTGATGTTGACCATGGGCGCGACGGATGCCATGACCGCTTTGATTGGCGGGGTTCCGCTCTGTCACGGCTGCGGCGGGCTGACGGCGCATTATCGCCTGGGCGCCCGCAGCGGCGGTGCTCCGCTCATGCTGGGTGGTATTTTCCTTTTCCTGGGGTTATTTGGCGGCGATGCGAGTTTAAACCTCTTCCGGCTGATCCCGTTCCCCGTGCTGGGGGTCTTACTGATGTATGTCGGTTTCCAGCATATGCTCCTGGCGCGTGATCTGCGCGGCTGGCAAGCCTGGCTGAGCGCCATTCTGGTGCTTGTCCTTTCGATCTGGTCAGGCAACCTGGCGATCGGTTTCATCAGCGCGGCTGGTTTCTATCATGCCTGGAACTGGCTGGTTCCCCGTATTTCAAACAATGGCTAAAATACGCATTCTGGTCCGCGGCAGCGGCGATATTGGATCGGCGGTTGCCTGCCAGCTTTTTCGGGCAGGCTACGCAGTGGTGATCCACGATATTGCAGAGCCGGTGGCTACCCGCCGCAAAATGGCGTTCACTGATGCTATTTTTGATGGAAGCGCCAGGCTGGAAAATGTGGAAGCCCGCCTGGTTGAGAAAGTCTCATTGTTGGATGGTTTGCTGGCAGTTCGTGAGATCATCCCGCTCACGATCCTAAATTTCCGGGAACTTCTCCAGGCGATGCAGCCTCAAGTGCTGGTGGATGCCCGCATGCGAAAACACTCCCAGCCTGAGAACCAGCGCCAGCTGGCTGCGCTCACGATCGGGTTGGGACCCAATTTTATCGCCGGTCAAAGCGTTGACCTTGCCGTTGAAACCACCTGGGGCGATACCCTTGGGAATATCATCCGCGAGGGATCAACCAGCCCTTTGGCTGGTGAACCCAACCCGATTGGAGGGCACACCCGCGACCGGTACGTCTATGCACCCTGCGCCGGGGTCTTTCATACCTCCCATCAGATTGGCGACATCGTCAGCCAGGGAGAAGAAATTGCCCGGATCAACGAAACACGCCTGGCGGCACCCCTGGGCGGCGTCATTCGCGGTCTGACCCACGACAGCGTGCCGGTCGAAGTTAATACCAAGGTCATCGAAATTGACCCCCGCCTCGAAAATCCACAAATTTCGGGCATTCTCGCACGCCAGGCGCGCATTGCCAGGGGCGTCTTGCTCGCCATTCAAGCCTGGGAACAAAATCCTGGCAATTGAAGCGCCGGGCAGCAATGATCAAGACAGAACGTCAACAGACCCCAATAATCCACCTCACTCAACCTCACCTGCTTTGGAAAGTTTCAGGTTCCAGGCGCAGGCTTGACCCAAGAGGAGCGAATTCCTTCCAATTTTTTACTTCCCAGGTTTACGATTCCTGGATGAGAATGTATACTATGCCAAGTGCGTGCTTGCCTGGGCGAACATTTGATTGGTTCGACCGGATGAACATCGCCGAAATTTGAATTGAACCCCCAGATTAGCGTGGTAATCTGAAGAAATAAATCAGGTAAAAGAACGGATGTGCCCCATCCGTAAAAATATTTATTAAAAAAAGATTGCATCCTGGAGAAAATTATGAGCGAGTCAAAAAGTAAATTGCTGCAAACCGTAACGACCAGCCCGACGGATTATTGGAATGATAGTTGTTCCATTCAAGAGCTGACCTATGCACTCGGGCATGGCGCAGTTGGAGCCACAACAAACCCAACCATTGTGGTAAATGTTCTAAAAAAAGAAATGCATCTCTGGAACAAGCGTATCGATCAAATTATCGAGGAAAATCCCACCTTTTCTGAATCTGAAGTTACCTGGCAACTGATCGAAGAAATGGCAGTGAGCGGCGCTGCCTTGCTCAAACCTGTTTATGAGCGTGAAAAAGGGATGAAAGGCCGCATTTCAATCCAGACCAACCCGACTTTTTATCGGAATGCCGAGGCAATCACCAGGCAATCCGTCCATTTTGACCAGCTTGCACCGAATATGCAGATTAAAATACCCGCCACCAAAGCCGGGATCAGTGCGATCGAAGAAGTGACGTACCTGGGAGCGTCGATCAATGCAACAGTCAGCTTCACGGTTCCCCAGGCAATTGCGGTTGCTGAAGCAGTTGAACGCGGACTTAACCGCCGCCAGGCAGAAGGCAAGTCGATTGCAGGAATGTCGCCAGTCTGTACGATCATGATTGGGCGGACGGATGATTGGATGAAAGCGGTCACCAAGCGGGATGGAATTGAAATCGATCCTTCCCTGCTGGATTGGGCCGGGATCGCCTCGATGAAGCAGGCATATCGAATTTATAACGAGCGAGGCTATCGCACACGCCTTTTGACTGCGGCTTACCGGCATCTTGGACATTGGTCCGAACTGATCGGAGGGGACCTGGTTTTAACCATCCCTTACGAATGGCAGCTTAAAATTAACGCGAGTGAGATTGAAGTGAAACAACGCATGGCGGTTCCGGTGGATCCGAAGATCATTGCCGCAATGCTCGACAAAATTCCCGATTTTCGCATGGCTTACGAACCTGATGGAATGAGCGTGGATCAATTCGACTCTTACGGTGCAACCGTGCGCACCCTGCGTGGGTTTATGGGTTCCTATCATGAGCTGCAGGGAATCATACGGGAATTCATGCTACCTGACCCGGATGTAAAACACAGCTAGCAATCATCGTCTGGCGATAAAGGCTGCCTGATTCCGACCATGGGATTCCTGCGAAATCCGGATTGCTCCGGGTGCAGATATTGCCAGGTTTTCTACTATAGTTTTTAAGCGGCAGTTCTTCCTTTTTCAACCCCCCCCTCAAAAAATTAATCATCAACAAGACCAAGCTTCCCTGAAGTTCTCGCTTCAGGGAAGCTTTTATTTTGAGACTCTCGGAATTTTAGCATATTGATGATCCAGGGCACTTTCCAGCAAGCAACTTTCAGCTTGAAACCTGGACCAGGTTAGGTTATTTGCGAAGCAAGCAGGGTCATCAGAAAAATCAATTCCCTGCATATTAACAATAACAGGGCAGCAGCAAAATACCGGGTTCGCCGCATTCGGTCGCGGGGAACAACAAGTGGTGGATCGGGCCGCTGGAAGAGATAACCCCGGTCAACGCTGGATCAGGATAACGGCTGACGATCAAGCCAAACCCGTGACGAGCTTTGATTGGGATGAAACCTGGTTGATTAAATTTGATGATTTCTTCGTAGAAAAAATGTCAAATCCACCGGGACGGGTGGCGGGAATTGGGTAGACGAATTTTGAAATTGATTATTGACACGTGTAGATTTTTGTTGTATTATAACTTTCAGAGATCATTCAGCCGGTAGTTTATTAGAATTCGAAATTATTTTTTTTGTTTAAAATCTACACGTGTAGATAGAAGCCCCGCAGGTTTGTCAATCCTATATCCAATTAATAATGGGAGAATTTATGATGATAGGCTCTGCTTTTCCCGGCAATTCAGATCTGACTGAGATTGCCCGAAACGTAAGGATTAATATCATCCGCTCGGTCCATCACGCTAAAGGTGGGCATTTGGGGGGGCCGTTTTCAGCAGTAGAACTCTTGGTAAGCCTGTATTTTCATGAATTACGGATCGATCCCCAAAACCCGTCCTGGGAAGAGCGCGACCGGTTTATCCTCTCCAAGGGTCACTCAGCCATCGGTCTTTATGCCGTCATGGCAGAGCGCGGCTTTTTCCCAAAAGAAGAATTGATGACCTTTGATGCGATCGATTCGCGCCTCCAGGGTCACCCGGATATGACGAAAACGCCGGGAATTGATATGTCAAGTGGATCCTTGGGTCAGGGGCTCTCAGCAGGGATTGGCATTGCTCTCGGCGCGCGAATGCTTGGAAAAGATTGTCGCACCTACGTCATGATTGGGGATGGAGAAGCGCAGGAAGGACAAATTTGGGAAGCAGCTTTCATCGCCAGCCGATACAAATTGGATAATCTCGTCGCAATTTTGGATAACAACAAGGTGCAGCAATTTGGCTGGCAATATCCCATGCCTTTGCCACCCATCGATCATCCTGCCCAAAAGTTTGAAGCATTCGGTTGGAATGTGATTGAAATTAATGGGCACGATTTCAAGGAAATCCTGGATGCTTTTGCGGCGGCGAAAAAGGTAAAAGGAAAACCAACCATCATTATTGCCAATACGATCAAAGGCAAGGGCATCTCGTTCGCTGAAGGCAAGTATCAATGGCATGCCCGGGTTCCAAATGACGAGGAACTCGCTCAAGCCCTGGTCGAATTGGAAAAAGCTGGCTAAAAAAATTAACCCAAAAGGATAAGACATGGAAAAAGTTCTGGCTCAACGCGATGTCTTTGGTGAAACTCTGGTGGAATTAGCCCACCAGGATCCGCGGATTGTCTGCCTGGATGGCGATCTTTCGACTTCGACCCGAGCCGATCTCATGTTCGAAGCCTATCCTGAGCGATTTCTGCAGATGGGTATTGCCGAACAAAACATGTTTGGGGTTGCCGCCGGCATTGCCACGATGGGATTTATCCCATTTATCAGCACATTTGCGGTTTTTGCAGCCAAACGGGCTTTGGACCAGATTCGGATTGTGATTGCCCAGCCTGGTTTGAACGTGAAATTTATCGGTGCTTACAGTGGAATCCTGACCGGGAAAACCGGGAAAACTCATCAAGCGATGGAAGATCTAACCGTATTTCGTGCCATGCCGAATGTCGTCAGCATTGCCCCGATCGATGGCGTTGAAGTGAGGGCGGCAATGCGGGCAATGGTTGCCTACAACGGGCCGGTTTACCTGCGCCTGACACGCGACCCAATGCCAATCATCATGGCTGAAAATTACGAATTCAAGATTGGCAAGGCAATTGTTTTGCGCGAAGGTCACGATATCAGCCTGATCGGCACCGGCGAACAAACTCAGCGCTGTCTGGAAGCAGCAAAACTGTTGGCTGAAGAAGGCGTTCAAGCGTATGTCCTGCATGTTCCCACTTTAAAACCCCTCGATAACGAAGCAATTGTGAAGGCCGCCTCCGCCACCGGGCTGGTGGTGACCGCTGAAGATCACAGCATTTTGGGTGGGCTGGGCGGCGCAGTTGCAGAAGTTTTGGGAGAAGAATACCCGGTTCGGATGAAGCGTGTAGGGGTCAAGGACACCTTCGGAGAATCTGCTCCCAATGGTCCATTGCTGGAAAAATACGGGCTGACCCCACGCCACATCGTCGAAGCAGCTCACACGTTGCTGAATTATCGGAAATCCTGATTGAGCTTTTATTTTTAAGATTAGGTCAAGCATGACTCAACCACCAAGTTCCATCCAACCCTGTTTTCACACCTTCGCTTACGGTTCATTCTCTCGCTGGGCGCCATGTTACCCGTTGGAAGAAACCATTTCCCGGCTGGCTCAGATTGGATATCCCGCGATTGAGATCGGTGCTGCTCGACCGCATGCCTGGCCCTGGGATTTGGACCAGGCAGATCGCGCCAAAATCCGAACATTGCTGCATGAAAAAAACATGACAGCTGCTTCCATTTGTCCAATCAGCCATAATTACAATTTAGCCAGCGCTATTTCACACGAACGTCTTGACGCAGTGGCTTACTACCAGGAATGTGTCAAGCTCGCTGCTGATTTTCACGCCCCACTGGTGATCGTTGTCCCCGGATGGAGTATGTTCGGGACGGAGTACGCGCAAGCCTGGGATTGGAGCCGGGACGGAATTGCGGAAATTGCCAAATTGGCAGATCAATTGGGGGTCATGCTGGCAGTTGAACCGATCACCAAGGCGATGGTCAACCTGGTGAACACTACCCATCAAGGTTTGGAATTAATCAAAGAAATAAACAACCCCGCAGTCAGGTTAATCCTGGATACGGCTCATATGATGATGGAAAAAGAAAGCCCGATTGATGCGGTCCTGGAAGCACGCGGATACCTGGTACATGTCCATGCTGAGGATTCAGATGGGCGCTCAATGAGCCGCCGTCCTCCAGGGAAAGGCGATTTCAACTGGATCGGGTTTGTTAGAACTTTGCGGGAAATTGGTTACCAGGGATATTTATCGGCAGAAATTTTTGGCTCGGACCCTGATAAATCAGCCAGCGACAGCCTGCTCGGATTGCAGCAACTTCTCACAAAATAAATTTCCAACAAGTAAAAAAAGAGTTGTTCATGGAGGAAGAAGATATGCAGAGTAAATTAGTATCTGTGCAGGACGCGACCAAAACAATTCAATCAGGCTCCAAATTGACCATTGGTGGAAACACCATCCGACGCCATCCATTGGCGCTGGTGAGAGAAATTATCCGCCAGGGAATCAAAGACCTGACCCTATATGTGTGGGTGGCTGGGATTGATGTGGATATGCTGGTTGGTGCTGGTTGTGTCCGGCGGGTTGAAGCCGCCTATGTGGGCATGGGACCTCTCGGGCTGGCATCCAACGTCCGGAGAGCCATCCAGGAAGGCAGAATTGAATATGAAGATTTTAGCGAATCGTCCATGCTGGCTCGACTTCGAGCTGCAGGGATGGGACTGCCTTTCCTGCCAACGAAAGTATTAATGGGGACAAGCCTGGCAGATCACGCAAGCCATGCCAAGCCGATCATCTGCCCATTTACTGGCGAACAACTTTACGCTGTCTCGGCTGCAAAAGCAGATGTCGCAATCATGCACGGCTATTACGGTGATCAATATGGGAATATCCAGTGGCCACTCCTGCGGGATTCCGATGATATCGACACGGTGATTGCCAAATCTGCCGATCGCGTCATTGTTTCAGTCGAACAAATTATTAATCCTCAAGCAGTGCTGACAAACTCAACCATGACCTATATCCCCCACAACTGGGTTTCCGCAGTGGTGGAAACACCTTTTGGTGCGCATCCCGGATCATGCGATGGTATTTACGATCCAGATATGAAACACCTTGAAATTTATTCTGAAGCCGCAAAATCTGACCTCACGTTTAAGAAATATTTGGATGAGTACGTCTTCGGATCCGCCGAAGAATTCGATTATCTTGAAAAAGCGGCTGGCTTGGCGCAATTACTCTCTCTACGGGTGAACCGTTAGGTTTAGGGAAGGGACATCAACATGACTGAATATACACTCAACGAACTGATGGCGGTGAATGTTGCACACCAGCTGCGTGATAACGAAATGGGTTTTATTGGAGTTGGAACTGGAGGGCGCGCTTTTACAATGGCTGTTGGGCTCCCGATTGTTGCAGCACGGCTGGCGCAGCTCACCCATGCTCCAAATTTTACCGTTCAAATTGGCACCATCATCAGTCCAGATTTAAAGAAAATTCCGCGGGAATTCACTCAAAGCACCCTCACCTCCTGGCCGACCGCGGCGCGAATTCGAGCTGATGATAACCTGGATATGTTTGTCAAGGGCAAGGTGGATGTGGGTTTTATTTCAGGCGCGCAGATCGATCAATATGGCAACCTGAATATCACAGCGATTGGGAATTATATCAAACCTAAAGTCAGGCTGGTAGGCTGCCTTGCCCTGCCGGAGCACCAGGCTTTCGCCCAACGGACATTCATCATCACGGATCAAAATAGCCGCACATTTATTGAAAAAGTTGATTTCGTAACCGGTGTGGGTTGGAATGTGAACGGGAAGACCCGCAAGGATTTAAATTTACCGGGGGGCGGTCCCACCTTCGTTTTTACAGACCTGGCTATTTTTGATTTCAACGCAGAAGGGCACCGGATGCAGGTGGCTTCAATTCATCCCGGTGTAACGCCCAGCGAAGTTCAGGAAAAAACGGGCTTTCCCCTGGAGTTCCCCAAGAATATTCCAGTGACAACAGTACCAACCGCCGAGGAAATTCGCCTCATTCACGATGAGATCGACCCAGAGAACATTTTACTTAAATACTAATCCTGAATTAAAAGGTCACTCATGTTAAATTCACGAATTCTATCTTTAGAAGAAGCAGCAGCCAGCATCCCGGATAAATCTGTAATTACCATGGGCGGTTTTGGAGTTTTTCTCCAACCCATGGCAATGGTTCGTGAAATGATTCGTCAGGGGAAGAAGGATATCAGCCTGTTATCAGTGGGAGAAGCTTATGCAGGCGATCTCCTGATTGGAGGAGGCTGTGTCAAACGGATCGCACTTTCATCCTTCGGGTTTGAAGCGGTCACCGGACGCGCCCGCAATTTTTGCAAAGCTGTAGAACAAGGCAAGGTTGAAGTAGAAGATTACAGTCATTTCTCAATGGCATCCCGGCTGATGGCTGGGGCAATGGGGCTTCCTTTTGCAGCAGTAAATTCTCTGCGGGGTTCCGATTTGCTCGAAAAGATCGTCTATGAGAAGAAATTTGAAAAAATGAAAAGTCCATTTTCAGGAGAGGAAGTCATCCTGCTTCCATCCGCCAATCCTGAAATTGCCATTATCCAGGCACAGCGGGCAGATTCTGAAGGGAATATCCAGGTTTTTGGTCCGACCATTAGTATTGAGCAGCAGGCAAAAGCATCCAAACGAGTGATCGCAATTGTTGAAGAGATCGTTCCCCGTTCCACCATTCAATCCACCCCGAGCGCAACGCTCCTTCCTTCCTTATTTGTAGATACGCTGGTTGTGCTGCCTTACAGCGCCCATCCAATGTCATCTTATGGATATTATGACTACGACCTGGAGCATATCTATACCTATACTAATGCGTCCAAGACTCCTGAAACCTGGAAAAAATATTTGGATGAATATGTGTATGGTCCGAGTGACCACTTTGACTACCTTAAACGTATCGGCGGTCTGAGAAAAATCATGAAGTTGCGTGCTGACCCTTTGTTGGGATATTAAGGATGGAGCAAAGACGATGACATCACAAACACCATTCTACACTTATGACGAAATCATGCTTTGTGTGGCTTCAGCACAAATCCTCGACCGGGAAGTTGCCCTGATCGGAACCGGTTTACCAATGTTGGCAGCAACCCTGGCGAAGCATACTCATGCAGCCAACGCGGTCATGATTTACGAATCCGGATTGATTGATACGAATCCAATCGAGGTGCCGGTCAGTGTCGCTGATCCGAGGATTATGTTTGGCACCACTACTTTTGCCAGTCTCTACTCAACCCTGGGGCTGCTCCAGCGGGGTGTGATTGATGTTGGATTCCTGGGCGGGGCAGAGGTGGATCAATTTGGAAACATGAATGCCACTGCCGTCGGCGATTACACCCATCCCACCTTACGCTTGCCTGGCAGCGGTGGTGCGAATGATATCGCCAGTTTGGCTAACCGGGTCATCATTTTGATGAAACATGAGAAGCGCCGCTTCCCCATTAAGGTAAGCTACAACACCAGTCCAGGGTTCTTAAATGGAGGTAACTCCCGCAAGGAAGCTGGTCTCAAAGGCGGTGGTCCCAGCAAGCTAATCAGTGACCTGGCAGTGATGGATTTTGAACCTGGAAGTCACCGGATGAGAGTGCGTTCCATTCATCCGGGCATCACCCGCGAGCAAATCCAGGATTCGACCGGGTTTGATCTGCTCTGGGCAGAAGATTTGAATGTCACAACTGCCCCCACAAAAATTCAACTTGAAATCATTCACCAATTGGATCCCAAAGGGATCTTCCTTAAGAACAATTAACAGGCTCCAGAGGCTAAATGTACATTTTATCTGACGCACATCGAGAACTTCGTGACCATACCCGGTTTTTGGTCGAAACCTATATTGAACCCAGGGCAAATGAGATCGACAGAAGCGGTGAATATCCACACGATGTAATCAAGGCATTGGCGCAGGAAGGGATTCTAGCCCTTCCCATTCCAAAAGAATACGGTGGAGATTACCGGGATATTCTTTCCTGGTTCATTGTCATGGAAGAAGTCGGAAGGGCGTGCGGGACTACCGCGAACATCCTTGCGAGCCATTCGCTCTGCGCGTATGTGATTGAAATTTCCGGTACCGAGGAACAAAAACATCGATTCCTGCCAGATCTTGCCTCCGGAAAGATGATTGGTGCGATGGCAATGACCGAATTAAATGCTGGTACTGATTCAGGAGCGATTGAAAGTTCGGGCATCCATCGCGAGGATGGAAAATGGGTTCTGAACGGCAGGAAAGTGATGATCGCGAGCGCCGGTGAAGCGGACCGGTACATCATCATGATCAAGACGGATCCCAGCAAGGGTACCCGCGGAATTAGCGCATTCCTGGTTGATAAAGGAACCCCAGGCTTGTCCTTTGGAGCGCGGTACGAAACAACCGGTTTACGCGGTTTATCGGTCGGAGAGGTCGTGCTGGAAAACTGTGTAGTCCCCGGGGATCGCCTGATCGGTGCTGAAGGAGGTGGTTTCAAAACCATCATGAAATCTCTGGATCGCACCCGCCCAGCTGTAGGCGCAATGGCAGTCGGTCTGGCTCAAAAGGCGATGGAATTGGCGATTGTACGGGCAAAAGAACGGCAGCAGTTTGGCTTGCCCCTGGCAGACCAGCAAATGGTTCAAGCGAAGCTGGCAGATATGGCATGCCAGGTGGATGCTGCCCGTTTACTGGTATATCACGCCGCAGCCCAGCGCGATTCAGGTGTTGAGCGCTTCACGCGTGAATCAGCCCAGGCGAAACTTTTCGCTTCAGACGCAGCCATCTCAATTGCATCTGAGGCTTTGCAAATCTTTGGTGGATGGGGTTATATGCGCCAATATCCTGTTGAGAGGTTGTGGCGCGATGCCCGTGCTCTGCAGCTTGCAGATGGGTCGAATGAAATATTGCGAGTGGTGATTGCCCGATCGTTACTCTAATGATTAATACGAGGAGAATGAAATGACAAAAAACGTAATACGAATCCGTGATGGGATAGATTATCGGGGAATTGGCGCTTTAGTCAAACGCCTGGTTCACCCACGAACTACAGGATCTCAGAATCTGGGAGTTTCAATCGTTTATATGGCTCCCGGTGATGAAATCGTGGTTCACAACCATTCATACGAGGAGGCTTACTTTATTCTCGAGGGGGAAGGCGTTATGACCCTTGGAGATGAGGAGATCCAGCTGGAAAAAAATCTTTCAATTTATGTCTCCCCGAATACTCTTCATGGGCAGAAAAATACGGGCGATACCATGCTCGTCATATTATGCTCCCTCACCCCACCTCCAAATGTCTGGTAAACAACCTCTCGAATGCTGTGAATTAGGAGAAAAAGCATGAATTTAAGAAAAAGTTATTCTCCATCAACAGGACTGACAGAAGTCGTTGCAAACTCAGACGGCTTAAAAAGTTTGAGGATGAGTGTTTTGCGCCTGGCTCCGGGCGACGTATTTAAAGGAAAGACCAGTGGTGAAGAAGCAGCCTTCGTTCTCCTGAGCGGAATCTGCACGGTCATTTGTGGCTCCAAGACCTTTCAGAATATCGGAGGACGGCGCGAAGTATTTGATGGACCTGGTTTTACGGTGTATTTGCCGGCTGAAAGCGAATATGAGGTGACAGCTCAGACTTGGATGGAAGCAGCATTGGGATTCACACCTGCCAAACAGGCTGGGGAAGCCCTTCTCATCCGCCCTGAGAACGTGGTTTTGAGTTCGCGCGGCACCCGAAATTGGCGCAGGGATATCTGGGATGTGATTGCGCCCGATTTTCCCAGCCAGCATTTGATTGTGGTTGAAGTGATCACCCCCCCCGGCAACTGGTCCAGCGTCCCGCCCCATAAACACGAGGAGGATAATTTACCCACAGAGATTTATCAGGAGGAAATATATTTTTACAGGTTAAAGCCTTCGCAAGGATTTGCAATGCAGAGGATTTATACAGACGATGGCTCCCTGGATGAAGCAGTTGTTGCTAAAAATAATGACGCTGTTATTGTTCCCAAAGGTTACCATCCGGTAGCGGTTGCCCCGGGTTATGTTTGCTATTATCTAAATTTCTTATCCGGCAAACTAAAAGGGATGGCACCCAAGGATGACCCTCAACATACATGGCTCAAGTCTTTTGAGGCGATCGACAGGGAATGAATATAACGATTCCGGGTTCAGGAAGGAAACTTAAATGACAGACGAAACCTTACTGCTCGAAATGAAAGGGATTAACAAATTTTTTCCGGGTGTGCATGCTGTTCAAAATGTTGATTTCGAACTCCGAGAAGGTGAAATTCATGCCCTGGTTGGAGAAAATGGGGCAGGCAAATCCACCTTGATGAAAGTGCTTGCGGGAGTTCACCTTCCTGAATCTGGCGAGATTTGGATCCATGGAGCGCAGATCAACGTGGATTCTCCTGCAACGGCTCTCAACGCTGGCATCGCGATGGTTCAACAGGAATTGAAACTAGCCAATGCCTTAACCGTGGCTGAAAATATATTTTTAGGGCATTACCCTAAGAATCGTTACGGCCTGGTGGACTGGAAAATATTGGAACAAAATGCTGTTGGAGCATTGGCAAATCTCAATATCACGATGGATGTAAAACGCCTGGTTTCCAACCTCTCCGTGGCAGAAATGCAGCTGGTGGAAATTGCGAAGGCGTTGATCAAGGACGCAAAGATCATCATCATGGATGAGCCTTCAGCGGTCCTGACGCCCCATGAATTAAATCAATTATATAAAACCTTGCGGGAACAACGGGCACGGGGTGTTTCAATTATTTACATTTCCCACCGCCTTGAAGAAATATTTGAATTGGCTGACCGGGTTACGATTATGAAGGATGGCTCCAAAGTGATCGACCTTGATGTCGCCTCCACCAACAAATTTGAGATTGTCAAGCTCATGGTGGGTCGTGAACTTGGCAAGAATTACCCTTCACGAACCAACAAGGTTGGTGAGCCGGTTCTCGAACTCAGGAATGTTACCAGCAAACCAAGGGTTCAAAATGTAAGTTTTACGCTGCATCGAGGCGAGATTCTTGGACTGGCGGGTTTGATCGGCGCGGGCAGGTCAGACCTGGCGAATGTCATTTTTGGCGTCGATCCACTTGAAGGCGGAGAAATCCTTATTCGTGGAGAAACGGTCAAAACGGCTTCGCCCCAGGATGCGATGCGCAAGGGCTTGGGATACGTCACTGAAGATCGCAGACGGACCGGTTTATTCGGAATCATGACGGTTAGAGAAAACATCACAATCACTAACCTCAAGAAATGTACCCGGGCTGGTTTTCTCAACCTCAAGCGCGAATATGAAATTGTTAAAGATTTAATAAAACGACTGCGAATTGTGACTCCTACGTCTGATCAAATCGTCCAAAATCTGAGCGGTGGAAATCAACAGCGGGTTCTCCTATCCAAATGGATTAACACGGATTCGGAAATTTTTATCATCGACGAACCGACCAGGGGAATTGATGTTGGCTCAAAGGAAGAATTTTATTTCCTGATGAATGATTTGGTCGCCAATGGGGCTGCGATTTTGATGATCTCCTCAGAATTACCCGAAATTCTTGGCATGAGTGACAGGATTCTGGTCATGAATCATGGTTACCTGACCGGGGAATTTGATATTAGCGAAGCCACTGAAGTGAAAATTATGGAATGTGCTGCTCTGGAGATGAAAAAATGAAACCAACTGAAACCGAAGTGATTGAATCCCAACAGAGTGCGATTAAATCCTATGGCGTGAACGCGCTTAAGATAATCTCTCGTTTTCGTGTCGTTGTTGTTTTCCTGATATTGGTAATCACGAGTTCCCTGCTCTCCGAAAATTTCTTCACGATTGGGAACATCACCAATGTGCTTCGTCAAGCAAGCTTTAACGGCTTGCTGGCGATTGGTCTGACATTCGTCATTTTGACCGCGGGCATTGATCTTTCAGTTGGCTCTGCTCTTGGTCTCGCGACCATGGTGGCTGGATTGTTGTCTCACCAAAACCCAATCATTCTGATTGGAGCCGCGGTTTTAGCGGGTGCATTGATGGGGTTAATCAACGGGGTGACGATCGCCAAGCTCCATATCGAACCCTTTGTGGTAACCCTGGCAACCCTCTCAATCGGTCGTGGTATCGCACTTCTTTTGACAGGCGGTTACCTGGTTGTGGGAACGACGGCTTTTGTTAGATGGCTTGGCACAGGTTTTGTTTTAGGCGTACCCGTCCCGGTGATCGTAATGGCGATCGGATTTTTTATCGCCTATATTGTCCTGCGCTACACACCTTATGGACGCCGAATGTATGCCGTGGGAGCAAACCAGGAAGCTGCCCGCCTGGCTGGTATTGATGTCGATCTGCATAAAATCTCAGCGTATGTCATCGCAGGAGTGGTGGCTGCCATGGCAGGTGTGATCCTGGTTGGGCGACTCGGTGTATCAGATCCTTTGGCTGGCACAGGGCTTGAACTGGACGCGATCGCAGCTACAGTCATTGGCGGTACAACGTTTGAAGGTGGCAAGGGCGGAATTGCTGGAACAATTATTGGTGTACTCATCCTGGCAATGGTCAATAACATCATGAACTTGTTAGGATTTTCTCCTTACGCACAGCAGGTTGCAAAAGGTTTGGTTCTGGCAGCTGCTGTAATTATGAATGAGTACAAGCGTCGAAGATAATTTAGGAGGATACCAAAAATTTTAATTTTCAGGAGGTGAACGGGAAGAATATGTTTCTGAGACATGTTAGAGATAGCTTTGTAAATTAATACCTATCCTTGATTTTGTTTGAACATTTGTTGGAGGAAAAGATGAGAAAGAAATGGTTTTTTGTACTAACTGCCTTGGTAATTCTGACCAGTGTAATTGCAGCTTGCTCACCTGCTGCAACCCAAGCCCCAGCTGCCCCCGCTGCGACTGCAGCTCCTGCGGCGACTGAAGCTGTCGCGGCAACTGCCGCACCCGCTGCGACTACTGCTCCCGCGGCTGTTCAAATTCCGGCAGGATGTCCTGCCACTCAAATGACAACCGCTGATGGCAAGCCATGGAGTGATATCACCATTGGTTTTTCCGAAGGTGCTGTCGATGGCGTCTGGCGTGTGAAACAGGTTGAATGGTTAAAAGCTGCAGTTGAAGCTTGCGGAGCTAAATTTATTACGACTGATGCACAAGGATCCGGCGCTAAGAACCTTTCCGATGTTGAAGATTTGATCTCCAAGGGTGTCAATCTGCTCGTGATCTCTACTTACTTCGCTGACGAAGTTGTCCCTGGGATCCAGGAAGCCAATGCAAAGGGAATTCCTGTCGTGGTATTAAGCTCCGATCTTGGTCAGGGTGCTGACTATAAGACTTTCATCACCGTCAACAACCTTGATATTGCACATAATGCTGGCAACTGGGTTCTCGATCATTTCAAAGATGCCGATAAGATTGATATCGTTGAGTTGATCGGTCGTGAAGGTTCAGTCGCCGCCAAGCAGCGTACTGAGGGATTCCATGCCATTTTGGACAACAATCCCAAGGTTCATTGGGTTGCGAATGTAACCGCCCATTACATGCGCGCTGAAGCTGTTACAGTCATGGAAGATATTCTCAAAGCCAACCCGGATAAGGGCAGTATCGATGTTGTTTATGCTGCCAATGATGAAATGGCTTTGGGCGCTGTGATCGCTTTGAAAGAAGCCGGACGCTTGAGTGAAGTCAAAGTTATGGGTATTGATGGCATTCTTTGTGAAGATTACGATGCGATCAAGGCTGGAGAAATTGCAGTCTCTTACTTCTACCCGAACTTTGCTGATGAGGGTGCTGCCGCTGCGTTTGCGATCCTCGAAGGCAAGCCTGTTGAGAAAAAGGTGATCGGTCAAACAGTTGCAATCGATTTGAGCAACGTTGACAAATATTACCCAAGATGCGCTAAGTAATTCCTGGCAAGTGTAAGAATTCTCCTCGAAAGTAAGAGGGAAATGAAAATTTCCCTCTTACCCGAGGGGCAAGACCTGAAAATAAACGGATATCGGAGAAACGATGAAACCATCTGCCCTGTTATTGACTTTTGCGGAACCACGAAAAGATTTTTACCAGGCCCGCTTAAACGAAGTGATTTTCGATCGTACGAAAGCCATGGAAATCCTTGGAAATGATCTCAATTTAATTACTCCTGATCCAATCCGGTTTCCATCACAGGCAGATGAAATCATTGCTTCAATCAACCCGTCATCCATTCATGCCATCATTTTGCAGATTCCAATTTGGACTGAAGCCAGCCTGGTCATGCCAGCAGTCCTTCAGTTAAAAAAACCTGTTTTATTACTGGGCAATGACCGGTCTTTCAAAACCTCCAGCTTGGTGGGAATGCTTGCTGCTGGCGGCGCACTCGACCAGGTTGGCTTCAGGCATAAGCGCTTGATGGGAAACCTGGACGATCCAAAAATTAAAAAACAGATTATTTCCTTTATGCGGGCAGCATACGCCCAGCAAACTTTACGCGGGCAGCGTTTTGGTCTTTTTGGCGGGCGAAGCCTGGGAATGGTGACTGCTACGGCAGATCCTTCCCAGTGGCTGCGCGAATTCGGTGTGGACATTGTACATGTCGACCAGTCCATGATCGTATTTAAAGCCGAAGCAATGGAAAAATCACGAGTTGAAAAACACATGCACTGGCTGGTCTCCCAGGTTGGTGCAGTTGAAACCAACCAAACCAATTTTACAAATCATCACCTCGAAAAACAAATTCGAAGCTACCTTGCCATCAAGGATATTGTTGCTGATAGAAACCTTGACTTTATCGGTGTGAAATGCCAGGAGGAAATGGCAAATTATTTCTGTCTGCAGTGCATTGGGCAAGCGATCATCGGAGATCCTTATGACGCAGATGGACCCAAAAACCCGATCGCATCCGCATGTGAGGCAGATATGGATGGTGCCCTCACAATGCAGATCTTAAAACTGTTATCAGACGGTTTGCCGACTAACTTGATGGATCTTCGTTATTTCGATGAGGAGAAGCAGGAATTCATCATGGCAAACTGCGGCTCCATTCCAACCAGTTTTTCAAGATATCACGGACAACAAACCGATAATTTGAAAGAAGTGCATTTGATGCCCCACATATATGGAGAGGCAGGCGGAGGTACGACCCAATTTGTTACCGCAGCAGGGCGAGGAACATTGTCGCGGTTGATGCGAAGGAATGGTCAATATTGGATGGCAATCCTGGCAGGACAATTTGTCGACCATCCCCGGGAAGACCTGCGGAAATCTGTTTATAACTGGCCGCACGCCTTCTTTTCTTCCAAATTCTCTTATCCAAAATTTCTCTCCCTGTATGGTTCGAATCACATACATGGAGTTCAAGCGGATGTTTCTACCGAAATGCTTGAATTCTGCCAACTTCAAGGACTGCCGCTTGAGGATTTTGGGTCCATAACGGGATCAAACCAGGAATAAACCTTTTCAAGAATACGAATTAAAGGATAACGCTCATGAAGGTTGTGATTACAGGTGGAAGCGGCAGGCTTGGCAAAGACTTATTTAACGTATTTGAACGAGATCATACGGTATCAGCACCATCCCGCAAGGAATTGGAAATCACCTCTTTTGAACAGGTGAACCAGTATTTTGATGCTGTTCAGCCGGAAATATTAATTCACTCCGCTGCAATGGCGGATGCCGACGTTTGCCAACTGGATCCTGCTAAAGCATTTTGGGTCAATACCATGGCAACCCAGAATTTGGCACTTGCCTGTCAAAAGCATCGCACCACGATGGTTTTTATCAGCACGGATTATGTTTTTGACGGAACTTCCGGGACACCCTATACGGAATTTGATCTTCCCAACCCCATTAATGTTTATGGAAAAACAAAACTTGCAGCAGAAAAATTTATCGAACAATCTGTTGAAAAAAACTTCATCATTCGAACCGCGTGGTTGTTTGGTGCTTATGCTCCTAACTTTTTATCCAGCGTGCTGGATGCTGCACGAACCGGGCAACCCATGCGGGCTGCTTTCGATCAGAGCGGCTCCCCAACAAGTACAATCGATCTATCAGAAGCGATATTAGAACTTGTCAACACGCCATTTTACGGAATTTATAACATTGTCAACCGGGGCGGTTTAACCTGGTATGAATATGCCCGGCTAATATTAACCATTGCCCGCACCGATGCCATGATCGAACCGATTCGGAAGGAACAACGTGGTCCAGCCCCACGACCGGGGAATACCATCCTGAATCCGCTCAGTCTCGACCTGCGTGGGATATACAATATGCCTGAAATCTCGGATGCAATCAGCCGCTGTGTGTATTCGCTGCGCAAGTAAGGGTCGAAAGTACTTCCTTCCAGAATGGTTGGGACGAAAATAAATCTGAGCATTGAATCTTAAGCTTGAAGCCCATGGAATTGGGCAATAGAGTTTGTGCACCTTTTGAATTGGGCTTGGCGCTCCATAAAACCATGAGGATACGCCGAAATTCCGGAAAAGAGCAGCGTGAGTTAATCCACTTTTCCAGGGGTTGCCCAAAAAATGAATAAAAGGAAAAAGATTGCATGGAATTCGTAGAAAAAATTAAAGGAAAATACTGGCTGGTTGCCATTATCTTTTTGTTCTGGGCTTCTTTATACATGTATGTTCCCATTCTGCCTGTATATGCTGCCTCCCTTAAAAACAGCGTGTTAGGGACTGCCGGGCTGATCGTCTCTATGTATGGGCTGACCCAATTTTTACTGCGAATTCCCCTGGGAATCACCTCAGATAAATTAAATAATCGGAAATTATTTGTAATGCTCGGACTTGCCCTCTCCCTGGTGGCAGCGATTGGCATGGGGTTCAGCAGCTCCATTCTCGGGGTCGCCGCTTATAGGGGCGTCAGTGGTATTGCAGCTGCAACTTGGGTCATCATATCGGTTTTATTCGCCACTCATTTCTCCCAGGGTTCAATTGTAAAAGCGACCGGGATTGCAGTGTTTATTTCAGTTTTTGCCCAGCTTTTTTCTTCCCTGGCAGGTGGATTTGTCGCCGATTACTTTGGATATCTTGCACCTTTCATTGGAGCTGCCATACTGGCAGGGATTGGCTTGCTCTGCCTGCCTTTTTTTAACGAAAAAGAACCCTCCCAAAAGATCAACCCGGCTCAAGAAAATTCAAAATTTAACCTGGGCTGGTACCTGGTATTGATCTCGCTGGCAGCAGCAGTCGGACAATTTATCATGTACGCAACAACCTACGGCTACATACCCATTCTTGCCAAGCAAATGGGGGCTAGCAGCGCTCAATTGGGTTGGTTGGCAGCAATTATGCAATTAGCATACATGATTGCCGCTTTTGGTGTGGGAATTTTCGTTTCACCGCGTTATGAAAAAATGATGGCTGTCATCGGGATTGGGCTGATCGGTATCGCTTCTTTTTGGGTATTACAAAATCAAACTGTGAACGATCTTTTCCTCAACCGATTTATATACGGCATTGGTCATGGTTTATCTTACCCGGTATTGATGGGACTTGCGATCAAACCGGTTGCCAACCATTACCGGGTGACGGCGATGGGCATCTTCCAGGCGATCTATGCCTTCGGCATGTTCGCTGGACCCGCAATCAGCGGCTGGATCGTCGGGCGAGCGGGCTTATCCGTGGTTTTTTCAACCTGTGGATGGATTGCCATCGCCTCGATCCCAATCATGTTATTAGCCTATGCCTTACCGGTTGAAATAATATCCCCAGCCGTCAGCTAGTTCCGGCTTGTCGAAACCATCAGGACATTAATTTCCGAATGTGTCCGTCCAATCTGAAAATTAGTTGTAGTATAAAAGTAACAAAACAGGAAATTGCGATAATATTTTTCTTGGAGGAGGAAATAAAAAATGGTGGGAAAAACCTTGACTAGAAATGACGTCGCTCGTAAGGCGGGAGTATCACCTGCAACCGTTTCATATATTATCAACGATGGTCCACGTCATGTTGCAGATTCAACCCGGGAAAAAGTCCTTCAGGCAATCAAGGAATTGGGCTACCAGCCCAACGCCGTGGCTCGCAGTCTGCGGATGCAAAAATCAAATATCATCGGGCTGATCATTCCAGATAATAAAAATACCTTTTTTGCAGAAGTGGCTTTGGGTGTCGAACAGGTTGCTTTTGAAAATAATTTCAATGTGATCATGTGCCATTCTGCTTACAAACAGGAAAGGGAAATGGCATACGTCGATATGCTGATTTCACATCAGGTTGCAGGTGTGATCTGGATTCCATGCAGCCAGGATGTCAGGGCTGCGCAGGAATTAAAAAGATTTCATAAGCCCTTCGTATTGGTTGACCGTGTCATTTCAAATGTTAATTCACCCTCCATCGTGGTGGATAATTTTCAGGCTGGATTTCAAGTCACTCAACATCTCGTCAGCCTCGGGCACCAAAAAATTGGATATATCGATCGCTCAGTGGATATGAGCAACAACATGGATCGTTTGAGGGGTTATCGGGCTGCATTGGAAGAAGCCAACGTTAAATTTGATCCTAACCTGGTCACACGCGGAGGATTTCGGCACGAAGACGGATACGCGGCTTGCAAAAGGCTGCTATCTATTCAAGATCCACCCACCGCAATTATTGCCTACAACGATATGAATGCCATTGGTGTGATGGATGCTGCCCACGAACTGGGCTTGAGAGTTCCTCAAGATCTATCCGTGGCTGGAATTGATAATTTAGCTTTTTCAAAATACTCTTTTCCGCCATTAACTACGGTCGATATTCCGAAATTTGAAATGGGAATAGCGAGCACAAAATTGCTGATTGAATTAATTAAAGGGGACTCACAAAGCGAACAAATCATCACTTGTTGTACGGTACATTTGAAAGTTAGATCCTCCACTTCCGTCCCATCCACAACTCCAATCAGGTTGATTAAATCTCTCATAGAAATGGAATAAAGCCTTGGCAACAAAATTAAGTATTAACGAAAAACCAATCCTGACAAGCCTGGCGATTTCATACCAGCCAACGGTTTTTAGCGCGGTCCTCTTTCCTGGGAAACTGGAGGACGGCCTTAAAGCGGCTGCTGCCAACCGGTTTAATGCCGTTGAAATCAGTTTGCGTGACCCTGATTCCGTGGATCTTGACTGGATCGCCCGGAAGCTTGACGAATATCACCTGCAGTTTTCTGCCATTGCCACGGGTCAATCTTATCTCCACGATCAACTCTCATTTTTTACGAGCAGCCCTGGTGTGGCGAAGAGTGCGGTTAAGCGGGTTCAAAGGTTTATTGAATTTGCCGAAAGATTTGGGGCGAATGTGATCATCGGGGGTATCCGCGGAAAACTATCCGGTAATGTGGAGGAACATCAGGATCAACGGAGTGTAGGGATTAAATCAATCCAGCAATGTGCCAATTTTGCTTTGGACCATGGCGTCACGCTGCTGCTGGAGCCGATCAATCGCTATGAAACCAACCTGGTAAATTCTGCGGCAGATGGACTGGAAATGCTGGCTGAAATCAATTTTCCAAACGTCAAATTGTTGATGGACACATTCCATATGAATATCGAAGAAAGGGATATTCAAGCCTCGATTGAACGGGTTGGTGAACACCTGGGTTACGTTCACTTTGCAGACAGCAACCGCTGGGCACCGGGACAGGGTCACATCCGTTTTCACGAAATTTTGACATCTCTTCGAAAAATTAATTACCAGGGGTATATCTCTGCCGAAATACTGCCTCTTCCCGATCATCAAACCGCGGCAAAATTTGCCGGGGATTACCTTGCTCAACTTTTGACAGCTTAGTATCGCCTGTAGTGGCACTTGATTTACCCTTACCTTAGATGGAGATTGAAGCACTATGAAGGAAAAATGGAAATACGACCTGATTACGATGGGCAGATCCTGCATTGATTTGTATTCAAATGATTTCGGAGCTCCATTCATCAATATCACAAATTTTGCAGCTTACGTTGGTGGTTCACCGACGAATATTGCCGTCGGTTCAAATCGACTGGGGTTAAAAACTGCACTCTTAACCGCCATCGGGAATGACCCGGTGGGAGATTTTATTCTTAACTTTTTGGAAAAGGAAGGTGTGGAGACCAAATTCATTCCACGCAAACCCGGCTCCCGCTCAAGCGCCGCATTATTGGGAATTGAACCCCCCGATCGATTCCCCCTGGTTTACTATCGCGACAATGCCGCGGACATTCAAATTACGATTGATGACGTGCTGTTAACTCCAATTGAAAATGCCCAGGTCTTTGAAGTTTCAGGAACCGGCTTGAGCAAAGAACCAGCGCGGAGCGCAACCATGTTTGCCTGCGAACTGGCGCATGCTGCTGGCTGTACAGTGGTGATTGACTTGGATTTCCGGGCAGATCAATGGAATGATGTGCGGGCATTTGGAGTCTCAATTCGGGCGCTGTTGCCCCTGGTCGACATCGCCATCGGAACCGAGGAAGAAATTAAAGCTGCCATGTTGATGGATGTTTCGAGTGTATCCACCGGCTATTCGCAGATTTCTGCTCCCACCGTCACGGGAAACCTGGAAGCAGCAATTTCAAGCATTCTTAAGCGGGGACCCAAGACGGTGGTGGTCAAAAGTGGAGCGCAGGGAGCGACGGTCTACCATTCAGATGGAAAACCATTGCATGTCCCGGGTTTTCCGGTTGAAGTTTTAAACGTATTGGGGGCAGGGGATGCCTTTGCCAGCGGTTTTATTTATGGAATTGTGCACAAGTGGGACTGGTACCAGGCGACCCGCATGGGTAATGCCTGCGGCGCGATTGTGGTCACGCGCCATGGATGCGCCAATTTCATGGGCTATGAAAAAGAGGTCCTGGAATTTATTGAAAATAATGGAGGCTGGTAATCCTTGAAAATTTCTGCCGTTTGTGCGGGTTGTCAGCAAATGCATCAATCCAGCTGCATGACTGCAGCCGGCATTAATCAAGGGTTTTGTCTCATCTAAAATAAAATTCCCAACTTCATTTCAGTTCCACGCAACTGTTTCTGAATGAAATGTATAAGGGATCAATGGGTCACCCTGCCCATTAACTCGAGTGTGGACTTTGTATAAATAAATCATATTCCAGGGAAACACCCTTACGTCTTGCCAGGGCAGAAATAATCCTGGGTAACGTTGAATTCTTGTGTGTGGAATATTTCACCATCAACCGGATCAAGTTCTTGATCAATGAAAGAGATAATAAATTTATGGAACCTATCAACATCGGGAAGATGCGCAATCTGCAATCCTGTGCGACAAATGAAGGAATATTCACCATCTTGGCTGCAGATCACCGGGATGCCTTGAAAGCGCTTCTTCATCCTGGCGCACCAGAAATGACATCAACCGGGGAGATGGTGGATCTGAAATTAGCCATCTGTTCCACCCTGGCGCCTGTCGCAACAGCCGTCTTGCTGGACCCTATTTTCAGCGCCCCGCAAGCCATCGCAACTGGTAAGATCCCTAATGGAATTGGATTGCTGGTGGGTCTGGAAGAACAGGGTTATCTTGGGGATCCATTCAACCGCCATACAACCCTCATCGATGGCTGGAGCGTGGAAAAAGTTAATCGCATGGGTGCCAATGGTGTCAAAATGTTATTGTTCTACCATCCCCATGCCGGGTCTGCAACTAAAAAACAAGAGATTTTGGTCAGGTCCATCGTGGCAGAATGCCAGAAATATCAAATTCCATTCTTCCTCGAACCGATTTCTTATTCTTTGTGGTCTGAAATCAAAAAAGATTCAGCTGAATTTGCGATTCTGAGACCTCAAATGATCATCGATGCGGCGCAGCGTTTAAGCGAGACCGGCATCGATATTCTCAAGATTGAATTCCCTGTAACTGCGAAATTTGAACAGGATCGCGGGGTTTGGTCCAAAGCATGTAAAACATTGAATGATGTCTGCCGCGTACCGTGGGTGCTCTTATCGGCTGGCGAGCCCTATGATATTTTCAAGGAACAGGTCAGGATCGCCTGTGATCAAGGCTGTTCCGGGTTTGTGGTTGGTCGCGCGGTCTGGCAGGAAGCAGTAAACCTGGAGGGACAGGAGCGGATGGAGTTTTTGAAAAATGTAGCCCTCCCTCGACTGAGTGAACTGAGTCAAATTGCGAAAGAACATGGTTCAGCATGGTTCTCCCGTTATCCCACCAGCCCGGTCGACGAGGAGTGGTATAAAACTTTTTAACCAGATCGAGAGATCGAGAGATCGAGAAATGATGTTATTGAAAATAACCAAATATTATTGATTCATGCTTGAAATTTTTGGAACTGCCTGATTTTTTACTGAAATTCAGGATGACACTGATGCCAATATTCTTGAACTGCTGGTAATTTCCTCTTCAATCAAATCACCAAAGAAATTCACTTTCATCCCAAATAGGTCAAGCCAGCCCGCCGCCATCCACCACGAGGGCGGCGCCGGTGACGTAACTTGCCGCGTCGCTGGCGAGAAATAGCACGGACTGCGCAATTTCCAACGGCTGGGCAAAACGCTGCAGCGGTCGTTCAGCCGACTCTGCCATGAATTTGGACTCTGGTTCGCCCAACTGTTTGGCTTCATTGCGCAGCATGGGGGTGTCTGTGTCACCGGGGCAAATGGAATTGACCCGGATGTTTTTCGGTCCATGATCGATCGCCATGGCCCTGGTCATATTGGTCACCGCACCTTTCGAGGCGCAGTAAGAGACCGCGTTCCCGCCGCCTTTCAGACCCCAGCCCGAGCTGGTGTTGATGATCGAGCCTCCGCCTGCCGCTTCCATGTGAGGGATTGCGTATTTACTCATCAGGAAAATCGACTTGACATTGACCGCCATGACCCGCTCCCATTCTTCCTCGGTCGTGCCAAGCACGTCCGCCCGGCGGATGATCCCCGCATTGTTGAACAGGATATTCAGACTGCCAAACTTTGCCACGGTTTTTTCAACCGCGGCGCGGCAGTCGCTCGCACTGGTGACATCACAGCGGATGAAGAGTGCCATGCCGCCGTTCGATTCAATTTCTGCAGTGGCAGCCTGACCCTGCTCCTGGTTGATATCCACAAGCGCGACGGCTGCACCTTCCTGCGCAAAAAGTAGGGCGGTTGCGCGTCCAATGCCAGATGCTGCGCCGGTGACGAGGGCGACTTTGTTTGCCAAGGCTTTCATAATCTCTCCTTCAATTGGATAATAAATTTCATGGTTTCTCTCAAGCTCGTGTTTTGAAATCTGATCTCGAATGGCAGAGTCTCAGGCACTGACCCGGTAGATGACCTTCTCATGATACCCGCTGATGACCGGCATGTAACCTGCCAGGATTCCATCCAGCCCGGCATCTCCGCTGTCCACCAGGAATGGCTCGCCTGCCAACGCGTTCAATTTCTCCATCAGGCTGATCAGGATGATGTTTTCACGTCCCACTTTTCGCAGGACATTTGGGCTGATCTGCTGGTTGCCGCGCCCAAAAATAAAACCCTGGCCTCCAACCGGAGAGACAACGATTTTGGCGGGCTGGTCAGCAATCAGGTCGAGCAGCTTTGCTTCGCCGGCATCGAGGGCTATGACCCTCTCGCCTTCGTAAACGTCCACGCCGACCAGGGTTTTTGGAACCCCCAGGCGGTCTGCGATGGCGCGGGTGGTGGTTCCAGGTCCCAAAATGGTGAGCCATCCGGGCTGCATGGACTCAATCACATCCGCCGCGATGGCATCCATTTGGGCGAATTCCCTGCCAGGCGAGGGGGCTTTTTTATTCTGAACTTTGTGGCTCAGGATCGGGACGTTGAGAAACCCGTATAACTTCGTGATGATGGTTCCTGCGCGATAGCTCTCTTCATCCAGATCAATCACTTCTGATTCACGCAGTTCCAGCCTTTTGCCGTGAATAAAGCTGGCTGCAATTTCTCCCGCTGCGCGCGGGTGTGTGGCAAAAACTGCCGAATGAATCTTGACCCCGGCTGGGATCCCTAAAACTGGCACCCGGGTTCCCACTGCCGTGAAAATATCCCGGGCAGTTCCATCTCCACCGGCAAAGAGCAGTAAATCGATCGAATCATCCAGCATCTCTCGCGCTGCCTGGCGGGTATCTTCAGCGCTGGTGAGACCTGAAGACTGGGGTCCGATCACGGTTGGTTTAAATCCATGCTGCCGGGCTGCGGTTTCACCCATCAACCCCGCGGCTGTCACCAGCTCAAACAGGTTTTTCACAGGAAAAAGAGTTTCGAGAGTCACGCCAGCCCTCAAATGACTGAGAGTTTGCGCCCCGAGCGCCAGTGCTTTTTGCTGGGTCTCAAGACCATCGCTGCCTTTAAGTCCGACCCGACCGCCAATGCCGGCGATGGGGTTGATGATCAAACCAATGCGCATGGGTAATCTTTTCCAGGTAAGTTGAGAGGATCAGGCAAAGGGGTTGGTGAGCCGAATTTTTTCCAGCCCCTTGCCTGGTCCAGGATCATTTCGTTTTTCGCTTGTACGCCCGCCAGGTGACAGCCCATTCCTCAGGATTGTCAAAGGGTTCGTGGTTTGCCTGGTGCACGGTGCTGTTATGCGGAGCGCTGTGGATGATTTCAGGATCAGTGTAAGCTTCATGAGCCACTTGTTTCAGGATGGCAACATACTCATCCAGGTCAGCCTGTGAATAGGATTCAGTGGGTTCGAGGGTCATGGGTTCGGGGACAACGTACGGGTGGTGACTGGTCCAAAAATGGGTGCCGAAATCAGCCACCCGGGTTTCCATCTCTTCGGAATGAACGCCAGTCTCCCGGTACATTTCCTCCCAGCTGTAACGAACCTGTTCGATGCGGTGCCTGCCTTTTGAATAAGGCATGCTGACGCCGTGAATCTCGAGGACTTTTTTCAGCAGGTAATTGTTATTCAAGACTGCGATCTCAGCCACTTCCTTCAAACCATCTGCGCCAAGGGACATGATCCAGGCATAGGCTTTCAGAATATTCTGGGCAACGCCGTACCATGGACGGGTTTTCCCAACGCTTTGCGGGAGGTTAAATTCCAACCGGTAGCGCTCTCCATCGAATTCAATCGTTGGCGTGGGCAGGAAGGGCACAAGCGCCGGCGCCACTCCGCAGGCGCCTGCCGCGGGTCCTCCGCTGCCATGCGGCGTGGAAAAAGTTTTGTGCAGGTTAAAATGACACAGGTCAAAACCGGCATCGCGTGCGCGGGTGATTCCCAGGATCCCATTCGCGTTCGCCTGGTCATAAACGCACAATCCGCCAACTGCATGCACCGTTTTTACAAAATCCTGGATACGATCATTAAAAATTCCCGTGTCTTCCGGGTTGGTGATAAAGAGCGCCGCGGTCCGCTCGGAAACTGCTGCCTTGAGCGCTTCCAGGTCCGGGTAACCATCGGCATCCGGGTAAAGGGTGATGACTTTATATCCAGCCGTTTTTGCGCAGGCTGCGTTGGAAGGATGAGAGAAAATCGTGGTGATGACTTCATCGCGCTGCTTGCCTTCCCCCCGGCTCTCGTGATAAGCCCGCACCATCGCCACGTTCGCATAAATTGCCGCTGAGCCCGCTCCCGGCTGCAGGCTGAAGCGCTCCATGCCCGAAATTTCCTTGAGGAACTGCTCCAGCTTCCACATGATTTCCAGCATGCCCTGCACGGTTGATTCGTCCTGGAGGGGGTGTAAATCTGCCATTTTTGGCGAACGTGCCAGCTGGTCATTGACCTTTGGGCTGTACTTCATCGTGCAGGTGCCCTGCCCGATATCGATGTTGAGATCCACCCCCAGATTTTCCTGGGATAACCTGGCATAATGGCGTAAAACATGCAGTTGAGCCATCTCCGGCAGAACTGGCAGATTCTTTCTTTTGAGGCTTACAGGAAGATGGCTGGAGACATCGCCCACTTCAAGCTCAATCGCTTCTTCCACTTCAGGCAGAAGGACGCCGCGCGCACCGGGCTGACTCAGTTCAAAAATCACGGGTTCATCCCAGCTTGCCTGGTGGAAACGCCTGGGGCTGGGTTTGGGGGCAACTGCTTTCATTTCAACACCTCCTGCAAGCTTGCTGCCAGGCGGTCAATATCTGCCTGGCTGTGGATTTCGGTCACTGCGAATAAGGCGCACTGTCCAAGCTCAGGAAATTCGCCGCTGAGGTCTTTGCCGCCGAAGATCCCTTTTTCCAGTAATTTGGATTGGATATATTTGACCGTTTTACCGCTCTCATTAAAATCAACCACAAATTCCCTGAAATGAATCCCGTCAAAACGGATCTTCAATCCCGGGATCTTTTTTAGTTTGCGAACGGCATATTCGGTCCTTTGCAGGATCCTTTCCCCAATTTCGAGCATGCCCTGCGGACCCATCAATGCCAGGTAAACCCCCGCGGTGATGCCCCAGAGCGCTGAAGCCGTGCCGACCCATTCCTTGCCCTCTTCGCGGAGTGCGAAAGAGGTGCGCTCATAAGCCACATCTCCAAAGCCGTATTCGCCTTCCACCTTCGTCGAGGTGACTCCAAAGAGACGGGAGGGGAATTCCAGCACGAATTTGGGATCGTCCCTGGTCGCGATAAAACCGCCGTGCCCGCCGCCGTATAACATGTGAATTCCGAGCGATTGGATATCGCCGCAGGCGATATCTGCGCCGTACTCCACGGGTGGATTGATCACCCCGAGTGAGATCGGCTCAACGGCAACCACGCACAGCGCCCCGTTTTCATGCGCAATCTGGGCAATCTCCGCCGCCTGGATTTCCAAAAATCCCGGGTAAGCCGGGTTTTCAAAAAATACCGCCGCGGTTTGACCAGAGATTTTTGCCTTTAAATCCGCCAGGTTCATCAAACCCGTTTCAGGTGCATATTCCAGCATGCCAATCTCAAGCTGCGCCTGGACATAATCCCTAATTTTTGAAAGCTTGTCTGCGCTGATCGTGCCGCAGAGCAAAACTTTGGAGCGTCCGGTAATCCGACCAGCCATAAGCAGGGCAGTCGCGGCAGCCTGGAAACCATCATAGTTGGGTACGTTGACCACATCCATATTGAGCAGTTCACCCATCATGGACTCATACTCGAATAAAGCCTGGAAACGCCCGTGATCTTCGTACGGATCGCCGGCGTAAGCGGTCAGGAATTCTCCGCGCGAATTGATTTCATCGCAGACCGCCGGCACATGGTGCTGGTAGCAGCCCGCACCCAGGAAGCTCAGCATTTCACGAGTGCTGGTGTTTTTTGCCAGGATGCCCTCGATGTGCCGGACCAGCCCTGCCTCCGAGAGGATCGGTTCGGGCAGGTTGAGTTTGCCCCTGAAGCGAATACTTTCAGGGATATCGGCGTAGAGCTCCTCGACACTCTGAACTTTGATTGCTTTCAGCATGGCTTCCCTGGCAGCTGGCACCGAGTTGGGGATGTAGGGATAAACAGTGGGTTTAGCTTGTTTTGCCATCAATAACTCCTTAAAAAAATTATCCAAAACGAGCGAACGAAGTCGGGGTGGGTGACCCCTGGCAATGGACGAAATTCTCGACCCTTTTCAGGGTTGAAATTGACACCATCTCCAGGAAAATTGTTTTTGGTTCGTGATATGTTTATAATATATTATAAAACAACCCGGGCACTTGTCAATCAATCAGGTATATTCTTAATTGGTTTTAACGGGTTACAATTAAAATATCAAACTTTCGACTGGACAGCTATTTTCCATGACTCAGCAACCCACCAAAAAAATCCACGTATATGAATTGCTCAAGCAGGCAATCATCTCAGGCGAGATCAAACCCGGCGAGATTTTAAATGAAGCCAATATCGCCCGAAAATACGAGATTGGGAAAACTCCCACCCGCGAAGCCCTGCTGCTTTTGTCGCATGAAAATCTGCTGGATTCAATGCCCCGCCTGGGTTACGTGGTCTCACGCCTGACCACGCGCGACCTGCTGGAAATTTATTCCCTGCGCATTCTGCTGGAATCGGAAGCAGCTGGCCTGGCAGCCGAGCGCATTTCACCTGAAGAGCTGGCTGGATTGCTGGAAAATAATCGCCTGGAAGCCGAACTTTTTAAAGGCGATCATTCCAGCGCCTCTTCCAACCAGGCTTACCGGTTAAATCATCAATTCCACGGAGCAATTGCCAGGATTTCAGGAAATTCCCGCCTTGAAAAGATGATCGGTGATTTGATCGATGACCTTGAGCGGGCATTATCCTTCGACCCCTACATCGCCGACCCTGCCCAGCATGTTGAAATTATCAATAGTTTAAAGGCGCACGATAAAATCAGGGCACAGGATGCCATGAAAGCTCACCTCAACGAGACCCGCCTGCGCATCCTGAAATTATTCTAAAGGTAACCGGGTGCTCTCTGGAAAAAATTCCCTTAACCAAGTGGATTCAATCGAAAGCAAAATTGAATCCAGGCAGATCGTTTGATCATTCGTCGCGGAAAATGAAATTGAATTTCTTTGCTTCCGAAATCAAGGATGTTGAGAAGAAAATGGAGAAATAAATGGAGACAAAATATTCTGTGGGGCTGATCGGCCTGGGTGTGATGGGGCGGAGCCTGGCGCAAAATTTTGCCCGCAACGGGTATACGCCGATTGGATTCGATCTTTATCCGAAGCTTCCAGAAAATTTTAATGTGCGCGTGGCTGCCTCGGTCAAAGAATTGACCGGTGCTTTGAGCACCCCGCGCATCTTATTAATGATGGTGCCTGCAGGCGACCCTGTGGATGCAGCCATCAGCACGATGAAACCTTATCTCCAGCCGGGGGATGTCATTATCGATGGCGGAAATTCCTTCTTTTTGGATACCGAACGCCGCTCCCGCGAACTTGCGAAGGATGGATTGCTTTACATTGGCATGGGAGTTTCCGGCGGCGAAAGCGGTGCCCTCTGGGGACCAAGCCTGATGCCAGGGGGAGCGATGGAAGCCTGGCCGCTCGTCAAGGATATGCTGGTGGCGATCTCCGCGAAAACCGAAAACGGTGAAGCCTGTGTCGGATGGATGGGTCCGGGCGGTGCCGGTCATTATGTCAAAATGGTTCACAACGGCATTGAATACGGCGATATGCAGTTGATCGCCGAAATTTACGACCTGCTCCATCGCGGCGCGGGTCTGTCGAACCAGGAACTTTCCAAAATATTTTCAGATTGGAATACACGCGAATTAAACTCTTACCTTATCGAAATAACCGCAGCCATCCTCTCCCGGCTGGATCCTGAAACTGGTCACTCACTGGTGGATCTCATCCTGGACGAAGCTGCCCAAAAAGGAACCGGGAAATGGACCTCGCAAAACTCTTATGACCTGGGCGTTGCCATTCCGACCATCAACTCCGCGGTGGAAAGCCGCATCCTTTCCTCGTTGAAGGACGAACGCTCTCAGGCTGCCAAAGTGCTGGGCGGATACAGCCGCTTCAAGGGCGATGTCGAGGAACTTGTTTCTGCGGCGGAACAGGCTTTATATGCCAGTAAAATCACATCCTATGCCCAGGGCATGCAGCTGCTTAAGGCTGCTTCCAAAGAATATGGCTGGGATGTCAACCTGGCTGAAATTGTGCGCGTCTGGCGGGCTGGCTGCATCATTCGAGCTTCACTCCTGAGCGATATCACGGAGGCTTTCAGGTCCAACCCTGATCTTCCCAACCTGCTGCTGGATGAAACGTTCAGTTCCCTGGTACTTTCGCGCCAGACCGGCTGGCGCAAAGTGGTCCAGACTGCGATCAGCCTGGGCATCCCCATGCTCGCCAACGGAGCCTCCCTGGCTTATTTTGATGCCTACCGCTCCGCGGTTCTGCCGGCGAATCTGACCCAGGCTCAGCGCGATTATTTTGGTGCGCACACTTACCGCCGAATTGATAAAGAAGGCGTATTCCACACACAATGGGAAAAGTAAGTTTTATTTTTAGGAGGTTTTGCAATGAACTCACCAGTGGATAAGACCATTAAATCCAGTCAATCTCAAGCCGCCATCCCCTGGCATCAAATCGCAGTGGAAGAGGTTTTCTCAAGGTTGGAAACCAGCCTCCAGGGGCTCTCATCCGAGGAAGCTGCCCAGCGCCTGATTCAATACGGACCGAACGAACTCAAGGAAAAACCGCGCCCGTCTTTTTTTCAGCTGGTTTTGGATCAATTAAAAGATTTTATCGTCATGCTCCTGATCGTCGCTTCGATCGTCTCGGCTTTTCTGGGAGACTGGGTCGAGGCGGGCGCCATCATGTTGATCGTCGTCTTAAACGCCATCCTGGGAGTTGTCCAGGAAAGCCGTGCCGAGGAGGCGCTGGCTGCCTTGAAGAAAATGGCAGCTCCTGAAGCCCAGGTTTTGCGGGATGAACACCGCGTGGGCATCCCAGCCAGCCAGCTCGTCCCGGGCGACGTGGTTTTCCTCGAAGCTGGCAACTATATCCCCGCAGATTTGCGCCTGGCTGAGACAGTCAACCTGCGCATCGAAGAAGCTGCCCTGACTGGAGAATCGATCCCGGTTCAAAAAAATTCTGATTTCACCTCCAGCAGCGCTTCACTGGGCGACCAGAAAAATTCGGCTTTCATGGGAACCGTCGTTTCCTATGGTCGCGGACGCGGCATCGTGGTCAGCACGGGCATGAAGACCCAGCTTGGCTCGATTGCCGATATGCTCCAAATGGTTGAATCCGAAGAAACTCCGCTGCAGGTACGCCTCGACCAACTGGGAAAAACCCTGGGGATCGGCGCTTTGGTGATCTGCGGCCTGGTTTTTTTGCTGGGCATCTTTCGTACGGGGCTATTAACAGAAGGATTTGGTCCACACACCACCAGCGACCTGGTGGATACCTTTATGATAGCCGTCAGCTTGGCAATTGCCGCTGTTCCTGAAGGTTTGGCAGCGGTGGTAACCATCAGCCTGGCGCTGGGAATGCGCGAAATGGTTCGGCGACATGCCCTGATCCGCAAACTGGTCTCCGTCGAGACGCTTGGCTCAGCCACGGTGATTTGCTCTGACAAGACCGGTACACTCACCCAAAATGTGATGACGGTCACCAGGCTCTGGGTGGACGGCAAACTGATCCAGGTCAGCGGGAGCGGCTACGCCCCGGTCGGCGAATTTCTCATCGATGGGAAAAAGGTGGACCTTGCTGCAAATCCTGGCATCGAATCCACGCTTTGGGTTGCGGCACTCAATAATGATGCACATCTCGAACACCTGGACGAGAATGGAATTACTTCCTACCGCATCATTGGCGATCCCACCGAGGGAGCGATGCTGGTGGCGGCTGCCAAAGCCGGGCTGGTTCTGGATGATCTGAGCGATGCTTACCCTCGTCAGAAAGAAATACCATTTGATTCTGCCCGCAAGCGCATGGTCACAATCCACGCCATTAAAAATATCCGGGACGAGGGTCCCTCACCTTTTCATGATGATAGTTCCCTGAACTGGGATGCCATCACCATCAAGGGCGCTCCCGATGAAGTCCTGCGGCTTTGCACGAAGTACCAGACCATGGATGACCAGGTCAGGGAACTGGATGAAGCCACCCGCCAGAGTATTTTGACTGCCAATGACAGCCTGACCCGTGAAGCCTTGCGTGTGCTGGGGTTTGCTTACCGGGTCATTCCCCGGGTTGAAGAGGGATTCACGCATACGGATGTGGAAAAAGAGCTCATTTTCGTTGGACTGATGGGAATGATTGATCCCGCCCGGGCTGAAGTGACGCCTGCCCTGCTTAAAGCCCGCCAGGCGGGCATCCGGACGATCATGATTACCGGGGACTATCCGAACACTGCCCGGGCAATCGCCGAAAGTATTGGGTTGCTGCGACCCGGGCACAAGGTCATGACCGGGGTGGAGCTGAACGAACTGGATGATGAAGCCATGGTGCGCGAAGTTCAAGTCACCGATGTCTTCGCGCGGGTTTCACCCGAGCATAAAATGCGGATTGTGGATGCCCTGCGGGCGAACGATGAAGTTGTCGCCATGACGGGGGATGGGGTGAATGATGCTCCTGCCATCAAGCGCGCCGATATCGGCATCTCGATGGGGATCACGGGTACGGATGTTGCCAAGGAAACGGCTGACATGGTGCTGACGGACGATAATTACGCCAGCATCGTGGCTGCCGTGGAGCAGGGTCGGGTCATTTATTCGAATATCCGGAAATTTGTTTTCTTCCTGCTCTCCTCCAACGTTGCGGAAATCATGATCATCTTTTTGGCGACCCTCGCCGGGCTGCCGACGCCGCTGACAGCCATCCAGTTGCTCTGGTTAAACCTGCTGACGGATGGTGCGCCTGCCCTGGCGCTGGCAATGGAAAAGGGCGACCCCGATGTGATGGAGAACAAACCCCGCCCCAAATACGAATCCATCATCACGGGTTCAATGCAGCTCGGGATTGTCATCCAGACAGTTGTCCAAACTACCGCCACTCTCTCGGCTTTTATGATTGGTTTATACTGGCATTTGAGCAGTCAGATCCCGGCTGGTGTGAACGCTTTCTTTTATTTGTTGAATTACAATTGGAAAGGCTTGGATGTCCAATCCGCCGAAACGATGGCTTTTGTGACTTTATCACTCTGCGAGCTGTTCCGCGCCTACACGGTCCGGTCCGAACGGGTTTCCATTTTTCGAGTGGGTGTTTTTTCCAACCGGTACATGCAGTACGCCGTCGGGCTATCCATTGCCTTGATGCTGGTGGTGATTTTAGTGCCTTTCTTCCAGCCGATATTTAACACCCATACCATGTCTCCGCGGGAATGGGTAACAGTGGTCAGCCTGGCATTGTTGCCAGCCATCACGGAAGAATTAACCAAACTTTATTTGCGCACAAAAAACAAAACTGTGGCAGTGAATTAATCAAACGAGGACATCATGTCTGAAAATAAACGAATTCAGGAACTTTGTATTAATACCATTCGCTTCCTGGCTGCCGATGCTGTCGAGCAGGCGAAATCAGGTCATCCTGGCTTGCCCATGGGAGCTGCCCCGATGGCTTACGTCCTGTGGACGAAACACCTTCGCCATAATCCCGCCAACCCCGCCTGGCCTGACCGCGACCGTTTTATTCTCTCAGGTGGGCACGGCTCCATGCTGCTCTATGCCTTGCTGCACCTGACAGGTTATAACCTGCCGCTGGATGAACTCAAGCGCTTCAGACAGTGGGGCAGCCTCACTCCGGGTCACCCTGAATATGGGCTCACTCCCGGGGTGGAAACAACCACCGGACCCCTCGGACAGGGTTTTGGGAACGGCGTCGGGATGGCGATGGCTGAATCGCACCTGGCAAAGGTTTTCAATCGTCCCGGTTTTGAGTTGGTTAATCATTTTATTTATGCGATTGTCACCGATGGTGACTTGATGGAAGGGGTTTCCTCGGAAGCTGCCTCCCTGGCTGGCACGCTCAAACTGGGCAGGCTGATCTATCTTTATGATGATAACCATATCTCCATCGAAGGTTCGACGAATGTCGCCTTCACGGAAGATCGCGGCAAACGCTTCGAGGCTTACGGTTGGCATGTTCAGAAAGTGGCAGACGGTTTGGACGTGGATGCGATTGACCGCGCCATTCAGCTTGCCAAACTGGACCCGCGTCCCTCCATCATCATGGTCCGGAATATCATCGGCTATGGGCTGCCCACCCGGGCTGGCACCGCCAAGGCTCACGGCGAACCGCCCGGAGATGCAGAACTTGCCGGCGCAAAGGAAAAGCTGGGTTGGCCAGTTGAACCGCGCTTCTTAATTCCTGACGAAGCCCTGGATCACTTCCGGCAGGCTCTCGCCCGCGGGGCAGAGTGGGAGAAGGACTGGCAGGGGCTTCTAAAAAGCTACGGTTCCGAATACCCTGAATTGGCTGCGGAACTCAAGCGTCGTTTTGCCGGGCAGTTACCTGAAAAATGGGAATCAGATCTGCCAGAATTTCCAGCGGATGAGAAAGGCATGGCGACCCGCGCCTCCTCGGGCAAGGTCTTGAATGCCCTGGCGGCAAAATTACCGGAGTTAATGGGCGGCTCAGCCGACCTGGCTCCCTCCACGAATACCTGGTTGAATGATTTTCCTGCTTTTTCGCCGGAAACACCTGAAGGGCGCAACTTCCATTTCGGTGTGCGCGAGCACGGCATGGGTTCCATGGTCAATGGCATGTTTTACCATGGCGGGGTGATTCCCTTTGGAGCGACCTTCATGGTTTTTTCGGATTACATGCGCCCTACCCTGCGCATCTCTGCCCTTTCACACCTGGGTTCGATCTGGGTCTACACCCATGACAGCATCGGGGTCGGAGAAGACGGTCCCACGCACCAACCGGTGGAGCAGCTGGCTGCCCTGCGCTCCATTCCAAACATGCTTGCGCTGCGCCCGGCAGACGCTAACGAAGTACGCGAAGCCTGGAAGGTCGCCATCCAAAACCGGCATCGTCCCACCAGCCTGGTCCTCACCCGCCAGAATCTACCCACCCTCGATCGCTCCATTTATGCAGCCGCAGAAGGTCTGCGTCGTGGGGCTTATGTGCTGGCAGATCTCGGAAAGGGTCAGCCGCAGGTCATCCTGATGGCGAGCGGCTCTGAGGTCAGTTTGATCGTGGCGGCAGGAAAAAAGCTGGCAGAGGAAGGACTTGCCCTGCGCCTGGTTTCCTTCCCCAGTTGGGAACTCTTCGCGGAACAGGACCAGGCTTACCGTGATTCGGTGCTGCTTCCCGCCCTGGAACAACGCCTGGCAGTCGAAGCCGGGATCACGATGGGCTGGCAGCGCTGGGTTGGCTCAAAGGGTCGCATCCTGGGGCTGGACCACTTCGGAGCTTCCGCCCCGGCGAGTGAAATCTTTGAACACTTCGGTTTCACAGTCGAAAATATTGAAAAAATTGTGCATGAAATGCTTGGAAAGTAGGAAAAAATGAACACAACTCAAGAATTATTGGCTGCAGGACAATCGGTCTGGTACGATAACATCCAGCGAAGTCTTTTGAAGAACGGTGAAATGGCTGGGATGATTGCGAGGGGCGAGATTTACGGCGTCACGTCCAACCCATCGATTTTTATGCATGCAATCACAAAATCGCCAGATTACGATGCGAGTCTTTTACCCCTGGTCGGTTCAAAATTAAGCGATGAGGAAATATTTTTCAAACTGGCGATCGCGGATATCCAGGCGGCAGCCGATCTTTTCCAGCCGCTTTACCAGGCTGGCCGCGGCAGTGATGGTTATGTCAGCCTTGAAGTGAGCCCTTACCTGGCGAATGATACGGAGGCGACGATTCTGCAGGCTGAAAAGCTTTGGAAAACTGTCAACCGTCCGAACCTGATGATCAAGATCCCTGCCACGAAAGCCGGCATTCCCGCCATTGTTAAAGCCATCGCAGCCGGGATCAACGTTAACGTCACCCTGATTTTCTCGCGCCAGCGCTACGCCGCAGTGATGGACGCGTATTTGAAAGGACTCGAGCAGCGCGTCTCTGCCGGGTTGCCGCTGGACTCGATCGCTTCGGTCGCATCCTTCTTCGTTTCACGCGTCGATTCCAATATCGATCCCCGTCTGCAAAAAATCGTGGATGGGGGGCAGGCAAAAGCCCAAAAAGCCTCTGACCTTTTGGGGAAAGCCGCCATCGCCAACGCCCGCCTGGCTTATGAGGATTTCAAACAGGTTTTTTCCAGCAAACGCTTTCAGCAGCTTAAAGCTAAAGGTGCCAGGCTGCAGCGGCCTTTGTGGGCATCGACCAGCACCAAGAACCCGGCGTATCGCGATGTCATGTACGTCGAGGAGCTGATCGGTCCTGACACGGTCAATACCATCCCCCCGCAGACCTTGACAGCCTTCCTCGAACACGGCAAGGTTCGCGCCAGCCTGGAGGAAAACCTTGAGGGCGCCCGCAGCGTTTTCACCGGTTTGGAGAGCCTCGGGATCTCGATGAAGGAAGTGACGGACCAGTTGGAAGTGGAAGGCGTCAAGTCTTTTTCAGACTCATTTGCCGTTTTACTGGAAGCCATTCAGAAACGCCTGCATGAAGCGGGTTAATCGTATTCCCGATTCAAATTAAACCATCCCTGATCAACGGGGCAGTGGGAACAAGGGTTGACGGATAAAAAAGGCTATTTTATGGGCTT
>JAJYOU010000037.1 GCA_021795965.1 Chloroflexota bacterium
ATCCCGATGGTCTTACGGGATACCATCCCGATGGTCTTACGGGATACCATCCCGATGGTCTTACGGGATACCATCCCGATGGTCTTACGGGATACCATCCCGATGGTCTTACGGGATACCATCCCGATGGTCTTACGGGATACCATCCCGAGGGGTCTACGGGATACCGTCCCGATGGTATTACGGGAATGACAGGAAATTGAAAAAGACCGCTCGTTCGCAATGACATATATGTCACTCCCAGATGAAGCCGGGACGATGTGCGAGGAGCGTAGCGACGAAGCAGTCTCCCGAACACGCAGCTAGATTGCTTCAGTCGCAAAGACCGCTCCTTCGCACACGGTCCCAATCTCTTACGGGAATGACACTATATTATTTGCCGGGAGAAGATTGCTTCAGTCGCAAAGACCGCTCCTTCGCAATGACATTTACGATGGTCTTACGGGATACCATCCCGAGGGGTCTACGGGAATGACAATGCTTACTACGCGGGGGATTACTGAATTCGTTCTCACACTCGTCATTTTCATTCCCAGCCAAGCCACCCGCCAGCAGGATTTTCAACCATTGATCTCCAAACGGGCAGGATGGAGAGTATCATATAAGAGGAGAATCAAAGCCGCAGAAGGAGAAGGAAGTGGAAAATAATATCCCGGGAGCACCAACCGGCTTGCGCTTGAGCGTGGTGATCCCCACTTTAAATGAAGCCTCCAGCCTGCCCAGGCTGCTGGACGCGCTGCAAGCGCAGACGCGCCCGCCGGATGAGATCATCGTGGCGGATGCCGGCTCCAAAGACGGGACTGCTGAACTGGCGCTGGAGCGCGGGGCGCGGGTGGTTCCAGGCGGCATGCCCGGTGCCGGGCGCAACGCCGGTGCGCGCGCGGCAGGCGGGGATGTTTTCCTTTTCCTGGATGCAGACGTGCTGCCGCCGCCCGACTTTCTCGAGCTGGCGCTGGATGAATTTGAGCGCGGCGGGTACGTGGTTGCCACGGCGCTGACCGCACCTTTGGGCGACGATCTGAGCGATAAAATCATCATGGAAGCCACCAATCTTTACCTTCAGATCATCCTGCCGGTTTCGCCACGCGCACCCGGCTGCTGCATTTTTGCGCGCCGGGAGATGCACGAAGCGATCGGGGGCTTTGATGAAACGCTCAAAATGTCAGAGGATCATGATTACGTGCGACGTGCAGTCGAGCAGGGTGAATTTGGACTGCTGACCAGCACGCGGATTCCCGTCTCGCTGCGCCGGCTTGAAAAAGAAGGGCTGGTGAGCCTTGCCCTGAAATATTTATGGTGCGAGCTGCACGCGCTGGCACGCAAGCCGATCCGCTCGATGCCTTTTGAATACGAGTTTGGCGCCTACCAGCCGGCTGAAGCCAGCCGCGCGCGCCCACTGATCGATATCGCCGAATTACGCGCCCAGCTTGGTCGCTTCGAAAACCCGCTCCAGAGCCTGAGCGATGCCAGCTTGAAATACATCGAACAGCTGGCGCTGCCGGATTGGCTGAACACTTCGCGCGAGTTTTTCCAATTTCAAATTGATGCCCCCGACGCCGGGGTGCTGCATCGCTACCTGGCGCGGCGCCTGGAGATCATTCGCCAGCACCCCAACCTGCGGGAAAGCTGGTCGCGGCTCAAAAAACTGCCCCGCGAGAGGATCCGCCTGCTGGAGATTTACTGGCTTTGGTCGCGCGAACCCGGTCCGGACGAACCCGAGGATTCGCAGACGGATTAAGTTCTTCCAGTCTTGGTTAATCGCAGCGGTGAATTTTTCCCCCTCATCCGAACTGACTACACGCATATCGGTGCGATGAGGTTAATCTCCAATCCATGGATAACCCTAAAACCTATCCAAATTGCCAGGTTTCAGGGGTTCAGGTGTATTTGTTAGAAGGTATTACTTCTAATGCAGCAATACTTTCGCCTAATTAATTTTTGCTCTACATGTCTGGGAGTATATCATTCGGGAGCTTGTTCTTCTCCTGAGTCAGATAAATGAAACCGGTGTTTGCCTTCCTGCTTGGCAATGTACATCGCCTGGTCCGCACGTCGTACCAAGGTCTCCGGGTCTTCCCCATCCCGGGGGAAGCAGCTGATCCCAATGCTGGAAGAGACGGTAATGGTCAGGTCGTTCACCAGAATGGGCTTTACCAACAGGTCCATAATTCTAGTTGCAATCGCCACAGCTTCTTTTTCATTATCAATCTCAGTCAGCAAGAGAAACTCGTCCCCACCCAACCGCGACACTGAATCCGCCAGACGAATTGCCCTGCTCAGGCGACCGGCTACTTCGACCAGAACCGCATCGCCCACAGCATGACCGTAGCAATCATTGATATCCTTGAAGCCATCCAGATCCATGAAGAGAACAGCCATCTGGTTACCAACCCTCCGGACACGGGATAAAGTCCGAACCATTTCTTCTTGGAAGGCCCGGCGGTTCAACAGCCCCGTCAGCGGGTCATGGTAGGCCAGTTCGCGGTTGTGGGATTCCATCTGTTTGCGCTCGGTGATTTGCCGCAGGTAGATCTCCAATCGATCATCGATCGGATATGCATGAACTTCCCACCAAAGGTCGTTGATTTTCGATAATAATTCAAAGTGCATGGGTAGATTTTGGATCAAAGCCGTCTGGAGCTGGTTATAGAACTCGCTATCAACAGCCTGCGGATACTCCTCCCAGATCACCTTTCCCACCAACTCAGATAAAGGGCGGCCACCGAAAGTGTCCCGCAGAGCCACCGGGTTGGCTTCCAGAAAACGATACTGGCTATCCAGGACAAGGTATGCCTCAGTGATGCTATTCAGGACCGAGTGCAACTGCCGATTGGCATTCATATTGGCCTGCTCCGCATGTTTGCGTTGGGTAATATCTTGCAGGCTGCCCTCATAATAGAGCACCCCTCCCTCTGAATCGCGGATTACCCGGCAATTATCCAGCACCCAAATGGCTTCTCCATTCGCCCGTTGTAGTCGGACCTCGTAATTGACGAGCTCACCCTTTACGGCGATCTCCTCGATCCACCTTTGCCGGTCCGCAGCGTTGAAAAATAATGCAACCGCGTTGATTTCCTGCAGGCTGGGGGAACCCAGCATTTCGACCATGGCTGGGTTGGCATCCAGAATGCGTCCCTCCGGGGTGCTGCGGTACAGACCCACCGGAATCCTATCAAACAGGTTGCGGTACCGTGAGGCGGTCTCCGCGAGCTCAGCGGCGCTACGCTCCCGTTCGTCTGCCATTCGGTCAAACGCGCTTACCAAACTCCCTAATTCGTTCTTGTCCCCGGAGATACCAGTTCGAGCAGTCAGATCCCCCCCCTCTATCTTGCGGATGGCGGCGATCAGCGGTTGGAGCCAGCGGATTACCAGCCAGTTTGCGCTCGCATGGGTCAAAGCCAAACCCAGTAGCAATACCAATCCAATGATCAGTAAATCAAGCCGCAAGCTACTGTTCCCACTGGCTGCCGCCACTTTGGCGGAGAGACCGATCCATACAAAAGCCGGATTCCCCTCCGGTCCATACGGTAGACGCCTGATGCCATACAGGCGCTCAACCCCATCCAGCCCGATACCGCGCAGCGTTTCTTGCCCGGTACGCAAGGCGGCGCTTAAAGCGGCTGGGAGGTTGGCTCCTTGATTTTGTAACGCATTGGGAAAGTGAGCCAGCACCTGGCCTGTACCATCAGTGATGATCATCTCCGAGCCGGGGTAGGACTGTTGCAAGTCCGCCGCCTGGTTGTCGAATCCATACGTGTTCAGCAAGACCACGCTCACGCCTACAGCCTTCCCATCCAGCCCCAGTATCCGGGTCAAGAATGCCACTTTAGCCGGCCCATTCCCCTGAACAGAAACAAGCATGATCTCGTCCGATAACAGTACCCGACCAACCACTTCTGGATCAGGAAGCCACGCAAGAGTAGGACGGTCGCTGCATAGCAGCGTGCTGTCAGGGTGGAGTAGGAACACGGCGTAATACTGGGGTTCTCGCGAGATCAGGTTTGCCAGAAAGGAGGTGCATTTGTCCGGCTCGGTCGTTAAGGTACCATAGCCGGCAGCCACCGCATTCAACATTACAGACACTCCATTGACCAGTTGCTGCTGGTTGTCGGCGGTCATCATAGCCTGATGTAACGCAGCCGCCTGCTGCTCCAAGATTCCAGCCTGCCGCTCTTGAAGAACTTGGTAGATTGACAACCCCAGCAGCGGTACAACAGCGGCAAGGATGACGAGGAACAGTCGGGTGGATATCGAATTGATTTTTGGAAAGCGCATTCTTGCTCCAAGCGCAAAAAATTCTCTGCTCCCTGAAGGAGCCATTCAAACATCTATTTCCGAAATTCCACGTCAAATAGTTTTGCCATTACTTTCACTCAAACCGGTTGAAAATTGTAGCTGAACCTTTTTAAGTATAGTGTTATTTTTGGAATTCCGTATAATATTTACCAACAATTTCTTTGATCATTTCGGCTGTAATGATATTGCCGCTTCTCACAAATCCAGTGATGCAGGCTTTGAGTTCATCGCAGAAAGCAAACTGGATGTTGTAACAAGAATTGTCAAACTTTTTTGGATTGTATCCCTTGGCTGTGCTTCTTTCTAGGTCGAATGGGGGAGATCA
>JAJYOU010000038.1 GCA_021795965.1 Chloroflexota bacterium
CGCACATAATATGCAAAAACTGGCGGGGTGATTTCCGCCAGTTTTTTTATCTTCGCGCGTAATAGCCAATTCTTGGCTTTTTTTGAACTTCTTTGGCTATTCCAGATTTACTTTCTGGACAGCCCCTCCTCGTTTAAGGTAAAATACCTGCAGGAACTATTGGAGAGAAACCTTGAAATTTAACCCTGTAAACCTGGTCCTGTTATTTTCAATCCTTTTAAGCAGCTGCGGCTCTGGTAAACCTGCCACGGGTACCCCGGGCGCCAGCCCGCTGCCCAAACCCACATCCATCCCCACGGCTGCCCCCAGCCCCACCCCCGGTTCGCCGCGGGTTGTGCTCGTCATTCCAGCTGACCTGAATGAGACTCAATCCAAAAATTACCAGAAGGCGGTTTATGACCTTGCTACCGCGCAGAAATACCGCTTCGTGGTCTACAACAAACTCTCTGATGCCGACCTGGACTCCTCCCTCAAGATCGTGATTGATCTCTCGCCCGATACCGATATTAACGCCCTGGCAGCCAAAGCTCCCCAGACCCAGTTCCTGGCGATCAACCTGCCAACCGTCAAACCCGGGGGTAATGTCAGCGTGTTGGGTGGTCAATCGATCAGCATCGACAAAATCGCCTTTATGGCTGGTTACATCGGCGCCGCCATCAGCCAGGATTTCCACACCGGGCTGCTTTTCCGCAAAGGTTCCCCGGATGAAGATACCCTGACCGCTGCCATGCACGCCGGGCAGCAGTTTTTCTGCGGACTGTGCAACCCGGTCGTCGCTCCCTACAATGACTACCCCCTGGCGCAGTTCATCCCCGATGACGCCAAACCCGCTGAATATGCCGCTTACGCCGATATTTTGATCCACAAACAGGTGGATACCATTTTCCTCGAACCCGGCGTGGATATTCCTGAGCTGGTTCAATACCTGCAAACCGTGGGCGTCCTGATGATTGGGACAAAAACCCCCATCCCGCCTGTCAACGGCTGGCTGGTGACGCTTCAACCCAATTATCTCAAAGCCATGCAGACCGCCTTCCCCGACCTGGTGGCTGGAAAAGGCGGCAAGACTTTCCCAGCCCCGCTTTCTTTCAATGACACCAACAACGATCTATTCAGCCCGGGCAAACAAGCCGACGCCCAAAAGGTGCTGGATGAACTGCTTTCAGGTTTGATCACCACCATTCAAAAATAAGCTCAACCCGGAAGGAAGAGTTCATGAAATTGGAAAATTTTGACGTTTACCAGCGTGAATCGCGCAAAACCTGGAACCTGGTCCACACCGATCACCCCATCGTCTATCCCACGCTCGGGCTCGTCAATGAGGCAGGTGAGCTGGCGGGCAAGGTCAAAAAGATTTTCCGCGATAAGGAAGGGGTCATTTCCGAAGCGGACCGCCACGCGCTCAAGCTTGAGCTGGGGGATGTCCTCTGGTACCTGGCTCAAATCGCCACCGAGCTCGACCTCTCGCTCCAGGAAGTGGCTGAAGCCAACCTGGAAAAGTTATTCGATCGGATGGCGCGCGGACAGATCAAGGGCGAAGGCGATTACCGCTAACCCCTCTTATCTCCAGAAGGTGAAGAGCTGCTGACCCATCCCCGCCAGGCTGAGCGGGATCCCCAGCCATTGAGCGATCCAACCCACCAGCATCCAGAACCCATTCCCAACCAGGGGCACATACCAGAAAACCAGCAGCACCAGCCACATCGAGAATTGCCCGAAGGCGTTCATGGCTTCCTGCGCCTGGGGCGGCAGATGGGGTCGAATGGCACCGTAACCATCAAATGGCGGCACAGGCAGCAGGTTGAAAAGCGCCGCAGTCACTTGCAGCAGCGCCAGGAAAGCCAGCCCGGGCCAGATCCCGCTCGTCGAAACCGGCGCAAACCTGAAGACGAGGCCCAGGATGAATGCCAGGACCAGGTTGGAAACCGGACCCGCCAGCGAAACCGCCGTCTGCCAGTTGCGCGATCTCAGGCGCCAGGTTTCGATGTAGACCGCCCCGCCCGGCAGACCGATCCCTCCCAACAACAGGAACAGGAGCGGCAGAAGCAGCGAAAGGACCGGGTCGGTGTATTTAAGCGGATTGAAGGTCAGGTAGCCCTTGTCACGCACCGTGATATCGCCGCCCATGTAAGCCACAATCGAGTGGGAAAATTCATGCAGGCTGAGTGAGAAGACCCATCCCAGGACCACCACTAAAAAAGTCATTTTTCTCCGTTCTCGTTTACAGCGATCTCAAATCGGTTATAATGTGCGGCGTTGGGCGCATAGCTCAGTTGGTTAGAGCGCCTCGCTTACACCGAGGAGGTTCGGGGGTTCGAGCCCCTCTGCGCCCACAGCTTATTTTATTACACCCGGTCCCCATTGAGGGGATGCCAAGGTTCGGGGGTTCGAGCCCCTCTGCGCCCACAGCTTATTTTATTACACCCGGTCCCCATTGAGGGGATGCCAAGGCTCGGGGTTCCGAGCCCCTCTGCGCCCACAGCTTATTTTGTTACACCCGGTCCCCATTGAGGGGATGCCAAGGCTCGGGGTTCGAGCCCCTGCGCCCACTTAAGCACCCCACATGCCGGGGTGTTTATTTTTTTTAACCGCCTCTGTAAAGGTGATCGACTATATTGTGATATTCTTTGGAATACCCTGCCAAAATGTTTTCAAGAGACGTTCGCCATTTGTTCTGGAATTCCCAAAAGGCGGGAGATGGTGTAAATCCAATGGAGCAAGCCCTCCTGGTAATTTGTACACCCGCCAACCCGCTTATGGTTTCATATCCGCTGTAGCCATTGAGGCTCCCAGGTTCTTCTTGACGCCCAGGTAGGCTGCCTGCACGCTTGGATCGTGCAGAAGTTCATCGCCTGTGCCGGTGCGAATAATTTTCCCAACTTCAAGCACATAAGCCCGCTGTGAAATCTTTAAGGACTTCAAAGCGCTTTGTTCCACCAAAAGAATGGTGGTGCCCTTGTTGGCAATCTCAACCACTGATTCAAATACCTGGTTGGTTAACAGCGGTGAAAGTCCCAGCGAAGGCTCGTCCAATAATAAAAGCTTTGGACGGGACATCAAGCCCCGGCCAATGGCAACCATCTGCTGCTGCCCGCCTGATAGCGTCCCGGCGAACTGCTTGCGCCGCTCTTTGAGAATTGGAAACAACGAGAAAACATATTCTTCGTCGCTGGCAATACCAGCCCGGTCATGCCGCAGGAAAGAGCCCAGCGAAAGGTTTTCCTGCACGGTGAGATTCGGAAAAAGGCGGCGCCGTTCGGGAACCAGCGCCATGCCCTCAGCCACCATTTTATGCGGAGCCGGGTAGTAGGGCTTGCCATCGAAGATGATTTTCCCTGAAACCGGTTTTAACAGCCCGATCAATGTCCACATTAAAGTCGACTTTCCGGCGCCGTTTGACCCGATGATTGAAAGGATTTCGCCAGCCTGCACCTCAAAACTCACATCCCGCAGGGCGTGGACTGCCTCTCCATAAAATACGTTTAATCCTTCAACTACCAGTAACATATTCCACTTTATCTCCCAGGTAAGCTTCCAAAACAGTCGTGTTATTTTGGATTTCGACCGGTGTACCCTCGGCAATGACACCACCATAGTTTAATACGGTAATCCGGTCACAGATGCTCATGACCACATCCATGTGATGCTCAATCAGGATGATCGTCAATCCTCGATTCTGGTGGACCTCCCGAATCAGGTCGACCAATTCTTCCGATTCCTTGGGGTTCATGCCTGCGGCAGGCTCATCCAGCAGCAGTAATTTGGGGTTAAGCGCCAGGGCGCGGGCAATTTCGAGCTTGCGCTGCAAGCCGTAGGGTAAAGTCTTTGCCACGCGGTCTGCCAGCGAGTCGATACCCACTTCCTTCAATAATTCGAAAGCTTCCTTATGGAGCCTTTCTTCCGTCGGTTTTACCCCCCATGGCCACTGGATAAAGGCTTCGAAGAGCGAATAATCGCTGGTGGAATGTAATGCAGTCTGGACGTTTTCCAATACGGTCATGTTGCCAAAAAGACGAATGTTTTGGAATGTACGCGAGATGCCGCCCAGGACGATCACGGTCGGGTGCAGATTCGCGATGTTTTTCCCAACGAAGTTAATTTCACCCTGGTCTATGGGATAAACCCCACTGATCAGGTTGAAGACAGTGGTTTTTCCTGAACCGTTCGGACCGATCAGACCATGGATTTCGCCCGGGTAAACCTCGAAGTTCAGATTATCCACCGCCAACACACCGCCGAAATGTTTCGAGAGGTTGGATACTTTGATCAGAGGAGCACCCGTCTCTTGAAGCACCGCTTGCTGGTCCTTGATCCTGGCGCTCCATCTTTCCTGGCGCTTGAACGGCGTCAGTTGATTTTTGAAAGCGTTGTACACCAGGAGGGAAGCTGAATCCATGAAAGCCTGAATTTTAGGCAGCACA
>JAJYOU010000015.1 GCA_021795965.1 Chloroflexota bacterium
CGCCAAGTCCTTCTTCGCAGGTATTGGCAACAAACCAGATATCTCCCGGTAATTTTTGATGCCCTTCGATCAATGACCACAAAATTGCGAACAAACCGCTGACCCCGAGGGAATTATCTCCAATCCCCGGACCATATAAGCGGTGATCTTCCTGGTGAATTGTGAGATTGGTTCCCCTTGGAAAAACCGTATCGAGATGCGCGGATATGATCAGAGGGAAAGCTGAACCCAGGCCAGGCAGGCGGGCTAAGACATTGCCAGTTTGATCAACCTGGAGATCGGAAAGTACGTCTCCGAAGGTTTTGAATTGTTCCAGGACAAATTGAGCGCGAACATTTTCTTCAAACGTGGGGGATGGAATTTGCTGGATTTTTATGGCAAGATTGAGCATTCTTTTTTTCATGGTTGCTCCGGTTTCACAATTGCCGGACATGATCTTCGAGAGAAAGCAGGCGCGCCCTGGCGAGACTTGGTAAAGCTTCAAGGGAATAAAAAGCTCCAGATCCTTCGATGCCAAACGAAGCAGAAATATTTCCATAGAGCGCAGCCCGGACCGGGTCGAGAGTCTCGGCATATCCAGCGAGGAAACCCCCGCAAAAAATATCCCCGGCGCCTGTGGGATCCACCAAATGCGAGGTATAGGCAGGGATTTCCCATTTTTTCCCGCTTGAACGCTCAAAAACGAACTGACCTCTCGCCCCGCGTTTGATCACGATGATCTCGCAACCAAAACTTGCCAGTGCACTGGCCATTTCCCAAAGATCAGTTGTTCTCCCCCAAAAAAGAGCTCGAATTTCTTCTTCTGAAGGTAAAAAAGCTGTCACGCCTTGCAGGAGGGAACGCACATCATTCAAATAATTGGCATTCATGTAACCTGGTCCGGGATCGATGGTGACAGTGGAAATTCCACCCTGGCGCAGGGCAGGTGCAAACTGGGAATGCGTCATCAGGTCGAGGGGGGCAAGGTGGGCAGCTTTTGCCTGGAAATATTCGGGCGGTATTTCGAATATCCTGGGCGAATCCGGGTTGGGCTGTTTGCGGTTATCCTGTTCAGGCGCTGGAGCCTGGTATCCAAGCAGTTCTTTTGGAAAAGGTAAACCTAAACGTACAAAATGAGAGACAGGATTGGTCTGGTGAAAGGTTTGAAGATCGGTATAGACCATGAAAGTTCGCAGATCGAGTGCGCCTGCCATGATCTTGATGCCATCGGTATTCAGTCCTTTTTTCTGGAAGAGGTTAAGCCATTCGCGCGGATAATTTTCGCCGACGCGGGCAATCAGATTTGCTGAGTCTGCCCAGACGCGTGCACCAGAGGCAGCGTAGAGTAAATTACCCCCCGGGGAATCCAATAGCGGGCGCCCTTCAGGGGGGATAAGATATTGGCGGCGAAGTTGTCCCACTAATACAAGAGATCGGTCCATTTAGAAAAAATGTCTTTCAGCCAGTGGAAAATTCCCATTAAGGATCAGACTCATTTTGAAAAATCAATGAAATGGAAGATTTGAAGGTTCAACATTATAATCAAGACCCAGCCCCGTAAGATTATCATGAAAAAAAGCTGAAAGAGAGCCAAATTAACAAAAATATTCAACAAATTTGTCAGTAAAATTTCTTCTGCGAAACAAGGAAAATGCGTTAATATTGTATCGTTAATCGATGGTGTTTTTAGGCTGCAGGAATTTCTCCAGGGGGCGCAGGAGAGATGAAAAAAATTTATGATTTTAGGATTTCGAAAGAGCTCAGCTTAAAAAGCTGAACAACAAAAATGCATTAAACCAATTAAACTGATGAAATAAAGAAATGTTTGCCCGGCATCCCCAAAAAGCTGAACTTATTTTCCCGGCCATTCATCAGGAAAGCCCTGTTTGCCAAACCAAAAGGAAGACCGGTACCAATTGCAACACGAGGAGAAAAACACGATGAGTCAAAAGAAGGTCAGAGTAGCCATCATTGGTGTGGGTAATTGCGCATCATCCTTGATCCAGGGTCTGGAATTTTATAAAAACGCACCTGATGACGCCACCGTTCCTGGTTTGATGCATGTGAACCTGGGCGGGTACCATATTCGGGATATTGAAATTACCCTGGGCATCGATATCAATATCACCAAGGTCGGCAAGGACATATCAGAAGCTATTTTTGCCGAACCGAATAATACCTTTAAATTTAGCGAAGTTCCCAACATGAATGTTCCCGTAGTAAGAGGAATGACGCATGACGGACTTGGCAAATATCTATCACAGGTCATTACCAAGGCACCTGGACCAACTGCAAATATTGTCAGCCTGCTAAAAGAGACCAAAACCGATGTTGTGGTCAGTTATTTGCCGGTTGGTTCAGAAATGGCTACAAAATGGTATGTTGAGCAGATCCTTGAAGCCGGATGTGCTTTTGTTAATGCCATCCCGGTCTTTATTGCATCTTCAGAATATTGGGGAAAGCGTTTCAAGGATGCTGGTTTGCCCCTGCTTGGGGACGACATCAAGAGTCAGGTTGGAGCAACAATTTTACACAGGGTCTTGACAAGTCTCTTTGTTGATCGCGGCGTCCGCATTGATCGCACCTACCAGCTCAATTTTGGTGGAAACACTGATTTTATGAACATGCTTGAACGCGAACGCCTGGAGAGCAAGAAAATATCCAAGACCGGGGCGGTGACCAGCATGATCCCTTACGATTTGGGAGCCAATAACATCCACGTGGGACCTTCAGATTATGTGCCCTGGTTAACCGATCGCAAGTGGTGCTACATACGCATGGAAGGTACAACCTTTGGGAACGTACCGTTAAACCTGGAAGCCAAGCTTGAAGTGTGGGACAGCCCTAATTCCGCCGGGGTCATTATTGATGCAGTGCGCTGTGCCAAACTGGCATTGGATCGGGGCTTAAGCGGACCAATCATTGAACCCTCCTCGTATTTCTTTAAAACCCCGCCCCAGCAATTCAAAGACAATATTTGCCGCGAGAAGACTGAAGCTTTTATCAAAGGCGAATAAGACAGAAATTGGTTTAATTTTCGGATAGAATTTGGAGAGGACACTCATCAGTACGGGTGTCCTCTTGTTTTATAGGTTAAAATCAATTTCATGAAAGCTTTTCGATCAGACCGGTTATTTTATTCCAGCAGCAAATTAAAAATTAGTTTGATTAGCCTGATTCTGATGATGTTGGCGGCGGGCTGTTCAGCGGCTGAGCCCCCGAAAGCGACAGAGGATATACAAGCAGCGATCAACCAGGCTGTTGCTACCCTCCAGAGCGGGGGAACGCAAACAGCGCAGGTGCCTGCCACCACCACAAATACTCCCCGCCCTACTGCCATCAGAACACCGCCAGCCCTGCCTCTTCCATACGATCCGGGAGCCTGGCTGAACCCCCTCGACACCCCTCATACATACATCAAGGATACCTGCAAGGAACTCAAGTCAAAATGGGATCCCCAAAATGCTGTTCCAGGGACTTTCATTATGCCCATCATGTTTCATTCCATCACCAAAGGGGCCGTGACCAACGCAGATCAGATCAGCATGGCTGAATTCCATAAGTTGATGAACGATTTACACGATATGGGTTTCCAGGCGATTGATATGCAACAGGCAGCTGACTTTCTCTATAACAACGCAAAAATACCGCAGCGGTCAGTTCTTTTGATTGTGGATGATCGCAAATACCGTGCATATTTCGACAACACGTTCAAGCAATATTTTGATCAATGGGGCTGGAAAGTGGTCAATTCCTGGATCAGCCATCCGGATACAAACCAGGTTCTCTGGGCAGAGAATGTCGCCCTCGAAGCGGAAGGCTGGGTGGATCACGAGGCGCATGGGGTAATTCATAATATCAACATGAACGATAATTCATCGGATGCATTTATCCAGGGCGAGTTACAGGGATCGATTGATGCGTTCAAAACCCATTTCAATAAGATCCCAATTGCCATCATCTGGCCAGGTGGAGATTTTGGAAAAAAACCGATCCAATTCGCACGACAGGACGGATACAAACTGGGCTTTACCATTAATCCCCGCGGACCAATTATGTATAATTGGATTCCCAATTCGGACACGGCTGATCCGGCGCGTCCATCCTATATCTCAGAAGGTGCTTTTGAAGATCCGCTCATGACTCTCCCGCGTTATTGGGACACGGATGCGCGGGCGCATCTGGACGCGGTGCGAAACCTGGGAAATGAAGCTGCTGCTTATGCCGCGAAGGTTAAACCCACCGAAATGGAATATTATGACATTCTCTGCGCAGCCACATACGGATCCATTCCTCAGCAGTAGGGATCAACTTCCAGGTTTGTTTAAACCATGCTGCCCGCCCTCCTTACACCTCTTTATTCACGTTTATTGAGCACACTTTATAAAATGAACCCAACCTGCCTTTTTTGTAAAATTGTTTCCGGCGAATCCCCGGCAGAAATAGTCTACCGGGATGATTTTGTGACCGCCTTTCGCGATCTGCATCCCGTGGCACCCACGCATATCCTGATCATTCCAAACAAACATATCCAATCCTTGAGTCATGTGGAAGAAGGGGATGAACTGGTTCTGGGACACTTGTTGTTTGTGGCTAAAAAAATTGCGAAAATGGAGGGAATCCTTGAAGAAGGGTACCGCACGATTGTAAATACTGGTCCGCACGGCGGGCAAACAGTATTTCATCTGCACCTGCATGTGATTGGCGGCAGGCACATGCACTACCCAATCGGTTAATCGAAAGAATAAAATGATATCTGAGCGTCAAAAACGATGGAAACAGGATAATACTCTCACCCCGGAGAAAATGGTCCTTGCACGCAAGGTTCTGATTGAAATCAAGGCGGGGCGGGCTGTGCTGGATGCTCTGCGAGCCTATCCTCAGGTTGGAGGCGGCATACTGAGCAAAGCCGCCCTGGTGGCAGTTTACGGTGAAATGGTTGCAAAGAAAGAGCTGGAGCCGGATAAGGAATTAATGAAAAAAATCCGGATGAAACCGGTTCGCACTCTATCAGGGGTCACGACCGTGACTGTTCTGACCAAGCCTTATCCTTGCCCCGGAAAATGTATTTTTTGCCCGGACGATGTGCGAATGCCAAAATCCTATCTGCCGGATGAGCCGGGTGCAATGCGGGCACTGGAACACAATTTTGACCCTTACACACAGGTCAGCTCGCGAATTGCGGCGCTCGAATCACTTGGACATCCCACCGACAAAATTGAGCTGCTGATTCTGGGGGGAACCTGGAGTGCGTACCGGCATGATTACCAGGAATGGTTTGTAAAACGCTGCCTGGATGCCATGAACGCCAGCGAAATTAATCCAATTTCGGTGGATAGAATATTGGATGAAGGCAGCGCGGATTTAAAGGGTGCCCAGGAATTAAATGAAAATGCCATCCACCGCAATGTTGGCCTGGTAATCGAAACCCGACCGGACGAGATTGACCCGAAAGAACTGGCATGGCTGCGGCACCTTGGTGTCACAAAAGTGCAAATGGGTGCGCAGAGTCTGGATGATCGGGTTTTGGAAATGAACCAGCGCGGTCATGACGCGGCAGCCACGCGCAAAGCGGTGGATTTGCTGCGCGCCGGCGGGTTTAAAATCGTACTGCATTGGATGCCCAATTTGTATGGAGCAACTCTTGAAAGCGACCGCCAGGATTTTTCCCGCTTGTGGAGTGGAATCTGCCCGGATGAGATCAAAATCTACCCCAACCAGTTGTTGGCAGATACCGAGCTTTATGAAATCTGGAAAAGAGGCGATTACCAGCCGTATACAACCGCAGAATTGGTGGAGCTGATTGCGGATATCAAGCCCGAAATTCCGCGCTACTGCCGGGTAAACCGGGTGATCCGGGATATCCCCTCCACGAACGTGGTTGAGGGGAATAAACGCACCAGTTTGCGGATGGATATCCATGCAGAATTAAAAAGGCGTGGAACACGCTGCAATTGTGTGCGCTGCCGCGAGGTGCGGGCTGCCGATTTTAAGCCGGAAGATTTGCGTTTGGATGACTTGAAATATCAAGCGGGTTCGGCAGAAGAACATTTTATTTCTTTTGTCACGCCTGATGACCAAATCGCCGGATTTCTACGCCTGAGTTTGCCCCAGGCGGGCTCGCCCAAGACCGGTCTTAAAGACCTGGATGGGGCTGCGCTGGTGCGGGAAGTCCACGTTTACGGCCAATCCCTGCGGGTTGGCTCAGAACAAAGCGGGTTTGCCCAGCACATCGGGTTGGGAACAAAATTACTGCAGGAAGCTGAAAGGATTGCCTTTAAATCGGGAACCAAATCCCTGGCTGTGATTTCAGCCATCGGTACGCGCAAATATTATCTTGACCGTGGTTTTGAACGCGGGGAACTTTACCTGGTTAAAAAAGCCCCTGATCTGACCTAAGAGGTAATCGTGGACCAGCTTCTCCTGCTTTTTTGGACATTTTTAAAAATCAATTTGCTGAGCACCTCCGGTCCAGCCTCGGTGGGTCTGCTCTACAAAGAAGCGGTCGGCCACTTTCTAACCGAACAACAATTCATCCAGGCAGTCGGTTTTTCCACACTTTTACCCGGGTCTGATGCATTACAGCTGGCGATGTTCGTCGGCTACACCGTTGCAGGTTTTTCTGGCGGGATGGTGTCTTTATTAGGAGCAATTCTTCCTCCAACCATTTTGATGTTTGGGGTGGTATCGGTTCTTCATCGAATCCGTCGAGAATCCTGGGTGGGAAGTTTTGTCTCGGGGTTGACACCTGCCGTCGCAGTGTTAATGTTATTTGTCGCCTGGAATATCTTTAAGGGCGGGAATGGGGGACTGAACTGGCAATCCATGCTGATCGGTTCGGCGAGTTTGGCTGCCCTGTTGTTTGACCTGCCCGCTCCAATCGTGATCTTTCTTGCCGGGTTGATAGGAGTATTCCTTTACCGATGAATAATCCTTCCAAGCTGCGTGTCTGGTTAAAGCTTTTTTGGATGTTTCTGAAGGTGAACCTGTTAACGACCTCAGGTCCTTCCTCCATCGGATTGTTGTACAAAGAATCAGTCGGGACTCTCATGACTGAAGCCGAATTTATCGAAGCAGTCGGTTTTTCGAATTTTTTACCCGGAAGCGAAGCTCTAAAACTGGCGATGTTTGTGGGTTATGCGGCTGGTGGAATTCCCGCAGTGTTTGCAGCACTCCTGGGAGCAGTTTTGCCTCCAACCGTGATCATGTTTACCGTGGTTGCAGTTCTCGCGCGTTTCCAGGGAGAGATCTGGATGAAAAATTTCATCAAGGGAATGGCGCCCTCGGTTGGAGTCCTGATTGCCCTGGTATCCTGGAAGATCTTCCGCTCAGATTCAAGTAAATCGATTGGGAAACGCGTTTATTTGATTGTCGGTCTGGCTTTTGCCGGATTACTGATTGATATTCCCTCGCCGCTGGTGCTGATGGTGTGCGGCATTTTTGGAGTGATTTTATTCAGATGAAACCAACCCTGATCACGTATACCAATGGATTTGAAGGCACCTGGCCTGCGATTGAATATTCTGCCTGGATGGCGCACCTGATGGACGCTGATCTCATACTTTCAGGTGTGGTGGAAGTCCAGGATGACGATCATCCGCTGGAGGAAATGTTCAGCCGGGCAGTGACACTTTTTCAGGAAAACCAGGTGGCTTATTCCCTGGAATTGGAAAACGGTCTGGTGGAAGACTGCATCTCCCGAAGATTTTCTTCGGCGTTGGAAGATTCTGACAGTTTGAGCAATCAATTCCTGGTTGTCGGAAAATTTGGAAGGACACAGGTTCGCCGAATGTTGGTTGGGAACACTTTCAGAAAAATCATGGAATCGGTCAGTATCCCCATACTTTTTGTGCCAGCGGTGCGCATCCCAATCAAGAGAATATTAATTTGCATGGGCGGAATTGGAAACCCATTTTCATCTGAACACCTCGGGCTAAAAGCAGCCCAAATTAATAAGGCGGCAATTACTTTTTTGACCATCGTTCCACCGGTGGATCTCGATTACCCGGAAGCCCGCGAGGTGCGTGATCATTGGAAAAATCTTGCCGAAACGGATACCCTGCCAGGCAGAACCCTGCGCGACGGCTTGAAGAGAGCGCAGGCGGGCGGAGTGGAAGCCAGAATAAAGATTCGTCATGGAAATATCGTTGAGCAGATCTTACTGGAAATCAAAGAAACAAATTACGATTTAATTTGCATGGGCTCCCAGTATTCTTTTCACGGGTTAAGACAAGTTTATTCCCCCAACATCACGGCCGATGTGGCTGAGTTGGCGCACATTCCCATCCTGACACAGCGTTTTCCAAAACCACAGGGAAAATAGCGAATAAAATCGATGAAAATTCCGGGGGTATGAAAATTAAATGTTTAGCGATTTTCCCAATCGTGAATTGCCGATTTGATCAAATCGCGAATTTCAGGATCAGGGACGGAATCAACCCCGTTGTAATTCTGGCTTCCCACAGCAACAATCACTTCTCCGTTCGGGGCATTCAACAGTTTTATTCCCCGGCCCTGGAGAGGCGAAGTTTCCAGCTTTTTTTGCAAAATTTCATCGATCATAGAAACCAGGCTGGTAGAATTTTGTTCAATCGCCGCCTTGCTGTCAAAGGCGATCAAGGGTTTCAGTTCCCGCGTGGAATTTGGTTTGGCAACCCCGGTGGAGGTTGCGGCTGCCCGGGCTTGATTTGCCCCGGCAGGAAGGGTCTGTCCACCCGGTTGCGAAGGTGAATTTTCCGCAGGGTCTGGAGCGGCGCTGGATCTGACAGTGTTCCCTTCAAGCCAGGGTCGAATCCGGACGACAATCTCCACCATTCTCCGGCGCAACTCTGGACCGAGGTTTGAAGCATCCTGCAAGCGTTGCCCATCCAGCGCGACATGAATCTTCGAAGCCTGATCCTGGGTTACTTCCAGGATGGTTTTTTCTCCAGGTAAATTGAATTTGCCCAGGGGAAGGTCGGAGAGAGATTCGGCGGGGTTGGCTTTCTTTTTGGCATTGTTTCGCAACGAGGAGGTTACGCGACCATCAATGAGACCAAAAACATAACCAGCGATTGCCGCAACGATGATCAATGTGACTGCAAGACCCATAGTCATAACAGTTTTCCTTTCCCGGGTTTTTCAAGGGGTAAAAACCCTGGGCAGACTGCTTTGATTGAAGAGTTCCCTGCCTGATCCGTTCATTTTAAAAATCAGAAATGTCCGGACGGGATGCCTGGTTGGCAGACGGGACAAAAGTGAGTGCCGCGTTGCCCGACGACGATTTTGATGATTGGGGTACCGCAAAACTGGCAGGGTTGGTTTTCACGAGCATACACATGAAAGTGATTTTGAAAACTTCCGCCGCGGTAAACCCAATCGATGCTGGCGCCATTGTGTTCAATGCCATTGTTCAAGACAACCTGGATGGCTTGATAAAGGCGAACAGCCTCGTCAAGGTTAATTGTATCTGAATTTCGCTGGGGGTGGATTTTGGATAAAAAGAGTGCTTCATCTGAGTAAATATTTCCCAAACCAGAAAGGAAGGATTGGTCGAGCAGCAATGGCTTGATCATCCGGTGATGGGAAATTAATTTTGCGTGCAGCTCTGCCGGGGTAAAATCCGGGCTGAAAGGTTCTGGTCCAAGATTTCCAATAACATCTTCCGGGTTGGAAGTCAGCCAAACTCTGCCGAATTTCCGCGTGTCATTAAAAACCAGAAAATTACCGTCTTCCATTGTAAAAACAATCCGGTCATGTTTTTCGGGCGAATAAGGATGTTCCTTGATGACCAGATCCCCGCTCATTCTCAAGTGAATGAAAACATGGAAATCTGAAAACTGGAGATCAATATACTTTGCCCACCGCAGAACAGCCAGAATTTTCTGATTCCTGATCGAAAGCATAAACTGTTCGGCGGATATCTTTTCCAGGGTTCCCGGCCAGAAAACCGAAGCCGATGTGATCACTTTTCCAACGAGCATTGGACGAAGCCTGGAGATGATTGTTTCAACTTCCGGTAATTCTGGCATATTCTTTATTCGTTAAACATTTCGCCGACGCTGCGACCTTCATGAGCTCGCAAAATCACTTCGCCAATCAGCGGAGAAACGCTCAAAATTGTCAGACGGTCCTTGAAAAGAGCGACTTTTTCAGGTGTGATCGGTACGGTGTCGGTTGTGATGAACTGTTTTACGGGCAAGTCAGCCAGGCGCTCGACCGCATTTGCTGAAAACAAGGGGTGAACACAAATCACGTAAACATCCCGGGCGCCGCGTTCTTTGACCAAATTCACAGCCTGAACAATCGAACCGCCGGTATCAATTTCATCATCCACAAGGATCACATCCCGATTTTCCACTTCGCCGATCACAGTTAATGCCTGCGCCTTGGCATCATTTGCCACGCGCCGTTTTTCAATGAAAGCGATGGGAGTATCGAGCTCAGCTGCAATGTTCCTGCCCTTTTTGGCAAAACCAAGGTCAACGGTTACCACCACCGGATCTTTCATCCTGGGCTGCATGGAATGGACATGATCGGTGATCAGGTGAAAGCCAGTCAGAACATCTCCCGGGATGGAGAAAAACCCCTGGACCTGTCCAGCGTGTGGATCGAGTACCATGTACCGGTCGGCGCCGGCAACTTCAATCATATCTGCAACCAGGCGGGCGGTGATGGGTACGCGGGGCTGGTCTTTTTTATCTGAGCGGCAATAAGCCAGGTAAGGAAGAACTGCAGTAATCCGGGCAGCAGAATCCAGTTTGAGGGTTTGGATCAGGATCAGCAATTCCATCAGGTTGCGATGCACGGGTGTCGAAGTGGTTTGGATGATATACACATCCTGTCCGCGGACACTCGAATGTAATTTTATAAAAAGGTTCTCGTTGGGGAATTGAATAATATCTCGACCGCAAAGGGAGGCTTTTACGTAATCCGCCACTTTTTGGGCAAGTACTGGCGACCCTGTTCCAGCATATAACTTAATCCCCCCGTACACTTCCAATGCGTGATGAGTATGATGGTACATGATATCCTTCTGAACCTTTTTGACCGGGCTTTTGAGTGCAATCCATGCCATGCATTTTAAGGCATTTACATCTGCTCAAAATAAGGTCCCCGGTAGTTGATTGTGAAATAATCCAAGTGCTTTCAATTGCGAATTGACACTTGATGTGTTTTTTGTGCTCAAAGGCGATTTATATTTAATAACACATTAACAGCTTCTTGTGGCGAAATCTGACGATTTTGCAGGGAATTCTTAACCTGTTCAATCTTTCCGGCTGGAATTCTGGCGCGAAAATCTTCGAGAAGACTGGATTGGAGCATTAAATCAAATTCGGAGAATAACCTTGCCTGATCGCGGGCTACCCAATCGCCAAATTTGTGCAAATATGCCAGGTGATTCTGAATCGCTTCCATTAAAGCGGGCAATCCTTTGCCTTCGGTTGCCACGGTCCGACAAATGGGTGGAATCCAGAGATCGACCGATTGCGTGACTGGATTTTTTTCCGGGTTTGGTTCGGCAAGCGAGAGAGTTTGATCATGGTGACGAAATACTTTTTGGACTGGATGAGAAAGTTCGAGCATGTTTCTTAATGCTGCTTCGGTGCTTTCCGTGCCAGGGTGATCCGCCTTATTAATCACCAGGATATCAGCAATCTCCAGGATCCCGGCTTTGATCGCCTGGATGTCATCCCCCAGCCCCGGGGCTTCCACGACGATAGTTGTGTGGGCGAGCCGTGCGACGTCCACTTCACTCTGACCGGCGCCAACCGTCTCAATGATGACCACGTCATAGCCGGCAGCATCAAAAACCTGAACGATTTTGACGGTTGCCTGAGCCAGCCCTCCCAGGGAGCCCCTGGTAGCCATGGAGCGGATAAAAACGCCCGGGTCTCCAGACAGGTCGCGCATGCGCACCCGATCTCCAAGAACAGCTCCGCCGGTAAAAGGACTGGAAGGGTCCACGGCTACGATTGCGACCCGCTTTTCGAGTTTTCGAAAAGATAAAGCAAGCTGGTTGACGAGGGTGGATTTTCCGGTTCCTGGTGCGCCGGTGATGCCGATCAAGTGCGCTTTGCCGGTGTATGGGAAAAGAGCATCCAGTATTTTTTGACCTGCGAGAGTGTTGTTCTCAACCTGGGTCAGGGCACGAGCCAGAGACAGGCGATCCCCGGCGAGGACGGATTGTGTAAGGGTTGTCATGGGGGTATTTTTGTGATCGGGATGTATCATGCCTGGCACCGCGCTGGTTTTCAGGCGGAGACCTTGTTGGCTGCCAGGAAAAAATCTGAAACAATTTGTTCGGTTGAGACGCCGGGGCCATAAATTCCCGCGATCCCCATCTCTTTCAGGCGAGCTATGTCTTCATCAGGAATAATCCCTCCAAGGAAAACCTTTACATTTCCCTGCCCATTTGCTTTTAGCAATTCCAGAATCCGCGGGGCAAGAGCCATATGCGCGCCAGATAAAATCGATAAACCAACCAGGTCGACATCTTCCTGCAAGGCGGCTTCTGCAATCATTTCTGGAGTCTGTCGCAAACCGGTATAAATCACTTCCATCCCGGCATCTCGCAAAGCGCGGGCGACAACTTTTGCTCCGCGGTCATGCCCATCAAGACCCGGTTTTGCAACTAAAACACGAATTTTTCGTTCAGTCATCCTACCTCCAGAGAGAATCTCATGTCATTTTTAGAGCAGGCATGATGAATCGTGACAAAGTTTGAAAAAACAGGAAAGTGCGAGAATATTATACTATCCTTGTGCCCGGGGTCAGGAATTTTCCCAAATGGCAGTCAACATCATCTCAACGGAGCGCAAAAAAGATCAGTTGTTGTAATGGAGGCGTTATGCTAAGCAGTAAGAAGGCATGGTAAATTATGCTATACTTTCTGTAATATGAGAGAATCGGAAGCGTTTTGGCCGGAATGGATATCGACCATCAGGAAAATAAACCTTGTCAGCCCGGTGGCGACGCTGCTTGAATCTGTGGGACCGTTTAAAATTCTGGCGGTTCAAATGCTGTACATCAGTCAGCCTTTTTTATCTTCAGCTACAAAGCGTAAATTCGATGCGATGGCTGATCTCCTGGGACAGGAAGACGAATTGAGAGATTTTGTCTCCCGATTGAAAGGTTAGAATTGTGACAGGACTGGTTGGTTTGGCTATTGTCATTATCTCAGCAGTGCTTTTGGCTGTAATCGTATTGACACTTGGAAGGATCCATCCATCCTTCAGGAAAATAGCGGTTTTTTCACAGGCAATGCGATTTGTGAGGTACGTGGCTGAAGATGGAACTCGCATCCATTTTTCAGTCGGAAATGGCGACACATTGACCCAAACGGGGTCATCAGGGCTGGTTGGGCTGGCAGTAATTCGCCGACTGGGGGATTTTGCATCTTTGAGCGATCGTCCGCCGATCGCAACGAGCGGGAATGGAGTTTTAAATTTATTAACCACCGACGTTCTCCAGTCTGCCAACGATTTCAACCCCGAGCCAGAGCCTTTTCGGAAAAATTCTGTACGAGTGACAGGTTTATCCCCCATGGCTTATACTGCGGGTGTTTTACCCACCATTCGCGACGAAAAAATTTCATCCAACATCATGATTGGTAATTTTGGGCCGGAAATCGGTTTGATCGTTGAAGCTGCCGCCAGGCAGAACGCAGGCATGATCGCTGCCAGCGACAACCTGACGGCTCAGTCGGTTTTGTTTGCTTCCATGAAAAATACTCCCCCCATCGGCGAGGAATTATACGCTGCGGGTGCCTACACTGAGTCAAACTCTTTTCATACTGCGAGTTTACTGCTTCAGGATATTTTTCGCTGGCTCATCATCCTCGCTCTCCTGGTTGGGGCTGCGCTGAAACTGGCAGGTTTGTTGTGAACCGGTTCCTGCTTTTCCTGAATGTGACCATTGCCATCCTGACGGGAGGATTGGTCCTGCTGGGTTATTTCGTGGATAACCCAACCATTAATAACTTCCAGATGATCTTACTTGAGTGGATGATGATCCTGGCGGGATCAGCCTTGTTGATTGGGATCGGAAACATGTTTTCGGTCCATTTGCAAAAAATCAGGGAACATAAACCCGGGTCGGTTAACAGCGCTGTGCTTTTATTCTTTATGTTGTTGACCTTGCTCTTTGGTTTTACCCCCGATTTTTCCGCAGTCCAGGGGTTAATTTTAAACGGCATCCTGATCCCTGTTTCCACCAGCCTGCTTGCATTGCTGGCAGTGACACTGATCTACTTCAGTATGCGCCTGTTGCAAACCAGGAGGAACGCGTTTTCGGTTGTTTTTCTGCTAACAATCCTGATAATCCTGCTTGCGCTCAGCCCACTTCCTGTGATCGGTGGATTCTCCTTTTTCAGCGATTCGGTCCGTTATTTTATTTCCAACAGCCTGGTACTTGGCGGAGCGAGAGGAATTTTAATCGGGATTGGATTGGGAACTTTGACTACCGGGCTGCGCGTGTTGCTTGGCGCTGATCGACCTTATGGGGGCGATTGATGGCCGAATTCATTTGTCCAGTCTGTGGTAAACAAAACCCGGCGGAGGCTGAATTTTGTGAAAATTGTGGGGCTGAACTAAGGAAAAGCCGGCCGGAATCTTTGCCCCCAGCGAATGCGGATCAAACCGCAAAAAATTCTACCTCTCCAGAGACAAGTGGTTCTTTTTCTCCATATTTGCCTGACTGGCTGAATGAGTTATCAGGAAGACCCCTGGACGAACCGTCGGATCAAGCAGAAAACGCTGAATCTTACCAACCTTCAAATTTTAAAGATGAGTGGATCGACCAGTCCTTTAAATCTGGAAGTGAACCGGGTTCCGAAGAACCCATCCCATTCGAAGAAAACACAGAAGATCCGGTTCAAGCGGAGTCATTCGGAGAAAAATCCTCACCCGGTGATATTCCAACTGGACCGGATACCCTGGATCAGGCTGAGAATACCGCTGAAGAAGCTTTTTCAGGCAATAATTCTTGGGGACTTTCCGCCTGGTTGGACCGGTTGCAGAATTCGACCCCTGGCTCACAAACAGCACCGGGTTCAACCAGAAAACTTTCCCCGGATTCTTTTGAGAACTTTCTGAAGGATCAGGAATCGTCGGGAGATTTCGATACTGAAAAAGTTAATTTTCCAGAAACCCTTTTGCCTGCCAAACCGGATGAAGATTCAAGCGGGTTGGAGGAGCTGCCTGATTTATCGGAGAGTGAGCCTCAATTGGAGTCCGACCAGACCGCATTTGACGCGGAATTAACACCGGGGCAGGATTTTGATTCAAGCGCTCCTTTCGAAGATTTATCGGACCGCCTGCCAGGTTTACCGGAGGGAAAAGCGGAAGCTGCTGAAGAGGATTCATCATCCGAACCAGTTGAATTTCCACAACCAGATGTCAATTCATTTGCAGATGAGATCCCGGAAATCCCCGGCGGGATATCCATTGAAAAAAATGGCGATTCGCAGGAGACTTCGACTTGGATACCAGAATTAAAGAATTCCCCAGAGAATCGCATCAGCGAACCGGTCGAACAGGCTTCGTCAGCGATGGAACCGGGGAGCAACGATCATCAAGACCTGACGCCGGAGCCTGTTGATGAACAAACCATCGATTCCCTGCTTTCCATGCCCAATTCGGAATGGATCGAATCCCTGGATCAACCTGAGACGGAAGAAAATCCTGCTACGATCACGGACGCTCAGGCAGAACCAGCCAATTCACTTCCACAGAGTGAATTACCCTCCTGGGTTATGGCAATGCGTCCGTCCGACATCTTACCCGAAGGGCAGGATGCAGAAAAAGAAATTGAAGAAGTGGGACCCCTGGCGGGGCTGCACAATATTTTGCCCACGAAACAGGATAAAGTTGAAGCCTATGTACCGAAATCCATCCATTCAAGTTTATCGGTAACTGAAACGCAGCGGGTGCAGGCGGAATTAATGGAAAGCATATTGAGTAACGAAAAATCCCCCCGCTTCCGCAGAAAAAACGTTAAATCAAGCGAAATCCGCTGGTTGAGATGGGTCATTTCAATTGTTTTGTTATCCAGTATGATTATTTTTGCTATTTTCAGCCCACCATTCTTTCAAGCACCTTTGACTCCCACAGGATCAAGCCCGGTGGGAATGACCATCAAGGCGATCGAAGCCATTCCAGACAGTTCGCCTGTTTTGGTCGTGATGGATTATCAGCCAGATTATATTGGCGAAATGGAATCCGCGCTTGGACCGGTGCTAAATCAATTAATGAGCAAACACGCCAGGCTTGTCTTTGTCTCATCCACGCCGATGGGCGGAATGTTGACAGAGCATCTGATGCAGAAACTGGCTGGAAATTTTTCATATGAAGCAGGAAAACAATATATTTATCTGGGATATTTGCCCGGCGGTTCCGGGGGGATTTTTGCCTTTGCCAAGCACCCTGCATATATTTTGGGGCAGGGCTCAACCCAGGAAAATTTATGGAACAAACCGGTCCTGAAAGATTATTTCAAGTCCGGCTCTGACCCACAGCTTTCTGATTTTGCCGCCATGGTCGTTTCCACTGATAACGCGGATATTGGCCGCACCTGGATTGAACAAAGCGGGCAGAAATTAGGCAGCAAACCCATGTTGATGGTGGTCAGTGCCCAGTCCGCACCGATGTTGAGCCCCTATATACAGTCCAACCAGATCAGCGGACTGGTCGCCGGCCTGGAAGGCGGAATGATTTACAACCAGGCGCAGAAAAATAAAAGCACGGCTGGAGATTACTGGGATCCATTCAGTGCGGGTGTCCTGGCAACTGAAATCTTGATCCTGATCGGCGCAATCTGGAGTCTGCTCGCCAGCAGACGTGTCCCACCTTCTGAGATCGGGCAGGGTGAGGTCTAAATGTTTTCAGATATCCAACTCGCTTTTATTACCGGGTTAACCAGCTTCCTTTTTACACTATTCATCCTGAGCTATCTATTTGGTGATAACCCGGTTTTTCAATTCGCGATCCATGCCTTCCTTGGGGTTTCAGCCGGTTATATTGGCGTGATTATTATTCAGCAGGTGATTTACAATAAATTGTTATTTCCTTTGGTCACGGGAACATTCCAGACTCGCCTGATCCTGGTATTTCCACTGGTGATGAGTTTGATGCTGCTTGCAAAAACATCCTCATCCCTTGAGTGGCTGAGACGCCCCGTGATGGCATTGATGGTGGGCGTTGGCGCGGCGACGATTGTTGCCGGTGCAGTGATCGGGACAATCTTTCCGCAGGTACTGGCCGCCATTGGCATGTTTGGGCTAAAGGATGGCGTGTCAAATCCGCAGTATGCGGGCTCCCTGGTCATGGGAGGAATTACCCTCCTCGGAACCATCGTCACACTGGGATATTTCCAGTTCCAGAGAGGTGATCAAAGTAAAACCCCTGGCTCACTTAACCAGATTTTTGGATTTATAGCATTATTAGGGCAAATATTCATAGCCGTAACACTCGGAGCAATTTTTGCCGGAGTTTTATTAACAGTTTTAACAGCTCTTTCAGAAAGAGTTGTATCAAGCCTGTCATTTTTGGAAAGTCTATTTTCATTTATTCATTGATAATATATGTCCATCAACCCTACTGAAAGTCACACCTTGCTGGCGGTCGAAATCGGGACGATTAATACCCGGGCTGCATACTTTGATGTAGTGGAGGGCAGCTACCGGATGATCGGGATGGGCCAATCGCCGACAACATCCGCTGCGCCTGTCAGGAATATCATGGTTGGAATCCAGCTTGCAGTTGAAAACCTTCAGATGATCGTCGGGAAACCGCTCATGGATGACGAGGGTCACCTGATTGTTCCGACAAAATCCGATGGGTCAGGTGCTGATAACCTGGTGGCTACTCTTTCGCTGGGAAAGGTCTTGGATACGATCCTCGTTGGATTATTACCCGAGGTTTCCCTGCAATCCCTTGAAAATCTTGCTCAAACGAACTGTCTGCGAGTGGTCGACCGGATCCACATCATGGATCCTCGTCAGCTGGATGAAATCGTTGATACCATCGTGCGCTATCGCCCGGATCTAATCCTGATGGCGGGGGGCGTGGACGGCGGGTCGAGGCAGTTTGTTGAAAATATCACCGGAATTATTGGATTGGGAATGTTCCTGCTGCCGGTCGCAAATCGACCTGCAGTGATTTATGCCGGGAACGATGACCTGGCAAACTCGGTCCAGGCTGCTCTTTCGCACATTACATCAAGAATCTCTGTGACACCCAACATACGCCCGGCTCTCGAATTTGAGGATCTTTCAGTTGCCCAACGTCATTTAGCCAATTTTGTTGTTGATCTGAGAAAAAAACAAATGCCGGAATTGGAAGAACTGAAGAATTTGACAGGCGGAACTTTACTTGCATCAGCTTCTGGTCGAAGCCGGATGGTGAGATTTCTTTCCAGCTATTTTGGCTCCCGCCAGGGTACCATGAGCATTGATGTGGGGGCTTCGGCTGTTTCGCTGGAGGCTTCAATCGAAGGGGATATTTATTCAAATATTTTTCCTCAATTGGGGTTGGGAAGTGCGACATCAGATCTACTGGAATACACAACACTTGAAGATATTGAGCGTTGGGTTCCATTAGAGATTCCACAGGAATCGATTCGGGACTATCTTTATCAAAAATCGCTCTACCCCGGTTATATACCGGTTTCAAAAGAAGAACTGGCAATTGAACAGGCAATTATCCGGCAGAACTTAAACCTGGGTTTTGAGTGGATGATTCAACGCCTGCCTGAAGAAATTCGACCCAAACCAGGGCTAATACCGCAGATGGGATCAATTATCGTCGGTGGTACTCCCATAACTGGTGCTGCCAGCCAGGGGCAAAAATTGATGATGCTTCTGGACGGCATACAACCAACCGGCATTGTGACCCTGACGCTCGATCAAAACAATTTACTTTCAATGATGGGAGCGGCGGCTGAAATTAATCCTTTATTACCAGTGCAGGCTCTCGATTCCGGGGCTCTTGTTCACCTGGCGACGGCAATTTCACCGGTCAGCAATGCGGAATTTGGTACTCCGATCGTGCGCGTCAGGTTAATTCGTGATGATGGAACTGAAAGTTCGAGCGAAATTTTGATGGGAGATTTGCAGGTACTACCGCTGAAAAGTCACCAAAAAGCCAAACTCCAACTTCGCCCGCTACAAAATACTAATGTTGGATTCGGGTCTGGTCGAGCAAATGAAGTTGAAGTAGTTGGTTCCAGCATGGGTGTGGTAATTGATGCACGCGGTCGTCCATTACGGCTGCCTTCTGATCCTTCTCAACGCCGCACGCTATTACAGCAGTGGAACAAGAAATTGGAAGATTAAAATATGCTGGCATCCATCACCCATTATTTACCCTTAACCACCATTATTCGCAGACGAATGCTGCCGGCTGATGGACGCATTCTCGTAAAAATTGGTCAAAAGGTGACAGATTTGGATATTATTGCCGAGACAATGGTTGACCATCAGCATTTAATTCTGGATGTGGCGGAAGGCTTGCATGTTTCACCTCGCCGTGCAGGCGCGTTGATCAAAATCAAACGAGGTCAAAAAGTAAAACAGAATGATGTTGTAGCGAAGACGACTGGTATTTTTGCGCGCGAAGTCATCGCACCTGATGATGGACGCGTGGTGGCAGTAGGAAGCGGCAAAATTGTTTTGGAGACAGGCGGCATGCAGCTGGATCTCCAGGCAGGAATGACTGGCATCGTTAAAGAAATCATCGGGAATCGTGGAGTTGTGATCAGGGCTTTCGGCGGCGTGGTTCAGGGAGTGTGGGGAAATGGGAAAATTGATTCAGGGATTTTGATGAGTGTCATGGATCACCCTGATGATAATTTTGATGTCAAGAGATTGGATGTTTCCATTCGGAATTCCATCATTCTTGGGGGCTACATTGAGGATCCCACAATTTTGCAGGATGCTGTGGAATTACCGGTTCGTGGTTTAATTCTTTCCAGCATAGCCCCGGAATTAATGTCAATTGCTTTAAAATTGCCTTTCCCGATCATGTTAATTGAAGGTTTTGGGCGCCGTCCGATGAATATAAAGGCGTATAATATTTTGAATACCCATATCCGGCGGAACATTACACTGAACGGGAATGTTTTTGATCCGCAAGAAGGAGACCGACCGGAAGTGTTTATTTCTGTGCCGATTTTCCAGGAACCTCCGCCAGCGACCGAAATTGATACTTATACCTCCGGGCAATCTGTGAGAGTCATTTCTCTTTTTAAACCTTCGCAGATTGGAACAATAAAAACTGTGAATCAATTCCCAACGGTACTTCCGAATGGGTTGAGAACAAGAACTGCCGGCGTGGAACTTGAAAGTGGAGAGCATATAATGGTTCCACTGACTAATTTGGATCTACTGATTTGAACGATCAGGTAAATTTTTAAAGAGAAGGGAAGCATGGCCAACACCTTTTTGTTTGATGATGACCAACCACAGCCTGATCCTGGTGACCAGGAGCCTCAAGGACCCGAGCCTCAAGCTCCTGAACCTCCAAAGACAGATCCTGAAGAATCCGGTATTGAAAACAAGAATAATCGGAACTTTTTGCTTGCAACGATTTTTCTGGGCAGTGTTATTTTGCTTTCATTGTTGGTGATGGCGGGTTATGCCATGTTTGTTTTGCCTGGTCAAAAAGCCAGCCGCCTGGCGAGCACGCAGGGGACGACGAACCCGAGTACAGTATTGGCACAGGGAAATTCGCAAACTCTGCAGCAGGCGACATTTACGCCAACCGCTCAACCTTCGGCTACGCTTCAACCCATGCCAACGGACACATTGGTGGTCGTGTTTTCCAGCTCAACCCCCCAGATGGAAGTAACTTTGGATTCGCAAACCGCAACTTTGCAGGTTTTACAAACAAAATTGGCAGGATCTCTTCCAACCGCAACGAAAACAGCCATTCCAAAAACTGCAACCATGGCAGCCCAGCAAACCAAACGGGCTGCTGTCACTGCGACCGCAACGAAAACAGCCATTCCAAAAACTGCAACCATGGCAGCCCAGCAAACCAAACTGACTGCTGTCACTGCGACACCAACGAAAACAGCCATTCCAAAAACGGCCACGCCTGATCCCAAAACTGCAACCATGGCAGCCCAGCAAACCAAACTGGCTGCTGCCACTGCGACACCAACGAAAACAGCCATTCCAAAAACGGCCACGCCTGATCCCAAAACTGCAACCATGGCAGCTCAGCAAACCAAATTGGCTGCTGCCACTGCAACCGCTACGATGACCGCCACGAGTACAGCCATTCCAAAAACAGCCACCTCAGGACCTTCAAGCTCGGCAACCTCCACGCCTGTTCCCACCGCTTCCAGTCTGGGACAAACAGGCATTGCGGATGAGCTCGGCTTGCCAGGGTTGTTCAGCATGGCATTGTTAATGATCTTTTTGATCATCCTGGTGCGCCGCATGCGCCAGTTTACAGTATAAAAAAAGTAAATTATTACAATAAGAAATCTCTAAAAAAACTGGCTTTTGTCGCCAGTTTTTTTTCTTGGACACAATTAATTTATTATTTCAAAAAATGAGTAAACCTTGATTTATCCCGAGTTTCAGGTTCCGTGGGCAGCCGGGAAGTATGAATGATGAACGCATGGCTGATCGCGAACGACAGGAAGCTAAAAGACACTTTCTGCCACTTTTTGACCAAATCCCAGCATTTCTTTCACCAGGGGTGAGGAACGTCCTTCTGCGTAAACTCGCAGTACAGGTTCTGTTCCTGATGGACGAATCAGGAGCCACGAATCATCTTCCAGGATGTATTTTACGCCATCCAGGCTGGAGATCTCGGTAATTCTTTTCCCGCCGATTTCTGCCGGGGCATTCTTTAACAGCAAATCGGTCATTTCATTCTTTGAAATTGGCCTGGCTAACCTGAGATCAGTTCGCTCGTAGAAAGCAGGACCGACATCCGCCAATAAATCTGCTGTTAATTCTCCAAGTGTCTTTTTGGCATGAGCGATAATCTCAACCAAAAGCAGTCCCATGATCGGACCATCTCCTTCGGGAATGTGGCCTTTGAACGAGATTCCACCAGATTCTTCCCCACCAATTAAAACATTCTCACTCATCATGTAATCAGCAATGTGGTTGAAGCCAACCGGTGTTTCGTGTACGGTCAAACCGTACCTCTTTGCCAACCGGTCGATCATGCGGGTGGTGGAGACCGTGCGAACGACTGAACCGGTCCAGCCGCGGACTTCGACCAGGTATTTCAACGCCAGGCACATAATCTTATGTGGATCAATAAATTGACCGTGTTCGTCCATGGCTCCAATACGATCGGCATCCCCGTCGGTTGCAAGGCCAAAAGAGCCTAATCCTGCTCCAAGTGCGCCCATCAAGGCGCCAAGATTTTTGGCGATGGGTTCCGGGTGAACTCCGCCAAAACCAGGATTCATTTCACCCCGTACTTCAGTAATTTCGCAACCTGTTCCATGCAGGAAAGCTTTCATGGTTCCCCGACCCGAGCCATACATTGAATCAATCACGAAGCGTTGTGGATTTTCTGCAATCGCATCGGTATCAATTAACGTCCGGAGGTGATCCAGATAAGGAGGCAAGGGATTAAATTTCTGGATTAAGCCGCTTTCTTTTGCCAAATTGTAGTCCATCAAATTTGGTCCGCGGGATTGTTCTTCGTTATCGTTGATGTAAATTTCCACCCTGCGGCATTGTTCTGGCAGAGCAGATCCGCCATAAGCTGCTTTTAGTTTGACGCCATTGTAACGGGGAGCATTGTGAGAGGCGGTGATCATGACCCCTCCGGCGGCAGAGTTGTTTTTAACAGCGAATGAGATCGCGGGAGTAGGCGCATCGGCTTGAGCCAGAAGAACGGTAAATCCATTGGCTGCCAAAACACGGGCAACCTCGGAGGCATAGCGATCGGATAGAAACCGGGTATCAAAACCGACGATGAATTTTTTGGGATTAACATCGGGTGTGGAGCTGGTATTCCAATGTTCCGAATCGGCGGCGTCGGCAATAGCCTGTGCAACCATGCGCAGGTTGCTGAATGTAAATGAATCTGATATTACAGCGCGCCAACCGTCAGTACCAAAATGAATGGGCATACGAGGTCTCCATATGAATAAACATGCGGAACGATTGCGTCCGCAAATGTTTTTGATCTGATAAAGAATTTTACTAGGGCGTGAAGGAGGGTGTTGCCGTAACGATCATTTCCAAAAGCACCCAACCATCAATATCGTGGGTTTGAGTTTTGATGATGACATGGACCCAATATTGGTTGTCGACGAGGACGGGTTTATCTCCCAGGATTTCAACCAGGTAACCATTTTGAGCCGACGTGAAGGAAACTCCATTAGGTGTGTAACGGACGAGCACCCCGCCAGAAGCCGATTGAACTTTTCCATAGACTGGAGTTGGAACAAGCGTGGGAATTACAGTTCCCTTGCCGGGTGAGGGCTCCGGCTGCGGTGTCAATGTCAGGAGGGAAGTTGTTGCGGTTGGCTGCGGAGAAAGGGTGGGTGTTAAGGTTTGGGTGGGAGTAATCGTGGGGGTGACTGTCAGGTCAATTCCTGAGGCGATGGCAGCCGGGGTTTGAGTCATTAACTCGGTCATGCTGGGGGTGACTATATTTCCCCGCGTGTTTGCAATGCTTCCGAGCCCGGCAAAGCCTGCCAGGACGACAAGCCCAAGCAAGGACAGACCAACAGGCATGGCATAACCCGTAATCTCAAGCGGACGAAATCCCATATAAAAGAAAATGACCAGGCTGATGATCAGCATGAGCATCAGGTGAATCAGGAAGATCATGCCTGCTTCCGGCCAGATGCCTTTCACGGTTCCAAAAAGTCCAAAGCCTGCCGCGCTGACCGGTAAAAACAATTCGTAAGCGACCATCAGGCTGGCGATAACCGGCTTTTTATCAGACCGGATAAAAGAGATGATCTGGATTGATGAGCCGATCACCAACATTAATAGGTCTGCGCCCCATAAACGGGCATGCGCCTGTACCTGTGAATTGGTCGCAGAAGGCAGCCAATGCGAGAGCACGCCTGCAAGCAGCCCGGCACCGAAGACCATGACCAGGCTGATGATTGCCCCGCCGATAAGCTGTTTGAAAACCCGGAATTCACCCGTGGCGGCTGAGAGTGCAATTCCCACCCATGGGCTCAGCAAGGGTGCCAACAGGATTCCCATTAAAAGGATGGCGGGCGAATCGATTAAATAACCGAGGGCTATCACGCAGCCGCTCAGAAAAGAGAAAATAAAGAAATCAATGGATGGGGATGAATTTTGAAAAATTGTGTCCAGACGGCTGCCGATTTCGCTGGCGCTGGGGCGGTCGAATGTGCGGGAGGAGCGCCGCCTGCGCCGGATTGACTGGCTGCTGGAGGTTGATTGATCTTCTGCGGAGGATGGATCGATCGGAGAGAATTTTATGGCATCAAGCTCGCGCCGAAACGCAGCAACATCCTCTTCCATGCTGGGAAAATTTAATTCCGACCCGTTTTGCCTGTGTGTTGCAGAATCCGTGTCGCCTGTTGTTGGAAATTCTTCAGAGTAATTTGAGTCCTCCTGGCCGGGATTATAAGAATCTGAAGGAAATTCAGGGGATTGGGAGTCACCATTAAAATTTGAGTTGTCTTCAGGATTAATCATTTTCGTAAACTCGCAATCACTCTCAGGGGCTTTTCGAGCAGTTCCAAAGCTGAAAGGATATCGGGCAGGATCAGATCTGATGCGTTGAGAGCGCTGACCGCCAAGCCCTCGACAGACAAGACACAAATGCCTAGGCTCGCGGCTCTCAACATTTCGACATCATTCGCGCCCTGTCCAATTGCGACCACGTGTTCTGCTCCAAGATTGCGAACATATTCACCTTTTTGAGCAGCTTCGTTTCCGGGATGAATTCGTACGGCTTGCAGGTTGAGCTGCTGATCAATGACAGCCTGTTTCCCGTGGGTATCAGCAGTCAGAAGATGAACCGTTAAATGATCGCGCAGGAACGCAATGCGACCGGCGACACCATTGATCAGGGAGCCGTCAACAGCCAGCGTGCCATTTACGTCCATTACCAGATGTTCAAGGTTAAGTTCCCCGTGTCCCGGAATTTTTATTTCGATCATATTTCAATTATACAGGAGATGTTTCATGGACGGGAGGTTTATGGAAATTCATCCAACCGGTTTCCAGTCAAATTGAAAGTGCACATTCCATTAATCTGGACCAGGACCAATGAACCAGACGCATTGACCTTATTCTAAAAACAGATCTCCCGCTCACAAAATTCTCTTGTTTGTGGGGGAGCCTGTTTTGGTCCATTTGATCAGACCCATTTGAGGGTGAGAGAAAATCCAACCAAGAATCGCCTGGGCTGTCGTTAGATATCCAAATTGCGAACTTTTTTGGCATGGGTGGTGATAAATTTTTTGCGCGGGGCAACTTCGTCGCCCATCAGCATATCAAAGGTCCGATCCGCCTCGGCTGCATCTTCGACATTGACCATTAAGAGGGTCCGGTTTTGCGGATTCATGGTGGTTTCCCACAACTGGGTTGGATTCATTTCGCCCAGGCCTTTATAGCGCTGCAGGGTTGATTTTTCGCCGTCTTTTCCCAGTTCGAGAATGGCAGCATCCTTTTCAGCATCCGAATACAGGTAGCGGCCCTGCTTTTTATATTCAAGCCGGTAGAGAGGAGGTTGGGCAATATAGAGGTGACCATCATCGATCAGGCTCGGCATATAGCGGAAGAAAAAAGTCAGAAGGAGGGTTCGAATATGGCTGCCATCCACATCAGCATCGGTCATGATGATCACACGCCCATAACGCAGCCCGTTGATATCGAGGTTATCTCCGATGCCCATTCCAAGCGCGGATATGAGGGCTTTGACTTCATTGTTTCCCAGGATTTTATCGAGGCGGGCGCGCTCGGTGTTCAAAATTTTTCCACGCAGGGGCAAAATTGCCTGGAAATGACGGTCGCGGCCCTGCTTGGCAGAACCTCCTGCCGAATCACCCTCGACGATGTAAAGCTCTGTTTTACTGGAATCTCGTTCTGAGCAGTCAGCCAGCTTGCCTGGCAGAGTCAGCGATTCCAGTGCTGATTTACGGATGACCAGGTCGCGGGCTTTCCGGGCAGCATCGCGGGCTCGTGATGAAGTGAGACATTTTTGAACAATGGCGCGGGCTGCCTGGGGGTTTTCCTCCAGGAAAGTGCCAAAGCCTTCACCTACCACCTGGGTGACATAGGTCTGAACTTCCGGGTTCATCAACTTGACTTTTGTCTGCGACTCGAACTGCGGGTCGGGATGTTTGATGGATACGATAGCGGTCATTCCCTCGCGCGTATCATCCCCTGAGAAGTTGGGATCGGAATCCTTGAGCAACCCACTCTTGCGGGCATAATCATTGATGACGCGGGTAAGTGCTGAGCGCAGACCGGTCATGTGCGTGCCGCCATCAACGGTGTTGATGGTATTCGCAAAGGAATAGACGGATTCAGTAAAAGCATCGGTATACTGCACAGCAGCTTCGATGCCGATATTTTCAATTTGCTTTTCGGTAAACATGACCGGATGGAGGGTTATCCGGTTGCGATTCAGGTAACGCACAAAAGAACGAATTCCACCCTCGAAATAGAAGGTCATTTCGCGGTTTGAACGCTCATCCAAAAAATAAATTGTCACGCCGCGGGTGACAAAAGCCATTTCCCGAAAGCGTTGAATCAGGGTGTCAAAACGGTATTCGGGATTTTCCTTGAAAATTGTCGGGTCATATTTAAACGTGGTCCGCGTACCATGCAAGACTGGATTAACTTTGCGCAGAATCCTGACTGGTTCCATGGGGATGCCGCGCTCATAGCGCTGGAAATGCACATGTCCGTTCAGGGTGACTTCCACCTCGCACCATTCGGATAAGGCGTTTACCGCTGAAACCCCCACTCCATGCAATCCGCCTGAGACCTTATACCCGCCTCCGCCGAATTTGCCGCCCGCATGTAGGACGGTCATCACGACTTGCAGAGCGGAAATCTTTTTTTCAGGGTGGATGTCGACCGGGATGCCACGACCATTATCTTCCACCGTTACCGAACTGTCTTCATGAATAGTGATCAGAATCCTGTCGCATACACCCGCCAGGGCTTCATCGATTGAATTGTCGACCACCTCGTAAACAAGGTGATGAAGAGCTTTTTGATCTGTTCCGCCAACATACATTCCAGGCCGGCGTCGAACTGCTTCGAGGCCTTCAAGAACTTGAATATTGGCGGCACTATAATTTGCAGGGGTTGTCACGAAAATCCTCCAATGAGTTCAGACTTGCACTGTCGATTTCTTTTGGTTATCGATCCAGCTCAAGGTACTTTCTATCCAGATATTTAAATCCCGAAAATAAATAAAACCAGCAGACAGTAAGCTTGTTGAAACAAAAGCATGTCCCAAAATCCCAATCCCCATCATCCATGAGTTGGTTGGAGCAGAGCGCCAGAGCAAATCCATGCCCTGGCTGATGAGCAGGGTTAGAATTGTAAACCAACCGAGCGGCGGAAGACCATAACGCAAAATTCGGAAGCTGCTTTTGGTTGAGGCAAGCGCATTTTGTCCGAGGGCAAAAATGCCATAAAAAGAGTAATAAATCACCAACAGCATCCAGACCGCAGGTACTGCCAGCACGACCAGCATCAGGGTGGAAAAAAAGGATCCCAGCAAATTCATCAGCCCGAGAACAATCAGCAAAGGGATGGTGGCGATCATGAAAAATATGAACCAAAATAATGAAAGCAATATTCCCTGAAACAGGGTCCAGGAAAGGCCAGGCCCTTCGTGCAATTTCAGGGCAATTCTCGAAACCGTCCTAAAATAAAATCCACCGCCCAGCCATCCGAGAAAGGTCAGGACCAGGATTCCAAGAAGGACTGACCATCCCGGCAGGTTGAAAGCAGTCCGCAAGCCAAAAGGTGAGTCAGGTGAAATACTTGTACTCATTAAACTAAAAATGCCCAGGGGAAAAGTTCTGAAAACCCAGAACAGATTCATACCATTTTTTAAATCAAGCATTAACTGTGTAAATAATTGCACCTGATCGGCGGGAGCTTGTGCCTGAAGCTGGGGCAAAATTTCCATGAAAGGAGCAATTAAGGCATCTGCTTTAATACGAGGACCAAGCCAGAGGAAAAAATCTACTGACGCAGGGATGAGGATAATCACCACGCTACTCGCGATGGCGTTAAATCCGTTGATCAATGCCTGGATCACCCTGGGAGGGGGCGGGAGTTTCGCTAATTCAGAGGTCTGAGATTCCATAGATTTATGATTCTACCACAGCCATGATTTTTACAATATAATGAAGTAAGAAGGCTGCCTCCAATAAATCCAAATCACCCGTCTCACTCTGCCAACCTCTCTCGTGCAAAAAATTTATTATAATATTCCCTGTTCGAAGGGATCTGGTTCTTTGTGCTGACAAATATAAAACCTTCCCCTCTCCCTTGCTGGCAGGTAAAATGAATTATGGAAGATGAACCACACACCATCTTACCTGACTCCAACCGGGTAAGCGTTCTCCTTGCAGCCATATTACTGGCTTACGCCCTGGCGCATTTGATCGAAGTGCCACAAGTTCCCTTGACCTTTAATATTTTAGGGATCATCATTCCAATCCCCTTTGATATTAATATCGCTACCACCCTGATGGCAAGCGGGCTGACTGCTGCCGGCATGGATTGGCTGCTTCGTGGGCATCCGCGTTATGAGGGCGGAAATACCTTCCAGCACTGGTTGTTGCCGGCATTAACCACCTTTGTGCTGGGAGTCCCACTTTACAACCTGCCCATGGGTCCAGCCTGGTGGTTAAGTTTTATCTTTGGTGGTGTATTGCTGTTTCTAATCTTTGTGGCAGAATATATTGCGCTCGACCCGGAAGATTTACGATACCCGGCGGCTTCTGCGGGATTGGTGGCACTTTCGTATACGTTGTTTTTGATTTTATGTATTACACTCGCTTTTTCGGTTTCGCGCCTGATCCTGATCGCTTTGATTGTATTCTTTACTGCGGGGATGGTTGTGTTACGATCTCTGCATCTTCGCACGGGAAAATGGGAATTCTCATGGGCTTTCGGAATTGGATTGATCTTGATGCAGCTTTCTGCCGCGTTACATTATTTACCGTTGAAACCGATCCAGTACGGCCTGGTTTTACTGGCGCCATTATTTTCGCTGACAGAATTTGCGCAGAACATCCATGAAGAATATTCAATTCGCCGGGCAGGGTTGGAAGCATTGGTTGCCCTGGCAATCATCTGGATTGCCGCTTTCTTGTTTAGAGGATAACCATGAATAATAAATGGCTGTTTTTGAATTTTGAACAAATGTTTGCAATGGAAAAGCATTCAAGATCTTTAGCGCCGATTGAAGCCTGCGGTTTGTTGGGTGGAAAAGACCAAAAGGTTAAAATGGTGCTTCCCATAAAAAACATCCTGGATAGTCCGGTTCGATTCTCAATGGATCCCAAGGCACAGTTACGGGCTTTCGAGCAGTTCGATTCCGAAGGGTTGGAAGTGGTGGGGATTTATCATTCCCATCCCAAGGGACCTTCATTTCCATCGCCCACAGATATTAAGGAATCAGAATATCCCGTGGTGAACATTATCTGGTCAAAAGTTGGCCGGCGCTGGCAGGCGAGAGGGTTTTTGATTAACAATGGGAAGGCGGAGGAAATTCCTCTGAATGTTGTGGAAGTGTAACTTAGCATCCAATTATGTGTTACCGATTAAAAAAGTGAAGAGGAGATTTACGGATGATTTTGTATGAAATAATTGCTGTGATCCTGGGATATTTATTTGGATCCATCCCAAGCGGTCTGGTTATTGTCAAGCTTAAAACCGGCAAGGACGTCCGTAATGTGGAAAGCGGAAGGACCGGGGGAACGAATGTAATGCGTGCTGCCGGATTTTGGGCGGGGTTATCCACAGCAGCACTGGATGTTCTTAAGGGTTTTCTTGCAGCCTGGGTTGCGACACTCATTGTTCCTGACAACAACTGGGTGCACATCCTGGCACCAATTGCAGCGATTCTGGGACACAACCACTCCATATTTTTGTTGAAAAAAGATGAAAATGGGCGATTTAAACTGGGTGGAGGAGCTGGTGGAGCTCCTGCCCTGGGTGGTGCAATTGGATTGTGGTGGCCAACGGTGCTGATTATTTTGCCGCTGGGTGCCCTGGTGTTTTTCGGCGTTGGCTACGCATCAATCGCCACTTTGAGCGTGGCAGTTTTTGCGATCATCGTTTTTAGCGTAAGGTTGATACTGGGAGCACCCGGAGCCAGCTTTGCGGACGTGGTCTATGGGCTGGCTGCTGCTTTTCTTTTGCTCTGGGCGTTGCGACCGAATATGAAAAAATTGTCCTCGGGAACAGAGAGATTGGTCGGTATCAGCTTGAACGGTTGGCTGCATAAAAGGAAAAACCAGCGCAAAGAGGATTCGTAATCCGGACGGTTGTTTTCAGCCGCCGCGGCTGCCTGGAAACGAAACCCATGGTTCATCTCTGAGCTGAAACAAACGTGCACATCACAAAGACCTGGGATTAAGAGCCGCCCACTTTTTATGAACTAACCCTTTCTATATTTACAAGGTTGAATTAGTTAAAAAAATTAAGCAGGAGACATGGGCGTTATACAGCGCCCATGTCTCCTGTTTAATTGGAAATTACCAAGCCGGTCTTTTTGCCGTCTGTCAGGCTGGCGTCTCTTCACTTTCGCCGCTGTCTTTATTTTCCAGCATCACTTTGTATAAAGCCCGCAGATTATGCCTGTGAAGGGTTTCCGCCAAACCGCCCAGGTAGACACGGCTTTTGCCGCATTCTTCAATTCCCACTTCATCCAGATATTCCAGTGGCGATTTGCGTTTTAACGCAGCGCGGGCGTGCTTTCGAATGGCTGAGAGGTATGCCAGGTTTTCCTTGACCGCGGCTTCAATTTCACCACGTAATACGATATCTCCATGACCCTGAACGATATTCTCCAATCCCATCCGGCTAATTTTCTTGATGGAAGTGATCATTTCATCGATGTTGCCGTCCACAATGTAGGGCAGGGGCATGAAGGTGTCTCCGGCGAATAAAATCCGGTCTTCTTCAACCAGGACAGATATGCAATCCGAGCTGTGTCCGAGGGAGAGCGATAAAATTAAATTTTTCTTGCCTACCCGCAGGTTCAGATCTCCATCTTCAAATGTGATGTGCGGTAAAACGATTTTAACCTGGCGCAAGGAAGGGTTGTGTTTTTTGGCAGCTTCCAGCGAAGGAATACCCTTCGTGTGCATCAACTCGCGACAGCGGGCATGGGAAAGAATGGTTGCCCCCGGGAAGAAACAATTCCCCCAGGTATGATCTGCATGATAGTGAGTATTGATTACATAACGCACTTGCAAGCCAAGATCATGTTCAATAAATTCCCGAATGATCAAGGTCTCTTCAGGGCTGGCCAGGGTGTCAATTAAGACTGCCCATTGAGGTCCAGCAATTACACCTGCAGTTACTTGTGCGTACAACTCGCTTTGAAACCAGAATACATTTTCAGAAACACGCTCTCGATGCATAAATATCCTTTAATTTAAACTAGCTTATAAATAGCACAAACGCGTCCCAAAATCAAGGACAAAATTGGCGTACCCCCGGCGATTTGTAAAGATTTTTATTTTTGGGAGAAAATTCGAGGACAATTTCAGAAAATGCCAGATGGGGCTAAACTATCTGAACTGGAAACCAGAGGAAGACAGAATATTTCGTAATCCCTAAATTTGTCATCTAAACAATGGGTTTACCTGAGATTATTTCGCCATGACTCGCAGGATAACAACTTAATCCTCATCTGGATAATTCCCCAGGAGCTGTTCGATTTCTTCCAAAATTGCGTTATTTAATTTTTCAACCGCTTCGGCGGAAGCAATATTTTCCTGGAGTTGCAAGAGGTTGGTAGCCCCGGTGATGACGCTGCCGATTTCCTTGCGGCGTAAAATCCAGGCGAGGGCTAATTGGGCCATGGAAATATGCAGATCAAAGGCGATGTTGTTCAAATCGCGGATAATGGAGATGCGTTCCGGGGTAATCTTGTCTCGGATCCAAGCCATGCTGTCCAGGGATGCGCGGCTGCCCGCGGGGATCCCCTCATTATATTTACCCGAAAGAATGCCGTAATAGAGGGGGCTCCAGGTGGTAAGTCCCAATCCATATTCCTTGCAAAGATCGGATAATTCCAATTCGACCCCACGCCGGTGAAACATGTTGTATTGCGGTTGTTCCAGAATTGGCGCTGTGAGATGATTTTGGGTGGCGGTGGCAATCGCCGCAGTTACCTGCCATGCTTTCCACTCAGATGTGCCCCAATACAGAATCTTCCCCTGCCTCACAAGCGAATCCATCGTAAAAACTAGCTCTTCGATGGGGGTGTCAGGATCAAAGCGATGGCAAAGGTAGAGATCGATATAATCAGTTCCAATCCGTTTAAGGCTTGAATTGATGGAATCTGTGACATGCTTGCGGGAAAGACCGCGTCCGTTTGGACCCGGCATGGTGGGCCAGAAAACCTTTGAAGATAACACCAATGCTTCCCGCGGGAAATCTTTTAGCGCATGCCCCATGACTTCTTCTGCCTTGCCATTGGCGTAGATATCGGCATTGTCAAAAAAATTTATGCCATTTTCATACGCAGCCCGGATTAATTCCACGGAATTCTCTTCGTCCACCTGTGATCCAAAAGTCACCCAGGCACCAAGGGAAATTTCGCTTATTTTTAAACCTGATTTTCCAAGTCGTCGGTAATGCATAGCTCATCTCCTGTTTAACGGGACACAGTTACAACCGCTCCAAGCGAGTTCACGCTTAAATTCCAGGTGGAACCCGGGCTGTATTGTAAAAATTCCGTCCCGTCTGTGAGGGTGTATTTTTTTACACCTTCCTGCGTTTCGAAATATACCAGATAGTTTTGACTGCGCTCGCCTTCCCGCTGATCAGTCCCGAGCGTAGGATTAGGCCAATAGGGGTTGAGGTCGGTTCCTTGCGCGGAAACCTCATCGAATTTTTGCCATTCCAGCACCTGGTATTTGCAGTAATTATCGTACACTTCGTATTTGCAGGTTTCCTCCACTTTTCCAGCCCCGTTCCCTTGGTCAACCAATGCGGTGGTGCAGACTTCCTTTGCTCCGGTTACCGGATCATCCTGTGTGCGACGGTACTCCAATTGGCAGCTCATAACTTTTGCGTCAGCGGGCAGCTGATCCTGCCAGGCTTCATGGACAACCTGTTGCAGCGATTCAATGGCAATGCTGCGCTGCCATTCCGTTTTCTGAACCGTCCCCGAAAGCGAGCTGGTTCGGAGGAAGAGAAACCAGATCGCGAAGCAGCATAATAACAGGAGCGCTGCAAGAGGCAACAACATCCAGGGGCGAAAAGGCGGAGCACCCTTGCCGGGCGGGTTGTTTTGACCTGACTGAATGGGGACAGGAGCATTTTGTTTTGCCAGGCTGTTTCCACAGGAAGAGCAAGTGACGCTCCCGGCGGGGTTGCTGGTGCCGCAAGCCGGACAAATGATGGCTTCGTTATTGGGCAGGGGGGCAGCGCTGAGAACCTGACCGGTGATGCGGCGAGTACCTCCCTCGAGATTTCCGCCGCACTGCGAACAATTTTTGGCATCTGCCGGGTTGCGTGTTCCACAAAAAGGACAGTGGATATCCGGTCCTTTCGCAGCAGCGCCAGCGACCTCGGTATTTTTAATCAGATCCTGTTTCTGACCAAGTTCAAACTGTACATTCTCGGGCTGGGGCGCTCCACAATTTTGGCAAAATTTTTTCATCCCCGGGTTTTTTAAACCGCAATTCGGACAGGACCATTCAAGTTCCACATAACCGATCGTTTTTTTGGTCAAAGCCGCACCATCTAATACACGTAAATTTTAATGGTGAATGTACAGAAAACCCTTCCTGTCCTAATTTCCCTCAAACCCCAAACAGATTTATAGTGACCGAAAGTATCGGGGGTGTAAATGTTTACCCCGACGGTAACTGTTTCACCTACTTTAATGTCATGGGTAAAAAGTTTCTTTTTTGCGCCGGGTGGTGTCAGCTTGGTTTCTCTCACATAAACAACCGCAACCTCATTGGCATCCCATTTTTTTGTACCTGAATTTAGCAGGGTCCAGGTGACTCTGATCTCGCTGTGTGAGGGAACCGAAGACCAGTTTGGAGGGGTTTTGTCAAGTAAAGTGCATCTTGTTGGTGAGCCCCAATCATCCGTCCAACCTTCGTCCGGGTCGGGAAGCTCAGGGGTGAGGGACATGTATGGGGTGGGGGTTGGGGATGCGACAAATCCATAAGGCGTCACCGTGGGGGTTGCGGGCAGCGGCGTGATGCTCGGGTAAAGGGTCATGGTTTGGGAAGGTTCCAAGGTTGGACCCGGAAGCGTCGCAGTTTCACCGGCAGCGGACACCGTTAGATTGATTATTTCAGCAGCCCCATTTCCAGTGGTTGGAGAGGGCAGGTTTGACTCTGGTGCCGGTAATACAGCCTGACAGGAAGATATTACCAGCACCAGAACCAAGTTGACAAATAAAAGGCTAAGTTTTTTTTTCAAGATATTAACTGTGGAAATGCTTGCTTGACATGGAAGAATTCATTTTAGGCTAGCGGGTGACGGTGATAATGACATATACCCGGCAGACCCTGGTGTTGCCAGAAAACAATGCCCAGGTTGTCGAGTAAGTTCCCGGGTACTTGGGAGCGATCATGTCCACACCGAGCGCTATCTTGGAGCCTCTTGAAACATCGTGAGGGAGATAAAAGTAATTCGCCCCGGTATTCATTTTTGTTCCATAAATATATTGAAATTTTGTGGATTTGGCATGCCAGACGGCGCCAGTGTTCTTTACGGTCCAAAAGGTATCGAACGATTGACGCGGTTTCATATAAGTCCAATCGGCTGGAGTTTGGGCAACAAGCGAGCAGCTGTAACTGGAACTCGTGAGGTTTTCAACGCTGACCGAGATGGAGGTTTTGAGGGAAGAATTTTCGGCAGCAGCGGCAGGCGTGGCGGCAAAGGGGACTATCGCAGTCATCAGCAAAATACCCGCCATGAGCAGGGAGAAAAAGCGAGAGATTTTCATTTGATACTCCTTTGTTTTGCTTCTGGATCAGGCGTAAGACTGATCCTTTGAAAATCGAAATTCCATTTTTTCAATCCGAAATCTTTTGTTCAGAAGAATCTTCAGTGCCGATCCCAAGTGGTTTCCATTTATTTTCGTCCTTCAACCGGTGCTGGAGACCGCCCCGGTTGTGGAGCTCGTCAAAGCCTTCAGGCTTGATGAACATTTGCTCACCATCCAAAAGGGCAGTTATTCCTTTTTGACCCACCTCTGGGCGTTTGTTCTGGCAGGCATGGCAAGTTTTCGGATCGTGAGGTTTGTATTCGAGCGGCTCTTCGTAGGTGGTTATATAGCCTTCATAATTTCTCAGGATGATTTTGTGATCTGACATGCTGAGTTGATAATTTGGATTGACCGGAATCTTTCCGCCGCCGCCAGGCGCATCCACGATGAACTGCGGAACGGCATAACCTGAAGTATGACCGCGCAACCCTTCAATGATTTCGACTCCCTTGGCAACCGGCGTACGGAAGTGCCCGGCACCCGGAACGAGGTCGCACTGGTAGAGATAATACGGACGAACCCTGATTCGGACCAATTTTTGAACCAGCTCACGCTGGATGTGGACGCAATCATTCACTCCAGCCAGTAAAACGGATTGGTTTCCAAGTTGTATTCCTGCCCGGGTCAGGCGATCAGTTGCCGCCTCAAGTTCAGCAGAGATTTCATTTGGAGTGTTGACATGAATGTTCATCCAGAGCGGATGGTATTTCCCGAGCATGTCACAAAGTTCAGGTGTGATGCGCTGAGGCAGAAACACCGGCACACGTGAACCAATTCGAATGATTTCCACGTGGGGAATTTCCCGCAAACGGGAGAGCAGTTCTTCCAGAATCTTGGGGGCTAAAACCAAAGGATCTCCACCAGAAAGGAGTACATCGCGGATCTGTGGAGTCTTTTGAATATATTCCAACTGCATTTCGAATTCCTGGCGATTGAAGGTCTGTCCGGGATCACCAACGATGCGCGAGCGGGTGCAGTACCTGCAATAGGAGGCGCATTGGGTGGTAACCAACATTAACACGCGGTCAGGATAACGATGAACCAGACCAGGGACAGGGGAATGGCGGTCTTCCGCCAGGGAATCCTCCATCATTGCTGTAAAGGAATTCAGTTCTTCGGCAGTGGGAATGATTTGTTTGCGAATCGGGTCTTCCGGATCATCCGGGTCGATCAGGGAAATAAAATAGGGTGTGACGTCCACGCGAAACAATCCACTGGAGTTGAGCGCTTTTCGTTCGCTTTCAGTGAGGGATATGACTTTGCTGATGTCTTCGACATGATTAAGACGATTGCTTAACTGCCAGCGCCAATCATTCCATTTTTCATCAGGAACATCCTGGTAAATGGCAGCGCGTTTTGATGTAAAAGCTTGCGGCATGGAAACCTCCAAACAACCTGATTAACAAGCGAAAATAAATTATTGGTCTAACAGAATATTTTTAGCCACCAGGTTAGAGGCACGGAGGGTCATGGTCGGGTCGAAAAAAGCCAGTGGAAAATTGATTTAAACACTCCATAATGGTATTGTAAGAGGAATTAGGATGAGGGTCAATAATCAAGTTGTCATTGGTGATGTATTGATATTCTGTTGTAAGGAATAACTTTTAACCAGGGATTATCCAGGTTGGCAATCAAGGTAAAATGGAATGGTTCACAGAAATTGGATAATTTTATCGGGCGCATAAATAAGCTCCCGGCTCCAGCCAAACGAAGCAATTGCACGGAGGTAAGATGACCCTGGATGGCACCCATCGAATGTGGGCTGATTTGTATGATCCTGGAATTACACCTGAATTAGCCGATTTTACTGTCATTGGTCTGCCTTTTGATGACCGTGCCAGTGCGCGCAAGGGCGCGGCAAAGGCACCAGAACGAATCCGATTCTGGTCCCACCATCTGACCCCTTACAGTGAAGATCGTACCCCGCTCAGTTCCCTGAGGATCTGTGACCTGGGAGATATTCAAATAAAAGACCCTTTGGTCGATTTTCCAGTCGTTTCCAGCCGGGTAGCCAACCTGAACAATATTCTGATTACATTGGGCGGGGATCACTCTGTCAGCATTCCAATCTTCGAAGGGCAAAAAATCCGCACGGGAAAGGGGCGCCTGGGGGTGTTGTGGATTGATGCCCATCCCGACCTGTGCGACGAATTTGATGGTTTACATTTTTCCCATGCCTGTGTCCTGCGCCGCGCGCTTGAATTCGGAATTGAGCCTCAGGACGTTTGCCTGGTTGGATTAAGATCCTGGGAAGAACAGGAACTTGATCTGATTGAAAATGGAGGGCTGCACGTTTTCACCGCGCTGGATGTGGATGAGCGCGGGATGAAGTCCATTGGCAGTGAGATCAGGGGCATTCTGGCGAAGTGTGATGCTGTGCATGTCTCCTTTGATATTGATGCACTTGACCCTTCGTCTGCGCCGGGAACAGGCATCCCTGAATATGGCGGATTGAGCGTGCGCGATGTTTTGACATTATTCAAAGCGATTCGCGGCTTGCCATTTATTGGGCTGGATATGGTTGAGGTTGCGCCTGTGCTCGATCCTTCAGAGGCGAGCGTATTCGCAGCCCTAAAAATCATCATGGAATTCATCTCCCTGTCAAAAGGCAGGAAAAACTAAATGGCAGGTCCACTAGAAATGCGCCTGGCAACCTTTGCGGATGTCCCTGAAATTGTGCGCATGTTGGCGGATGATGATCTTGGTAAAACGCGGGAAGATTACCGCTTGCCATTACCGGGCTGCTATGAAGAAGCTTTTGACCTGATTCAAAAAGATCCGAATGTTGAGCTGGTGGTTGCTGTCCAGGCAGGTCAGGTCGTTGGCACCCTGCAGTTGATCTATATTCCATCTCTCAGCTACCAGGGAGGGTTGCGGGCTCAGGTGGAATCGGTGCGAGTGGAAGCCGGGCTGCGCAGCCAGGGAATTGGAACCAAAATGATGAATTGGGCGATGGAGAGGTCTAGGTTAAGAGGGGCGCGGCTCCTCCAGCTGACCACCGATCAATCGCGAAAGGCAGCCCATCGTTTTTATGAAAGACTTGGTTTTAAGGCATCTCATCTTGGGATGAAGATTAAATTGAAGCAGTAGGAGGAATTTTATGACAAACCCAGTTGATCTCCCGGAAATAATCCACGATGAAACTTCCCAGCGATTTAAATTACAGATCGAAGGGAAAATGGCTGTGCTTGATTACACGGTGAGAAACGGTGTCATGGTATTCACTCATACCGAGGTCCCACAAGAATTGGAAGGGCGGGGGTTGGCAGGCCGGCTGGCACGTGCCGGATTGGAATATGCAATTCAAAAAAAATACAAGATCCTGCCGCTTTGTTCGTTTGTTGCCGGATATATCCAGAGACATCCGGAATATGAGGAATGGGTCGTAAAGCGTTAATTTAATTCCGTGTAAATTGTTTTACTGAAGGACGTCTGAACGAGGTATTGGCATTGCTGCCTGGCACCAGTTTGAGGCAGAGCTGGCGGTGATTAGCGGAGGGCGGAAGAGGAAATATCTGCGGATATTGACTCTTGAAAGGGGGAATGTTAAACTAATGTACGTTTAAGTTTTTCCTTAACCGTCGATGACATGGAAAAAATCGAGCCACTCTACGCGTTCGAACAAATCAAGGTATTGTCGGATTCCCGCCGATACCATATATTGCGCTTATTAATGGCTGAACAGGCTACACTGACACAAATTGGCGCAATCCTGAACGAGTCCCCGGCCTGGGTGCGGCATCATATCAAGGTCCTTGAAGGCGTTGGCCTGGTGGAAATGAGCGAAATCCGTGTGACAGGCGGTATCACGGAAAAATTTTACAAAGCTCACGCATCAGCCTTGCTCCTTCAACAATTAATCCTGCCACAAAATGAAAAACCGGTCATTATATTTTCCGGCAGCCACGATACTGCCATCGAGCATATCGCTAGCGATCTTTCCCGCCATTTATCCATCCTGACCCTGCCGGTGGGCTCATTAGACGGGCTGGTCAATTTACGCCAGGGATTGTGTCACGTGGCGGGAGCTCATTTACTGGACCCTGGTGGCGAATACAATCTTCCATATGTCCGGCATTTCTTTCCAGACCGGGTTGTTGACCTGGTTACCCTGGCAAACCGGACACAGGGTTTGATCCTGAGCCCCGGGAATCCCCTGGGGATCAAATCTCTGACTGATCTCGTGCGAGGTGATGTTCAATTTATAAATCGAAATCTAGGTTCGGGGACGCGTTTGTGGCTGGACAGGGAATTATCGCGCCTGAACCTGCCCGTCGACCAGGTGCGAGGATATGAAAATTTTGTATCCACGCATACTGAAGCCGCCCGGGAAGTATTAAAAGGGCAGGTGGATGCAGCAATTGGCATCCAGGCGGCAGCCTGGGAAGCCCAGTTGGATTTTATCCCTCTCTTTGAGGAAAGATATGATCTGATTTATCCGGATGAGCAAATTCCCTTGATCAGTCCTTTACTGGATCATTTACAGACCGCTTCATTTCGCCGCCAGTTGAACGCCCTGACGGGTTACAACACCACACACAGCGGTGAAAAAGTCCCTCAATAGGACGGGTTCACAAGCTGTTCGAGAAATACATCAAAATTAATGGGAGAAAAGATGAAAATTACACGTAGCATTCTAATCAGCCTGACATTAATCCTGGCGTTCGCTTTAGCCGCATGCGGCAGTGCGTTAACCGCACAGCCAGGTGCCGCGCCTAGCGCGATTCCGGCGACAGTTGCAGCTGCTGAACCAACCGCGACAACCGCCGCGGCAGCCGGTCCGGCTAATTCTGATTTGATTATGGCAACCACGACTTCCACCCAGGATTCGGGTCTGCTGGACGTGCTGATTCCACTCTTCGAAAAACAATCCGGTTATATTGTCAAAACAATTGCTGTAGGTTCTGGGGCGGCCATTCAAATGGGACAGGAAGGCAACGCCGATGTCCTGCTGGTCCATTCGCCAGCCGCAGAAAAGAAATTCATGAGCGCCGGATGGGGGAAAGAGCGCGCTCTGATCATGCACAATGATTTCATTGTCGTGGGTCCCTCCAGTGATCCCGCGGGAATCAAAGGCAAGAGTGCCGCAGAAGCTTTTCAGGCAATTGCAAAAGCCGGAGATGCGGATTCCAGCAAAGTTTTATTTATTGCACGTGCAGATAAGTCTGGAACCAGCGTCAAGGAATTGGATCTCTGGAAAAAAGCTGGGATTGATCCTGCCACCACCAAGCCTGGCTGGTACATTGAAACAGGTCAGGGGATGGGCGCTTCGCTAATCATCGCCTCTGAAAAAGGCGGGTACACGCTCACTGATCGGGCAACATACCTGGCGAATAAAGATAAATTGCAGCTCGATATTCTTTTGGAAGGTGATAACTCCCTACTCAACGTTTATCATGTGATCACGGTTGATCCTGCCAAATGGCCAAAAGTTAATTATGCCGGAGCTTTGACATTCCTGAAGTTTATGACCGATCCGGCAACCCAGGATGTGATCGGAAAATTTGGCGTAGAAAAATTTGGGCAAAATTTATTCTTCCCCGACGCAACCAAAACAGATGCTGACCTGGGTCTTAATTAAATGGTTTACCAATTGCCGGATCGCCATGGGTTGACTGGGTAAAGGCAAATCGTTTCGATCATGGGCGAGGACGGTTCCTGAAGGAGGGTAATCCTCGCCCGGTTTTATCCAATTCTGAGATGACCACTTTTTTTCAATCAGTTTTAAGCAACCAAGATTTTTGGGAAATTACGCTGCTATCCATGAAAGTCTCAGGAATAGCAACCTTTATTAGCGTATTGATTGGACTCCCTTTTGGAACATTACTGGCGCTCGGAAAATTTCCAGGCCGGTCATTATTTTTGTCGATGATTAATACCGGGATGGCATTACCCCCGGTTGTGGTTGGTCTGGCGGTGGCAATGGTGCTTTGGCGCTCCGGTCCGCTGGGAGATCTCCATATCATATATACTCCAATGGCAATCATCATTGCCCAATTGGTGATTGCCACCCCCGTCGTGACTGGCCTGGCAGCTGCTTCATTGCAGCAGCTTGAACCCCGCTTGCAGTTCCAATTGCTTGCTCTGGGTGCATCTATTCCTCAAATGATCATCACACTCTGGTGGGAAGCCAGGCTTCCACTTCTTGCAGCTTTGATGGCAGGGTTTGGTTCGGTCATCTCGGAAGTGGGTGCTTCCATGATGGTAGGTGGCAACATCCAAGGTCAAACCCGTGTTCTGACCACCGCAATCGTTCTGGAAACCAACAAAGGGGAATTTGGGCAGGCAATGATATTAGGGACCTTCTTGCTGTTGATCACCCTGATGATCAATTTTGCATTGACCTGGATTCAGCAGAGGGGGGCGAAGCAGCGATGAGCACTTTGCTGGAAATTCGAGATTTGGTTGTTAACCGGGACCAGCGGCAGGTAATGAAAGTTGATTATTTAACCGTGGAAAAAGGGAAAGTGTTGGCGCTGGTAGGTCCGAACGGGGTGGGAAAAAGCAGCTTCCTTTTGGTTTTAGCGCGATTATTGAAACCCGAGAGCGGAAATATTTTATGGAACGGGAAATCGGTAATGGAGCAGAATGTCCTTGAATATCGTCGCAAACTGGCGCTGGTGCTGCAGGAGCCACTGCTGCTGGATTTGAACGTGTTCGAAAATGTCGCCATTGGACTTCGCTATCGCGGGATGGGGTCCCGCGAAATCAATGAAAAGGTGTCCTACTGGCTAAAACGCCTCGGGTTGGATTCGCTGCGTGAACGCCGTGGCTCAAAACTTTCAGGGGGAGAATCTCAAAGAGTGAGCCTGGCGCGTGCTTTTGTCTTGTCCCCAGAATTACTCCTGCTTGATGAGCCTTTCAGCGCCCTGGATGCTCCAACCCGCCTGCGGCTTCTGGATGACCTTGGTTCAATACTGCGAGAAACAGAAACGACCTCCATTTTTGTCACTCACGATTTGAAAGAAGCCGTCCGGTTCGCGGACCAGGTGGCAGTCATGATCGATGGTCAGATTGCCCAGGTTGGTCTGCCCGAGGAGGTTTTTGCCAACCCGCAAAACCGGGGCGTGGCGGGCTTTATCGGGATGGATTTTACAGACAGCCAGGAATTTAAATAACAATTTATTTGTTCGTGAATTATGAACCCTGAACGCGTTAATTCGTTAAATCGGCCCAGCCCTGACACGATACCACGATTAAAAATCTCGAAGAACTGAACCTAAAGGCGATTCGGATTCAGGGCAGTCTGGTTTTACCGACCTGGCACAATTCGCTTGAAGGATGGATCGTTGGAGATCTGCTAATAAAAAGATTGCATTCTTCCGTGACGAGTCCCGTTTGGATTTCCCAGAAACCATTTTGAACGATCCAGCTTGCCAGGTTTTTAACGATTCTAAAAAGCAATCAGCGCTGCCTTGTTCCCTAAATCATTAAAGGGTTAAATTAATAAATCAGTTTTAATTAAATTAAATCATAAAAATATTCAAAATTAAATAGAATCCCCCTAGTTAAAAGCATTAATTTTCATGTGTTATGCCGTTGAGACAGAAGATTTCCGGACTGACTGAACTTTCCAAGTGACAATTCGACAACCTTAAATCTTTTATTCCGCTTATCGTGGTTGGATTAGGAAATGACAAGATATGGTAAAAATTCATCCATTCCCTGTTTAGCCAAGGAATGGATGAATTATCGTTAGCATTAAATCCTCGCGGGATTAATTTCACCAGCCTGGCTGTTTGAGCGCAACCATTAAAAATCGTCGCGGGTTGCCCTTTCTGGGATCTGAAGTGGATCGTACGGTGTGACTTGATAAACGTAATAATTTAACCAATTTGCATAGAGCAAATTCGCATGGCTGCGCCAGCGAACTTCCGGGAATTTGGTGGGGTCATTGTTGGGAAAATAGTTGTTGGGGATGTTGATCGGCAACCCTTTGGAAATATCCCGGTCATATTCACCCTTGAGGGTCAGCGGATCATATTCAGAATGACCTGTGATAAAAAGCTGCCTTCCGTCACGGCTGCCAACAATGTAAACTCCAGCCTCGGCGGATTCAGAAAATATTTTTAATTCTGGCACCTTTTCGATATCCGCTCTGCGGATTTCAGTGTGGCGAGAATGAGGCGCCAGGAAAACATCATCAAACCCACGCATTAATTTTTCTTTGGGTGCGAGATTGCGGTGTTCGAATACACCGAATTTCTTGGCAGGCAAATCATATTTGGGAATGTTGTAATGGTGGTAAAGACCGGCCTGTGCTCCCCAGCAGATAAAAAATGTCGATTCAACATTATCTTCTGCCCAGTCCATGATTTGGACCAGTTCAGGCCAATAGTCCACATCCTCAAACTTCATCTGTTCGATGGGAGCACCGGTGATGATTAATCCATCAAATTTCTGATGCCGAATTTCGTCGAAGACATAGTAATGATTAAGGAGATGTTCGGCGTCTGTATTCCTGGCTTCATGGGTGGCGGTATGGAGCAGAGTAACATCCACCTGCAGGGCAGAATTGCCCAGGAGGCGTAAAATCTGTGTTTCAGTCGAGATTTTTGTCGGCATCAGGTTCAGGATGGCAACCTGAAGTGGGCGAATATCTTGATGAAAGGCGCGATCCTCGCCCATTACAAACACATTTTCGGCTTCGAGGATGGCACGTGCGGGGAGGGTATTCGGGATTTTTACTGGCATATCATTCCTGGATGGATTTACTTAAGCTTCGAGCGCCTGGCCGAGATCCCAGAGAATGTCGTCGATATCTTCGATGCCAATACTCAAACGAATGAAATCGGGGCTGACACCCGCCGAAATTTGCTCGGCTTCATTGAGTTGACTATGGGTGGTGGTTGCCGGGTGAATTGCGAGCGATTTGGCGTCGCCCACATTCGCAAGGTGGCTGAAAAGCTTGAGGGACTCGATGAATTTCTTCCCAGCTGCAGCACCGCCCTTGATCCCAAAGCCTAGGATCGATCCGGCACCTTTAGGTAGGTATTTTTGGGCACGTTCATAATCCGGATGGCTCTTGAGTCCGGGATATTTTACCCAGCTTACCCTCGGATGATTTTCCAGGTATTCAGCGACTGCCTGACCATTCTGAACATGGCGTTCAATGCGCAGAGAAAGAGTTTCAAGACCCTGGATGGTCTGCCAGCTGTTGAACGGGGAAGCGCAGCCCCCAAAATCACGCAAAATTTGGACACGGGCTTTGGTGATAAATGGAGGGAGACCAAGATCCACCAGGCTGGCATACACCAATCCATGGTAAGAAGAATCGGGTTCTGTGAAACCCGGATAATTACCGCTGGTCCAATCAAAATTACCACCATCGACGATGATTCCACCGATGCTGGTTCCATGACCCCCAATAAACTTGGTTGTGCTGTGGGTGACGATGTTTGCGCCCCACTCGAAAGGTCGGAAAAGGTAGGGAGTGGCGAAGGTGTTATCGATCATCAGGACGATTTGATGTTTTTTTGCAATGGCAGCAACTTCTTCGAAGGGGAAGACTGAGATATCAGGGTTACCCAGGGTTTCGCCGTAGATTACCTTGGTGTTGCGTTGGATGGCTTTTTCAAAATTCAGAGGGTCGCCGGGATCCACGAAAGTAACCTCTATCCCCAGCTTGCGCAGGGAATAGTTGAACTGGTTGTAGGTTCCCCCGTATAAACGGCTGCTGCTGACGATGTGATCACCGGCCTGACAGAGGGTGAATATTGCCTGGACCTGGGCGGCATGACCCGAGGATGCTGCCAGCGCGCCAACCCCGCCTTCCAGGTCAGCAATTCGCTGTTCGAGGACATCTGTTGTAGGATTCATCAGGCGGGTATAAATATTTCCCATTTCTTTAAGCGCAAAAAGATTGGCAGCATGTTCGGTATTTTTGAATTGATAGCTGGAAGTTTGATAGAGCGGAACTGCACTGCTGCCGGTAACAGGGTCTGGTGTATAACCGGAATGAAGCTGGCGGGTGGAAAAACCAAATTTGCGACTTTGATCGGGCATGAGATTTTCTCCAATTATAATAAGGTGAAATTGACCCTGATCCAGATGAGATACAAAAAACCTCTTCTGATAAGTATAAGAAGAGGCATACAGCGCTACCGTCCTCTCATCTTCCAGATCGTTCTGCCGGAATTGGCACCTTGACCTTTTGGTCGGTCAGGTTGTCGAGGTTTCAAAGGGCCGGTCCCTCCACCTCTCTGGATAAGAGTATCTATTTTATATTGGGGCATTTTATATCACTGATAAATATTGATGTCAAGGGCGAAATTAGACTAATTTGGTACAATATAACCTAGGATAAAAAACATGCCATATTTAGTGGACGGTCATAACCTGATCCCCAAAATAGGATTAAAACTCGATTCCTTTGACGACGAAAATGAGCTCATCAAGCTCATGAATGAATATTGCCGTCTTTCCCGCCATAAACAGGTTGAAATTTATTTCGATAACGCGCAGCCAATTCAACGCGAAAAGAAAAAAATGGGTTTGGTAACAGTATATTTTGTGCGGAGGCCGGTCCTGGCTGATGATGCTATTCGAAATCGCCTGGCTCAGCTGAATAAGGATGCGAAAAATTGGAATGTGGTCACTTCTGATCGGAGAGTGCAGGTGGAAGCGAGGAATGCTGGAGCCAAGGTGATTTCATCTGAAGAATTTTCGCGCACTGTGATGGACCTGATTCAGACTGGTATTCCATCCGATCCCTCTAAACCCACAAATAGTAATGACGTGGAGGAGTGGATGGAACTATTTAGCGGGAAACGGAAAAGTTAAAGGAACTTTTCTTAAGTGTTTCTAATGTAAATTGGACAAATTTGGTGTAATATAACCATAGAAACGTCAGCTTCACTTTACTGGTATAAAAAGACGTTTCAATCCAAGCAGGAAATTATTCCCCCCGATAGTTCCTGCTGTAACAGCCTCCCAAAGCAAGATTACGAGATATGCTTTCGCATATCTCGTAATCTTTAAGCGAACAATTTGAACGGATAATTTACTGAGTGCAGGTGAAATTGAAGTAATTTCGGCTCCAGGTCGTTTCGGTTGTATCCACAATAGTGGTCAGTGCGACCCATCGATCAATACCCTGGACATGGGTGGGTGTCATGATCCAGGTCCAGGAAATGGCTTTGACGCCGGCAGAATCAAATTTGAGAGTGCCCTTGACAATGCTCCCGTCGAAGGGATTGCGGTCCCAGCGATAATCCACCTCACCGGCACCGTTTGCAGTGACATAGGCGGTGAATGTGTAGGAGGCGCCATCATTGGCGCATCCGGTCAGAGGTTTCCTGACCATATCATAAGTCACGCCGGATACTCCAAAATCTTTGAGGGGTTTTGCAGAGACCTGTATTTTTACCGAAAGTGATTGGTTGGTTCCGGATATGCCCATAAAACCGCCGTAAGGTGTGGCTACGTGCCAGAAACCAGCAAAATTGCCCTCGGTGCTGGGTGCAGTCATTGGTACCGAAAAAGTTATCGTGTTACCAGGATAAACATTCTGGGTGAGAGGATAACTGGTGACTGAGGTCATGGCATCACCTCGATCAAGGACCAGGGCATAGGATGAATCCCAAACACAATTGCCATCATTTCTGACCTGCCAGGTTTTGGTAAATTGAGATCCAGGGGTAAAAATCATTCCATCGGGAATGGTTTCGCTCAAAAAGGTCATGCCAAAACAGGCTTTCCCGTTGGAGGTAGGAGTAGCTGCCCCGACGATTGGGGTTGTGGAGGTGGGGAGCGTTGTTTGAGTGGGGGTCGAGGTTGCAGGAAGCGGGGTCGAAGTTGCCGCTGCGGCTTGCTGGGTAAAACGTGCTTCCACGGTTTGAGCAGCCGCAGTTGAAATTGCGGCGACATCGGGTGTTGGTTGCGAGCAGGCGCTTAAAATAAGAGCCAACATCCCCAGGGTTGATAGGGTCGATAAGAATCTTTGATGCATTTTTTTCCTTTCGAATGCAGAACCATTATAACAAATCCCACCCTATTTCTGCGAATCACTTACAGGTAGAACAAAACGGGGCAGAATTTCTCTGGATTCTACCCCATTTCCAGTTTTAGACTTTTTCCGGAATGATCCCTGCCATCCATAATCCAAGCTGTTCGCGGGTGACAGCACTGGAATCCACGGTGGTCACAATTTCACCGCGGTACATTACGGCAATTCGGTCGGAAAGGCTCATGATCTCATCCAGCTCGGCGGAAATAACTAGGACACCGACGCCGCGATCACGCATGAGGATGATTTGTTTGTGAATGTATTCAATCGAACCAACATCCAAACCGCGAGTGGGCTGGTTGGCAATTACAAGACGAACTTCCCGGCTCAGTTCGCGCGCCACGATCACCTTTTGTTGGTTGCCGCCGGAAAGCTTTCCAGCGTCCACATAAGGGGAAGGGGTCCGGACATCATAGTTGGCGATTAATTTGCGAGCATTCGCGTCGAGTGCATTTTGCTGGAGGACTCCTTTGATGCTGAAAGGAGGATGGTAGTAATCACAGAGAATCATATTATCGGCAATTGTGTACGTCATGACCAGCCCATGCTTTTGTCGATCTTCTGGAATATGAGCCAGACCTGAACTGGTAAATGCACGCGGAGAGTTTCCGGTAAGATCATGCCCCGAAAGCCATATCTTCCCACTTTCGCTTTTTCGTAATCCTGTCAGGGCTTCTGCCAGTTCAGTCTGTCCATTGCCCTGGACTCCTGCAATGCCAAGTATCTCACCAGCGCGGACATGGAAAGAAACATCCCGCACAGTTTCGAGATTGCGTTGATCACGTACACTCAGGTTTTCCACCTTGAGGACATCTTCTTTGGGTTGAGCCGTTGTTTTTTCAACTGTCAGGATGACATCACGTCCAACCATCATGGATGCGAGTTGGTGTTCATCTGTTTCAGCCGGGGTGACTGATCCAACAACCTTCCCGGCGCGCATGACGGTAATACGATCGGCGATCGAGAGAACTTCCTTGAGTTTGTGGGTGATAAAAATGATGGAAACACCCTTCAGAGTCAGCTCGTGAATGATCCGAAAAAGATCTTCAGCTTCCTGGGGCGTGAGCACGGCGGTGGGTTCGTCGAGAATGAGAATTGAGGCGTTTCTGTAAAGAGCCTTGATTATTTCGACCCTTTGTTGGACTCCGACAGGAAGATCACCCACCAAAGCTTCGGGATCGATTTGAAAACCGAACTGGTTTGAAAGTTCCGAAACTATTTTAGCCACCTCTTTGCGATCCAAAGTCGCAAAGACAGACTCGGTTTTGTTTTTGCGGTGCGCTGTTTCCGATCCGAGCATGATATTTTCGGTGACGGAAAAGACAGGGATGAGCATAAAGTGCTGGTGGACCATGCCAATCCCATGCTTGATGGCATCCTTGGGAGAGGAAAGATGCATCGGCACGCCGTTGACAAGAATTTCTCCGGCATCGGCTTTATAGAGTCCGTAAAGGATGTTCATCAGGGTTGATTTTCCGGCACCATTTTCGCCCAGTAAAGCGTGGACTTCGCCACGGCGTAAATCGAAATCGACTTGATCGTTGGCGAGAACTCCAGGGAATTGTTTGGTAATTCCGCTTGCTTTTAGGACAGTATCGTTTTCATCGGACATGGAAGCTCTCCTATTTTTCGTAGGGCTGGCCATCTGCAGCGGGAGCGGTGGTTTTGCCAATAATACCGGTCAGGATGAGCATGGTTAGAATGTAAGGAATTTGACCGACATTATACGCATTTTGGAAAAAGCCCCATTCAGGTGGAATTGATTCGCGGAAAAATTGCAGGTTGATTTGAAGAGCCTGGGAAGCGCCAAAAACGAGGGAAGCTGCCCAGGCGCCGATGGGTGTCCAGTTTCCAAAAATCAGGGCTGCGAGCGCAATGAAACCTCGACCATTGGTCATGAGCGGTTCGAATGAAGGGACGGATTCGAGCGTGAAATACGCACCTGCCAAGCCAGCCATGCAGCCGCCAATGACAACGTTCGAATAGCGCATCCAGATGACATTGATCCCGACGGTATCAGCAGCTTTGGGGTATTCGCCCACCGCACGCGTTCGCAGTCCCCAGCGGGTATTAAAGAGGATGTGGTGGCTGATGAAGACCAGAAGCACCGCTGAAATAGCGATCGGTTTCTGGTCAAAAATTTTACCGATGGCATTGGCGGTCACCAGGCAGCCATCACTACTGCCAAACAACCCACATAGAGCGGTGATCCCTTCTTTGACGGGAAGGTGGATGATTGGCAGGATGCCTGCTGCGTGGGGGACTTCTCCGTGGAAAACGCTGCTTTTATCAAAAAATAATTGCCGGTTCAGGAATCCGGTCACGCCAACCGCCAAAATATTGATGACGGTGCCGCCAATGATCTGATCCACTTTATAAGTGATGGAGAGCACAGCGTGCAATAAAGCAAACAATCCTCCCGAAACAATCGCTGCGATCACCCCAATGATCAGACTTGGGGCGATCGGAAATTTAAAAATTGCACTCATGTAAATGGAAGCCAGCCAGCCAAAAAAAGCAGCCGCGAGCATCATCCCCTCAATACCGATATTGACCACTCCAGAGCGCTCACAGAAGAGACCCGAGAGTGCGCCAAGGGTCAGCGGAGTGGCGACCGCGATGGTGGTGGCCATCATGCTGCCGATGATTAGAATCGGCGGTTCCTGGGACATGCCCACGATCACCACTGTTCCAAATAAAATGGCGATGATGAATGCGATGAAACCAAATCGACGCCAGTCCATAATGTCTCCTATCCGCCCCAACCACGGGTCAGTACAACTTTACCGCCGCTGCGGCGAATCCGGTAAATGTAACGCACGATGGCATCTGCGGCGACAAACAATAAGATGAGCGCCTGGATGACCGAAATAATATCGACCGGGATTTGCGTCAGGAACTGCATGCGCGTGGCTCCGTTGCGCATGGCTGCAAATAAAATTGCAGCCAAAACCACCCCTGCAGGATGGGTTTTGCCCAGAAGGGCGATGGCGATTGCATCAAAGCCATAACCAGTCGAAAAGCCGAGTTCGTGCCGATAATTGAGAGCGGTCACTTCGACGGTTCCCGCGAGTCCTGCCAGCATACCGGATAAACCCAGGGTCAGAGTCATAATGCGTTTGACATTGATCCCGGCATATTTAGCGGCATCCGGATTGATCCCCACTGTGCGTATTTCAAACCCGAAGGTCGTTTTCCATAAAACCCACCAGACGATAAATGCCACAACAATAGCCAGGACGAAACCCCAATGGATGCGCAAGCCGGCAAAGATGGGTGGAATGCGTGCGGATTCTGCAATCAGGGGTGTGCGGGCAATCACATTGAGGGGGTTTTTGTCCTTCATGGGACCGTTGAGTAAATAACTGACCCAATTTAGAGCGATATAGTTCATCATGATGGTGTTGATGACTTCATGGGCGCCAGTATAAGCTTTAAGAGCGCCTGGTATGGCTCCCCAAATAAATCCGAATAATAAACCTGCCCCAATTGCAAGTGGGAGATGAATAAACCATGGCAGGTCGAAACCGAGCATTTGAGGCAGGGCGTATCCCACCCAGGCGGAAGCAACCGCGCCGAGAGCAAGCTGCCCTTCGGCGCCGATATTAAAAAGCCCGCCCTTGAACGCGAGCGAGACTGCCAGACCGGCAAAGATATAGGGAGTTGCCCAAACTCCCGTTTCACTCAGTGCTTTAACTGATCCAAATGCCCCCTGAAAGAGCCCTTTGTAGGCTGCAAATGGGTCCCCTCCGACGATTGCAATTACGATGCCGCCGATGATTATGGCAGTAAATACAGCGAGAAGCGGAACCAAAACGGCATCTCCCACAGTGACAAGCAGGGCCTTGAACTTTTCTTTCAGGTCTTTCTTCTCCATCGCAATTGTCCTTCCTAATCAGGGAAAAAGCTTCCTGAATTATAAAACAGAAACGGGGAAGAGAGTAATCTCTTCCCCGTGTACCTGCGATGTGAAACTTAAAAATTACGGTTTGGCAGGAGAAACACCGGTTTTGATGGAACCATCCAGGAGACCCTTGAAGATTTCCTGCATCTTGGCTTTGACTGCATCTGGAACAACGCTATCCAGATCGTGGTAAGGTGCATAACCAGCCTGACCGACATAATTGCCGGAGGGGAAAGTGCCTTCCTTGGCCATTTTGATCAGATCAAAAACGCCTGGGGTGATTAGTTTCATCGCGCTGGAAAGCAGCATCTTCTGGGCTTCGGGCAGAGTGAAATACTGGTCGCTATCGACACCGATGGCGTAGACATTCCTCTGAGCAGCAGCGATGACAGCACCGTTACCGGTTTTACCACCACCACCAAAAATCACATCCACACCCTTATCAATCATGCCGTTGGCGGTTGTAGCGCCCCATTCAGGATCTGAGAAGGTTTTATCGAAACCGACATCGTTGTGATAAACAGCGGTCACTTCTACAGTAGGATCGATGTAAGCAGCGCCGGCTTTATAACCTTCGCCGTATCGCCAAACGGGAGGAACTGCATCAGTACCAAAGACGCCACCAATTTTCTTGGTCTTGGTCATTTGGGCGGCGAGCGCACCAACGAGGAAGCCAGCCTGATCTTCAGGGAAGACTAAGCCAACGAGGTTGGCAGGAACTGGTTTGGTCGTGTCCTGGAATTGATCAACACCAATGAACTTGATGTCAGGGTAAGTGGCAGCGGCTTTGGCGGTGGCTTCACCGAGAGCAAAACCGATGGTCACGATGACATCATAATTGGCATCGCCGAAAGTAGAAATGTTTTTGTCATAATCCTTGGCATCGGTGGTTTCGATGTACTGAACCTTGGCACCCAGGTCTGTTTCAGCCTGTTTGGCGCCTTCCCATGCGGACTGGTTGAAGGATTTGTCGTCAATCTTGCCGACATCGGTGACTACGCCAACGCAGAACAAGTCTGGGCTTTTGCAATCATCGGTTGCAGGGGCGGCGGCTGCAGTGGTTGCGGTGGGTTCGGCAGGGGCTGCGGTGTCAGCGGGGGCGACAGTTGCAGCAGCTGCGGCTTCAGTGGCAACAGGTGCCGGTGTGGCAGCAGGTGCACCGCAGGCGGCTAGCAGCATGGAAGCTACCAGCACAAGTGCAAACAAGGTATAAATTTTTTTCATATTTCTTCTCCCTTAATTTACTTGCTTAAATAAAAATTTGGGTCAAAAAGTATTTAACCATTCGAAGTATACAGCCTGATTGACCTTAATGCAAGCCAAACCTTCATTTATTGATCCCAAACCAGGCTGTCTTTGACCAAAATTGGTGGCGGGGAAATCAGCTTTTTTTGAACGGATGCCTCTAATCCCGGAATTAACTTACCCAAAATTACTTCCTTGCAGAGGGCACGTCCGAGGGGTTATTCATCTCCCAGATCCTGCAAGAATTTCTGATCTGCCGTGGATAGGGGAGCATTTACCAGCAAGTCTGGTCGTTTTTTCCAGGTGCGCAGCAGGGATTGTTCCCGGCGCCAGCGGTTAATTTTTTCGTGGTCGCCTGAGAGAAGGATTTCAGGAACCTGCCACCCTCTAAATTCCGGCGGGCGGGTGTAATGAGGATATTCAAGCAGCCCTGAAGCGTGTGAATCATCACTGGCGCCATCCGGGTCACCCAGCACTCCCGGAAGCAGCCGGCTGATGGCATCGATCAGAATCAGGGTGGGAAGCTCGCCGCCGGTCAGGACATAATCGCCAATGGAAATTTCGTCAGTGATGAGGTGTTTCCTGATACGTTCATCGACCCCCTCATAACGACCGCAAACCAGGGCGATTTGTGAATGGGCAGAAAGTTCCAGCGCAATTTTCTGGTTGAAGACTCGCCCCTGGGGTGTCATCAGGATGATGGGACAGGCGGGAGAAGGACCGAGGACACTCTCAACAGCCTCAAAGACAGGCTCGGGTTTCAGGACCATGCCGCCCCCACCACCATAAGGGGTATCATCTGTGGTGTGATGCCTGTCGTGGGTGTAATCCCGGATGTTATGGACCTGAAATTGGATCAGCCCGCGATCCGATGCTTTTTGCAGGATGCTGGCTTGTAAATATGGTGAAAATATTTCGGGAAGTAGCGTGAAAATGTTAAAAAGCATATGTTCATTCTATTCCATAATAGATCGGCAGGGCAATAGAGTGAAAATGTTAATATTTCTTTTAACTGCGCAACTTGACGCTCGTTTACAGGAGATGGTAAGATGATAGAAAGCCTATGTATCTACGTGGAAGTAAATGGAGCATGAACAAACGGCGAAAGCCGTTTAATTATTTTAGAATCATCACCCTTTTATTGGCGATTGGGTTCGTGATGTATTTTGGTGTTGTTTTGAGCCCGGTTGTTCAAACCAGCTTCCTGCCAACACCAACCATCACCCGTTCTCCAGAATCATATATCACCGAGGCGGAACAGTTCTTTGCACAAGGGAAGCTAACCCAGGCGATTCAATCTTACAGCGAGGCTTTACGAGCCAATCCGAATGACGCCGCGACTTATATTGCGCTTGCACGCATCCAGGTATGGGCTGGCAAATATGCGGACGCCCAGACCAGCGCTGAAAATGCCTTGTTGTTAAATCCAAATGACTCAATTGCTTATGCCGTGCGCGGATGGGCGCTCGAAGCACAGAGAGATTTTTTGCGGGCAGAAACTTCAATTAAGAAAGCCCTTGAGCTTGACCCAAACAATGCGCTCGCTCATGCTTATTACGCGGAATTGATTTCAGACGAATATTTGAGCGGCACGGGACCTTTTGATGCGTTGACAAAAATGAGTGAAGAATCCAAGGTGGCGTTATCGCTTGCACCTGGTTTGTTTGAAGCTCACCGTGCCCGGGGTTATGTTTTTGAAGCAACCGGCAACTATGAGGATGCCATTCGCGAATACGAAGCAGCAGTAGCCATCAATAAGAACATTGAAGACGTCTACGTTTCACTGGGACGGAACTATCGTGCCTTGGGTGTGTACGACAAGGCTGTGAATGCCTTGACCATTGCAAATCAACTTAATCCATCTGACCCCACACCACTGCTCTACATTTCAAGGGTTTACGCCACGGTGGGTGAATTTGCCAAGGCAGAACAATACGCCCAACAGGCGGTAAAAACCAATCCGAGCGACGCATCACTGCGCGGCAACCTGGGCGTGATGTATTATAAAAATTTGAAATGGCCGGAAGCGGAGACCGAATTAAAATTGACCGTGGTAGGAGGGGTCGATTCCGACGGAGTGGAAGTTAAGCCGGTGGAGCTGACGGCTTCTGCTTTTCGAGTGCCGGAATTTTATTTTACCTACGGCTTGGTCCTGGTTCGATTGAATAAATGCGGTGAAGCTCTCCCCATTTTTAAACGTCTCCTCTTGACTGTTCCAAATGATGAGATTTCTGTTTATAACGCAAATGAAGGCATTCGTATGTGCGCCGAGGCGGCACAGGGCACATTGACACCCGGGACTGGAACCCCCGAATCAACCCCAGGGACCAATGTTCCCGCTGGTACCGGCACCGGAACGCCTTCCATTAATTTGACGCTAACACCAACTCCCTGAACCTGATGAATATGAATCCCCGCGGGTCTATTTTTAATAGACGCCCTCAAAATAACATTTACCGTGTTTTTCTTTACCTGTTGGTGATCCTTGCTGGAACGGGAATTTACCTGGGAATCCAGCGAGGAACCTTAAAGCCCATAGGCGACCCCACGCTGACCCCAACCCGCTCGCCGGAATCCTTCAAAATTGAGGGGGATGCGCAGTTCACCTCCGGCGATCTGGAATCAGCCATCAGTTCCTATCGCAAAGCCCTGGATATTAATCCCAATGACGCCCAAATCTGGGCAACTTTGGCGCGGATCCAGACTTATAACTCCTCCCTGAAGACCATCGATGCAGACCGCCGCACAACTCTGACAGACGCGTTGAATTCGATCAACAAGGCGAAAACTTTGGCTCCTGATGACAGCACCGTGGCGGCAATTCGAGCCTTTGTGCTGGATTGGAATTCGTCACCTTCCATTTCGGGTGACAAAGCTGCTGGCTACCTGGTGGAGGCTGAACAGGAGGCTGTCAGGGCGTTAAACCTGGATAATACCAATACCCTGGCGCTTGCTTATTATGCCGAAATTATGATTGACCAACAACGAATTACCCAGGCTGAGCAAAATATCCTTAAGGCTGTCGATACCGGTCAAAATATTATGGATGTACACCGGGTTTATGCATATTTACTTGAAACCGAGGGCGTTTATAACCAGGCAATCGATGAATACAATAAAGCGATAGCGATCACTCCCAACCTGACGTTCCTCTATATGCGTGCCGGGGCAAACTACCGGACGATGGCTTTTAAGAGTGTGACGGAAGAACAAAAAACAGCGTTTTATGCCAGTTCGCTTGAGTATTTTGCAAAAGCAGCAGCCATTAATGATCAACTTGGCATCAAAGATCCCACTCCTTATCTTTCGATTGCGAAGACATATTCGCAATTAGGTGAATATTACGCAGCTGGACGGAATGTTCAGAAAGCCTTGACGTTTGATCCTTCCAACCCGGATGTTTACGGACAATTGGGGATTGTTTTTACACACTCTCGAAATTTCGAAGGAGCCATTCCCGCGTTGAAATGTGCCATTTTGGGCTGCACAGCTTCTGAGAGCTGTGATGCTCGCGGAGGATGCGATACCGGTGATAACGGCACCGAGGTCAAGGGCCTGGGTTTATCCCCCAACAGCATTGTGTATTATTACTCTTACATTTCCAACCTGGCAGCGCTCAGCCGTCCTAAAAGCAATCACTGCCCGGAGGCGCTGGGTTTGATCAACGAAATTCGCACTGCAGGATACAACAGCGATCCAATAGTCGAGTCCATTTTGAAGGAAAACGAGAATATTTGCGCAATGGTGGGGAAAGGAATAATTATCAGTGATTTGACTCCCACGCCACCCCTTACCGCTCAACCCACCCTCCCTTTCGCCTCCGCCACGCCGAGCCCGACCCCAATCCAGTAATTCTCCTGACGTCGGGATGATGTTTTTCGGCTGAAGCAACTAAATATTGAGGCTGATTCAATATTCGAGAAATATCAGAATAGTATAAGAATAACAATAATCCTCTTGACTTTGAGATATACCACAGGTATGATTGATTTAGCACTCAGCAATAGCGAGTGCTAAATAATTGTAATAATGTCAACCATCATCAAAAATTTTTAGCAGGAGGCGAGTATGTCAATTTCAATAAAACCCCTTGGCAATCGCGTGGTAGTCGAGCCGATCGAACAGGAAGATGTCCCTGCGTATTTGGCAAACAGG
>JAJYOU010000026.1 GCA_021795965.1 Chloroflexota bacterium
GATTTAAAGTCTGTTTTAAAGTCTGTATTTAAGTCTTTAATTAAAGATTCTGCGCCAGCTGCGGCATTTTGCCCCCGGCTGGGATTAGTTTGGGGAGGGATCGGGTCTTCGTGCGGCAGATCGGTCGCTGAGAACGGGGCATTTTCCCCCGGGCTGGGACTGGCTGGAGCGAGGGTCGCGGTCACCGGGCTGGGACTGGCTGAGACGGGGGCGTTTTCCACCAGGCTGGGACTGGCTGGAGCAGGGGCGTTTTCCACCAGGCTGGGACTGGCTGAGACGGGGGCATTTCCCACCGGGCTGGGACTGGCTGAGACGGGGGTATTTCCCACCGGGCTGGGACTGGCTTTGCGCGGCAGCTCGGGCGTTAAGTCGGGGGCATTTTCCCCCGGGATGGATTCGGACCTGGAAGTGGTGACGGCTTTGCGCGGCAGCCCGGGCTTTGTGGCTGGGGCATTTTCCCCCGGGACAGGGGCATTCTGCCCGCGGCTGGTGCTGCCGGCGCCGTGGGTTGGAGCGTATTTTTGCCAGGTTAGCCGCCCGCCGGAGAGGCTGATCTGCCCGTTGAGCGTCCACAGGATCTGCCCGTGGGCTGCCCGGCGCGTGCTGAGCAGACCATGCTCCTCTGCCAGGCTGCGCAGCAGCTGGCGCATGGCTTTCGGGTCGTGCGGCTGGCAGCGCTGCGCCAACTCCTGCAGCGGCAGCCCGGCTCGTTCGGCGGCAAGCTCGAGCAGAATTTTGATGGATTTTGCCTGTAAAAATTGAAGATCGATCAAATCAGTCATTACCCCTCATTTCATCTTTGCGGGATTAAATATTGGTTTTTCCTGCCCCTGCAATTAAATTATAGAACCGATGTTCTAGTATATTAACCACGAATCACGAAAAACACAAGGGGGCAATTTCCCCCCATCTCGCTCCCGGCGGACCGTACCGGGTGGTCTTCTGCCCGGGGTGCCATCCCCCCTCTCCGAACACAGTGACAGTTGGCGGCGGCATACAAAAATAATGGTGCTCGTGGTATACTTTGGGAAGGTTTCCAGGAGCGTCAGCATGATCGATCGATCCAAAAAAACAAACCAACCCGAAGACTTCATCTTCATGGATGAGGCTGAGCTTGAAGATTTATTAAAACACCCGCAGGCTGAGAGGTGGGGAGGATTTCTTTCAAACGACTCTTACCTTGGCATGAGCGCTTCCCAGAGGCTGGTCATTTCCGGGCTGGTCTTCCTGCTGGTGTGCGTGGTTGGCGCGATGCTGATGGTGCTGCGCAGCCTGGGCTTGATCTGAAGATGGCGAGTAAAATTCAGGAATTCGTGCAAAACCCATGACTGGTTCGATAAATTCACCCAGTTCCAAACGATCCTTGATCCGCCTGACGGAATGCTTATCCTGCTTTAATTCAGAGCCTTTCCCAATTCCCAATTTTAATTTTCATCCCTCGAAGACATGCCAGGCAGGCGGGTTTCACGCGCCCTTAAGTTGCGGCATGCTCGATTAAAACCGCAGGCTGGCGGCGTGAGTCTGGCTGCTGCCGGTTGGGAGGCATCTGGCTGGCGGGAGTCAATTGATTATGTGAGGCAGCGGGCTGCTGCACAGGGCGCGAAAACAAACGATTAACAGTTTTGTAAAGTCAGATCACGTTCTTTCAATGTTAAATTACCATTCTTTTGATTAAGATGAAGTTAATGGATGAGTAGTCCGCGGCGCCGGGAGCTTGGAACGGTTTGCCACTCAAGCGAAATCCGGGAAGGGGAGCTTTCCTTTTCCAAATTTTGATCCACATTATTTTTTATTGCTCTTATTTCATTTTATCCTTCCAGGAAACCTGATCGTTCAACGATAGGAAAAAAAATGAGCGGAAAAACTGCTGGTTCTTCCAGCAGAATGGAATGAAAACCTCCAGGGAAATATGTCTGACACTACGAACGGATCGCTGGTGATTGGGATTAAATTGAGGGAACACATGCCGTCCTGGCTGCGAGAAGCTTTGCGCCTGCTTTTCGAAGGTTTCGTGCTGATCCTGCTGGCGTGGTTGAGCCTGGTTTATTTTCAAATCGCAGGTTTGATGACCTTCCTCTGGCTGCCAGCCGGGTTGGTCTCAAGTTGTTTTTTACTCATTCCCAAAAGAAAATGGCTGCAGCTGGCGCTGGTCTTCCTCCTGTCCGACCTGGCAGTCCACCTTTTCAGCGGCGGCGCGTTCCTGCCCAGCCTGATCATCAGCGTGGCAGACGTGATCACGGGGTGTATCACGGCAGCCCTGATCCAATTCTTCATCCGAACCAGCTTTAGTTTTGAAACCACCAAGAATGCGCTCGTATTTTTTGGGTCCATTTTGGGCGCCTCCGCAGCGGGGGCACTGCTGGCAGCCGGCGCGTTTCTCTTCCAGCCAGGCTGGAATTACCTGGACTACTGGCTGGGTTGGTTTGTTTCTGCCCTGCTGGGCAGCCTGGTGGTGATGCCGCTGGTGCTGATCTGGCGTCACCCGCATGAGAAAATGCTCTTTATCATTTTTGAAGATTGGAAGCGCCTGGTTGAGGGCAGCATCATCTGGCTGCTGCTTTTAGGCATCGAGAGCATCACCTATTTCTTCTCGCTGCCCACCGTCTTTTTTTCCTACTTCGGTCCGTTGCTCATTTTCCCGTTTTTAGCCTGGTCGGCTGCCAGGCTGAGCCTGCGCTTTGTCTCGCTGATCCTCTCGCTGACGAGCGTGATCATGCTGCTCGGCAGCAGCCTTGGACCAAACCTCCATATCCTGGGAGGGATTTTCAACATCTATTCGGTCTATTCGACCCAGTTGAGCGTCCTGCTTTTCCTGATCACCGGGCTGCTTTTGAGCGTCCTGCGCCAGGAATACAAAATCGCCAACCAGACGGTGGCGAAAAGCGAAGCGCTGCTGAACGAGACGCAGGCGGTGGCGAAGACAGGCGGCTGGGAATATGACGTCCACAGCCGGAAAATGGTCTGGACGGAACAGGTTTACAACATCTTTGGGCTGCCCACCAGCTTCAACCCGGATGATTTCAAGGCGGATGCCAGCTATTTTCCGCCCGAAGAACGGAAGCAGCTGCTGCAGGATTTCGCGGACGCGGTCAATCAAGGCAAGCCATTTGACCTGGAGGTGCCGTTCAAGAACGCCCAGGGAAAATCGATGTGGGTCAGGCTGCGCGGCACCGCCCAGGCTCAGGCTGAGGAAGAGGGTGCGGAGGCAGGGGTTGCGAAGGTGACCGGCACCATTACGGATATTTCCAACCGCAAGGAAGCGGAGCTGGCGCTGGCGAGCAACGAGGAGCTCTTACGCCTGGCGATGGAAGCCACGAGTGATGGTCTCTGGGATTACCGCTGCGATGAGAACATCACACATTACAGCGAATCTTACCTGCGCATGCTGGGCTATGAACTTGGAAAGATTTCGCTGCTTTCGACTGAGTTCCTGGAGCTGGTTCACCCGGAAGATCAAAACAAGGTCAGGCAGATATTAACCCAGAGCACAACGGGGATGATCGATAACTTTGAAATTGAATTTCGCATCCATGCCCACCTGGCAGGCTGGAAGTGGATTCTCTGCCGCGCAAAAACAGTCAGCTGGGATAAATATGGGAAACCGCTGCGGGTGGTGGGGACGCACGTCGATATTACCGCGCGCAAGCAAGCCGAGGAAGACCTGCGCAAGGCAAACGTTCAGCTTGAACAACAGGCATTGATCAACTTCCGCATGCAAAGCCTGCTGGAAGAACAAGCCACCCATGACGCTCTGACCGGGCTCTATAACCGGCGCTTCCTGAACGAACATTTTTCGCGCGAGCTCAAGCGCGCCATGCGGGATCGACGCCCGATCAGCGTGATGATGATCGATGTGGATAATTTCAAGATTTTCAACGACAATTACGGGCACGAGGTTGGCGACCAGGTGCTGGTGAGCCTGAGCAGGCTGCTGGGCGCAAACATCCGCGGCAGTGATGTGGCTTGCCGACATGGTGGGGATGAGTTTGTGGTGGTCATGACGGAAGCCGGCCTGGAGGATGCGATGCAGCGCGCCGAGCAGATCCGGCGGCAGTTCAGCGAGCAGAGAACAGGGTTCGAGGAGCTGGCAGCCACGATATCGATCGGGGTGGCGGCTTTTCCGAATCACGGCAACGCGCAGGATGAGATTATCCGCGCCGCGGATGAGGCGCTCTACAAGGCGAAAAGCGCCGGGAGGAACTGCATCCGCTCGGTTTGAACCTATAGGGGCAGGCTGGCTGACTGGCTTTGGACGCAGAGAACCCGCCGTTTCACGGGATTAAAGGAAAAACGATTTCAGCCTGGGGGAAAATAAAAAAACCGGGCTCTCGCCCGGCGCTCAGCTTACTTCCAGACCCTGAAAGAGGTCTGCGAATAACCCAGCAGCCCGTCATAATCCACTTCGCAATCGACAATCACGAGCGTATCGTGCGGCTGTCCGACGACCAGGAACGGCCAGACGACCACGCCCTTGGAGTTGGTGGTGGCAGAGAGACCCTGTTTGACCCCATCCGCCCAGGAGACGGTGATGTTGACGAGCGCCCCGGGAACCGGGTTCTGGTGGGTATCCTGCACCACCACGTAGAGTTCCTGCTTGTCGTTCAGCTCGGTGGTGGCTTTGAGGGTGAAGGATTTCGCCTGGATTGAGTCAATGAAGAGCGGGTAGTTGTTCATCTTGACCGGGTCGAGCCGGACGGGATCTTCGCCGCTCATATCGAAGTAAATTCGTCCAAGCTGCGCGAGCACCACGGACTGACCTTCGGGGTTTTCGGGGTAATAGTCGAGCCGCCCGCGTTCAAAATACTGGACGATGCGCCCGTTTTCAAAGCCGAACGAGGAGATCGGTTTGCCAAAAATGGGCTCGCCGCCGTTCTTGTCAAAATATTCGAGGAAGGCAAAACAGACGTTGAAACCGGTATCCGGGAAGTAGCGGCAGCCGACCGGGTTTTCCTGGGTGACGGGGTTTTCAAGCTTGGTTTTCTGGAAAACGAGGGTGCCGAGCTCCGTCAGAACCACGCGCCTGCCGAGTGGATTTTCAGGGAAGTATTCAAAACGTACTTTTTGGAAATATTGGATCAGCCGCCCAATGGAGGGGTCGGTGTAGGCTTCGGTGATGGGGGAGCCAAAGATTTCAGGAGCGTTTGGGATGGATTGATAATACAGCCAGAATTCCCCATGGACACTGTGAGCGGTGTCGGGGAAGTATTTCCATTGATCCTTGATCTGTGCTTCCATGGAGGAAGCGGTCCCGTTGGCAACCAGACCAAAGAGAACGATGATAAAGCCAATGATCAATATCCACTTTTTCACATGATTATTATACAATAAACTACACGATAAAGATACAGGCTGTTTTACAAATTTGCAATCTGATCGGCGTTTTCAGGCGCCGGCGGGCTGGTTTTGCGCAGTTCTGCGCGGTAAATCCAGTTCAAAAGGAAGGTCAGACCGAGCAGGATGGGCAGGACTGCGAGTTCAACGTAGACGGAAAGGGGAAATCCTCTCGCCCTGAAGACGTAGCCGATGCCCCAGCCGATGAAAACGATGGCGCCCAGCCAGGGCCAGCGCCAGGCAAGGATGATGCCTGCCAGCAGGATGAAGACCGGCACCAGGTGCAGCAGCATGGCGAGGATTTGGTTCGTCAGGCTGGTCTGACCGGTGAAGACATCCAGGGAAAAGAGGGAGAGGAAGAGGCAAAATAACAGCGCGATGATGCGCGGAAACCAGTACAACCAGCGTTTGAGAGTGTGGCTGAAAGTGCTGCGGGTTTGTTTGCTCTCGATGGCGAGCTCGCTGATGGCGGCTGCGACCAGGGCGAGCGCCAGCAGGGTGGTGTGGAGGAGGTACTGACCCCAGATCCAGCCTTCCGCCTGACCTTCACGGACCAGTTCGAGGATGTAGAGGACGGTCAGGACTGCCAGGAGCGCCCAGGCGCCGGTCCAGATCCAATCTTGTTTATTTTTCATGGGAATCTCCAGTTTTGCGGGAAGAGGGTTCATATTCATTTTAAGAGAAGATGAGCTGCAATACAATCCCCAGGGGGATAAGGGGACTGTCATTCCCCAAGGGGATGATATCCCACAAGGGGATGATATCCCACAAGGGGATGATATCCCACAAGGGGATGATATGCGAGCCAGCGCTCTTGTTCTTCGCTGGCGCGGCAATCTGGTTTTTTCCAATGAGGTCAAGTTCAGCCCCCACCCCAGCCCTCCCCAAAAATCGGGGAGGGTGCTGTATTTAACCTGAGTGGAGAGGAGGCTGGCGCCTCCTCTCCACTCAGGGCACCTCATGTCTCCAAAACCGTGATGCTCAACCAGGAAACACGCTGAGCGCCTCATGTCTCCAAACCTTGAGTCGCTCCGACACTGTTATCTCATGCCGGGCGAATCACGTCTCCGGAACACACCACCATCTGGCTCTTCACCGCCAATGGAGTTTCTCGCCCGCTCTTGGCGAGAAACTCCATATAAAATACAGTTCCCCCGCCCACGGGCGGAGGCCAGGGGGTGGGCGTCGATCGTGATCGAATCGCATGGCATTAAAACCAGCCCCCACTCCAGCCCTCCCCAAAAATCGGAGCAAGTCCAACCATAAGATCGCTCCAAGGGTGCTGCGCGGGCTCTTTGCGCACACTAAAACTGATTTAGGTCAGCTTTTTTGTGTAAAGGTTTCGAGGGCGCTGGCGACTTAATGATGTGGATCGTGTAACATATTTTTCCTGACAGGGGCTATAATAAATTCAGCAAAGAGAATCACTGTCATTTAAAAAAACTAAAGACAAGATTTATTTGCAGTATATTCAACCATGACGGGGCAGTAAAACGGTGTGATTGCAGCAAATTAAGACCTTTCGGTTGAAGTACATTTTCCTGGCCGGGAAGATCATCCGAACTGCCAGGAGGGTGGTGATGAAGCTTTCTGAAAAATATCCATATCGAGAAATATATAAAAAATTCTTCCCTGAAAAAACTGGCTCAACCTGTTATTTCTATTTTAAACAGGCTGGAAAAACCATTTCCAATGTCCAATTTTATGAAAAGGATCACGGAAAATGATTCAAAATGGAGGAAATTATGCTAAAGTTAAGTGAGGTCAGCCACAATCATCATCCCTCTGGGGTGAAATTGTTGGCAAATTTTATTCGACGTAGAATTTGGGTCATAGTTATAACAATAACGATATCTAGTTGCGCAAGTAATTATCAACCTACTCCACAAGTACAGCCTGAAATACCCCAGAAAATTATTCCCAACATAGTTTTACCGACCAAGACTATAATTCCAACATCAACTAAGGTACCAAGCGTATCGATGGGCACTGTTTTAGTAAAAAATCTAAATATTAGAAGTGGACCAGGTGTAGTTTATGGAATTGTTGGCTCGATGAAACAGGGAGAAAAGTTTCAAATCCTTGGTGACGTAAAGAATTTGGATGCGAATCAAAAATGGTTAGTCATTTCGATGGCGAATAATTCTTTTGGTTTTGTTATCGGAGAACCAAATTACATATCTGAGAAGTTGGAAATTGTAGACTACTTAACTTATACTTCTTGGTTAGACAAAATTAGACTTGCAAAATTGATTTATGATAATAGCCCGACAAAAATATCAACATCAAAACCTGTTCCTTCTCCAACAATGATCCGTTTTTCTCCACCATCCGCTACTGCTTACCACCCTAATTCGATTTTGGATTGCAGAGATACGATAAATCATATAAATAAAATAGTTACATGTAGAATTTCAAAAGCATATTGCTCTTACTTTCCAAGCACAAGCGGTTCTCCGACATTCTGTAACGATGGCCCTTATCCTAATTATTCCTTTACTTTAGTTGTTTGGGGAAGCGATTGGAGTGGATTCAATAATAATTGTATTCTAGTCCATGGATTAGTCACTTTATTCCATGGAAAACCTCAAGTTGAAGCTGTTAATATCTCACAAGTTTCATTCTGTCAAAATTGAAATAATTTTAATATTTTTATTTCAAATAAAAAGGTTAATGTGGTCGTGTGGGACTGAGCTTCGCGCGTGTGGTACGCTTCGCGTAGAGCATTTCGATTACGCGTGGCTTCGAGTTTTTTCTGCTCCCAAGCAGAATCCACGTCCATCCCGCCCACCAGCGGGTGATGCAAATCGTTAGCCGCCTGGAGAAATTATGGACAATCGAAGCCAAAAACCACAATTTACCTCTTTGACTTATATCCTGATTGGCGTAACATTAACTCTGGCATATTTTTTATTCTTTTCAAAATCATCACCCAATGATTGCGAGATTAAATTCGCACAATATGTAAGAGTGTATGCAGGTCCTGATATCAAATATGATGTTCCGACTATTTTAAGCGAAGGTGACCGTCTAACACTTTCATCGGGGAAAACCACCGATTTGCATATTTGGCAAGAAGTAACAACTGATGACGGTTTAAAAGGTTGGGCGGCAGAAAACTGGGATACCAAATGCAAATAATCTAGCATCACTCAATCAAAAGTGGCGATATATTTACAAGGAGTAATTATGGACAATCAAAAACCCCAAATTAGCCCTTTAACCTACATCTTAATTGGAATAGTAATTGTTTTGTTCCTTCAATACTTGTTTTCAAACAATCAAACTCAGTCGCCTTTACAATTTCAACGAAGTAATCCGACGTCAAATCCATATAAAGATTGTATTACTTGGGAAGAAACAGAATATCATGACGGGGAATATGTTTGTGTGATTGGCAAAATAATCCTAGTCGATAGTAGGAATGATGATACGATACATGAAAGAGTGTGGGCAGCGTATTTTGGCGCATCTGAAACCGCATTTGAAATTAGAGAATGGGGAAATAGTTTGGAAGAATGGCAAAATAAATGCGTTGTCGTACGCGGAGAACTGGTAGACAGAAGGAAGCAAGATCCAGCATGGAGAAATAAGGCTCCTTCAATGGTGAATAGTGATTACGGGACAGGCGGCTTTACAATTGGTGAAGCTCCTATCGGGCTATGTCAATAATTAATCCTTCAAATGGCAAAACTTGTCTAGAGACTGACCAATTTCAAGAGACCGTCTTAGCCCTCCAATTAACAAGTGAGCAACTCTCGAATCTTGCAACAACTGGTAATCTTCACTTTTGGACATGGGTGATTGTTTGCCTACATAGTGCATTACAAGGCTTTATGGTTTTAGCACTTCGCGGCACAAATAATATAAATGTATTAACCGAAGATTGCGCCAAAGAATGGCTTGCGGCATATGAGCGTGGTGAAGGGCATTATCCAGAGCAAAAACTTGAAAAATTCTTGAACCTATACAAGAGGGTCAAGTCCGAGCGAATGAATATGTATGTAAATAGTCAGTCCTTAAAACCAAGTGGAACGCAAGGTAGAAGTGTCAAGAAATTAAATGCTTTCCGTAACGATATTATTCACTTTGTTCCTAAAGGATGGGTTATTGAAGTAAGTGGTTTACCTCAAATTGTGGATGACTGCCTCAACATTATTTGGTTTCTGGCTTTTGAATGTGGCAATATTTTTTGGCAAGAGCAGGAGCAAGAGACTCTTACAAAAGTATTTTTGGAAAGGTCAAAGCAAAGCATAAGTAGAATCAAGCAAGCAAACACCGCCTAACTAAGCCCGACTTGTGGGAGTCGGCGCTTCACGCGTGCGCGGTTTTCGAGCATTTCGCGTACGCGTGGCTTCAAGTTTTTTCTGCTCCCAAGCAGAATCCACACCCGCCCCAGCACCATGCTTCGAGAACGCAAACCGCTGGGCGGATTGGATGAATCATGAGTAAAGAAATCACTTATGCAGGGCGCAGGGATTCCCGCCTTGTGACCATTCGGCGAGGTGGTACGCTCGAAGATTCCCAGCACCGTTTGCTTGCAGCCTGGGCTGCTGATTGCGCTGAACACGTTCTCGACTACTTCCGCTTGCAGTATCCAGACGATAACCGGCCACAACGCGCAATTGAACAGGCGCGTGCATGGTCGCGCGGCGAGATCTCAATGACGCAGGCACGCCAGGCAGCTTACGCGGCTCATGCGGCGGCCAGGATGGCTGCGGGAGCTGCCCGCGAAGCAGCCCGCGCAGCTGGTCATGCTGCGGCAACCGCACACATGGCGGATCACGAACTCGGTGCCGCCGCGTATGCGATCAGGGCTGTTCGGGCTGCCTCATCAGTGAATACACGTGAAGACGCGGGACGGATCGAGTGTCAATGGCAACGTGAAATGCTTCCCGACGCCATTCGCACCCTTGTGCTCATGGATGAAAATCTCCGCAACCACAAACTCTGGTCGCTTTTCTAATTCTCAGGGAGAATGTGTGGGCTAATCAACATTTGCCCAAAAAAGCGTTCACTGAAAGATTGTATTTGCCGCATTTTGCAGGCATTATTCTGGCTTCGGGTTTTCACTGCTTCCGGGAATTATCCACGCCCACCCCAGTATGTACTATGGAGTTTTCCGACAGGAGCCAGGATCGGGCTCCTGACGGAAAACCCCATTTGCGGTGTAGAACCGGAACGAGATATTTTTTAGGGATATGAGGTGCCCAGCGTGTTACCTGGGTAAGCCTCAAGGTTTCGGAGAAATGAGGAGCCGCCGGCTTGAGCGGGTCAGGCTGGAAGATCTCAGCTGGTCTTGACGAAATCGACCGAGATCTCCTACTCCGGCGTGCTGCCCCGGTTCCCATACCAGAAGCGTTTCCAATCCCCGCCGCTGGTCTGCAGGGCGATGAAGGTATATAATGCGCCAGCCCAGAACCCCAAAACCATCATTAAAATTACCCAGACCACCGCAGGCAGCCAGGCTTTCTCGCGGAACACAATCCAGCAAGAGAAGAGAGTAAAACCAACGTAGAGGTCAACCAGCGAGACGATTCCCCACGGCATCGCCAGTAATTTGGCTCCTTCGGCAGAGAAATTGCCCACTGTAAAACCATAGATCAGGATGCCAGTCATGGCCAGCAAGCCTGCCAGAGCGATGAATTTTGCAATTCTCAAGGTTTTCCTCCTTTCAAAATCGTATTATTTTTTCCGCGGAACCCAGGGGATGAACGCGCTGGTCTTCTCGATATACTCTTTATATCCTGGTCGTGTTTCCAAAGTCTTTTCCAATAGTGCCACCCCTGAAACACGCAGCAGGAACAAGGTCATCAGAATCGGGCTAAAGATCGTCCACCAGCCCCCTGCAAAAGCCGAGATCAGATAATAACCCCACCATTGGGCAGAATCACCAAAGTAGTTGGGGTGGCGGGTAAACCGCCAGACACCCCGATCCATGACTTTTCCTTGATTGGCAGGATTCGCCTTGAAGCGCGCCAGCTGGAAGTCACCGACCGATTCAAAGAAGAATCCGATCGCCCAAACTAGCGCGCCAAGCACGTCAAACAGGATCAAGTGAGCAGGCGCTGCTCCAAGCTGTGCAGCCAATAAAGGCGTTGAGATGATCCACATCAAAACACCCTGTAGCAAGAAGACGCGAAAGAAACTTTGCCACCACCAATTGCTTCCGGCTTCCTTGCGCCAGACCTGGTAGCGAAAATCCTCTGGTTTTCCCCAATTGCGCCAGAGGATATACAATGACAGGCGCAGTCCCCAAATAGTGACCAGGATACAGATCAGCCACTTGCGGAGTGGGAAACCCTCGGGGGTGAGCGCGAAATAAACCCATGCAGAGATGACGAAGCCGGTCCCCCAAAAGATATCCACGATGCTTGAATTCTTCAACGCCAGGCTGACCAGCCAGAGTAAAGTCATAAGGCCAAGAATGACCAGACCTGCCGTGAGATAAATCGATGAGAAGCTCATTTTATTCTCCTTGAATGACCTGGTTATTGGAAGCCTGAACTATCGCGAAACCCACGGCGCCAGGGCCGATATGCGCTCCAATGACCGGGGTGATATCCACGCTGAGAATTGTTCCCTGCGGGAGCAGGTGCGCTGCCATGGAGCGTAACTGTGCCAGAACCTCGCGCGAAGCATGGGTATGAACCATTGCAACACGCTCCAACTTACCTGCTGCAGCCAGCATCTCTACCACGCGCTTCAAGGCGTGATCCCGGGTGCGCACCCGTTCCGAGCCTGGTTTTCCATCCTGCATGGTCATGATCGGCTTGATCTGAAGCAGGGTAGCCAACCCAACCATGTACCGGTTCATCCGCCCGCTGCGTTTCAGGAATTCCAGCGTATCCAGGGCGGCAAAGACGCGGCTGCGTGTGACCTGGTCATTGAGCGTGGGCAGGATTTCGTCGACGGAGCTGCCCGCGGCTGCCATTCTGGCGGCAGTTTCAACCAGGAAACCGGTTCCCAGGCTCAGTTGGCGTGAATCAAACACTATTACACGCGTGGAGGTGGTTTCTTGCGCCGCAACGGTAGCGACGTTCAACACGCCGCTCAGTGTGGAGGATATGTGGATGGATAATACTTCGTTGGCGCCCTCGTCTGCCAGGGCGTTGTATGCGGCAACGAACCGCTCGGTGGAAGGGACCGCGGTCGATGGGTGAGTGGAGAAAAACGGCAGGCGCGTGTAAAATTCTACCCGTGAGATATCAATTCCATCGAGATAACCTTGATTGCCTGCATTAATGTAAAGTGGGATGACATGAATTCCGTAGCGGGCAACGGTCTCGGCGGGTAAGTCACATGTGCTGTCGGTGACAATGCGTACAGTCATAATGCAATACTCACTTAAATGACCAAAATCGCACCCAGAACAATTTCAATGCCCAGGCTGATCCAATTGGACTGCGCATAGGATTGATCGAACACGATTGAAAAGGCTCGTGCCGCGGCGATCGCCAGGTAACCGGTTCCCAACATGGTGTATGCCGCCGCGCCAAGAAAGAATGGCGCAAGCCCCAGGCTGATGAACAGCCCGCCAAATACAGCTCGGATTTCTGATAACCCGCGCGGACCTGCGGCGTTCAGACCGGTGAATCCATAAGCTGTGCTGGGTCTTACTAAAGCCAGCAAGCCTGTAGCTGCGGTCGCCAGGGCTGCAATGATTTTTAAAACCAACAGAATGTTCAAGCCTTCTCCATAATTTGCTTGTCATTAATCGTATCCAATAGTTCCAGCAATTCCGAGTTGTCCGGAATATCAGCCATGGAATGGCCGTAATGCACAAAACGGGCCATGCCTTCTTTATCCACAATCACCTGCGCTGGCATCCGCCCCAGCTTAAAAAGGTTGATTTCTTGCCCATACAGCTTCAAGACGCTGGCGGCAGGGTCAGGCAGACCGATAAAGGGTAAATTATGCTGGCGGAAATAGTCTTCAAACGCTCCAGCATTTTCGGGACCGACGACGACCACGCGGGTCTGCCGCTTTTCAAACTCAATGTAGTCTTGACGCAACTGCGCCATGTGCCTTTGGCAGAATGGTCAGGTAAAGGTGCGGTTGAATACCAGCAGAACATTATATTTTCCCTTTAGATCGGAAAAGCGGAAGGGTTCGCCTTTAAAGTTCGGCAGGGTGAAATCCGGAGCCTGAGTATTGATGGCAATTTTAGACATCATATCCTCGCACGATCGATGCGTTTTATCTTTGGGCTGTTTTAGTTTTCCCGGGTTTGATGACGATAAGTGCCGCTGCCAGTGTCAGCGCTACCAGGCTGAAAGTGATCCAGGTTGGGATGGCGACTGCCGGCACGGCAGCCTGTTTCACTGAAATTCCAGCCAGAGCCCAGAGCAGGACGGCTGCATAAGCCACATCCCGCCGGGAAAAGTTCATCCAGACTGCGATGACCAGCACCAGCGCCAGCACGATGCTCATCCAGATTTCAGGCGAGATCCCGAAGCGGTCCCATTTGAGATAATCGAGCACGTCGCTGACATTGGCAACCGTTGCCACGCTAATCCAGCCCAGGTAAATGCTGAACGGCAGGTGTACAGCCCATTTTTCCCCCGCGGTGACCGTCGTTCGCCCGATCCCAAGCCGCAGGTAGGTCACGATCAACGTAGCCAGCAGAACCAGCATGGCGACCAGGGTCAAGGGGAACTGGTTGTAATGCCAGAGGAAGATCCAGGCGCTGTTGGCGATTCCACCGAGGATAATCCACCAGCCGGTTGCCCGCAGGCGGGGGTTCTCGCGCTGGGACGGCAGCGCCTGGTAGATGGCATAGGCGATGATCCCGATGTAAATCAGTCCCCAGATTGAAAAGACGTATCCCGCCGGGACAAAGTAGACGTGGAAACGGTCGGAGATTTGCCCTGTGTTTTGTCCATTCAAAGGCAGGGCATTTGCCAGTCCGTTGACGATGAGTGTGACTACGACGGATGCGATTACCAGGATTTGACGGATGATGTCTCTCATATTGATTCCACCTCGCTTTCAATGATCGTGTTTTTGCAGGATGCCAGTCCGGCAGGCTGCAGACCAATCTCGCAGGAGTGCCCATTATTCCTGCGGGGAGCGCTCTGGACCTGTTCGTCCTTGCGAATATGCTTAACTTTACCAGAATTGGCAGCTTTGTGGAATATGAAATCGCAGTCATTTTTGAAGAACCTGGCGGTGGGGGATGCCCGTCCTGTATTTCCGAACGGTTTTTAGGTTTGGATATTATTGCTGGGAAAATGTTGCGTGCAAGCTCATGAAATTCGTGCCTGACGATCGGCGGCGAGCCTGCTGCTGGACATCCGGGGCAGAGCCGGAATGAGGGTGTGTCCGGAGAGTGCGGTGCCCTGCGTGGGAGAGCTGCGCCGGCGGGCTTTGATTTTGGAGATATGAGGAGCATGGCTTAGCGGCTGGTTGAGTAGGCGAGGTTAAGTTCAGCCCCCACCCCAGCCCTCCCCAAAAATCGGGGAGGGAGCTGTATTTAAAATGGAGTTTCTCGCCAAGAACGGGCGAGAAACTCCATGCTGCGGTGAAGTGCCTGATGGTGGTGCTTTGCGAAGCCATGATTCGCCCGGCGGAGACAGCGGCGCCGGAGCGACTCACGGTTTTGGAGACATGCGGAGTCCTGAGTGGGTGAACTGTGGCGGATCGCTGTGGTTTTGGAGACATGAGGAGCATGGCTTAGCGGCTGGTTGAGTAGGCGAGGTTAAGTTCAGCCCCCACCCCAGCCCTCCCCAAAAATCGGGGAGGGTGCTGTGTTTAATATGGAGTTTCTCGCCAAGAACGGGCGAGAAACTCCATCTGCGGTGAAGAGCCAGAATGAGGTGTGTTCCGGAGACATGGTTCGCCCGGCGGAGACAGCGGCGCCGGAGCGACTGTGGGTTCGGAGACATGCGGTGCCCTTGAGCGGGTGGACTGCGCCGGAGCGACGTCGGTTTTGGAGACATGAGGAGTCCTGAGTGGAGAGGAGGCGCCAGCCTTCTCTCCACTCAGGTTAATAAAAGCCCTTCCCCGCGGACGAATTCCCGGCGTAACATCCATCAGCCCGCGGGGAAGGGTTGGGATGGGGCATGCGAATTCCAGCCTGGGATTCAGTATTTAATATGGAGTTTTCCGCAGGAGCCAGGAACGGGCGAGAAACTCCATCTACCGGATAGTGCTCGGTACTGTGTGCGGTGAAGAGCCTGATTGTGTTAATTTGCGGAGACATGACTCGCCCGGCATGAGAGCCAGATGGTCGTGCTTTGCGAAACCATGATTCGCCCGGCGTGAGTGGGGCTGATTTTTTACCTCGCTGCTACAAAGCCGGTGCGTCGCAGCTTTCCCTGCAGGAACCGGTCGCGACAACATCCCCGCCGGCAGCCCGAACCATTCCTCCAATTTGCCTGTATAATCAACACGAGTTTTGAATTTTCACCTGGCAGCTAATCCGCCAGCCAGGTTGGAGGATAAAATATGCTGTTTAAAAAAGTTTGTATACTCGGTCTTGGTTATATCGGGTTGCCGACCGCGAGCATGTTCGCCAGCAACGGTCTGCAAGTCCTCGGGGTGGATATCAACCCCACCATCCTCGAGACACTCCACAAAGGAGCCATCCACATCCACGAACCCGGACTGCGAGAAGCCGTCGCCAACGCCGTCAGCAGCGGCAACCTGCAGGTGGCTGCCCAGCCTCAAGCTGCAGACGCCTTCATCATCGCCGTACCCACTCCCTTTTTCGAGCATGACCTGGGAGAATACCAGGGTCAGACCTACAAAAAAGCCGACATGCGCGCGGTCACCTCGGCGGCTGAATCGATCCTGCCTCATCTGCGCCGCGGCAATCTGGTCGTGCTCGAATCCACGTCGCCCCCCCGCACCACCACCAATCTCCTCGTACCGATCCTCGAGAGATCAGGTCTGAAAGCCGGGGTTGATTTTTACGTCGCTTATTCCCCCGAACGCGTCCTGCCCGGGCAGATCATGCGCGAGCTGGTGGAAAACGCGCGCGTGATCGGTGGGCTGACCAGAGAATCCGCCGCAGCCGGGCGCGATCTCTACGCCACTTTCGTGACAGGTGCCATCCACCTGACTGACGCCACCACTGCTGAAATGGTGAAACTGATGGAAAACACCTACCGCGACGTCAACGTTGCCATCGCGAACGAGTTTTCACGCCTGGCGGAGCGTTTCGGTGTGGACGTTTGGGAAGCCATCCGCCTCGCCAGCCTGCATCCGCGCGTCAAGATTCTCAGCCCCGGCCCGGGCGTGGGCGGGCACTGCGTCAGCGTCGACCCGTGGTTCTTTGTCGAATCGGCGCCGGATCTGAGCAAGCTCATCCTGAAGGCGCGCCAGGTCAACGATGCGCAGCCTGGTTTTGTGATCGAGCTGGTCAAAAAAGCTCTCGGCTCGCTGGCTGGGAAGAAGATCGCCGCGTTGGGGCTGGCGTATAAACCCAATGTGGATGACCTGCGCGAAAGTCCGGCTGTGGAGGTGGTCCATCTGCTGCAGGCGGAGGGAGCTGTAGTAAAAGCTTACGAGCCCTTCAAGCTTCAGCCGGGTTTGGCGGGGATTGACGCCGTCTCCAGCTTCGAGGAGGCTGTCAGGGATGCCGATGCGCTGCTGCTGCTGGTCAACCACGATCAATTCCGCCAGGTGGACCCAGCCAAACTTGCTGGGATGACGCGGGCGCGGATCCTGATTGACACGGTCAACGCCTGGGACGAGCTCGAATTTGACGATCAGCACGGTTTCCAGCTTTATCGTCTCGGCGTGAGCTGATGCGTCGCGTGGTTGGCGATGAGTGAATTAACACAGCGTTAACCACACGATTTAATTCCGTTCAGCCCCCACCCCAGCCCTCCCCAAAAATCGGGGAGGGAGCGGTATTTAACCTGAGTGGAGAGGAGGCTGGCGCCTCCTCTCCACTCAGGGCACCTCAT
>JAJYOU010000027.1 GCA_021795965.1 Chloroflexota bacterium
ATCGGGTTTTTCCTCTACGACGTAATCCAGCTAAGTTCTGAGCTCTTCTGCTTGCAGAGACAGCACGATACCCACTTTTTCCACTATTCCTATCAATTTCTCGGAATATTGTCGTTCGATGTCTTCCCAACTCATTCGCGATCTCTGTTATTGACTTACCTATTGCCAAAAATCTACTGATTTCCTCGCGTTCATTGTTTGTTATCCGTTTATATGTTTTTTGCATACGAATGATTCTATCTCCTCATCCGTTGCACTAAATCTCTGACACCTCAAATGAAAAAATCCAGTGATTTAATTCACTGGATTTTTATTTAAACTGGGGGAAGGTTTCTTCTGATCAGAGGAAGGATTCTTAATCCTCTTACAGTACCTTCTGCAACACAGGTGGTTGGATTATCCACCAGGTAAGCTGGAATGCCTAGCGCTTTCGTGAGTAATTTATCTATGCCCCTTAATAAGGCTCCACCGCCTGTCAGTGCCATCCCCCGGTCAATAATGTCTGAAATGAGTTCTGGGGGCGTTTTTTCGAGCACACGACGGCAGGTTTCGGTCAACAGACGTAAAGGTTCCTGGAGAGCCTCGACAATTTCGCCTGTGGATATGGAAACGGGTCTTGGCAATCCGGAAACTTGATCCTGTCCCTGGACCTCCATGCTTTGCTCAATATCCTGAGGAATCGCAGCGCCGATTTTGATCTTTAATTGTTCCGCAGAAATGCTGGAGATAATCACACCGTATTTTCGACGGATAAAAGTGACGATAGCTTCGTCAAGCGCTTGCCCTCCACTTCGCATCGTTTCAGCTGAAACAATGCCATACATTGCTAGCACCGCGCATTGAGTCGCCCCACCGCCCAGGCAGACAACCATATTACCAGAAGGGGAGTTGATGGGCAAATCTACGCCAAGGGCAGCAGCCAGGGGTTGTTGAATAAGATACGCTTCGCGTGCACCAGCCTGCAAAACTGCCTCGTGAACTGCTCTGCTTTCGACACTGGTCACTCCAAAGGGAACCGAGATCATCACTGTTGGTTTGAAAATTCGGATGGGTCCGCTCACCCTTTGTAACAAAACCCTGAGAAGGCTCTCGGTAATTTCATAATCTGCAATCACACCGTTTTGCAGCGGGCGTGCCACTTCTATCGTATCAGGAACACGCCCTTCCATATCGCGGGCCTGTTTGCCAACCTCTACAATTTTTTGATCAGCAACATCAATCGCAACCACGGTCGGCTCGTCAACCACAATCTGGTTGCCTTCAGCAATTCGGGTGTAAATTGTTCCCAGGTCTATGCCCAGGTCTTTCGAAAATCCTGCCATTGGGAGGCTTTACTCTTCCTTGAAAACTGAGCGTTTCACGTCATGGTACCTTTTCGCAGCTTCGAGACGTAAATTGGACCGTCGGAGGGCAGCTTCAAGCGCCAGGTAAGCATCAAGATCTTCAGTTTTCACCTGGGTGAGGGCTTCTGCTGCACGTTGGCGCGCGGTTTCAGCTCTGGCTACGTCGATTTCCTTAACGTTTTCAGCTGCATCTGCCAGTACGGTAACGATGGTTGGTTGAATTTCAGCAACCCCACCTGCAACAGTGAAAACATGCTCTTCGTTGTTGGTACGAATTTTTATTAGACCAAATTTTAATGTAGTTAATACTGGGCTGTGGTGAGGCAGGATGCCCATTTCACCATCTGAACCTGGAAGGACGACAATATCAACGTCGCCTTCATAAACCATCCTATCTTGTGAAACTATTTCGCATCGAATGGACATGTGATCAATTTCCTTGCAAAGTGCGTAGAACTTTAAAAATGGTTAAACGCATTTTGCGTTGGGTGAGTATTTAAGCTGCTTGAGCTAGTTTTGCGGCCTTGGCGCGAACGTCGTCGATGGTTCCAACCATCATAAAAGCCTGTTCTGGAAGATCGTCACATTTGCCATCAAGGATTTCGCGGAAAGATCGAATGGTCTCTTTTAGCGGAACGTATTCGCCCTTGATGCCCGTGAATTGTTCAGCAGTTACGAAGGGTTGGCTAAAGAAACGCTCAATTTTGCGGGCGCGTGTTACCAGGAGCTTATCGTCTTCAGAAAGCTCATCCACGCCCAAAATTGCGATAATATCCTGCAAATCTTTATAACGCTGGAGGACTTTTTGAACTTCCCGGGCTGTATTGTAATGTTCAAGTCCAACATTGTTGGGATCAAGGATACGGCTGGTCGAAGTCAGCGGGTCTACAGCCGGGTAGATACCTTTTTCAGAGATGGCTCGTTCCAGGGCGATGGTGGCGTCAAGGTGTGTGAATGTTGCAACAGGAGCCGGATCAGAATAATCATCAGCTGGCACATAGACCGCCTGCATGGAGGTGATCGATCCCGTTCGTGTGGATGTAATCCGTTCCTGCAGTTCACCCATTTCAGTCGCCAGAGTGGGTTGGTAACCTACTGCCGATGGCATACGACCCAATAGGGCTGAGACTTCGGAGCCAGACATGGTAAAGCGGAAAATATTATCGATAAATAACAGAACATCACGACCTTGATCTCGGAAAAATTCTGCCATCGCAAGGGCTGAAAGAGCCACGCGGAGACGAACTCCAGCCGGTTCATTCATCTGACCGAAAACCATCACCGTATCTTTCATAACTCCCGATTCGATCATTTCGCGAAACAACGAAGTACCTTCGCGGGTTCTTTCACCTACACCCGCAAAAACAGAATTTCCTTTATGAACCCGGGCAATGGATGAAATCAATTCAGTGATGACAACGGTTTTTCCAACTCCAGCACCACCAAAAATGCCTGTCTTGCCGCCTTTGGTGAATGGAGCGATTAGATCGATTACCTTGATGCCGGTTTCAAAAATTTGAACGCTGGTGGATTGCTCGGCAAAAGAAGGCGCAAGGCGGTGAATTGGATAATGAGCTTCTGCTTGCACATCACCTTTTTCATCAATCGGTTTTCCAAGAACATTGAAAATCCGGCCGAGGGTGGATAAACCAACCGGCACCAGGATTGGGTTACCGGTCGCTTTGGCAACGGCTCCGCGCATCATGCCGTCAGTCGTGTCCATCGCGACGGTTCTCACCCAGTTATTTCCCAGGTGTTTTTGAACTTCCAAAACCATGGGTTCTTTACCTTCGCGTTCAACTTCGATCGCTTCATAAATTTCTGGTAGTTCACCGGCTGGGAAGGCAACGTCCACCACACCACCTAAAATTTGTACAACACGGCCAGTTGAATTAGCCATTTTCGCCTCCAGAATGAATATTAGCTTGAGCGAGCGCTTCTGCGCCGCCCGCGATGTCGAGCATATCGCTCGTGATGGTTTGTTGCCTCACTTTGTTATATTGCAATTGCAAAGATGAGATCAATTCATTTGCATTATCAGTTGCATTTCTCATGGAAACCATGCGTGCTGCATGTTCAGATGCCAGTGATTCTAATATTGCCTGGTAAACCTGCAAAGCAGTGAATCGTGGAATAATTTCATCCAAAATTTCACCTTCTGCAGGTTCATATTGGTAGGCAGCCGGTATTCGATGAGAGTTTTCATAATTTTCAACTCGTTCAGTGGTTGTATCCACTTCAAGCGGTAACAGCTTTTTGACGGTTGAGTCCTGTCGAACCATATTGACGAAATCGGTGTACACCAGGAAAACTTCGTCAGCATTTCCGCTCAGGAATTCATCCACAGCCAATCTGCCGATTGCCGAAACATCCGCAAAGGTTGGGGCAGGTGGCAAGTTGCTGAAATCTGCGATCACGTTGTTGTGACGGCGAATAAGTAAATCTCTTCCTTTACGTCCAACCGCAATGTAGTTTACCGGGTTGCTGTAATTGCCAAATTTTTTCAAAACGAAGCGTATCAGGTTGGAGTTATATGCACCAGCTAAGCCACGATCGCCGCTGATGGCAACGACCAGGGTTTTCCTGACTGTTGCGCGGGCAGTGAGTAATGGGTGTAGCGTATCACGCCCTGGCTGACCAGCCACATGGGTTAGCACTTGCCAGGCTTTTGTGGCATATGGGCGGGTGCCCATTAATGCCGCAATCGCCTTGCGAACCTTGCTGGCGCTGACAGCCTGTAGGGCGCGAGTAACTTGAGAAATATTTTTGACGCTCCGAATTCGGAGCCGCATTTCACGTGCAGAGGCCATGTTTGTCTCCGGTTACAAATTATGCGATTAAGAGATCAAGCGCATCGCATAATTTGTTATCTTAGGCTTGCCAGGTGTCTTTGAAAGTGCTAAGGGCTTCTCGTAAAAGCTTTTCCGTGTCCGGTGAAATCATCTTCTTTTCGAGAATATCTTTTGCGATCTCTGGGTGGGATTGATCCATAAATTTCACCAGGGCTTCTTCCCAATTATGCATTTTTTCAATTGCAACTTCGTCCGCATAGCCGTTGGTGCCAGCAAAAATAGTGATCACCTGGTGAGCCAGCGATACTGGTTCGTATTGTGCCTGTTTCAAAATTTCCTGCATCCGCCGGCCACGGTTCAGTTGGTTCTGAGTGGCTTTGTCAAGATCTGACCCGAATTGTGCAAATGCTGCTAATTCTCGGTAGGATGCCATGTCCAGCTTAAGACGTCCTGCCACCTGGCGCATCGCTTTGGTCTGCGCAGCACCACCCACGCGCGATACGGAAATTCCAACGTTTACTGCCGGGCGAATACCCGCGTTGAATAGGTTGGATTCGAGATAGATTTGCCCATCGGTGATCGAAATAACGTTGGTTGGAACATAAGCAGAAACATCGCCCAGCAAGGTCTCGATGATCGGTAAAGCGGTTAAAGAACCGCCGCTGCCTGCCACCTTGCAGACTTTAAAACCGGCACCTTTTTCTTTTACAGCTCCATCAGCATCGTGTTTTGCCATGGGTCCGCCGAAGATTTTGCCGTCTACGGAGTCTTCCGGGCGGGCTGTTGGCGATTCGAAATCGCTTTTGACGACTGTATAATTTACGGACATGCGTGATGCCCGTTCCAGCAGGCGGGAGTGGAGATAGAATAAATCCCCTGGATAGGCTTCGCGTCCGGGTGGGCGTCTCAGCAAAAGGGACACTTGACGGTATGCCCAGGCATGCTTGGAAAGATCATCATATACGACCAGTGCATCTCGCCCGGTTTCCATGAATTCTTCACCGATCGAACAGCCAGAATATGGGGCAATGTATTGAAGTGCAGCCGATTCATCTGCCGCTGCCACCACCACGATTGTATGTTCCATCGCGCCGTGTTTTTCAAGTAAAGCAACAGTGCGCGCGACAGCTGATTTTTTCTGTCCAATGGCGACATAAATACAGATCAGGTCTTTGCCTTTTTGGTTGAGGATGGTATCAATCGCAATGGCAGTTTTTCCGGTTTGGCGGTCACCAATTAATAATTCGCGTTGACCACGTCCGACCGGTATCATGGCATCAATCGCTTTGATACCAGTTTGCACTGGAGTATCCACATCCTGACGTCCAACAACTCCAGGAGCGATTCTTTCGATGGGACGATAAGTCCTGAATTGGATCGGTCCTTTCCCGTCAATCGGTTCTCCAAGGGCGTTGACCACCCTGCCGATTAAACCATCACCAACTGGAACTGAGGCAATACGCCCGGTTCCTCTGACAGTCATACCTTCCGAAATTTCGGAATATTCTCCCATGATAATAATGCCAACACTATTTTGTTCCAGGTTGAAAGCAATGCCAATCACCCCGTTTGCGAACTGAACCAGTTCTTGAGATTTGATATTGGCCAAGCCTTGTACCCGGGCAATTCCATCACCCGCCTCGATGACTGTCCCGATGTCGCTGATACCAACAACGGGCTCAAAGTCCTCGATTTGTTTTTGAAAATCGCTGGTGATTTGATTTATCAGGTCTGTCATTTCGCCTCCACGCCAGTTTGTCGTGCTTTAAAGATTTTTTCTTAGAAAATGATCAACCAATTCTGGTTGTTTCTAGACACAATTTAAAATGCGAAACAATTTTAATCGCTGCGCCAAAATTTACAAACATTAAATTAAAATATAATTCTGGCAGGTTCCAGAACTGCCATATGATACTAGAAAGGTTTTCAAATGTCTAGTTACAAATATCACGGACATTTATCAACGTAATTGACCTCTTGTCATTATAATGTATTGTTATATACTTCACTTTCAAAAAACACTGAGGAGCAGCCAATGCTTTCAAATACTAATAAGGAAATCGATGAACCCCCTGGTAATGAAAAGCCTCCAAAGAAGTGGTTGGTTGCTGTTTTAGCCAACATCAAAGATGGAGGAATTGCCTTACCTTCTGATGTTCCAGCAGATGCCCTGGCAGATTTTGATCACATTGAAACAATCCAGGCGATTCAGGCAGCAATTGAAACAGATGGTCATAAAACTGTTTTCATTCCGGCAGATCGTTCTTTGCCATTTGCATTAAAAGAAATAAATCCTGACATTTGTTTTAACATATCCGAAGGTTTGGGCGGGGATGCACGCGAGGCGCAGGTGCCTGCTTTATTGGAAATGCTTCAAATCCCTTACACCGGCTCTCGAGTCCTGTCGAATGCCATTTCATTGAATAAAACACTCACAAAACGTATTTGGCGAGATCGAGGTCTTCCAGTTGCCCCTTTTCAGGAATTTATTATTGGTGATGAATCTCTCCGGCCTGAATTGAGATTTCCGCTCTTTGTAAAACCCTCTCGGGAAGGAACAGGGATGGGTGTGGATTTAAAGGCAATTGTTAACTCCGAAGCGGATCTCAGGGAACGGGTGGATTATATTTTGAAAGTGTACAAACAACCCGCCCTCGTCGAAACTTTTCTATCGGGACGCGAATTTACAGTGGGGTTGCTGGGAAGATGGGATTCAAAAAAATATTCCCGCCATCCCGAATGGTATACCGAAAAACATGGTTATCATGTTTTTCCAGTCCTGGAATTAGACAGTAGCCAATCTGTAACACCTGGAGTTTACAGCCAGGCTGCAAAATCGATTGATATTGGTTCTGAAGGCGCACCTGGATATCAATGCCCGGCAAATGTCGACGCTGATTTAGCCAGAAAATTAAAAAACCTCGGTGTAAAAGCCCACATGGCAATCAAGGCAATCGATGTATCCAGGACGGATATCCGGTTGAATTCTGAGGGCGAACCATTTTTGATTGAAATTAATACCCTGCCAGGTCTGACCAAGGGTTTCAGTGATCTCTGTCTCGAAGCAACTGCGGATGGAATTTCCTACGAAGATTTGATCCTTGATATTCTATATCTCGGTGCATCACGCTGGGGTATGCTCGAACCTCGGGCGCTGCCAGCAGTTACGAAATAATTAACTCAATATCGAGCGGGAGAAATAGGATTTGGGACCTTCTGTATATCAGATTGTCCCTTTTCATTTAAATTTATATATTTGGATGATCGAGTATGATTTGTTTCGATAAATGACATGAATTTTTAAATCCTTTTCAACTTCTTTGGGGAACGGAAAATTGGTCAAAAGGTAGTTGGCTTGCGCATCCTTTGCAAAATCAATCATTTTTTTTCTCTTAATATCGATCGTTGGAGATGCATTCCGGCTAAAAATTGCACTTTCCCGTTGTTCGAAGTAATACCATGTTTTGAGAGCATCAAAATTGGTAAACGCTAATTGTCCCCGATCCTTATATGCGTAAACCATGGGTCTTAACCCCAAATAACGGACCTCGATTCCGCTCCAGCGGTTCGTCAGAAATACGACAAATTTCGATTGTTCAGGAGTCTTATTTTTTATGTAAGTTAAAGCGTTGGCGTAATACTGGTCGGTCGGACAGATAATTTTAGCCTGCTCAAAACAATTTAATACTTTTTGGTTATTTATGAACGGCAGCGGAGGATTGAAAATTAACCAGGCAGCTGTCATACCAGTTCCGATTAAAACGATAGCGGTTTTCATCCACCTTCGGCTTGATCTTCTGGAAATTTCTGCAAGCGGGTAGAACCAGAAGATAAAAAGAAATGGGACCAGATATCTCATCCCTCTCATTAATTCAGTTTGCAGCGGGATGATCCTTAAAGACCTTTCAATAAATTGTTCAACCAGAGGGATCAAGATGGAAATGATGATAATTCCGAGCATCCAGGTTAACATCTGTTTGACCCGGCTCCAATGATCGCGAAAAAGGAAAATTGTCAAAAAGAAGCCGATTAAGCCAAACCATAAAAGCCCAAATTGGCTGGTAGACTTAATTAATTCACCAACGGCGGCTGGGATGTTAAGTAAATTGGATGGGAAAAAATGAGTCAAAATGGAATAAACAAGGTCATAATCCTTGTTATTCCCCCCGCTTTTGTGGAAGGAAAAATAAATGATGACGTAAGGCAGCAATGCTGCAGCTAGTACCATCCCCAGTTTGAAAAGTTCTTTCACTTTTTGGGGCATTGAATAGTCAGCCGGCATGATCGGCCAAAATCCAATCCAGAGAGCAAATGCCCAGGCGGGTGTGCTGACAGGATGAATGAATGCTCCCAGTCCTACGATCACCATTACCCAGCTCCAACGGGATGGTTTTGTCCGCCATTTGGTCAATATCAGGATTAAAAGAAAAGGTAATAAAACCTGGTAGGTAAAGCGTGGCATGGCATCAGTGACTGCCCCCCACATCTCACCTCCAGCCAGGCTGATTTGGGATGCAATTGATAATGAGAATAAGATTGCCCAATACCGGTTATGGAAAAGCACCCTTCCCAGTAAATAATAAGCAAAGAACTGAAGAAAGACATGTGGGAAAAGCAAAACACTGTAAGCAAGACCAAAATTACCCAACAATTTTTCAAGAAAAATGGTAAGCGGGAGATGGATGGTCGTGTATAAACCGATATTATTTAAATTTCCTAATATTGCATCCTTCAGGAATAAATCTGGGTAAGCTCTGGCTGCTGCAAAACTGGCAATATTGGCTGCATCCCCCCCCAGGATTACACCAGGAAAACCGTTGCTGATATTTTGAAGTTGAAAGAATAATGCGGTGATTACAAAAAAAAGAATCGCGAACCAGTCAATCCTATTAAAATCCAGTGAATCCCCGGAATCCTGTGTTATTTCACTATTAAAGTATTTTGCGCTTAGATTCTCTCCCCACCCGCCCGCAACCAAAAGATAGTTCTTCAATTGCTTCTGATAATGGATCAAAACTTCAATTAAGAAAATAAATAGACCACAGATTATAAAAATTTGACCCAGGGTTTGGAAATAAATTGACCAGGTAAGATTCGATGGACGACCAAGAATTTTTGAAAAAAAATGAAGAAGAAATTCAAGGTTTACCGGTAGAATTAAAAACAAACCAATAGCCTCGAATAATAAACCCAGTATCAAAAACGTTTTTCCGATAAATTTATTCAAATTCAATGCCTATGGGGTAAAATTGGTCAGAAGATGACCTGATTTTAGCATGTTCCGAAGCTTGGTCAAGGACGCTTATTTTAAATAATTTATCAATAATCTGCCTATCATTCCTTGTAATTATGATATAATACTGCCTCGCGTCTATCCATCTGCTGCGAAGCAGTATTTCATTCTGGTAAGGAAATTAAAGAAATGACCGACTTATTGAAGTCCATTGAGGCTGTCTCAAATCCAAATATTCCCGAACTGCGTTCCGGAGATGCCGTATCCGTTCACGTGCGAATCAAAGAAGGTGAACGCGAGCGTATCCAGGAATTCAAAGGTACCATTATCCGCATCCGCCATGGTGGTGTCGCTGCTACCTTTACCGTTCGTCGAATCGCTTCGAATGGCATCGGTGTGGAACGAACATTCATGTTACGCTCCCCACGCATTGACAAAGTGGTGGTCGAACGCCATTCCGAGACTCGCCGCGCACAGTTATATTTCCTGCGTGGCCGAACTGGAAAAGCTACCCGCCTCAAGCAAAAATTCGACTAAGATACACCCTTATGATGAGCGCAGCAATGCGCTCAATTGTTTTAACCGGTGGATACTGCGGTGAATTGTATAAAACATTAAAGGATTCGAAATGTCATCACCATTGATTGGCATCACAACCTCTACAGAACCCAAAACCTATCCAACAATTACACTCCCTGAAGCTTATGTCGATTCGATCCTTGAAGCAGATGGAATTCCAATCCTGATCCCTTCTCATATTTCTGCAGAGAAATGGGAAGCTCTTTTTAACTCTCTGGATGGAATTCTATTCTCGGGTGGTGGAGATATTGACATCAAATATTTTGATGGGCAAAATAACCCATCCATTTCAAAGGCAAATCCTTTCCGGGATGCAATCGAAATTGAATTGTTGAAATTATGCCTTCAAAAAAACAAACCCTTTTTGGGAATATGCCGTGGAATCCAGGTGATCAATGTCGCCATGGGCGGCACTTTATATACCCACATCCCCGATCAATTAAATAATGCCCTCGAACATAATTATCAGGATCATTACGGCGAAACAGCCCGGAGGAAGACTTTACATAAGGTTGAGTTGGATTCGTTAAGCCGATTAAGTTCCATCATGGGTGTCACTCAATTGGATGTCAATAGTTTCCATCATCAGGGGATTAAGAACCTCGCAAAAGGTCTGGACGCTGTTGGGTATTCCTCCGATGGTTTGATTGAGGCTGTGGAATTAAAAGATCATCCCTTTGGAATGGGAGTTCAGTGGCACCCTGAATGGTTGAGAGACCAGGAATCTATTCGAAAGTTGTTTTCGGCATTTGTTAATTCTGCCAAAAAGAATGGAAAATAAAAAAAACTCCCCAATTGGAATTTTTGATTCAGGAATTGGGGGTTTATCTGTTTTAAAGGCAGTCAGGCAACTTTTACCGGATGAACCAATTATCTATGTTGGAGATCAGGCTCATGTTCCATATGGAGCTCGATCGATGGCAGAAATACAAAAATTTTCGCTCGGAATAACTAATTTTTTGGTGGAAAAAAAAGCCAGGCTGATCCTGGTTGCATGCAATACAGCTTCTGCTGCGTCGTTAAAATTTCTGAGATCGAAATTCCCCTGGATTCCTTTTGTTGGGATGGAGCCGGCGGTAAAACCTGCGGTTGAAAATACAATCAGCCGGATTGTTGGCGTTCTGGCAACACCTGCAACTTTTCAAGGCGCCTTGTATGCGTCGGTTATTGAAAGATTTGCAAAGGATGTCACTATATTGCAGGATGTTTGTCCAGGGTTGGTTGAGCAAATTGAAAAAGGCTGGTTAAATACACCTGAAACAAAAAATATTTTGAGATTGGCACTCGTACCGATGATGAACAAAGGAATTGATACCGTTGTGCTGGGTTGCACTCATTATCCTTTTGTAATTCCACTGATCCAGAAAATCGTAGGTCCCGAAGTTCATGTGATTGACCCGGCTCCTGCAGTTGCCAGGCAGGTCGGTCGTTTGCTGTCTGATCCACTCCAACAGGCAAATTGTAAAAAATCCTCAGGTTTGGGCTCCACAGAATACTTTACAACGGCATCTACCCGGGATTTTGAGGCTCTTTTTCCTGTGCTTGGAATTTCAGCGGGACCCGTGAAGAAATTGAATTGGCTTGAGGCAAGATTGATCGAATAATTTGTAATTTGGGCGGAACCACGGGGATGAACTTTCCATTTCTAATCAAAAAATAAGGTAAAACCATTGCATTTCTCGATAAATTAATTATAATTTCAAAATGAAATAGTTAGAAAGGCTAATTATTATGTCGGAAATGCTGAGTAATTGCGCACGTGAGCTGATTGAGACCTCGCCAAAAATTGTGCAGGCTTTTCGCGTTGAAATGCGGACCGGACACAGTTCTGAATTAACCATCCCTCAGTTTCGAACCTTGAGATATGTCCAGAAAAATCCTGAAACTTCCCTCTCTTCTGTTGCTGAGTTTTTGGGACTTACTCTTCCAACAACATCAAAATTGGTGGATGGTTTGGTGAGGCAGGCATTGATCATTCGAAAAGTATCTTCTTTGGACAGGCGTTTTGTCACCTTGCTTGTTTCACCTTTGGGAGAATCCATCGTGAATAAATCCCGAGCGGAATCTCAAAAAAAATTCGAGGAGAAATTAAGCACCATGTCCGAGAATGATTTGGAACTAATCTTGAAATCCCTAAGTTTATTAAATCAAATCTTTATTTGTAATTAATTTCAAAATCCAAAACTAGCTTTAAACATAGGAAACTTATTTATGGAAGAACCCATCTTGTCAGAACAACCCATGGTTCCAGCGAATTTTAATCCTCCGGAAACCTCAAGGGCGTTTTCCGCTATGCGTCATCGAAATTTTCAATTGTATTTTGGTGGACAATTAATTTCTAACATCGGAACCTGGATGCAGATTATTGCTCAAAGCTGGTTGGTATATCAAATCGGGCATTCAGAAATAACCTTGGGATGGGTGGCGTTTGCTGGTGCATTACCCATGCTGGTCGTTTCCCCGTTTGCTGGGGTGGTTGTGGACCGATTTTCCCGCCAGAAATTGTTGATCATGACCCAGACAGGTGCCATGCTGCTCGCATTTATCCTGGCTTATTTATCCTTTTCAAATATTGTCAAGGAATGGCACATCATCGTGCTGGCTTCTTTCATGGGTCTGGTGAACGCGTTTGACGCTCCTGCCCGCCAGTCCTTCGTTCCTGAAATGGTGGGAAAAGAGGATTTGCCGAACGCGATTGCTTTAAATTCAATTATGTTCAATAGTTCGAGAGTGATTGGTCCCGCCATTGGCGGTCTTTTGTTGGTCATATTTGGAGCCGCCTGGTGTTTCACGATCAATGGAATCTCGTTTATTGCTGTGATCATCGGTCTTTTGTTGATGAAATTACCTAACCTCCCTCGCCACACTTATTCTGGTTCACACTTTGAACAATTGGTTGATGGAATTCGATACACTGTTCATGACCATGAAATGTTTGCACTCATCCTGATTGCATTGGTTTTTAGTGTTTTTGGGATGTCTTACACAACCATTTTGCCCGCATTTGTGGAGAAAAACCTTGGAATGGGTTCGATGGCATATGGTTGGTTAAATGCGTTGACCGGACTTGGTGCAGTCGCAGGAGCTTACTTGGTCGCACGCGGTTTTGGCAGTAGAAATCGAGGAAAATGGTTAATCATCGCAAATTTTTCTTTTGCGATATTAATGTTGATATTTGGTTTCATGACCTCATTCCCAGTCACTCTCATCCTCGCAGTTGGTCTCGGTCTTTGTTTTATTATTCAATTCACCACCATCAATACCCTGCTTCAGCTCCGAGTGGAAGATAAATATCGTGGTCAGGTCATGGCGCTTTATTCAATCACCTTTTTCGGGTTTGCACCTTTTGGGAATCTTGCAATTGGATTCCTTGGGCAAAACATCAACCTTCGGTTCGCGATCATGGTTTTCGGACTGCTCCTGCTTTTGTTTTCAGCAATCATCATCTCCAGAACTCCAAAAATTCGTTCCATCTAACGTTTAAATAGGAAATATATTCATGCAGGATATTCAGAAACTATTGCCCTTCATTCGTCCCTATTGGAGACGAGCAGTTGTGGCACTGATATTGTTAACTTCACTGGTTTTTATGGATTTATCGATTCCTCGATTGATCCAGAGAATAATCGACCAAGGGATTAATCAGCATAATCAGCAGCTGGTGATCCAGACTTCAATAATCATGGTTTCAATTTCAATTCTGAGCACCGTCGTGGCGATTGCGAATAGCAACCTTTCTGTTCAGGTTGGAGAAAGCATCGCCAGAGATCTGCGGGATGCATTGTTTACCAAGATCCAAAGTTTTTCTTATTCAAACCTTGATGCGCAGCAGACCGGTCAGTTGATGGTTCGTTTAACCAGCGATACTGTCGCAGTACAAAGAATCGCCCAAATTTCGCTTAGAATCGGTACCCGAGCTCCCCTTTTGATCATTGGCAGTATGATTCTGATGATCAATACCGACCGGAATCTTGCATTAACGATGTTACCTCTTCTTTTCGTGACATCAATAATTATTTATGTTTTTGTTATAAAAATGGAGCCTTGGTTCCGATCAGTCCAACAAAAACTGGATTCGCTGAATACTGTTTTACAGGAAAATATTGCCGGCGCCCGCTTGGTTAAGTCTTTTGTACGTCCTGATTACGAACAGAAAAGGTTTGATGTAGCTAATGAAGCGTTTACTGACCATTCGATTCGGGTCATGCAGATTATGTCCTCGATGGGACCGATTCTGACCCAATGCATTAACATTGGCATGGTCATCGTCATATGGGCTGGGGGGATTCAATCCATCAATGCGAAATTGACCATTGGTCAGATTGTCGCTTTTACCAATTACCTGATGACAACTATGGGTCCTTTAACCATGATGACCATGCTTTCTAATACATGGGCAAGCGGGATGGCTTCCGCCCATCGTGTTAACGAGATACTGGATACTGTTCCAGACGTGCAGGATGACCCCCAGGCAATCGAACTCCCTGAAAAGATCCCCGGAAAAATAACTTTTGAAAATGTCAGTTTCTATTATGGAAAACATGAAACAGACCCGGTCTTTGAGAACGTGTCTTTCACGATTGAACCCGGGAAAACCGTTGCAATTTTAGGCGCCACAGGTGCGGGCAAGTCTACATTGGTTAACTTGATTCCCCGTTTTTATGACGTCATTAGCGGCCGGATTTTACTGGATGGGGTGGATATCAGGCGAATTAAACAGGATTCCTTATTAAAGCATATTGGTATCGTACCTCAGGAAAGTGTGCTTTTTTCTGGAACCGTGGAAGATAATATAAGCTATGGTAACCCCTCTGCTGAAGAAGAACAGATTCTGGCAATTTCTCGCATCGCCCAGGCTGATGGTTTCATCGAGAATTTGTCGAAAGGTTACGCAACCCATGTCGAAGAACGAGGAGCCAATTTGTCTGGGGGTCAAAAGCAAAGAATAGCGATTGCACGCGCGTTGCTGACTCAACCTCAGATTCTTATTTTGGACGATAGTACCAGTTCTGTGGATGTTGAGACTGAAACGAAAATTCAGGATGCACTTGCGTCTGGCTCAAACCGGCAAACCTTCCTGATCGTGGCTCAACGAATCAGCACAGTTTTGAAGGCAGATAAGATCATCGTTATTGATAACGGGCATGTGGTTGCCGAGGGAACACATAGTGATCTTTTGAAATCCAGTCAAATCTATCGCGAAATCTACGAATCTCAATTGGGCAATGGTCTTCAATTTTCAAAAACCCTGCATCTGACTGAAACGGAGAGTCTCAAATGACAACTCTTTCCAGTTCAGCAGGATTCCGTCCCGGAATGCAGCGTCGAATGGCGGACCCCGGAAAAATTGAAAAAGCCAAAAATCCTAAAAATGCCCTTGCCAGGTTGGTGCCGTACCTTAAACCTTACGTGGGAACAATGCTGGTCGTATTGTTGCTCGTTGTTGCATATACTGTTTTGGGCTTAATCGGGCCTTACCTGATGGGTAGAGCCATTGATCAATTTATTTCCAAAAAAGATATTCCCGGATTGGGGATCATATCCCTTTGGATGCTGGTCATATATTTATTTAATAACATATTCCAGGCTGTTTCTGCCTGGATCATGTCTATCGTTTCACAAAGAGCTTTAAAAAATCTTCGAAATGATCTTTTCACTCATATCCAGAAGCTTTCCATAGGATTCTTCGACCAAAATCCTGCTGGAGAATTGATGAGCCGTTTGACGAATGATATCGATGCGATCAACCAGGCTGTTTCGCAAAATGTCACTTCGCTTTTGGCAAGCGTACTCTCACTGGTGGGCATAATTATCGCAATGTTCGTCCTGGATAAATGGCTTGCCTTGGCTTCCGTCCTGGTCGTTCCAATCATGTTTGGATTCACTGAATTTGTTGCCAAGTACACCCGGCGCGGGTTTCGGGATCTGCAAAAACAGCTTGGGTTGCTAAATGGTGTGATGGAAGAGTCGATAAGCGGGGAAAAGGTCGTAAAAGCCTTCCGGCGCAGCGATTCTGCAGTGAATGATTTTAGAAAATATAATGATGCGGTCTACCGTGCTGGAATATTCGCCAATAGTTACGCACTCTTGTTGATGCCTTTAACCAATGTTCTCGGAAATTTTTTTGTCATCGTTTTAGCTGGGCTGGGCGGTTGGTTGGCTCTCAAAGGGTTGGTCAGCGTGGGGATTATTGCCACATTCATCACCTATGGACAGAATTTTGTCCAACCACTGCGACAGTTGGCGAATATGTATAACTCCATTCAAGCAGCCTTGGCTGGCTCAGAAAGAGTTTTTGAAATAATAGATATCCCGCCTGAAGTTGACGACGGTTCCCTGCTTAAAAGCTTGGAAATTAAAGGAAATGTCAGGTTTGACCATGTTCAGTTTGGTTATCAACGCGATAATTTGATCATAAAAGATTTGACTTTTGAAGCTCAAGCGGGTCAAACCATCGCCTTGGTCGGACCCACCGGGGCAGGAAAAACAACCATTATCAATCTTCTGACGAGATTTTATGAAGTGAATAGCGGTAACATATTTATCGATGGAATCGATATTCGCGATTTTAAAAAGGCTGACCTTCGAAAGCAAATTGGTCTGGTCCTGCAGGATACCTTTCTATTTTCCGGAACCGTGATGGAGAATATTCGGTACGGACGATTAAACGCCAGTGATGATGAATGTATTCAAGCCGCAAAAATGGCGGATGCCGATCATTTTATTCGCCAGCTACCCGAGGGATACCAAACTCACTTGTCCGAACGCGCAAATAACCTCAGCCAGGGTCAACGTCAGCTTCTCTCCATCACCCGTGCCATTCTTGCTGATCCCGCCATCTTGATTTTGGATGAAGCGACCAGCAGCGTGGATACCCGTACAGAAGCCAGGATTCAGAAATCCCTGCTGCGATTAATGGAAGGGTGCACCAGTTTCGTGATCGCTCATCGTCTAAGTACCATTCGTGATGCAGATTTGGTTCTTGTCATTAATGACGGGCAAATTGTGGAGAGAGGGAAACACCAGGATTTGATCAATCAGGAAGGTTTTTATTACCACCTCTACATCAGTCAATTTAAAGGGCAGGAAATTTAATACTTGTAATCGAATTAAAAGGGGCTGTCCAAAAAGTCTGGGCAGTCCCTTTACAATTTAAAAGGGGAGTGATTCAATAGGGGCATGACAAAACGAAAACCATCCGCCCCCGTGTTCAAGCCGTATGTGATGAACCAAATAGC
>JAJYOU010000039.1 GCA_021795965.1 Chloroflexota bacterium
AAAATTCCGACCATCATCCTGATCGGCAACCACGACACTTCTCCGACCTTCGGTCGCGCCAATGCCCTGCAGGAATTTGACACCCTGCAGGTGCCCTATTTAAGGGTCATTTCTGAGCCGCAGTTTCTTTCCGCCGCTGAGCTGGGGCTGCCGGTGCAGATCATCGGGCTGCCATGGATATCCCGGTCGGGTATGATGGCAGCCAGGAAAGACCTTTTGGACCAGCAGGAAGTTTTTGTTGAGATTGAAGACCGGGTAATTTCCATCTTTAAGGATTTTCTAACCCAGATTGACTCCAGCCTGCCGGTCATTTTGACCGCTCACGGATCGGTGCAGGGAGCGGTTTTTGGAGGCGAACGGAGCGTGATGCTCGGAAACGACCTAATCCTGCCAGGATCACTGGTGAAAGATGCAAACCTGGATTACGTGGCGCTCGGACATATCCACAAACCGCAGAACCTGAACGGACCTGGGCCGGACCCGAGGGATGAAACGGCATATCGCCATCCTCCAGTGATTTACCCCGGCTCGATTGAGCGGGTGGACTTTGGGGAAGCCCGGGACAGGAAATATTTTGTCATCGCGGAAGTTGATAAGGGAAAAACCGAAGTGCATTGGCGCGAACTGGAGCAAATCCGACCCTTTATTGAAATCTATTTCCAGCTCGAAGCAGCTGAAAATGCGACCGAGCGCATCAAAAACGCCCTGCCGGCACCGGAGAAAATGAAAGATGCCATCATCAAGCTGCTGATCGATTATCCGCGGGATTTTGAAAAATCGATTAATGAAAATGAAATCAGGGAATATGCCTCGGCAGCCTTTGAGTTCCACCTGATCAAGCGACCCCAGATTGAAACCCGGGTCAGGCTTGCGGAGGGACAAGCCCTGACCAGCATGAGTCCGCTCGACCTGTTGGAAAAATACTGGCAGGCGATGCACGTTGAACCGACTGAAAGCGAGCGACTGCAAGCACTGGCAAAACAAATCCTCGGGAATGATCCAGCCGACCTGGAATGATGGCAATCTTTTGGCGAAGTAGCACTGCGGAAAACAGGTTGATTCGCAGAATGAATTGAAAAGCAGGATTGGCCGGCAACTGGTCTGAACAAGTTTATTAACATTCCAATTTATTCTTGATTTCATGAATAAATCATGTTATATTAAGGTATCAAAACCGACTGGTTTTCAACAATCGTTGCATCCCCCAAAAAGGGATGCAACAAATTCTATATAGGGTAATCATTTATGGCTGCTACTTATTTGACCAAAGAAGGCTTCCAAAAACTTCAGGACGAACTTGAATTTCTGCGCACCGGCAAAAGACAGGAAGTTGCAGATCGTCTGCACGAAGCGATGGAAGGTGGGGAATTGATCGAAAATGCCGAATATGAGGCGGCGAAAAATGAGCAGGCTTTTGTTGAAGGCCGCATCCAGGAGCTGGAAATTCTTCTGGCTGCTGCGCATATCATCGATGAAGGTTTGGCACATCGTGATCCAACCCTGGTGACCGTGGGTGACACGGTTGTGATTGAGGAACTGGATGGCAACCCCGAGGAATACACGATTGTTGGAGCTGCCGAGGCAGATCCACGCTCGGGTAAAATATCCAACGAGTCGCCGCTGGGCAGGGCATTAATCAACCACCATCCCGGGGATGTGGTCCTGGTTGACGCACCTGGCGGCGCGTTCAAAGTAAAAATTATCAAGACCACCTGAAAGACCGGGGTAGTCATTCTAAAGCCCCGCGCGCACTCTGCCAGACAGGGTGCTTTGCCGCGGGGCTTTTTATTTTATTTTGAAAGGCATGATTTATGACGGAATTTAATTCTCTCGAAAAAATCCGGTTGGAAAAAATCTCAGAACTGCGGGATGCAGGCATTGAACCGTATCCAACCCGCGCCAAAAGGACACACACTGCTGCCCAGGCAATCGCCGAATTTGAAGCCGCTGAAAAAAATGCGAGCGAAGGCAACCCGGCGGTGGTGAATGCCACCCTGGCAGGACGGATCCGCGCCACGCGCTCGATGGGGAAATTGACTTTCGCCCACATCGAGGATGGCAGCGGGAAAATTCAACTCTTCCTGCGGGTGAACGAAATCGGGCAGGAACGCCTTTCGATTTTCGACAGGCTGCTGGATATCGGCGATTTTATCCAGGCGGAAGGAGTGATGATGCGCACCCGCACCGGCGAAATCACACTACATGTGCATGATTACACCCTGCTGGCAAAAGCCGTGTCGCCCCTGCCGGCAAGCAAGGATGAAACCCTCGCCGATGGAACGGTCGTGCGACATGCAGCCCTGGAAGGACAGGAACTGCGCGCCCGCCAGCGCTATGCTGACCTGGCAGTCAACCCTGCCGTGAGGGAAACTTTCCGAAAACGAGCCAAAATTGTTTCATCGCTGAGACGCTTCCTGGATGATCATGATTTTTTGGAAGTGGAAACCCCGATCCTGCAGCCAATTTACGGCGGGGCAAATGCGAAGCCTTTCACCACCTATCACAACCAGTTAAAACAGCAGCTCTACCTGCGCATTTCTTTTGAGCTTTATCTCAAAAGACTGCTGGTGGGGAATCTTGAAAGAGTGTATGAGATTGGGCGCGACTTCCGCAATGAAGGTGTTTCGTACAAACATAACCCCGAGTTTACCCAGCTCGAATTTTACGCGGCTTACGCTGATTATCTGAAGGTGATGGAGCTGACCGAAGAGATGGTTGCCTTCGCCTGCCAGGAAGTCAACGGGACAACCCGCGTCATGTACCAGGGACAGGAGATTGATTTCACCCCGCCCTGGAGACGCCTGGAAATGCGCCAGGGCATCCTGGATGTGACCGGCATCGATATTTCTGCAGCACCGGATGCTGAAAGCTTGGCGAAAGCCATCCTGGCGAAGGGTTACAACCCCCCGGTGAATACCACGCGCGGGAAATTGATCGATTACCTGGTGGGCGAGTACCTTGAACCAACCCTGATCCAGCCTACTTTCCTGTATAACTACCCGCGCGACATATCACCCCTGGCGAAATCGATCCCGGGAGACCCATTAACGGTTGAACGCTTCGAAGGCTACGTGGCAGGTTTTGAACTTTGCAACGCCTTCACCGAATTAAATGACCCGCTTGACCAGGAAGAGCGCTTCCTGCAAATGGGACGAGATTACACGGCGGATGAAGAAGAACACAACCTTTTGGATGAGGATTATCTGCGCGCCATGTACTACGGCATGCCGCCGAACGGCGGTTTTGGGATGGGCGTGGACCGGCTGACGATGCTTTTGACCGACAAACATTCCATCCGCGAGGTGCTGCTCTTCCCGCATTTACGCAGCGATGAGCAAACTCAAGAAGGCGGCGAAATTTAGAGCTAAAAGTGCTGCCTGGCAAGCCGGACAGCACTTTTTCTTTGGAATGCATGCCAGGTAAACTGCAAAAAAATCAGTGAGACCTGGAAGATCGATTTTCAGCGGTTCCTGCTTAAAACTGGAAATTTGGTATTGTGCAACGTTTGAAAGCTGGTGACGTATAATATTTATAAATTTACTTCATATGTTCAAAGAGGATAGGTGAACCATGGCTGATACCAGAGAATGTCCATTTTGTGGTGCCCCGCTTGCCGAGAACGCCAACCATTGTGATGCCTGCGGAAACGCTGTTCCCCTGCCAAATCCAAATCTAAATTCGGCTGCGGAAGAACCAACCAAGTATCATAACAGCGCTGAAATGATGGATGATGTGAAAAATCACCTGCGCAGCGGAGATGAGCAGGGAGCCGAGCAAGTGGTGGGTTCCTCCCTCGGTCTGAATCAAGACGCCGCACGGACAGTGGTGCAACAGGCTAATTTTGACCTGCAAAACTTCAGCCAAGCGAAACCAGCCGCGGCTGAGAAAAATCCAGACCCGTTTTCAAAACCGGAAGTGATCGATGCTCCGAATGCGCCCATGCCGGAAAAACCCAAATCAAAGAAATGGA